>JBGSHV010000098.1:0-95648 GCA_041752005.1 Pirellula sp. | reverse complement strand
AAAGAGCTTTCGTCCAAGATGCCCAGCAACCAGCGGTCACAAACAAGCAACCCTACCGACGGCATCACAGCTCCACGAAAACTGTAACCACACACAAAGCCAGCCCGCGAAAGTGGCTTAATGCTTAACCGCGATTGATAGAATTCTAGTTGTCGCAGAATCCCATCAAAAGCAACGCTAGCATTTCAACTCATGCCGGGGATTTTTCATGTCGCCAGCTGAGGAAAAGCAGTTGTCGCTAGACATTTAAGTCTGCGTTTGGGTTGAAGTGAGGAGATCGATAAGCTCCTCAATTCTCTTTTGTTTCGTCTTGCTCAGTTTCGCGGAATTCACTAGGTGACAATGGCCGCGTTTCTTTCCAGGCGTAAGTAAGCTCCAGGCTTTACGAGCTGCATCATTAGCCCATAATGCTCTTTCCAATTCAGCGGGAATGTCAACTGCTTCCGCTGAATCGATTTCAAACTCGATAAAAGCTGCATCCCCAACGTTGAGTGCACATATGCGCTGAAGCTTCTTCGAGACCATGATGTAATGCCCGCTTTTTGACGGGTTGATGGCGCCTGAAATCATTGTCCCGTTCAGTGTCCCGCATATTCGAAGTCTTTGGCCTTTGTCAAACGTAAGTCGTGACACCAGTTCTACGGGCAGATAGATAACACGGTACTCCATTCTCCCATAGTCAATAACCTCTAAATGACTTTCAAAGCTGTAAGCTTCTCCTACAGACATGCAGCACTCTCGCTTTAGTTTTGGAGATAAATATCTAGTAGAAACATCGACGTTAGCCACTAAAAGCGTATGGATTTACGGCCGTGGGGACGCGACCTACTATTCGTCCATCAGCATCCAAATGCGGCGGTTCACTAAATGCTTTGAGTCCGGCCAAGTCCTTAAGCTGCATTGATCGCGTCCACTTCGACAGCCCGGCGAATCGCCACAAAGCATTGAACGGCCTCGGAAGTAAGTTGACGAAATGAAGGCGGACAAGGCACTTATCAGGACCGATCGCATCGATGTGAAAAGTCAACGTGGGCGTGTGAGGCGGGCCCTTACTGTCAAGCTTGAATCGAACAAGATGGTCCGTTTCAAGCTCTACAATCTCCTGATAACCGAATCGCTTTCCCTTCGAAAAAAATACTGTTTTGGTGCCTAGTTCACCGTCGTGTGCATAAACTCGACCTGCTACCTCGACGGCACACTTTGATCCTGTTTCCTTGGGCCAAGCGGACCAACGCATGAGGCGGTCCTGTACACTGATATTTTCGAACACTTCGCTGGCTGGTGCATTAATTTCAACCTTCTCTTCGTACTCCACTTTGGTAGTCGATAAGGCTGATAGAATGCCGATCATCATGGCAAGGAAAGCAAAAAAGCTGATAAAAACGATCAAAATTGTCATCATTGGTTCCTGATTCAAGAGTTGGCAACATTCAAGGGCATGCTTTCTGCGGCATTGAAGCCTATGTATCTTGACCGTCAAGATACTTCATCATTAAGATAACGGCTAGTCAAGCCCTCGAGCGAAAAATCATGAGCAACGAAGAAAAAACTCGACCACCTGATTCAGAGCTGATACAAGCGTGCCGGCAACTTTACGGGGCAATCGAGGACTTTGATCAGATGGTGGCTGAGATCGCTGGTATTTCCAAAAGTGATCTACGTGCATTGAATCGACTAGAAAGTGGACCACTACAAGCTGGTGAAATAGCGAAATCATTGGGGTTGACGACAGGAGCGATTACTACACTGATTGACCGACTGGAATCAAAAAGCCTTGTGATTCGGACACGAGATCCGAAAGATCGAAGAGTTGTCCTTATTGAACCAACTCCTAAGCTTTTCACTCAAATCGGCTCGATCTATCGAAAGATGGCAGTCGCGCTTGACGAGCGGGCAACGATGATGTCTAGCAAGGAACTAGCTCAATGTGTCAAGTCGTTACAACTTGTTTCGGATGTTTACCGAGAGACTATCAGATCGCTCGACTCTCCTGGCTGATCGCCTTCGCCGTCCGTAATGACTAATCAGAGCGCTCAACCAGCTCGCGCCCGACATCCAGGAAGCCCTACACAACCCGTCAGGCACGCAAGGCAAACCCGAGATCCACGAGAAGCGGCTGCGTCCGATCGCAGCCATGCTCCGCTGGGAGGATCAGCGGGGGACGTGGAGGGAAATTTGCGACGAGGTTGGCATCCAAATGGACGCTCTGGCAGAGTCTGCGGATCAATTCTGAAAAATTCTTTGGTCGGTTTTTTCCGGCGAAAAGTGCACTTTTCCAAAATTTCGCATCCGGCCGTAACCAAACGTGTCACAGGGGTGCAGTTCAATACTCCCATTACATTAACTAAAGCTAGCAATTTGGAGACGCTGGTCTTTTCGAGCCCCAAGGATGCGTTTCAACATGAGTGGAAAAGTGATCGCCTATTCGACGATCCGCAATACTTCGGAATCTTCTCGCGTTATACACTCGCACCGTTGTCGGAATTTGGTGAGGACGCATTGTCACCGGGCGAGATCGATGCCATCGAAGAGATCGTCTTGCTCAACTATCGCGTTCTACTGGGTGGACCGTTCAATCGCTACATCATTCATGGTGCCGACGATTTCTTCGCAGATCTCAAGTGGCGTGGTGGAACGTTTCAAGCCGAAGGTCCGTTGGATCGCGCGACCTTTCGGATCAAGTATCGTCACATCAAAGCACGTCGGACGCTGTCGTTGTATACCGGCAATTCTTCGGCATACACACGCGATGAAAACGCACGCCACGTGGAGCAGTGGCTGCAGCTGCGGAGGTTTGTCATGAAGACGGGTGCAAGGGCAGCAAAAGGAGTGAACAAGGATGACAAAGCTGTGGCGAGCAATTGAGGAATCGCCATTGCTCACGGATGTCAAGGATGTTTGGCATGAGCGGCTCGGGGTGGCGTTTGAGCCGCTAAGCCGCTTTCTCGACGCGACGAACATCGTTGCATCGCGATTGCCGGGTCTTACGCCATGGTCGACTTTCAAGGTCATTGAAAGCGATGAGCAGTTCGCGGCGTTCTGTGAAAGTACCGGTGAATCGAAAGAGGTTCCCCGCGCCGATGTGATTTGCCACCAGCTCAACAGCAGACAACTCGCAACGGAGTTGAACGCTGCGCTGAGTCTCAGCCGAAAGCCGGAATGGCTCGACAGTAGTCGTCGAGTGTGGTTTTTGGGTAACTTGGCGCTGGAGCTTCAGTCGAGGCCGGTCTACATGTAGCTGCACATTGAAAGCGACTTGATCACCGAAGCACTACACGACGCAGCTGCCCATGCGAGATCCACGTTTCTATGGTTGGATCTGAACAGCAAACGGCGTGACCAGAAGTTTGATGCGAGTGCCAAGATCGTCGATTGCAAACCAGTCGAGATCGAGCAACTCATCAGCGTGACCTCAGATGGTCGCTTGCTGACCAAGTCGAAATCGCGAGAACTCATCGCATCGATACTTGGTGTGACTCTCGAAAGTCGTCTGTCGCTTTACGTCTTCCAGCGCAAAGGCAAACACCAGTCGACCCTCTCAACGAAGTTTTTACCTATACCAGTTTCTCAATGAATCCAAGCAATTCGCGGATTTGTTGCATTTCATTTGAATACCCGCCCGGATTTAACCGTTCACCGACATCGCCGGTGAGCGGTTATTTCTTATAGAGGCAAGCCGTCAGCAAGTAGATTCGACGGTGTGCCGCGGACTTCAGAGAGCCATCCTTTTACGGACTGGTGATTTCCGGAAGACGCGTTGCCGTAGCGGTGTTACGGACCGAGACTGGAACCAATTCGTCTTCGACGGCAACCTCGAGTAGGGAGAAGTCGATCCCCGGTTCAAACGGTTCGGTATTCGTCAGACTTTGGTAGTGGGCTTCATTGCTGGCAACGACAAAGTAAGTACCAGGATTTCGACTGAAGGTAAACGTTCGAAACCGCGGCTGCACAACTCCCCCATTTTCCAGCCGCATGGCTTCCATTTTCGTCGTTGGTGGTGACGCGATCTGCTCCTCAGTTAGTATCCACAAACGTATCTGGGAGTTCGCGTTCGTGGTATTGACATTGTTGGTCCGAATTCCACCCGGACCGCCACCCGTATTGGGAGAGACTTCAATGCAGCCGGTGAGACTGCTGCCAACTACGACCAATGCGGTCATCATCAGAAAACGATTCATCACTAATTCCTCTTCAAAAGCGCGTCTCGCGGCAGTCGGTACCCCCGGCCAACAGCGAGAACGCAGGACAAAAAAGGCAAGGATCAAAAGCCGGAAACAACCTCTTGGTTGTTCCGGGTGCAGAAAGCGGCGACGATATCCAAAGACAATGTCTCGCTCAAGAAATGCACAGAGCCATCCGCGAAGACCGCGTTGGCACCGCCGGGATGCAAACTGGCGATTTCATCCAAACTGCCGCGTCGATTGTTGATGGAACCTTCATCGTGACCGAGGCAATGTGCTCCACAGGACCAGAAGCCGTAGTTGTCCTCACCAACTGCGATGGCTTCGGCGATGGCGATGGTGTTGCTGGTTCCGTCGGTAATGGAAGAGATGGCAACGGGCCTCTCGCCTCGATCGAGCGTAAACAGGATGCCATTGCGACCGACATCTCCCGTGGCTTTGTGCGACGAGCCGCTGATGCCGCAGTAGTCGGTTGAACCAGCGTAGTTCTTCCAGGTGTTTGGGCAATTAAAGACCGACAAATTCTGTCGAGTCCTTGCCGCGTTCATCGGAGAATCCCAGGCCGCCTTGAAGTCGATCCGTTGGTAAAGGCCGCCTTGCTCCAAATAGGGCAAGACCCGAGTAGACCAGGAGTGCAAGGTGTTTGCTTCTGCTCCGGCGGGGAAGAACTTGAAGGTGGATTCGAAGTGCTGCAGCGCCAAGCCCTGCTGTTTTAAGTTGTTACCGCAGTTGATCCGTCTGGCCGCCTCGCGTGCTTGCTGGACCGCTGGCAACAGCAAGCCCATCAGGATTCCCAGAATGGAAATGAGTACCAGTAGCTCCACCAGCGTGAAGGCTTGGCGAATTTTGGATGAATGGCATGGCATGGCTTGACTCCGATTTAAAGTACACTGGTCTTCGCGTAGTCTGACTATCGAACCCTTCACTAAATTGAGATAATTGACGAAGTCCACCAAATGCAAAGCAAGGTCCCAAAGAATTCGGGCACCTTGCCTAAGGGTCATTTTTCACAGTGACCAGCCTTTCGGGAGTGAAGAGTCCGTTTGCCTCACCTAAGGAGATGCCAATGGCTGATTCAGAGCGTAACGATGAACTAGTTAAGGAATCGGTGACTTCGCTTCTGCAGTATTTGCCTGAGAGTCAGGACGACCTTTATCAATTGGTCTATGAAAATCTGAAGTCCCTGGCTCGAAAGCGACTCTGTGAAAAAAACGACTACCGGTTGCAAGCCTCGTCGTTGGTAAACGAGGCGTATCTCAGGCTCATGCGGCACGAAAGCGAGTGGCGCGACCGCCGCCATTTTTTCGGCGTCGCCGGGGAGGCCATGCGGCGAATTTTGATCGATGCAGCACGACGTCGAAATCAAGAAAAACGCGGTGGGAAAATGGTACGGCAACCGCTCTCCGGAATTTCACTGGCGGAACCTGAGTGGGATGTGGATTTACTTGACTTGCATGACGCCCTGACCGAGCTCGAACGCCAATCAGTCGAACACGCCGAAATCATTAAACTCCACTTTTTCTCGGGATTAACGTTTCCGGAGTGCGCTGATGTACTAGGAGTCAGCCTCTCTTCCGTGGAAAGACGTTGGCGATTCGCGAGAGCTTGGTTGCATTCGAAAATGGGTAAATAATTTTGAAGGGTGCCCTAGTCATTCTCCGCGTATAGTTTGCATCAGTCTCAGTCCTGCATTCGCGCTAGCCAATCTCGTTGATGGGTGATGAAACTTTTATGCCACTAAACAACGTTGAACCCAATATCGAGTCATTGGAACAGATCTTTCAGCTAGTCACGGAAGCTCCCAAATCTCGCCAAGAGAGCTTGCTCGCCGAACTATGCCCCGATCTCGAAATGCAGGGGCTAGTGCGTGACTTGCTAAAGGCAGACTCTACCGACGGACTCGTCATCGACAAAGAACTCTTCTCGCCTCCGAACGAGCCAAGCCTGGGTGAGCAGATTGGCCCCTACAAATTGCTTCAGAAAATCGGCGAAGGCGGGATGGGGGTGGTGTACATGGCGGAGCAATCGGTCCCACTCCGTCGCAAGGTAGCCCTCAAGATCATTAAGCCGGGCGCTGACTCCAAGCAGGTTTTGGCTCGGTTTGATGCAGAGCGACAGGCGCTGTCGATGATGGAGCACCCAAACATTGCGAAGGTGTTTGATGCTGGTGCGACCGAAATGGGACGACCCTACTTCGTGATGGAATTGGTCAGGGGACTCTCAATTACTCAATACTGCCAGGAACAGCAACTTTCCATTCGCGAGAAGCTCGAACTGTTGATGACCGTTTGTCATGCCATTCATCACGCCCATCAAAAAGGGATTATTCACCGCGATTTGAAGCCCTCCAATGTGCTGGTGGCGGAGTACGATGGCCGACCCGTTGCCAAAGTCATCGATTTTGGAGTGGCAAAAGCAACTCAAAGCCCATTGACCGAGATCACCATGTTCACCGGCTTTGGCCAAGTCGTCGGAACGTTGGAGTACATGAGTCCCGAGCAATCTCGAATGAACCAGTTGGACGTGGACGTGAGATCGGATGTCTACAGCCTGGGTGTTCTCTTTTATGAACTCATTACCGGCAGCACTCCCATCGCTAGAGAACGATTGCGGACCGTAGCTTGGGATGAAATGCTGAGAATCATCCGCGAGGAAGATCCACCGCTGCCGAGTACGAGACTGTCGGATTTGATAGGGGACAATAGCGATGTTCCCAAGGGTTCCGAGCAGGCGCAGAGCTCTCAAGAAGAACGCCAAAGACTCTCCCGGCTTGTGCGGGGAGAACTGGATTGGATCGTGATGAAAGCGCTCGAAAAGGATCGGACGCGTCGCTATCCGTCTCCAGGAGAAATGGCTAAGGACATTCACAGCTATCTGAATGGAGAGATCGTTTTGGCGTGCCCACCGTCGATCATGTATCGCCTTCAAAAGACGTTCAAGCGAAACAAGTTTGCAGTTCTCACTTGTGTGCTGGTCACGGTTGCTCTGGTTTTAGGATTAGCCGGAACGACGTGGCAGGCATGGAGAGCCACGAAGGCGGAACGAATTGCTAACGAAGAGCGAAAACTAGCCAAAGAGCAGGCCGAAAAGGCAATGCAGTCGGAACGCATCGCTCAAGTAGAAGCCAAAAAGTTGCGCGTCATGGACGAGTTTTTGCAAACCGATTTGCTCGGCCTGGAAAAAGGGACGAGCCTGTTGGTACCGGGTGCAGTGAGCGATCCCAACCTCACACTTGGCGAGCTTCTTGACCGAGCCCGGAAGCGACTGAATGGAAACCATGAAAAGTACGGAGACCAGCCCGAAATCAAGGGTCAGGTAAAACTCTTGTTGGTGCGATCGTACTCAAGCATTGGCCGCTTCGATGAAGCGACTAGCCTGCTTGAGGAGTTCGTTGCTGAATTGAAGAGAAACCAGGTTGATCAGAATGTCGAAACGCTTCAATACATCGCCAGCCTGGCTCAATTATACGTCCAGCAATTCCGCTGGTGGGATGCGCTTGATTGCTACGAGGAAACTCATTTGGGCAGGCAGCGTTTACTTGGGGAACAACACACAGACACGCTGAATGCACTTCACAATGTGGCCACCATATTGAGCATATTGGGAATGTACGAGCAGGCCGTCGTTCGTTATCAGCTCCGCCTGAAATTGGAGCAGCACTCCCAGGGTGACTCCGCCGCAGGGATCGCTGAGTATCAGGCTCGGTTGGGTAACTTACGCGTCCGACTTGGCCAAACTTCGGAAGCGGACGAACTCATGCTGCAAGCGATCGCATCTTATCGACAACAAAAGAATACATCAAAACTACAGCAAGCGCTGAGCCAATTTGGTTTAGCTTGCCTTCGGCTTGATCGTTTCAGCGAGGCAAAGCGATCTCTGGCCGAAGCCTGCGATCTCGGAAACCAAAGCGGCATCACCGACGACGAGCGATTGAAAACACAATTCGCTTATGCCGTCGCTTGTCTGATGGCGCCGCCCGGTGAGGTACAAGATTCTGCGTCAGTGCCCATCGAAGAAGCGCTCGCGCCTATAATTGCACGTCCAGTAACGGCAACTGCTCCAGCGGTAGATGACTTACGGCTACTTGCGAGCTGCCTTCAACGGAACGGTAAAATGGACCAAGCCGAGCAGTTGCTGCGTAGGGCGCTCAATGTCCTCAACCGCCATTCATTACATGGTACGCGACGTTCTAACATCTTGTCTGATCTGGCTCATCTCTCTAGTCATCGGGGCGAGCACCTAAAGACGAAAGAGTTGCTGTTGCAAGCCGTCGAATGCTTGGCTGATGCAGAAAAATACCCGAGCAAATACAATCAGTTGCCTGAATTTGAAGCTATGAGTAAAAAGTTGTTCAGCAGTTTGGCTGATCGACTTGTCCGGGTTCATCGAGAACTAGGTGATCACGAGGGAGCCAAGGTCTGGCAAGAAAAAAGTGAAACACGACCATAGTCTGGAGTTTCTATGAGCTGGTCCGAATCACCCCATCAACGGTTACCTATCTGTAGTTTACACAAGCTGTGAGTCGGCTGAGTGCAGGAAATCCACAGCCCGTCTCCGCCGCGTGATTGCTCATTCCCCTGCAGCAGCTCGCATAAATGGTTCCATGCGTGTTAGAACAAGCCAAGCAAGAGACGCTTGTCATGAGAAATGTTTCCTCACACGATTTCTTGTCCTCACGCTCAAACGAAACCATCGGCTATTTTTTTGAAACAAACACTTTTTTGAATCCTCGACCATGATTTCATCGAACTCACGTTCGTAACCCACTTTGAGTTCAGACCGAAATGTAGAATCACCAAACGGAACCACATAGATGAGAACACTAGCGAAAGCACTCGCTGTCATCGTTGCCATGGCAAGCCTCGCAACGGCACAAGAAAATGCAGCCAAGCGAGAGATCGTCGATATCGCTGGCGACGGGGCTTACGCAAAGCTCAAGGGAAGCCGTGCCGGCGAGGAGCGTGAGTTCGAGATCGCGCCCGACGTGAAAATGACCTTCTGTTGGTGCCCACCGGGTGAGTTCATGATGGGCAGCCCGAAATCCGAGGAGGGCAGAGACAGCAGAGACGAAGATCAGGCCAAAGTCACCCTGAGCAAGAGCTTTTGGATCTCAAAAACCGAGGTGACCCAGTCGCAGTGGGCGGCGGTGATGGGGAGCAATCCGCTTGATGGGATAGGCCCCTACGGTAAGCCTCATCCCGAGAGCACCAAGGGTGCCAATCGCCCGGTCGTGGGCGTCAGTTGGGAGGATGCGCAGATGTTTATGGAGAAGGTCAATGCCACGCTTGGGAACGAAGATGGCGGGAAAATGTCTTTGCCGACCGAAGCGCAGTATGAATACGCGGCGCGAGCGGGTGAGGCAGGACTGTATCCAGGAGGCAGCCTGGATGATGTGGCGTGGTACGAAGGCAACTGCGGCGGTTATACGAAACCGGTAGGCACTAAGAAGGCGAATGCCTGGGGCCTGCACGACATGAACGGGAATGCCTGGGAGTGGGTTCAGGATTGTTATTCCGTGGAATTGCCTGGCGGAACGGATCCGCTTGCGAAGGAAATAGGTCTCGATCGGGTGATCCGGGGCGGCGGCTGGATCAAGGACGCCGCCAACTGCAGACTAGCGACCCGCAGCTATCGAGCGCAGATGGCTAGTCAATGCTTCAGCATCGGATTCCGATTGTCCGCAACAGCTGCTCGGTTGATTTTCCCGCAGCAGCCAGCGTCAACCCTGAGGTCAACGGTCCCAACGTCACAACGATCACCTACCAGGGCTCAGCCCTCGATAAGTCGTTTGTGCAGAAATACAGAATTGGCCGTTATGATGGACGAACCCGACCGCTAACATTATCACCGCCAGACAATCCAAGCGAACCAACCAGGAAATCAGATTTCCTACTAGCAATCCTCTAACGCCACTGACAATGAGATGATGATCAAAACCCTGGTGCGAATCGTGACGTTCCTCGTGATAGCAGCCTTGACGCCGACTAACTCAGCCACCGCGCAAGACACGGTCGTCGTTCCTGACTTCACCAAGGGTGCGAAAATCCCGACAGACTCAAGGCACGATTGGAACCTCGGGCCGACAGGGCTACGCGGTTGGATTTTTTGCGACAGATTGGTGACCACAGACGCACGCCAGATCTTGATCACGAAAGTTGACCAGGGTTCTCCCGCTGCGGATACGTTTCGCGTCGGTGACGTGATTCTCGGTGTGGGCGGCAAGCCTTTCTCGTTCGACCCGCGCACGGAACTCGGCAAAGCGATCACGACGGCCGAATCGAAAGACGGGGGTGGCAAACTGGCCCTCACTCGCTGGCGCGCGGGCAAGTCGGACGAGGTTGTGCTCAACCTGCGCGTGCTCGGCAGCTATGGCGTGACAGCCCCGTTCGACTGTGACAAGTCGAAACTCCTGCTCGAACAGGGATGCAAGGCGCTGGTGGCGCGGATGTCGCAGCCAGACTATTCCGAGATGGACGCGATCCCTCGGTCGCTGAACGCGCTCGCCTTATTGGCCAGTGGGAACCCCGAGTACTTGCCGCTGTTAAAAAAAGAAGCCCAGTGGGCGGCCAGCTACTCCGACAAATCAATGCAGACCTGGTACTACGGCTACTGCATGCTCTTCCTCTCGGAATACGCTCTGGCGACTAGCGACGAGTCGGTGCTGCCGGGCCTGAAGCGGCTCGCGCTGGAAGCGGCGAAGGGTCAAAGTGCGGTTGGCTCCTGGGGCCACGGATTTGCCATCCCAGACGGCCGCTTGGGCGGTTACGGCATGATGAACTCACCCGGAGTGGTACTAACGATCTCGCTGGTGTTGGCGCGAGAGGCGGGGGTGAAGGATGTAGTGGTCGATGAAGCGATCGAACGCAGCTTGAAGTTGTTGCGGTTCTACATCGGCAAAGGATCGATCCCATATGGCGATCACTCTCCGTGGATGGAGGGCCACGAAGATAACGGCAAGTGTGGCATGGCGGCGGTTCTTTTTAATTCGCTCGGCGAGGCCAAGGGTGCCGAGTTCTTCTCGCGAATGAGTGTTGCTGCGCACGGGCCGGAGCGCGACTGCGGGCACTGCGGCAACTATTTCAACATGCTCTGGGCGATGCCGAGTGTCGCACTGTCCGGCCCAAACGCCAGCGGCGAATGGATGACGGAGTTCGGCACCTGGTACTTCGACCTGGCACGCCACTGGGACGGCAGCTACCCGCACCAAGGCCCTCCGGAGAACGAGCACGACAGCTTTTATGGTTTCGATGCCACGGGAACCTACCTGTTGGCCTACGCCATGCCGCTGAAAAAGATTCGGCTGACCGGCGCTGGCAAGTCCTTCGTCCCGAGCCTGGACACGGTGGCTGCGGAATCTCTGATCGCCGATGGCCGCGGGTGGGACAACAAAGACCGCAACAGCGCTTATGACAGATTTACACTCGATCAACTCGTAGAGCGACTCGGTAGTTGGTCGCCGATCGTTCGAGAGCGGGCCGCGATGGCGCTCGGCCGTCGTCAAGAGGCACCGATTCCAACGATAGTCGAACTGCTCGACGCTCCCAGTCTCGACGCTCGCTACGGCGCTTGCCAGGCGCTGAGCACACTTGGCCAGCGGGCGGAGTCAGCGGTGGAACCGTTGCAGCAATGCCTTAACGACAACGACCTCTGGCTCCGCGTCAGAGCGGCAGATGCATTGGCCAGGATCGGTCCGGCCGCCAAACCCGCAGTCCCGAAGCTGTTGGAATTGTTGGCAGAAGTGGACAAGGTCAATGATCCCCGCGGCATGCAACAACGTTATCTCACCTTCGCATTATTCGAGGGCGACGGAATGCTCGGTGGGTCGCTGGACGGCGTCGATCTTGAGGCGCTGTACAACGCGGTGCGAGCCGGCTTGAAGAACCAGGACGGTCGCGCCCGTGGAAGTCTCAGTTCCGTCTACCAAAACCTGTCCGCCAATGAGATCAAGCCGCTGCTGCCCGCGATTTATCAGGCCATCACCGAACCCGCCCCGAGTGGTGAGATGTTCGCCGACGGAATTCGGGTGGAAGGGCTTCGCCTTTTTGCCAAGCACCGAATCGAAGAAGGCATCCAGGCGTGCGTCCGGTATGCGCGGCAGCAAAACCCGTGGGCAAGCGAGTTGCGAACGCCGGAACTGATGACGATCCTGCTCAGCTACGGCACGCATGCCAAGGCGGTCGTACCCGAATTGACGGAACTGGCCAACTACTTCGAGAAGGACGAGCCTGACTTCCCCGAGGAACTGAAGAAGCAGAAGGCCAAGTGCGTGCGGGACACGATTCGAGCTATCGAGGCGACGACAGAGAGACCGAAACTTATTCGGCTCAACCTCGCGCAAGAAGCAAAGGGGCCGGGCGGTGATTCCGCGAAAGCTCCACTCAAAGTGTTCATTCTCGCGGGCCAATCGAACATGGAAGGACATGCTGAAGTCCGCACCTTTAACTACATCGGCAAAGATCCTGCCACGGCACCCTTGCTCAAAGAGATGCTCAATCCCGATGAAACACCTCGCGTATGTGACAACGTTTGGATGTCCTATTTGACTGGGCCTTACGATGGCAGTGCGAATGGCGAGGGCTTAGGGAAATTGACCGCAGGCTTTGGCGCACGCGGAGACCAGCCTACCAGGAATGGCGACAAGATCGGGCCTGAATTCACCTTCGGCATCACTATGGAGAAAGAGCTAAAGGAACCCATCTTGATCATCAAGACCGCTTGGGGCGGCCGGTCGCTCAATACCGAATTTCGTCCCCCCAGTGCCGGGCCATACAAGCTGCCTAAGCAGGTTCAAGATGAGTGGGACAAGCATCCGCAGGGGGCCCACGGTATTCCCAAGCTGGACGATCGAAAGAAATGGCATGAAGACAAGGATGCCGCCTCAGGTGTGTTTTACCGCATGATGGTTGAGCATGTGAAAAAGGTGCTCGCAGATCCCGCTCGGGTCTGCCCTGCTTATGATCCCAAAGAGGGCTATGAGCTTGCGGGTTTTGTATGGCTTCAGGGTTTCAACGATCTGGTCGATGGCCAGACCTATCCGAATAGCGATTATGATGAATACTCGCGCCTATTAGCACACTTTATCCGCGACGTGCGTCAAGACCTTTCCGCCCCGAAGTTGCCATTCGTCATCGGCGTTCTCGGTGTGGACGGTGAAGAAAACGTCAATTTCCGCAAAGCGATGGCTGCTCCGGCTGCAATGCCAGAGTTCAAGGGGAACGTGGTTGCTGTAGATACCGCTCCTTTTTGGGATCGTGCCATCGAGGCCGCGGAACCCAAGCAGCGCGAGTATAACGACATCGTCGGCACGGCTCACACATTGAAAGCAGATGGCACGCTCAATAACCAACGGCAATGGGATAAATTCTGGAAGCCGATTGGCATGCCGTTATCAGAGGAGCGAAACTGGCGTTTCGTGACGGTCGATGCCACCGAAACGAAGGACAAATTGGAAGTGTTCACCGACAGGCGATTCCGCGACATCACACTGCCCGCCGGGATGGAGAATTGGTTTAAACCCGACTTCGATGACACTATATGGACAGCAGGCAAGGCACCCATCGGTAAGGGCGAATGGAATCACAGCGGAATCACCTTGGACAAATTTTCTTCAATGTGGGGCAAAGAGGAATTTCTGCTCATGCGTTCCACTTTTGAAGTAGATAACCTCGACTACGATTCCTTCCGCATTGCGATTTTGGCGAGACAAGGGTTTCATGTTTTTCTCAACGGCCACAAGATTCACACCTACATCTGGTGGCAGGATAAGCCGCAATACGGATCCATCGTCCTCGATAAAGAACAGGCTCAATATTTGAAGAAAGGGAAGAACGTCCTCGCGGTGTATGCCAATGACCAATACTCCCCAGACTCGCCAAAACATTATGCCGCGCTCGATGCATGGATTGAGGGTATCACCAAGGCAGACCAGGAGAAGCTTGACCTCGCCTTGGAGGAAGTTCTTTCGCCAAAAGACAAAGAGGCACTCCAAGGCGCATCCAATGGTGGCTACCACTACTTCGGCAGCGCAAAAATATTCGCGCAAATGGGTAAGGCGTTTGCCGAAGCGAACCTCAAACTCATCAAGAAGTAAAAAATCAGAAGTGGAAATATCAGAACCACTTGGCCCGACACGAAGGGCCCCTATGTCGGGAGAGCTTTTGTTTTCCTCCATGGATGAAACCTGACCGTGAACTCAAAACTTCTTCTACTAGATGGCGCCACCGGCACTGAACTCAACCGCCGTGGCGTGGACACCGGCTTGCCATCATGGTCGGCCAATGCGCTCATCACGGATACCGGGCTAAATGTCCTGCGCCAGGTTCATCTGGACTACCTGATCGCCGGCGCGGACATCATCACCACCAATACTTTTCGCACCAACCGCCGCGTCCTCGCTGGCAAAGGTTTCTCCGCCCACGAACTAACCTTGCGCGCGGTAGCCACAGCCAGAGAGGCGGTTGCTGAATTTGGAAAACCAGCGTTCGTGGCCGGCTCGCTTTCTTCGCTAGAGGATTGCTATCGCCCCGACCTCCGACCGCCCGCCGACGAATGCCTCGATGAGCACACCGAGCGCATTCATCATCTGGTGGAAGGTGGCGTTGACCTACTTCTTATCGAGACTATGAATTCCATCAGCGAAGCCTTGATTGCTGCCAAGATCGCCACGGCCACCGGCCTGCCCACATGGGTCACTTTTGTCTGTGATGAAAAAGGCCGTATTCTTTCCGGCGAGTCACTCACTCATGCCGCCGAAATACTCATGCCTCTCGGCGTAAAGGCACTGGGCGTGAACTGCATGCCGGCCCACACCCTTGCCCAACCACTCACCGAGTTGCGCTCCATCTGTGGTGAAAACTTCCCGCTCGTGGCTTACGGCAACATCGGCCAAGTGGACGATAAACAAGGCTGGATCATCACCGACTCCACCGACCCCTCAGGCTACCTTCAACACGCTCAAAGCTGGCCCGCGCAAATCATCGGTGCCTGCTGCGGCTCCACCCCGGAACACATCCGCAAGCTGAAGCAGGGCTGGAAAAACTCATCGTTTTAATGAAATAGTCAAAAACCGTGGCGGTTGCCTTTCGGTTGGTGAATTCGCACCTACTTCGTGGTCCGCAGCGGGTTGCGTTTGATCCGATTCCACGACTGCTCGCAGAGCCTAATACAATGCAGTAACAAGTAAACAATGAGGAACTGTCGGATCGCCAGTATGACTGCTTGCCGATTGAGTCTCGGAGCAGCCCAGCAACCAAGCTTACCGCTTCGGCAAGCAAAGGTTTCCGCACAGCACCACATGCATCGCGAGCATCAATGCAAGCGGCAACAGAGAGATCATGGTGACACTTCCAAACATAAATATAGCCTCGCCCGATTCCTCGAATGGGAACAAACCCAAGAGTGCTGTTGGCCACGGGTGACGGGAATTTTGAAGACAAGGTCGTGGATTGTCGTCGTCAATCGACGCATGTGGACGTCGAGTGATTCACGATTGACGAGGCTGATCACGGCGCATTCCTTCTGTGAAGTTGAATCTGATAGTCGACTTTCGCTCTGCGAAAGGAGCGGGCACGCTATTGGTTCGCGAAGCAAACAACGACAACAGTTTTGGTGGTATCGCGGGGCGTTGCCCACGCGGTTAAACGAGCTATCGTGTCCACCGTAACCACGTATCGAACAGCGATTTCACGGTCGGCGTCAACTTCGTTCGATTGAACTGGTCGCCCAGCTTGCGGACTGCTTCCGCCTGGGTTGGATAGGGATGAATGACGGATGCGATCTTCCCTAGGCCGATGCGATGTTTCATGGCCATGACAATCGCACCGATCATGTCACCAGCATGTGCAGCCACGATGGTGGCACCGAGGATCTTGTCGGAGCCTTTCCTGCAATGCACACGAACGAAGCCGTCCGTTTCACCGTCGAGGATGGCGCGATCGACGCCCGAGAGCGGCTGAGTAAAGGTGCGTAACTCGATGCCATTGTCGGCCGCTTCATTGGGATAGATCCCGACGTGCGCGACTTCTGGCGACGTGTAGGTGCACCACGGAATGATCAGCTTGCTGGCTTTGGCTCGTCCCATGAACAGCGTATTTTGAATGACGATGCGGGCTAAGAAGTCTGCCGAATGCGTGAACTTGTACTTGGTGCAGACATCCCCCGCTGCGTAGATGTGCGAGTTAGTCGTTCGCAATCGATCGTCAACCTCAACGCCTAGTTGCGGATGCGCTGCCACACCGACCGTCTCCAGTCCGAGTCCATCGAGATTCGGTGTTCGTCCAATTCCGACCAGGATTTCATCGCCACAAATCTTTTCTTCTGAACCAGCGCGCTTGACGACAACTACGCGGCCCGATCCATCCTGTTCGACGCGAATCACTTTCGCGTTGAGTATCATTTCGACTCCATCCTTCTGCATGGCCTGTTGAACGATCAAGGCAGCGTCATCTTCTTCGCGACTCATGATGTGCGACGATTGCTCGATCAGGGTGACCTGTGATCCGAAGCGCGCAAGGCTCTGAGCCATCTCGCAACCGATAGGTCCACCACCGATCACTATCAGTCGCTTTGGCAATTCCGTCAGCGAAAACAGCGTCTCGTTGGTGAGATAGCCCGCATCCTTCAAACCTGGGATCGGCAGCTCAGCGGCTCGTGCACCTGTGGCGATTACGGCTTTCTTGAAATGCAGTGTTTGGTCTCCGACGACAGCCGTGCTGCTGCTCGTAAATGTACCTTGGCCAAAGTAAACGTCGATTCCCAGCTCACTGAATCGTTTCGCAGAATCATGCGGACTGATCGACGCCCGCAATCGACGCATCCGCTGCATCACTTCGGCGAAGTCAACTTTGGGCGAAGTCGACTGTATGCCGTAGTGCCCGGCATCGCGTATGGACGCGGCTTTCCGCGCTGCCGAAATCAACGCTTTGGAAGGGACGCAGCCGACATTCAGACAGTCGCCTCCCATCAGACCGCGTTCGATGAGTGCGACCTTGGCACCTAGCCCCGCGGCTCCGGCAGCGGTTACCAACCCCGCAGTACCAGCGCCAATGACGACAAGGTTGTATCGACCATCAGGTACCGGATTAACCCAGTCGAGTGGATGGACATTTGATTGCAGAGTCTGGTTGTACTGGTCCGTTGGCTTTAATTGTTCGAGATAGCTCATCGTTGAATTTCCGTGATGGTGAAGCTCGTTTAACCGCGTGCCCAACGGGCCGCGCTTCGTACGGTAGAGCGCGGGGCGTTGCCCACGCGGTTAAACTAGTGATAAGTGGTCCAACCTGGATCTAATCCGCGAAAACCACCTTCAAAATTCCATTTCTGCTGCGGCTTTCCTTCTTTCAAAGGATTTTGGTCGACGTAATGAATGGCATTCTCGATGGCTTCCTCGCAATCGAGAAAGACTCTCCAGCATTTTGCAGCCCACGGCGTCGGAGGTTCTTGACTACCATTTACGGCATCGGACAGCGGATGGAGCATCTCGGATTTCAGTTGCTTCGTCGCCTCGCCTTTAAGTAATCCGACAATGTACTCGACCTTGAATGTATGCCTGGCAATCACCAAGTGGATGTGTTCGGGCAATATCGAGCATCGCCAAATCGATAAATTACTTTTGCGAATAGCATTTCCAAATCCTTTGCCTACGGCACGAGCCTGTACACCTGAAAAATGGACCGTCGGATACTTCAGAGAATTCTTAGCCGCCAAGCGTTGTGCATCCATTTCGGGCGTCAATTTCAATCGTTCAATGCCTTTCGTGGACGGACCAAATCGCAACAACTCCCAGGCAGCCACAAAATCTGACCAAGATCCGCGCGGATCGTTGGGAAGCCAGAAACCGTAGGCTCCAAAGATCACGTGATAACCATGGATCATACGCGCATTCCTATGAATGGAGGTTGATGGTCGTTTAACCGCGTGCCCAGCGGGCCGCGCTTCGTACGTCAAAGCGCGGGGCGTTGCCCACGCGGTTAAACGATTGTACTGTATCTCTCTGAGTTACCATTGACATGACGCGGTTGATCACCAATGGTAGCAGTCCAAGAATAGCAAGCACCTACCTTTCTCCACGACAGTCTGGTGGGGGATCGTGCATGTATGAAACCACACAGAACAGAGATGGCATTCGCGTACAATTTCGCCCAATCGAGTGTGGTCATTCGCTCCGCGAACCAATCGCATGTTCGTTTCTTTCGCGGAGCGAAAGACGACTTTAAATGGAACGAGCCGAAGTCACACCCAGCAGGAGCAAGTAACATGCAAACAAGAGTCTTAGCCACCGCCATTGTCCTATTCTCTATCCTAACACTCATGCTTGGAAGCCGCCTAATGGCCGCAGATGTACTCGTCGGTGCGAATGTGGCAGCCGCCAAACAAATACCGCTTGATCAAATTCATCATTCGATCTGGGACGGACTACTTAAGAAGTATGTCGACGGTAACGGCATGGTCAATTACAAGGCGTGGAAGAGCAACTCTGGAGATTCGCAGGCGCTGGATCAGTACCTCGCTCATCTGTCGCAATCCAACGGCAAAGGAACCAAGGAGAAGCAACTCGCTTTCTGGATCAACGCCTACAACGCCGTAACCGTCAAAGGTATTCTGCGAGAGTACCCAACGACGAGCATTCGGAATCACACGGCGAAGTTTATTGGATACAACATTTGGAAGAATCTGAAGCTAATTGTCGGTGGCAAACAAGTCTCGCTGGACGAAATGGAGCACCAGGTCCTTCGCAAAATGGGTGAACCGAGGATCCATTTTTCGATCGTGTGCGCGTCGATTGGCTGCCCGCGACTGCTCGATGAAGCGTACGTTGCTGAGCGACTTGATGAACAGCTCACTGTGAATTCGAAGTCATTCTTCGCGGACGCTTCCAAGTTTCGTTACGACGCCTATCGACAGACTTTCTACATCTCGCCGATCCTTCAGTGGTTTGGTGAAGATTTTGGAAAATCCGAGTCAGCACAGTTAAAGACGATTGCACCTTACATTTCGGATTCTGCCGCATCTCAGGCGGCCGCATCTGGTCGAGGCTCGATGGCGTTCGTTGACTACGACTGGGGACTAAACGATCAGAAGTAGTGTCGCGTGTGAGAGTAGGCACATTCTCGAGAAGGAAGCACCGTGCCGATGAGTCGTTTAAGTCGTTTAACCGCGTGGTCAACGGCCCGCGGGACGTTAGCGGGTGAACCAAAGCGCGGCCCGTTGGGCACGCGGTTAAACTAGGTGGAGGATTGTTCAACCGGAATTCGCCGCATGCGTGGCGGTCCGAGCTGGCTTGACGGTTCTCATCGCGACTCGATTCGGTTTACCAATCTCAATGACGCACGGGCTACTCGTTGCACTGCTTGGCGCCGTCGTGGGAGCGACCAGTTGGGGTGTGCTTCGAGTATTCTATGGACAGTAACGTTTCCTTCCTTCACGTGTTGAGGTCCCGCTTGCCAGAGACCGTCGCTGTCGATCATCTGTTGATCTTTGCCAGACTGCCGAAAGCAGGAGCCAACAAGACGAGGTTGATCCCTGCGATCGGAAGGGAGAATGCAACCCTGGTTTATCGTCAATTGGTTGACCGAACCCTGAGCCAAGTACGACAACTAGTAAGCGAACGGGGCTGCCAATCAACCGTCTGCTACACCGGTGGATCGGCCTGCGAAGTTCGAGCCGCATTTGGTGATGATCTGACGTATTGCGAACAGGCTGGACACTCGTTGGGAGATCGATTGCATTTCGCAACGAAATCGGCATTTGACGCGGGAGCCAAACGAGTCGTTGTGATCGGTACCGATTGCCCCAGCCTAACGTCTAGTGATTTGAGATCCGCTTTTGAGCATCTCGGAGCACATGACGTTGTCATCGGGCCGGCACAGGATGGAGGCTACTATTTGATCGGCCTCAATGCTGAATGTGCCTCACTTTTCGCGGGAATCGACTGGAGTACTTCGAGGGTCTTGGAGCAAACGCTGCACAAGGCTCGGGAGTTGAACCGACCCGTTCATCAGTTACGAATGTTACCAGATGTCGATTATGCCGAGGACTTGTTGCCGCTACGACGAGACCCGGCGTGTCATCTGTTTCCGATCAAGACTGAGACAGGAAAGCTCTCCGTCATTATTCCGACGCTCAACGAAGAAATGAATCTGCAGGCAACGCTCGACTCCGTGGGTGCGGCCAGCCGTGATTTGGAAGTGATCGTCGTCGACGCGGGAAGCACAGACCAAACGGTAGAGATTGCCCAGCAGTTTGGCTGCAAGGTATTTGTTGGCAATCCAGGGCGCGCGAATCAGTTGAACGCTGGGGCAGCCATTGCCACAGGTGAACACCTATTGTTTCTCCATGCCGACACGCGACTCCCGGCTGACTATCGCTTAGAGATCGAGCATGTTCTTGCAGCTCCGGTCGCCTGTGGAGCTTTCCCGTTGCAAATCGATGCCCAGGGTATCGCTCTCAGAATGGTCGAATCAGGCGTTGCATTCCGATCACGGATTTTGCAGATGCCCTATGGCGACCAAGCGTTGTTCTTTCGAGCCGTTGATTTCTACGAACACCACGGATACAAGAAAATGTCCATTATGGAAGACTACGAGTTAGTCGCAAGAATGCGTAAGACTGGCGTCATCGGGCTTGCAAGTAAACCCGTGAAGACCTCTGCTCGGCGATGGAAAAAAAAGGGAATTTTGCGAACGACGCTCCTCAACCAAATGTGCGTGATCGCCTATCGGCTTGGCTTCTCGGACCAGACGATCGCAAGGCTCTATCGCGGACGCAAAGTCGTCGATCGCTCCGCCGATCGAAACGAGATAGTGTGCTCTTGAATGTCCATAGCGTGACAAGCAGTCTACGCTTCGCGACAATACCCATCAATCTAATCGGTCTCGTTCGCGGAGCGAACGACAACTTTCTTAAATGGACGAACTGCCATCCCAATGAGCGTGCGCCATGATCGCTCCGAATCATCGTCTGCTAAGCCAAGTTCAATCTCACTCGGATTGGCTCTCAATCGGAATGAACCAAACAATCGATCCCAAACCGAGAGTACGCTTCCGTAGTTGGAATTGGTTTCTTCTCGCAACATCGAATGGTGAACCCAGTGCATCCACGGGGTCACAATCATCGGTCTCAAGACTCCGTCCACTACTGGACCGATGCGAAGATTGCTATGGTGGAACATAATGACCGGCAGCAGCACGATCTCATACACCAGAAGCATTGGCAGCGAAACACCAAGCGTTGGCAGAATCAAGAGGCGAGCCAATCCGGAAAGAATAATTTCCCCGGTATGAAATCGAACTGCGGAGGTAGCATCCAGTTCGCGATCAGAATGATGCACCGCATGAAACCGCCAAAGCAGCGGCACCTTGTGATTGATTCGATGCCACCAGTACATCCAGAGATCGATCAGTAGCAATCCGATCGCGAATTGAATCCATATCGGCCAGGCACGGGGTAAATGCTGAAGCAAGCCAATCGAATTTTCGCGTGACCATTCGGTTGCTACTAGGATCGCGGCTCCGAACAAAACATTTCCCACGATCCCGTTAACAACTCCCAGCGCGATATTGGCAACACCGTGACTCAGCCTCCGGTGTCGAGCTGCAAACATTGGCGCAATGGATTCGCCTGCCCACAGGGCGACCAACATGGACACAGCGATCGCGTTCTTTGTGGGTACCGCCCACGACCAGTCTTGACCGTCTATTTCCATTTCATCCATGCCACGTTAGCAAATTAGAACACTTCGATGCATTGATCTCGAGCTAGCATTCTACCTTGACAATGCAGGTTTCGGGTGGAGCCTAGAGCGATCCGTAACCGTTCACACCCCGATATTAATTGTGTATTTTTGCAGCTAAATCAGCCGGTACGCGTTAGCGTCCGGTTTCTTCGAATTGTTACGGAAACCGGACGCTAACGCGTTCCGGCTAATCGGAGTGTGAACGGATACGAGCGATCCTGGGCGTCAGTTTTAGCTTGCGTTGCAGGATCGAACGGATCAGCGCCGAACACAACGAGTCGCGACCGCCAGCTTGATAGAAAACTGGCTCGAAGAATCCGAACGCCGAACCTGGGACTTATCGGAATCATCGAAGTCCGTATGATAGGTGGCAAAGCGAAACTTACCGCCGAGAAAATGGAGGCATCGGCCGCAATGTCCCTCGAACAGGTCGAAGGAGGCTACGCCAAAATGTCCAAGCAGTGCGGTTGGAACCGTCGCTAATTGATTTTGTCAAACTTCGTGCATCACAAATCAATGGTTGGAACCGACAAAGAAAGAGGAATTCAATGAGTTACAGCATCCAAGGTAAAACCGTCTTGGTCACTGGGGCTAATCGAGGCATCGGACGAGCCATCGTCGAAAGTGCGATCCAGCAAGGCGCTAAAAAAGTTTACGCGGCCGTTCGCAAAATTGAGTCGGCCAATTCCCTGATGAAAGAGCTTGGTGACCGCGTCGTTCCAATTCATGTTGACTTGGAGGACTCGCAGTCGATTCACGAAGCTGCCAAGAAGGCAACCGACGTAGAGGTCGTCGTAAACAACGCCGGTGTGTTTGAAGCTGCAAATCCGTTTAGTGAAAATGCACTCTCGTCGCTTGAATATCAAATGAAAGTGAACGTCATCGGCTTGATCCATATGGCAAACGCTTTTGCGCCAGTGTTGAAGGCCAATGGAGGCGGCGCGTTTGTGCAGCTCAACAGCATCGTTTCCATCAAGGCATTTTCCCAAAGTGCAACTTACGCTGCGTCGAAAGCAGCCAGTTATTCGATCACACAATCACTTCGCGAGGTGCTCGCAGACCAGGGCACGCAGGTCGTCAGTGTCCATCCAGGCCCCATCGCGACCGACATGAGTACAGACGCAGGAATGGAAGAAATCGCAGAGCCACCGTCGTTGGTTTCCGACGCCATTTGGCAGGCGCTCAAGGACGATCAGTTCCACGCCTTCCCTGATTCGATGGCCAAGCAAATCGGCGGTGCCTACAAGAGCTTTGCCGACAACGTCATCGACGCGAAAATGCCGGTCGAGTAAACGTATACGTTCAAAGTCCATCTCGTTGAAGAAGCGTCGTCGCTGAAGTTCCTAAACCGGTCTACCTGGCTGCCCTGATTCGGGCAATGATTTCTTCGGCTCGATTGCAGTCACGGACGATCCGCTGCAGCGCCGCCCGCGCCTCCGAGTTTACAAAAGAACCAGAAACGCTGTGTATCAAGCAGTTCGTCGCCAAGCCCAAGCGTCCTCAGACTCGCGGAAAGATCGAACGATTCTGGGGTACGCTGTGGCGGGAGTGTTCGGCCCCGCGATCTTTGCTGCGATTTGGAAGATGACATTCGACTCCGTGGAGAAACTCAACACACGACGCTGGCTAGACGCTCCTATCGAAGTGATCTTGTGCACTGCGTAGTTTCAAAATCGAGCCGAAGAGGACCAAACCGCCACATCCACGCGGAACGGAGCTTCGACCGAAATGCCAACTTAAAGCCATCAGCGCCGGGCAATTACTATCGGCCAGTGGATAAAGAGCCATGCATACTTTCGACGGAGGAAAGCGCAACACGATTATTCACGATGGCGTTTGAACTCGAACCGATTCGGGGTGCCGCCCTTGAGGAAGCCGATTGTGGCGATTAGAACGCCCTCTGACGAGAGCTCGTACATGATACGTTTCGGGTAGTCGTGCCGTGGGTTGTCGAATACGGCATGCGTGGGACTAAACTCGGAGAGCACGAACTCGGTCGGTGTTTTGCCACCGGGCTGGGCGATGTACACCAGCCCGCCGTCGCGTTCAACGATGCGCAAATACTCGAACGCGAACATTTTGCCGCTTGTGTTGACCGAGCGTGATACGGCAAGCATCGCTCCACCGAGTGGTGGACTCCATCGCTCCTCTATCGACGAACCCGAGCTCCTCGTTCCAACCCACGCGCCGGCAAGCCAATTCAGATCACTGATCGATGCCTTTGCCGGGGTAGGCATCGCAATGTCCTCTGCATGGCGATAGAGCCCAAAGGATTCGTTTCCTGCCGGTGGATCGACGGCAACACCGACAAGCAGACCGTCGGCCGTGATGCGAAACGTTCTCCGGATCAGCCCGATCCCATTGGGCGCTTTGCCCGTCGTACGCTCGAATGCGACCTCGTACTCGAACGTGCCTTCCTGCCACGTACCTTGGTAGCGTGCGGTGCTGGTTGGTTCAACGATTTCAGTGATCGCGCCGTCGAGCGAGATTCGTACGTCGCGGTGCCCGGAACCATGCCCGTTCAGTACGACCACACCTTCCTCGACGCGCAACGAGAACTTTGACGACATTGGAGGGGTCAATTGCTCAAGGGTGCGGCCCTCCGTACGGTCCTCGACGAAGATCCACTCGCCGTCCATCGCACGCAATTCGTCGGCCTGTGTCGAGAGATCCTGAAACACCGAAGTCGTAGAGAGCGTGCCTACGACGGTTGCAAGTGCTGTTACCACCCAGATACACATGTTCATAGCGTCCCCTTTTTCATTGAGTTTGGGCTAAGATAACGGACTCGTCTGCGTCCTTGTCGGACTATCGGAAAATTTGCATGGTTATTTTTGGGGCGAACGGCCGACTGAAACCTACCTGCCGCGTGGGCGTATCAGCAGGGACATTCCTATGATTCGCTGTTTCCAATTGACCACACGTCTGGCAGTCATTCTGGCCTTCATTTCACTTGCCAACTCCAAGGTCTCTGCACAACAACCAGAGAAGCCAAGAGCACAGGATTACTTGGCGCATCTTGCTGCCGCCAATTCAGCATTGCGGTTGAACGAAGTCACTGAGGCGCGACATTGGCTGGACGAAGTCCCAATTGAATCACGAGTATGGGAGTGGCATGTCTCTCCTATCAGGTGGTTCCGATGGTGTGCTCGCAGTTTGGAGCATAGCTAAACGCACATTGTCGCATCGCTTTTTCGGACACACCAATCGCATCGTCTCAATCGCTCAAACCGATCAGCCAAATAGAATGGTTACCGCATCGGCCGATCAGACGCTAAGGATTTGGAATCTTGATGACGCAAAGTCATTTGAATCGCCGGAGGCAGGTAAGTTCGCTTACGGGATGGTAGTCGCCGAAGAAGGCAATCGGTTGGTAACCGGCGGACAAACAGAAACGACTATCTCCGTATGGGACGCACACACCAAGGAAGCGGTTCGTCATTTTGAGGGTACGCCTGGTACCGTGAACTTTCTTGATGGAGATGGTCGCAACTGGGTGGCAGGCGGGAATTGGAATGGAGATGTTGTGATTTGGGATGTTCAATCAGGCAGCGCCGTACATCGTATGGGATCCAAAGAGCTCGGCGGTATGCAGCAATGCGCCCTAAGCGATGATCGAAAATGGTTGGCCTCGGCTACAAACAAGAATCAAGTGGTTGTCTGGAATGCCCAAACCGGTGCATTGAATAAAACCATTCCGATGGCGAAAGGTTGTTGGGGAATTGATTTCTCCGAGGATGGTCAGTTTCTCGCTGTAGGTGATGGAAGTGGCACCGTGCATTGGATTTCTACCGACACCTGGGAAACACTATGGAGCTGCTCTGCGGGCACTTCACAAGTCAACACGCTGTGCATCGCAAAATCAGGAAAGTGGCTGGCCGCCGGTACGGAGGGAGGAATATTGACGTTGATCGACATCGATCAGCATCGAGTCCTGCATCAAGTGCAAGCGCATTCGGAGTGAATTTGGTCCTTAGATATTTCGCCGGACGAACTTCGCGTGGTAACGGGATCGGCCGACCGAAAGGTGAAAACATGGGATCCTGTTTCCGGTGTTTCTCTTCTCACTATCGCAGACGTTACGTCAGCAATTTACAATGTCCAGTTCTCCCCCGATGGCCGAGTACTTTATGTAAACAGCCTTGGATCGCAGATTGTTCGACTTGCCACTGAGTGAAAAAGCAATGGCAATATCTTTTCTCGCTGGCTAAGGGTAAGCTTAAAGAGCAATGACCTACTAGCTCGTCAAGTCGCATTTGACTTGAACATCCTGCCGGAATAAAAACCATGACTGATGCGACAACCTCCGATAAACGAGCGACTTTGGTAATGGAGCTGGCAAGCCTTTGGTGGCTGCCTCTCGTTCGTGGGATTCTGCTTTTCATCCTTGGTGCCTACGCACTTTTTCGTCCCGCGATGTCGCTTGCCGCGTTCACGCAAGTTGCAGGATTCTTCTTGGTGTTTGACGGCATTCTGGCGATTGCAGCCGGTGTGGTTGGGCAGGTTCCGTCACGACTTTGGACAATCGTACGAGGAGTCATCGCGGTATTGGCCGGCATCTTCGTTTTCGCAAATCCGGTTCTCGTGGCGGGCATCACCGCCACTTTCGTCGTTAGCGTGATCGGCGTCTTAGCGATTGTAACGGGCATTATGGAAATTGTTGCTGCCATCCAAGACCGCAAGGAAATAGAGGGCGAAGGCTGGCTAATCTTGGGCGGTGTTTTGCTGGTTCTCATTGGCGTCGCGCTGCTGGCAACGCCGCTTGCATTCGGCTTGACCATGACGCGCGTGCTCGGCGGGCTCGCGATCGTATCCAGTGTCGCCATGATCGTGTTCGCATTTCGATTGAAGGGATTGAGATCCAGGCTATCTCGAAGAATCAGCAGTTAAAAAGGCGGTCTGCAGGCAAACCTTTACATTTTTGGCATTGATGATCTGCCGAGCGACTCACTGCCGCAAGCAACGCTTTGGATCTACGCTTTTTCAATCGAAGGCAATGCCGTCATTGGCATTCCGCGCACGGCAACGGTTGAAACCGTTGCACCCAATGCGACACGTTCCTAGTCTAAAGCACCGACAACGGCGCCGAGACTGCAACGTGGCTGGACGGCGGGATTACCCCGTTCCACCGCGAAAAAGGTGCCACATAGGAAGGTCGCAGGCGGTTTTATGGTGACTTAGTCGTAAGCCGCACGATGACATAATAGAAGACCGGCGTCAAGAAGATGCCGAACAGAGTCACTCCTAGCATTCCGGAAAAGACTGCGATACCAAGGGTACTGCGCATCTCCGCACCCGCGCCGACCGCAATAGCCAGCGGTACAACACCGAGAATAAAGGCAAGCGAAGTCATAATAATCGGACGCAATCGAAGACGGCACGCTTCGATCGTGGCGTCGCTGGGGGAAGCTCCCTGGGCGGATTTCTCCTTGGCAAATTCAACGATTAAGATCGCGTTTTTGCTGGCCAAACCAACGAGTACAACCAATCCAATCTGCACGAAAATGTTGATGTCCAAGCCAGCCAGCGCAACTCCCACCACCGAAGACAGCAAACACATCGGGACAACGAGAATTACAGCAAAGGGAAGAGTGAGACTTTCGTATTGAGCCGCAAGTACGAGAAAGACAAGAACGACCGCCAAAGCAAAAACGATAATCGCCGTGTTGCCAGCTCGAATCTGGAGCAGCGTCAATTCTGTCCATTGCAGGTTCATGCCCTGTGGCAATTCTCGCGCACCGAGGTCCTCAATGGTTCGAATAACGGTTCCAGTGCTAACGCCCGGCAACGAACTACCATTCACAGCGGCAGCGGTAACGCCATTGTAGCGGATGATCAGACCCGGCCCTCCGGTTTCGCTGATGTTGGAGACGCTACCTAAGGGAACCATCTGGCCTGTCACGTTCCGAACCTTCAGTTGCTGCACCTGTTCGGGTGCAAGCCGGAATCGAGGATCGCCCTGTAGGTTGACTTGCCAAGTACGACCAAATTGATTGAAGTCGTTGGAATAGTAGCCCCCCAAATAAAGTTGCAAGGTTAGGAAAACTTCGTTGAGCGGGACTCCCATCGCCTTACAACGTTCGCGATCGATATCCACATACATCTGAGGCGTTTGTGCACGGAAAGCGCTGAACAATCCGACCAATCCAGGCTGGCTATTGCCACTCGACGCCAATCCATCAGCGGCTTCCTGAAGGGAATCAAGGCCCAGGGCAGCGGTGTCACGCACCATGACTTTGAAGCCGCCAGCGTTGCCCAGTCCATCGACTGCGGGCGCGCCAAATACAGCAACCGATGCCTCTTGTACCTCACGGTAGCAAACATCTCTCAGCTTGGCGGCGATCGCATTTGCTCCAGAATCCTCGCCGTGCCGATCGTGAAACGCATCGAGTACTACGTACATCGTTCCGGAGTTGGAGCCAATCGCGTTTTGGACGATCGATTGCCCAGAGATACTAATCGTATGCGCGATGCCTGAAATGCCGCCTTGCCCGTGCTGCTCCCCTGCAGCGTGTTCTCCTGCAGCATGGCCCTTTGCTTTCGTGGCATCCCCCAGGGCAATCTTCTCGATCTGCGCCATAACCGCTTGCGTCCGTTCCAGCGAAGCTGAGTCCGGCAATCGTACGTCTACCAACAGATAACCTTTGTCTTGCGATGGGATAAAGCCCGTTGGCACGCGTGTAAAACCAACATACGTCAGATAGAGAAGGCCGCAGTAAAGGACGAGAACAATCGAACTGCCTCGAAGTAGCCTACCGACGAAGCGACTATAGACGTCGGACGTTTTCGTAAATCCATTATTGAAGAGTTTGAAGAACCAACCGAAGAGTAGATTGATCAGCCGCGTCAGTGGGTCCCCCTTCTGATCTTTCGGTTGGAGCAACAGGCCGCATAGGGCTGGGCTAAGCGTCAAGGAGTTGAGGGCTGAGAAGAAAGTAGAAACTGCGATCGTCAATGCGAACTGGCGAAAGAACTGCCCCGTGATCCCTGAAATGAATGCGCAAGGAACGAATACGCACATGAGGACCAGGGAGATGGCAATAATTGGACCGGTTACTTCACTCATCGCTTTGGCGGTCGCTTCCTTCGGCGACAGGCCATGCTCCAAATGATGTTCGACCGCTTCCACAACGACAATGGCATCGTCCACCACAATTCCAATCGCCAGCACTAAACCAAACAGCGAAAGATTATTAAGGCTGAAACCGAGTCCCAGCATCACGGCAAACGTACCGACCAGTGCAACGGGTACGGCGATCAGCGGAATGAGCGTTGCCCGCCACGACTGGAGGAAGAGCAGAACCACGATCGCCACGAGAATGATGGCGTCCCGTAGCGCCTTAAATACCTCGTTGATCGATTCCTCGATGAAGGGGGTCGTATCATAAACGATCTTGTACTCTAAGTCCGCTGGGAAATTTTGGGTCAGTTCGTCCATCCGCGTACGAATGGCTTTGGCTGTTTCGAGTGCGTTGGATCCCGGCTGTTGAAAAATGCCCAAGCCAATAGAAGGCTTACCATCGAGGCTACAGGAGGTATCTTCGTTTTTGGAGCCGAGTTGAATGCCACCAAACGATCTTCCTGACTCATCCTTACGAATCTCAGTTACAAGTTCCCGCAATCTTGTCAGTCGACCATCGTCCCCGACTTTCACGACGATGTTGCCAAACTCTTCCGAATCATTCAGTCGCCCCTGCGTGGTGAGCGTGTATTGAAAAGCCTGTCCCTGGGGAACGGGGGGACGACCAAGAGTCCCGGCAGCCACCTGCACGTTTTGCTCTCGAAGTGCATCAACAACGTCGCTGGCCGACAGGTTTCGAGCGGCCATTTGCTCAGGGTCGAGCCAGACTCGCATGCTGTAGTCGAGTTGTCCAAGATATGTTACATCCCCCACGCCCTGGATCTGTGCAAGTTCGTCGCGAATCTGAATGGTGGCGTAATTGCTTAAATAAAGTTGATCATAAGTCCCTTGGGGGGAGAAAAGGTTAACAACAAGCAAGATACTCGGCGACTTCTTTTTGACGCTGACTCCCGTCTGCTTCACTTCGCTAGGCAACGAGGGTAATGCCAAATTCACGCGGTTTTGCACCAACACCTGTGCCATGTCGAGATTTACCCCAACATCAAACGTCGCGGTTAGGTTGTAGCCTCCGTCGTTGGTGCATTGAGAGCTCATGTAGAGCATGTTCTCGACCCCCGTTACCTGCTGCTCGATTGGAGCCGCAACTGTATCGGCAACGATCTTCGCGCTGGCACCGGGGTAAAAGCAGCTCACTTGAACTGTGGGTGGTGTTATGTCCGGGTATTGCGCGATGGGGAGGATCCCAAACGCGATGCCGCCTACCAGTGTTATGATGACCGAGATGACCGCTGCGAAAATCGGTCTATCGATAAAAAATTTTGCCATTGGCGTTAGCGGTCCTGTGTTGTGGGACGCGATTGAGCATCCGTGGGCGGCAACTCAACGGCGCTCATCTCATTTGCTATTTTCTCGGGAGGAGAGACGGAAGATGGGGGCAATGTCGGCTGGACCGTTTCGGCCTCGACCTTCTGTCCCGGCTTAATGCGCTGCAGTCCCTTGACGACGACACGATCTCCGAGTTGCAATCCAGAAGAAATGATTCGCAAGTCACCACGCTGGGCCCCTAACTCCACATCGCGTCGGACCGCGGCGCTATTCTGATCAACGATAAAAACATACCTGAGATTCTGGTCTCGGGCCAAAGCCTGCTCGGGAATCAACAACGCTTGATAGGGTTCGCTAACCGGAACACGAACTCGAACAAAAAGACCACTTACCAAGCTGCGATCCTCATTCGCGAAGACCCCGCGAATGCGAGCCGTTCCGGTGCTGCTGTCCACTTCGCTCGACGCGAAGTCGAGCTGCCCTTCGTGCATGAATTCCTTCTCGTCCGCAAGCTGAACAAAACATGCCAGTCCAAGGGTTCGAAGGCTACCTGGCGACGACTCACGGCTCTCCGACCGCTGCCGCATGTACCGCAATAACGATTTCTCATCAACATCAAAATAGACATGCATCGGTTGCTCATTGACTATTTTCGTCAGCAACGTACCGGAAGACATTCCACCTGTCAGAAGATTGCCTTTGGTGATGAAGGCCCTGTCAATTCGCCCGCTGATCGGTGATTTGAGCACCGTGTATTTGAGATCGATAGCCGTCCTATTTGCGTCCGCCTTGGCTGAAGTAATCATGGCTGTTGAGGAAAGAACCCCAGCGCGAGCCTCCTCCCATTCCTCCTGCGAAACCGCACCCAATTTGAGCAAGCTCTCTTGTCGAGCGAATTTGGCTTTCGCGAGTTCAAGGTTGGCCGCTTGAAGTTCGACTCGGGAGAGCGATTGTTGATGGATCGCCTCGTATTCATCCGGTTCAATCGTAAATAATGTCTGGCCCTCAGTTACATAATCGCCATCCTGAAAGTCCACGCTCTTCATGTACCCAAATACGCGAGACCGAACCTCGACAATCTCGGAGGCTGCTGTCTGCCCAATGTATTCATCCGCGTCGACGGTCTGCTGGGAAACGACCTCCATGACCGTGACTTTGGGTACCGGTTGCTCCGCAAGCTGCGAACTCACCCGGCTACAACCAACAATATTCGACACCATTGCCAAACACGTGACGCAAATCGCCAATGTTGCAAGTCGCCGCTGGAATAGGTCAATGGTTCGAATCATTTTCAAACTCGGTGGAAGTCCAACTCAATTGAGGCAAGGCAATCAACTTGGAGGTTTGATTTTTGGGAAGGTGGTATAGGATAACGCACCGTTGAGACGTTCGCTTGGCTTTGTCCACAGGTCACACAAGCGCAATCCCAACCATGCCCTCAAAGCTTACATTCCTCAAACGCAAAAAGATATCGCACATTCGTAGTTCCATTGCGTCACCCCAGGAAATCGCTGGGCGGTTGACACCCAACGGCTTGCCCGCGTGCACGGAATCGAAAGAGGGCTCCCTTGCTCGAAACGTACAAGATTTGCGTAACTTCCAACGGCTATTGAGTGTCGAATTTCAAGTGGCCTTTGGGGATGGAGACTCTCTAGGATGCCATCAAGCCATCGAGACATCGATCTTGGTTTCCCATGCTTGCAGCCGCGACCCGTTTTTCATTAGCCATCTTGTCAACATCGCATTGCATGGCATAGCTATTGACAACGCCAAACTGGCTATCGAATACGATGTGTTGACTGAGAATGAACTTGAATCGCTTTTGCAGTTAATTGGGGCGGAAGAAATCCCGCTGGATCGACTACCTTGGTTAGTACAGGGCGAACGCGCAGCAATCAAATCCTTGGAGAGGGCGTCTCTTCGGCTATCAAGTGGACGAGGACGGTGCGGTCCTTTGGGGAACGATCCCTTGGGACGGTTCCATGACCTCGAGCGAACGAACGGTCCTCGATGGGCAACAAGCCGACGATGAAATGCGAAAGATGCTCCTCCTGCGATTTAGGGATGCGACAGCAGGTGTGGAAAGGTAGTCAAACCCGTGATTCCAGATCCACATTAGCCCATGTCGTCGCGCTCTTCTGCCGTGAACTCGTTGGCCACGGTTTCACCTGCGCTGCGTTGTCTTCGCATCCGCGCGACTTTGGCGTGTGTAGCACCGTACGCGGCGGCGACTTTGTGTTTTGCAAAATTGGCCGCACCGGCTGCGTCTATCCCCATGGTGTTTGCCTCCGCAAAGGCATCTTGCTCTGCGCCGAGGAACGTAAACTGCCAGCCAAATTTTTCTTGTTGATGCTGGATCATTTCTTTGATACGCGCTTTGGAGAATTCCTGGCTCGAGTTCTCCAGTCCATCCGTCATGACCACGAAGACGACCAAACCCGGGCGATCCTCTTCGTTCATCTTGCTCAATCGCTCGCCGGTCTCATTGATCGCGCGCCCGATCGCGTCGAGCAGCGCCGTTGAGCCTCGCGGGACAAGGCTGTATTTGGGGACGCTGGTGATGGGCACCCCGTTGTGCAGAAACTCGTATTCGATATCGAACTGAACCAGGGTCAGAAGAGCTTCACCGGGCTCTTTAGCTTGGTTCTCGATAAACGCATTGACACCACCCTCGGCGTCCGAACGAATGTCTTGCATCGAACCGCTGCGATCGACGACCAAGGTGATGTCGGTTAAATCGGACTTCATCATTTTGCTCCTTTTCGTTACTGGGGACCATCAACGTCGCCCTCTGCTCCGCAAATAGGCGACACCGTTGGTAGCATGGCCATGCAACCTGTACACGTTCCGTCAGATGCATGATCTGCAAGTGCTCCAACAGCTTCATCTTATCCGTGATCGGAACATGTGGTCTCGTCAGGAATTGGAAAAAGAGTGTACTAATGCTTGAACTGAGTTTTGTCATACGCCTCCGGTTCGACTTGCTTTGGTTCAAACCAGCGATAAATCGTGGGCAAAACCAACAACGTCAAGGCTGTCGATGTAATCAAACCACCAATGACCACGGTTGCGAGTGGTCGCTGGACTTCGGCACCCGAACTCGCCGATAACGCCATTGGGATAAAACCCAGCGCGCCACATAACGCGGTCATTAACACAGGGCGCAAACGGTCGATCGCCCCATTGACCACCGCGTCGCGTTGCGAATTGCCGCTATGTCGCAAGTGACGCACATGCTCGATCAAAACGACGCCATTCATGACAGCAATTCCGAATAGGGCGATAAAGCCAACCCCTGCGGAGATTGAAAATGGCAAGTCCCTAAACCACAGTGCCAAAATGCCGCCGGTAGCGGCAATGGGGACGTTCAGATAGATCAACATGGCTAAGCTAACGGAATTGAATGTCACGTACAACAACGCAAAGATCAATATCAACGCAACCGGTACGGCGATCGATAATCGCTGAGTCGCTTGCTGAAGGTTTTCGAACTGACCTCCCCAACGCAGCATGTAACCTGCCGGTAATTCGACTTGTTCTTCGACGACGCGCTGCGCTTCGGAAACAAAACCGGCCAAATCCCGTCCGCGAACATTGCACTGCACCAGCAGGCGGCGACGAACCGCATCGCGACTGATCTCAACCGGTCCGTCCTCGGTCAAGATGTCGGCAACCTGCGAAATCGGGATTGGATGTCCTTGGGCATCATTGATTTTCAGGGCCAATAACTGTTCTGTATTCTCCCGCGACTGCGGTTGCAAACGCACTTGGAGTGGAAAGCGTCGTTGACCTTCAAAGACCTGACCGACGGGCATGCCACCCACCGTGCTGATTGCGTTCAATATGTCCCGTGTATTGATTCCGTATCTCGCTAAATCGCTGCGGCGCACGATGACACGAAGATACGAAAGTCCAGCGATCTGCTGAGCCTGAACGTCCGCAGCTCCGTCCACTTGGTTTAGCGCTCGCACCAATTCATCGCCCTTCACTTTCAAGACCTCGAGATCATCACCGTACAGACTTAGGCCGATGTCAGAGCGCACGCCGGCGACCAACTCCTGAACGCGCAGCTCGATCGGTTGGGTGAAACTGTAGGAGTTTCCCGGGACATTTCTTTCAAGAGATTCCTTCATTTGTTCAATCAAATCCGTTTTTGTTTGCCCCTTGGTGAATCCGACGTGGGGGTTAAGGCGAACGAAAACATCGGTTTGATAGACACCCATCGGATCATTGGCGATTTCGGGGCGACCGGTCTTTGATACAACGGTTTCCACCTGAGGAAACTCTAGCAACGTTCGTTCCATGGCCTTGGTCATTTCAATCGACGTTTCCAAGGAAACGCTTGGCAGGCGTGCTGCCTGGATCGCGATGTCGCCTTCGTCGAGCTTTGGCACAAACTCCACACCGAAGCGGCTGGCCAGGACGACACTCCCGACGAACAACACGATCGATCCTAGAAGCATCACCAAGGGTCGCTTCATCGAAAACATCAGCATGGGCTGATACGTTTGCTTCAACTTGCGAACGATGAATGTCTCCTTTTGCTTCAGTCGGCGCGCGAGGAACAGCGAAGCCAAAACGGGCATCACCGTTACCGATAGAATCAATGCAGACGACAACGCCGTCATGAAGGTAAAGGCCATCGGGCGAAACATCTTGCCCTCCATGCCTTGCAAACTGAGAATCGGCAGGAAGACGATAATGACGATCAAGCCTGCGAACAGAATCGGTTTTCCCACTTCCTTGGCCGATTCGCGAAAAACACCTTCAGGCACATGGTCGCTTTTGTGATCCGCTTGGTACTGCATCGCTCGCCGGACACAGTTTTCAACCATCACGACGGCCCCATCGACGATCACACCAAAATCGACCGCGCCGAGGCTCATCAAGTTCGCCGATACACCTGCGTAACGCATAGCGATCAACGCACTCATTGCGGACAGTGGGATCGCTGCCGCGACAATCAGTCCTGCTCGTACATCACCCAGTAGAATGAACAAGGTCACGATGACCAAGAGTACCCCCAAACCTATGTTCTCGCCGACAGTGTGAATTGTTTTGGCGACCAACTCCGTTCGATCGTAGAACGTGTCGATTTTTACTCCGGCGGGTAGCGTTTTCTCAATCTCAGAAATTTTTGTTTTAACGTCAGCGACAACTTGACGAGAGTTACCGCCCATCAACATCATCACCATACCGACGACCGCTTCACGATCCCCGTCGCGCGTCACAGCGCCCTGTCTCAGCATCGGTGCGAACTCAACGCGCGCTACGTCAGCGATCCGGATGGGTGTGCCTTCGCGGGATTCAAGCACGATCGATCGAATATCATCGAGAGAGCCAACCAATCCTTCAGCGCGAACCAACCGCTGTTCCGCATTGTGTGCGATGTAGCCGCCCCCGGCATTGCCGTTGTTTTGCTGTAGGGCATCAATGATTTGTGTCAGAGAGATGTTGTAATTCTGCATCCTCGCCGGATCAATTTGGACCTCATAGGTTTTCAGGGCACCGCCGAACGTATTGATGTCGATCACGCCAGGTACGCTGCGCAACTGAAATGCGATTTGCCAATCAAGAATTGTTCGCAAGTCCGTGAGCGTATGCCCCGAGCCAGGTTCGGCACGGACCTCAAACTGATAAATTTCGCTCATCCCGGTAGCAATCGGTCCGAGTTCAGGCGTTCCCATGCCGGGTGGAATACTTTCCCGTGCTTTTAGCAATCGCTCGTTGATGAGATTGCGTGCCCAATAGATATCGGTTCCATCTTCAAATGCGACGGTGACTGCTGACAAGCCGAAGCGGCTGATCGAACGAATCTCGGACACCTTGGGAATCCCGCTCATCGAGTTCTCGACAGGGAAGGTGATGAACTGTTCAACCTCGACGGGGCCGAGCGAAGGCGATGTCGTCAACACCAGTACTTGAACATTCGTCAGGTCCGGAACGGCATCCACCGGAATCGTCGCCGCAGCGAAGAAGCCCATACCAAGGATTGCAAACGAAAGCAGGATCACGATGAAGCGATTGTTGAGCGAAAAATCGATAAGTGAATTGACCATGTCTACTCTTCCCCCATCAATTCAGCTAGCAATTTAGATTTCACGACAAAACCACCGCCCGCGACGATCGCTTCACCTTCGCGTAGTCCCTTGGTGATGACCACGCTTGACTCATGCGAAGGGCCGACGGATACATCGCGTCGGACAAACGACCCGTCGCCTTGTACAACGAATACAAATCTCTTTCCTTCGTGTTCTTGCACCGCCGATTCGGGAACGACAATCGGTTCGCCCTGTTGCGGGACCGGCAGTTCAATCTTCACGAACATGCCTGGCTTTAATCGATGTTCCGTGTTGTCTGCCACTGCCCGTAATGAAATCGTCCGTGACGCTTCGTCCATCACTTCACCCGTATAAAACACCTTGGCGGTGAACGCGTGATCGGGCAACCATTCGCTACGGAGCGTAATCGTTTGATCCTTGAAGGAATCGAGCATCGGCAGGTTCTCTTCGTAGATGTTTGCCGTGACCCAAACCGTTGATAGGTCGGCAATGCTCAACAGCATCACATCGGATCGCACTTGCTCGCGAAGCACGACGTCTTTGGTCAGGATCGTGCCGTCGAACGGTGCACGAATTAGGTAATGGGAAAGCGATTCGCCCTGCTTGGCTGGATCGATCTGATCGATCTCTTCAGCGGACACACTCAAAATCTTCAGATTCGTCTCTCCGACCAATACCTTCGCATCGGCCTCTTTCACCGCTTGCGAAGTCATTAAAGTTGACGTCTTGAGTTCGTATTGAATCTGTTCGATACGCGATTGAAATGTCGCTTGGTCGGCGTTGCGATTGGCGGTGGCAGCCAGGATTAAACTGCCCGGTACCGCGCCCGTTTGCGAGACACCTTGCAAGCGGGTCACGTCTGCATCTGACTTCAGGAACGCGGAATAAGAGGCAAGTGCTCGTTCGCGATAATCACCCATCGGTCGGTCGCGAAAGCGGCGCTCAATTTCTTGAATATCTGTACGATCGCGAAGTGCGGTAAGCAATTCATTTGCATTCTCCGCGATAGCACTTTGCAGAGAGTTCTGTATGATTGCCAGTTCTTGTTGCAATCTTGCTTGATAAAGCTGCAACTTTGCGGAACCGATCTCGCGACTGTGAATCACCGCCAGGACTTCATCCTGTTCGACTTGCTGTCCGAGACTGGTCGAGACGCTCTCAACCGTTCCATCGACCATAGAATAGATATGAGCGATTCGATCTTGGTTGAGGGCAATTTTCCCAGTCAGTTGCAGCGTCTTTGAGAATGGCCGGCGGCGCACGGTTTCGATTCGAATTCCGGCTGATGACCACTGATTCTTTGGAATCAGGATGCTGGTCGGGCTCGCCTCTGCATTCCGATTGTGGTCCGTTTTGGTTGGTTGAGCTAAGCCTAGCGAGTGGAACATGAACGTGGCCGCCATGAACGACAACAATATCCTCACGCGCTTGTGACGATCATAAGCACGGATTGAGACATGGAATGGAGACATATCTTGAGCCTTGAATCTGGTGTATTGGAAAGCGTTGGAGTTGGACGAGGGACGTAACTTCGCGCGCGTAGCTACGTCTTGAAATCCAAAAGCGCTAGCAGCGCATGACGCCCAAGAGTTCAGGCAGAGATTGACCGCAGTGGAGTAACGCGACGGTCTGAAATGAATAATGCGGGTCGTTAGGGATCGATTGTCTGAGACATAACCGCCAGATTTGCCAAGATTCCAATACCGATACTACGTCTGTGTTGAACAGATCGCCAGGGAGATCGGCCAACATCTGATCGTCGTGACCATTTGTCATTTCGCAGTCGGCCTCAATCTGACCGTTCGAAGGAAAGACCCAATGCAAATGCCAACCGTTCGGCCAGTTCTTTGCGTTATCGATTCCCCCGTGATAAAACTGAAGGTGCAGACTCATCTGCTCATTCGAGACGCGGGGACCGCAATCGCCGTGACAGTGACCGACTGGAACGGGCGCAGACCAAAGCATCAACACGAGAACCACGATCTCGGTTATCTGGCGAACATGCTTGGACTTCAAAATCTGTGCCATCAGCATCGATCATTGGTAACGTCAAAAACCTCAACCCTTTGAGTCTACTACACCGATAAAGGCCGTCAACAAGCGTTTCGGGTTGGGTAACCGTTCACACCCCGATATTCATTGTGTATTTTTGCAGCTAAATCAGCCGGTACGCGTTAGCGTCCGGTTTCTTCGAATTGTTACGGAAACCGGACGCTAACGCGTTCCGGCTAATCGGAGTGTGAACGGATACCGGGTTGGGGGGAAACCAGGTCGAAAAGTGGGCGACTTTGACGATTGTGCGAATTTTGCGAAATCGAATGCATCGGACATCCGCTTTAGGCTGGATTTTTGGATTGATCGTTCGCAAAGACAACCGAAAGGTGCGAAAGAGCCAATTTGGCACTCGTGTTTTCCAAACAGTGAAAGGAGGGGGGCAGCTCGAGTGATGCGAATCCTTTTCCGGGCAAGCTACGTCGCCCACCGTGTATGTAGGGATTTGAATGGACGCTTTTGCGTTCGTTTCGTTTCCGATTCTCGATGAATACAGACAGGTGCAGTTATGCTCGACGTTCCAAGACCGCTGGTCGCGGCGATATTGCTCGGAACCTTTACTTTTTTTCCCGGCTGCGCGTCACAACGCTATCGTCCGTCCCTCGCAAGCAATCACGAATCCACCGAGCGTATCCCTGGCGATTTTTATCCAGCGGCAAATGCGGCGAGGAGTACGACGAAATCGACTCCGGTGCAACAGGTTTCGTTCGATTTCGAGGACAGCGCAACGGATTCGGCCGATGGTGATTCCGGTCCTCCAGTACAGGTCGCCGTCTTGTACTGGCAGGATACGGATGGTTCGACTCCGGATCAGGTGAGCATGTCACTCAGCGATTTCGAATCCCTGGCATTGACCAACAATCCGACGATTGCGGAGTTGGTTGCGACGACACAAAAGGCAGCCGGCTTCCGAACACAAGTCGGACTTAGAGCCAACCCAACGCTCGGTTACAACGGCACGCAGATCGCTGACGCGGGAACGGATCAACATACCGTTTATGTTTCGCAAACCATCGTTACTGCCGACAAACTCGAAGTCAATCGTCGAGTTCTCAATGAAGCGTTGCGGGCACAACTTTTACAACTCGAAGCTCAAAAGTATCGCGTGGCAACCGACATTCGCGTGACGTTCTACGACGCCCTCGCATCCCAGCAACGCGTCCAGCTCATCCGCGACTTTCAATCGGTTGCTGACAAGGGGCTGGAGTTGGCCGAACTACGCAAGAAAGCACTCGAAGGTTCTCAGCTTGACGTGGTTCAAGCCAAGGTGCAAAAGTACGAAATCGATCTAGCGTTGCAACAAGCAGAAGTCAGTTTCCAGGCTGCTTGGCGTGAGCTGGCTGCACTTGCTGGCAGCCCGAGTTTGGAACCGGTCTCGCTCGATGGAGAATTGCCGAAAACAGGTTCAACGCTCGATTGGCTAACGTTGGCAGCGACGATGATCGCGTCAAGTCCCGAGTATCAATCCGCTCAAACTCGTGTTTCGCAAGCACAAGCCAACTTGCAACGACAGCAAGTCCAGCCGATACCCAACCTGGACGTTAATTTCGGTGCCGGTGTGGACAACGGAACCAATTCGGGTCTGATGAACGTGCAGATCGGCGCGCCGATTCCCGTATTTAATAAAAACCAAGGCAACATCGCTGCGGCTCGGGCAGAACTGGTGCGAGCTTCGCGCGAAGTCGAGCGGATTGAAAACTCGATCAAAGCTCGCTTGGCGGCTGTATCGCGCGACTACGATTCGTCGCTGGCGGCAGTTGCGAAGTATGCCAACGACATCTTACCAAACGCTGAGGAAGGTCTGAAGCTAGCAGATACCGCCTACAAAGCCGGCGAAACGAGTTTCGTACAAGTCCTCGTCGCTCGACGAACCTATTTCGACACCAACTTGCAATACATCGCATCAAAATCGCTACTCGCCCAATCACGCGCGAAAGTCGACGGCTATGTCCTGACCGGTGCCCTGGACGCGGTTCAAGACAGCAGTGGCGACGATAGCTTACGAGGTCTTACGTTCAGCCAACAATAGCACGCCTGCCTCTAGGGTTGCTGCCAAACGCACCTACGCAAAAAAACATGTGCCCCCGGAGGTTACACGTTCAAAATCCTCTACGATGAGTTCCCTCAAGTTCGATTGTCTTGTTCGCCTAAACAAGAGGCAATCCGAATTTACTGTACAACTTCATCGCGATTGATTGATGACACCGCGAGACGACTTGGACTGTCGGCTGCCTCGGCAATTGTTGCATGGAGCAAACGAAGGGAGCGGGCAGGTCACTTGGGGGGCAACGAAGTCGCTTTGAAGACGGCGGTCCAATGCTCGTTGCTCCCACCTACTGCCCAGGTTTCGCCACCGCGCCGATGGGAAGCGAAGAGACATGCCTCTATTTCAACCTATGTCGCGAACTGATCGAAGCGAGCTGGTACTGGAGCGAAAGCGACGATGGGAATCTGGCGCGCGAAGCGAATGAGCATTCGCTCCAGCAGCTCGTCGAATTATTGCGCGAGGTACTGGACGAATGGTTGAACAACGCGTTCGAAGGAGGCTCGTCACCGAGTTTTATGATCGAATGTGATCGGCGGAGGGTCCCGCGCGGTGCGGGCTTCGCCATCCAGGGAATCGATAGCGTGCAAGCGGAATCACACATGATCGACTGTGCCTGTCCTATTTGTAGGATGATAGTAGACAGCCGTTCATGGAATCGTCCTTTGAATAGCGATACGATGTATCCGAAAATCACTCGGTCACTGCAACTCAATTTTAACCCTCGAAATGCACAAGCACAACCACATGTAAGTTCAGGTTGGGACGTCGCCCCTTGAGTTGGAAAATGCTCTCGCGTGGCCTCACTCAAAATGCGGCGCGAAGTTCCTTCGTAAAATTTCAGGATGACCTCTAGATGTCCTGTGGGTTGTTCGAACTCATCACGACGCGGAGCGTCGTGCCACTATCATCCCGCCACATTTTTCACGCTGATTTCGGTGAGATTTCAGTCCTGATTTCTGCTCGTACCAAGTTACGAAGGCGTCGCATGGGATAGAATCTCGCACCTGCAGAATTTCGATCGCCGTGATTGTCCGTCGTCTGCCGATTGCGATCCAATTGCGATCGGAGCTGTCCACTATTTTCGTAGTTACCAAAAGGCAAGGGAACATGAAGTCATTCGTCTGCAAATGCAACAATACGATTTTCTACGAAAATAGTCGTTGTGTTTGTTGTGGAAGCGAATTGGGCTGGTGTCCGACCTGTAAGCGGATGACCGCATTGGTACCGGACGAGAACGAGCGATTTCGATGTGGCAATAGCGACTGCAACGCAGTTTTGTCGAAGTGCAAAAACTACTCGATTGAAGCGGTTTGCAATCGCTGCATTGACGTTTCAGGAGAAGAGCCTCGTGCAAACGGGCTTTGCGACTACTGCGACTTCAATGACACCATCCCAGATTTGGCGATTGCAGGCAATCGCGAGATGTGGAAACGGCTTGAAGAGGCAAAGCGTCGATTGCTCTACACGCTCGATCTGCTTCGACTGCCCTACGGGACCAATGCGAACAACATTGAACCGCGGCTCAAGTTTGATTTCAAATCCGACGTCGTAACGCAGTCGAAATTCTGGTGGTGGTCCTTGGGAAAAGAGGAGCGTGTCTACACGGGCCATGCGGCTGGGAAGATCACGATCAATTTGCGTGAAGCCGATACCGTGGAACGCGAGAAGGCCCGGGTACAGTTTCAGGAAGCGCATCGAACGGTCATCGGCCACTTTCGCCACGAGATCGCTCATTACTATTGGGAAATGCTGGTGAAAGGGAAAGCGGAAGCAGAATGTAAAGCCGTGTTTGGCGATCATGAAAATCCAAGTTACACGGATGCTCAAAATCGGTACTACAAGGATGGCCCCCTCGCGAACTGGCGATCAACCTTCATCAGTGCATACGCATCGATGCATCCCTGGGAAGACTTTGCCGAAACGTTCGCGACCTATCTGGATATGATCAGTTCACTCGATACTGCGATGCACATGGAGATTCATCAGAGTTGCGATCCGTATCAAGTTGATCTCGCTGTCATGGTCACGCACTACATCCGACTAGGCATTGTTCTTAACGAAATGAATCGCTCCATGGGACTCATTGACTATGTGCCGGAAATACTTGTCCCCCCCGTCATTGTGAAGTTGCAGTACATTCATGATCTACTGCGAGCGGCAGCAAAGACCGATCCAAGCGGACTTCCTGAACAAACCATCCATGAGCATGCGCCTCAAGGTTAGAGCGTTCCGCATGCCGTACCGTCTGCACCGAGGAACTCGGAAAGCAAGCACGAAGGCTGGGTGCTTTTCGCTAACGATGCGATAGATTTTGAAAAAACGATTGCAACACTTTGAAATCGACGGGTTTGACCATGTGCTCGTCGAAACCAGCGGCTAGCGCTTTTTCTCTGTCACTGGCCTGTCCGTAGCCTGTCATGGCAACCAATGTCAACGGTCGATCCGCGTAATTCACTCGCAGTTGCTTGGCCAATTCGTATCCGGTCATACCGGGCATCGAAATGTCAGAAAACACCACCTCGGCGTCAAATCGCTCCATGGCGTCCAGGGCCGCAGGACCGTTGTCGACGATCTTAACCTCGTGTCCAATCTTCGTAAGCAACCTCGAAAGAACAACCGATAGTGCTCGCATGTCATCAACGACAAGGACACGCATCGGCTGAATCGGCTTGGGCACTTCGACATCCGGACTCGTCGACATTTTTGAGTCCTTGATCTTCGCGATCGGAATTTTGAAGGAGAATTCGCTGCCCCGATCGATTCCATCGCTATGCGCCGATACCGTTCCACCGTGCAGTTCGACGAGGGTCCGCACCAAGGTCAATCCAATGCCCAAGCCTGCCGTGCCACGTTCGACCGAATCCTCAATCTGAGCGAACATCTCAAAGATGTCGTTGATGCGATCGGGAGCTATACCACTGCCATTATCTTTCACGGTCACGACAACATGTTCTCCGACATGTTCTGCTTTGACTTCGATTTTGCAATTAACATCGCTGTATTTGGATGCATTGTTAAGAAGATTGCATATGACTTGGGTCATCCGGGCCGGATCCACGTGAACGGTCAAGCCGCTCTCTGGCACGTCGATTTTTAGTTGCTGTTGATTGGTTTGGATCAACGCACGCGAATTCTCGATCGCCGATTCAACAATCACCCGCATTTCGATCGTTTGCTTCTTAATATCGATCCTACCGCGACTCACTCGCGACAGGTCCATCAGATCGTCCAGCAAGCGAACGATCTGGTCAACTTGCCGGTCCATCGTGGCCCGCAATTCTTCCATTTCACCGCTCAAATGCATCATGGACATCAATTGCACAGCGCTTTTGATGGGCGATAGGGGATTGCGTAGTTCATGGGCCAGCGTAGCGAGAAACTCGTTCTTACGGCGAGACTCTTCCGACAACTCCGCAGCCAATCGGTTCAATTCGTCGGTGTTGGTTTTCTGCTCGGTCATGTCTCGCATAACTTTGCTATAGCCGATCAAAGCACCAGAGCGACCGCGAATCGAGGATGTGATACCGGACGCCCAGAAGGGAGAGCTGTCCTTGCGTTGCATCCATCGGTCGTCACTTGCCGAACCGTTCTTTGCGGCCTTGTCAAACTCTTCTGCAACTGCTCCTGATGCATGAGCCTCAGGCGTGAAGATCAACGGCCGAACATCGCGTCCTAAGAATTCATCCTCTTCGAAACCAAGTACCTGACGTACCCCATGGTTCCATGTCGTCGCACGGTACTGGCTGTCCATTGTGAAGATCGCGTAGTCCAAGATCTGTTCGAGAAAAAAATGGATTCGTTCGTCGAGTTCCCGATTTTTCTCCTTCAAGGCGCGTGCTCGGAAGACAGACCAAATGAGGCAGCCGACCAAAACGATGCCACAGAGGGTTAACAGCAATCCGGTAAACCAAGCAGCACGGTAGGTTTCCTCGGATTCCCATAATTGGTTCGACTGTCGATCGCGGGCATTTTTTCGCACCAGGTCGAGTTGCTGGCCGATGCGATCCATCAACTCCAAACCAACGTCGGTTTTAACCACCTGCTCCGCCTCTTCGGATTTACCTTGACGACGCAGCTGGATGGTTTCCGCCATCTCGCGACGTTTGGTATCGATCAGCACTTCAAGGGTTGGAAGAATCGAGGTTTGAGCCGCATTATTGCTCGTTAACGATTTGAGTCGGTTCATTGAAACATCGAGTCTGGCCTCTGCATCGGTGTAGGGTTCAAGGTAGCTTTCATTGCCTGTGACCAAGAAACCCCGTTGACCGGTTTCGGCCTCGCGGAGCAACAACGTGAGCGTATCTAGTGACTCCAAGACCGCATAAGAATCTTCTAGATTGATTGCTGCTTGGTGCATTCGTGTCAAGTTTCGTAGAGTTATTGCCCCGCTGACAAGCAAAAGGATAATGACCGTGGCTGCCAGCATCGGCGCCGATAGAGATCGATGGATTTTTGTGAGCGGTCGTCGATTCAATGCAAGAAACTCCGCCAAGAGTGGCCCCGCTGCTCGATTGCGTCGCGGTAGGAAAAAGTGTTGGTTCCAGCGGCTGTTATTGTAGCCAGCAAATCGGATTACCGAAACAACGCGCGCTGACGATTCCGAGCCGCACACCGATTCGTTCGTTCTTCGGATTCAACGATCGTATCATCGCGGTTCGCAGAACGCATTGGTGGATTGCTTGTGCTCGCTGCCAGTGCAGATCGTCAAGCGAGGAACTGGAGTTGATGCAAGTCGAAGCCGCGGTTCAACGCGTACGTACGGGAAATCGAGTCTTTCCAACGGCTTCGAGATCATCCCCGCAGGTATGATAAAAAACCGAATCGCGATTCGTGAGTCAAGCATGCCCTGCACGCGCTTCGCCAATTCAGCAATTCCACCGACCGATGAGCCGCGCAACGCCGGAACTGGGCATCCATGAACAAAGAAAAGATCGAACTGAGTTTTTTGTTGCCAAATCTACCTGGCGCTGGCGACTTGTGCGTCGCTCGCCTGACCGATTTGCTTCAGACAAAAATTGGCATCAACGCAGCGCATCTTGTCAAATCGAATGGCAATCGCCCCAACCAAGTCTGTATCCATTTCGATCCTAACCAAGTCTCGACCGGCGAGGTTCGCGAACTTGCAAAGCGCGTCGGTGGAGAGTTAGAGAGGAGATACGGCCATTGGATCGCCTCGACGACGGCGATGCACGCACGTCGAGCATCGGCAATCGAATCTAGATTGAGTCGTATCGATGGAGTGATTGAAGCGGTCGTTTCGACGGACGGTGCGGTGCGTGTCGAATATGATCGCGAACGGACCAACGAATCGGATATCTCCGATGCATTCGAGAGCTGGGCGAAGTTTGTACCGATAGATTTGGACGACCACACGGGTCACGATCACGACGAAAAAAGGGGTGGCGACGAGCATGACCACGCTGGCCATGACCACGCTCATGGAGGAATCTTGGGGCCGAGGTCCGAGTTGATATTCGCAGTGCTTTGCGGGGTCTTCTTGCTAGTCGGTTGGTTGCTAGAAACCTTTGCTCACACATTACCGCCAGTTTCGATCACACTACTTGTTATCTCATACGCATTTGGCGGCTACTTCACGATCAAGGAAGCGATGGAAAAGATTCGTGACGGTAGATTTGAAATCGACTTCTTAATGATTGTGGCGGCTGGCGGTGCGGCGGCGCTGGGTGCTTGGTCTGAGGGGGCATTGTTGCTGTTCTTGTTCAGTATTGGACACGCCTTGGAAGGCTACGCGATGGGGCGAGCAAAGCGTGCGATCGAAGCGTTATCGGAACTCGCACCACGAACGGCTCGAGTTCGTCGCGACGGCAAGGAATCCGAAGTCGCTGTGGACGATTTGGCGGTTGGCGATGTCGTGATCGTTAAGCCCGATGAACGAATCGCAGCGGATGGCTTCGTGATCCAAGGCGAATCCAGCGTAGATCAGGCGCCGATAACCGGTGAGAGCGTTCCCGTGGATAAGCAACCCGTTGAGGATCGAGAAGCGTCTGCCGCTGATGCCGATGGAATCGCACCGGTGAATCGCGTCTTTGCTGGAACAATTAATCAAGCGGGTGCACTCGAAATCCAAGTCACCAAGACAGCTGCTGAGAACACGCTCGCGCGTGTCGTAAGGATGGTCAACGAAGCGGAAACGCGAGTCTCTCCCACGCAGAAGTTTACAAAACGCTTCGAACGAACCTTTGTGCCCTCCGTCATCGCAGTCGTCGTTTTACTGCTATTTGCACCGCTGGTGATCGACGAATCCTTCAGAGAATCTTTCTACAGAGCAATGGCAGTCTTAGTCGCCGCCAGTCCCTGTGCGCTCGCGATCGCTACCCCCAGTGCCGTACTCAGTGGAGTTGCTCGCGCGGCCCGTGGCGGCGTTTTGGTCAAAGGCGGCGGACCACTCGAAAGCCTCGGCAAACTGGACGCGATCGCGTTTGACAAAACTGGGACACTGACCACCGGTGAGCCTCGCGTGACCGACATTCGCCCAGCCGATGGCGTGAACGAATCGGAGTTGTTGCGGATTGCAATTGCCGTGGAAGAGTTGAGCAAGCATCCGCTAGCGAAAGCAGTTGTTAGGGATGGGAAGTCGAAGGTTGAGGAGTTGAAGGTTGAGAGTCAGAAGATCCCCGAAGCGACGAATTTGAAGAGCATCACCGGGCGTGGCGTTCAGGCTGAAATCGAAGGCAAAATCGCTTATATCGGCAAGGACGAGTTGTTCAACGAAGTCGAAGGTGCACCGCTGCCTGATGCGATTCGCAGCAGCGTTGAGTCGCTCGAAGCCGAGGGGCGGACAACAATGATCGTCCGTCACGGCGATCGTTATCTCGGCGTTATTGGACTGATGGATACGCCGCGTGAATCCGCGAAGCGCACCATCGCCCGTCTTCGGGAACTAGGCATCAAGCGGATGATCATGATATCCGGCGACAATCAAAAGGTTGCTGACGCGGTTGCCAAAGCCGTCGGCTTAGATGAAGCTCGCGGGGACTTGATGCCGGAAGACAAGGTCGCCGAGATCAAAAAACTCAATAGCGAAACCGGCGTCGCGATGGTTGGCGATGGCGTGAATGACGCACCTGCGATGGCATCCGCCTCGGTCGGCATCGCGATGGGAGCCGCTGGCAGCGACGTCGCATTAGAAACCGCCGACGTGGCTTTGATGTCCGACAACCTCGATCACCTGCCCCTCGCGATTGGCCTCAGCCGGGCGACTCGCCGAATCATCCGACAGAACCTATGGATGAGTCTCGGCATGGTCGCCTTCCTCGTACCCGCCACAATCCTCGGCTTGAACATCGGTCCTGCGGTCGTTCTGCACGAAGGATCAACGCTGGTCGTCGTCTTCAACGCTTTGCGATTGCTGGCCTATACCGACAAGACCGATTGCTGATCCGTGAGCTGTGAGCTTTGAAACTCAGCGTCTACGACGCGCTGTTCACGTTTATAACGACGCCTACTGCAGCAGGTTCGAGGGCGTATTCAACGAGACCACGGTTCGGGAGCCGCGTTTCGATGACGAATATCTGCGTTAGAATCTGTCGATCGTCCGCGACATCGGAATGGCGCACACCATTGGTACAATCCCACCTCGAGAAAGCACCTACCAGAAAACTCGAGACATATTTTGCTACCCGTGAAGGATTCGATGCGTCGCGGCATCGAATAGATGCATGTTCAAGATCCCGCGACTGCCGACTTGGCAAACGCGCCACGGGAGTCTGCATGGCAGACAGTGATGAATCTATCCATGAAAACGTAGTTAGACGAGCGTCCGCTGGAGAGCGGGCGGCTCAACGGGAGCTGTACGAACATTTCCGCGATCGGATTTTCCATTTGGTCCGGCGGGTCGTTGGCGAATCGGATGCGGATGACGTGACTCAAGACTGTTTTTTGAAGGTGTTCGCCAAGGTGCATACGTTTCGGTTTGAATCGAAGTTTTCGACGTGGTTGCATCGTTTGGTCGTCAACGAGTCGCTCCAGCACGTCCGCAGTCTCGCTCGGCGGAAGGACTATGGCCAGCCAATCCTCAAGGACGAAATGGTGCATTTTACCGTGACCCCAACGATGGAGAACGCTGAGCTTCTCGAAGTCGCATTGTCTCGGATCGAGCCGGAGTTGCGGGTGGTGTTTGAGTTGAAGGAAGTGGACGAACTGCCGTATTCAGAAATTGCCGAGATCGTTGGAATTCCCGAGGGCACGGTTGGCTCTCGATTGAACCGAGCGCGAACGGAATTGCGCGATCAATTGACCCAGTTAGGTTGGGAGTCGTGAGATGAACTGCGAACAAGCATGCGAGTTGATGTCCGCCTATTTCGATGGTGAGTTGGAAAGTGGTGCGGGTGGGACGCGCGACGAAGTGCGTGATCACCTTGCGGCTTGTATCGATTGTGCAGGAAAGCTTCGTTCGTTTGAGCAGATTCGTCTTCTAGCATCTTCGCAGAAAAGCGGTCAAAGAGTGCCTCCGCCGTGGGAGATGATCGCCGTACGACTTGTTGAAATTAGCAGCGCCGCGTCGAGTGCGGGTACCGATCACGCATCGATCGACGGCACAAAATCGGCAGTCAGCATTTTGCAGCAAATGAGGAATCGTCGCTTGGCATTGGGCGGATTGCTGGCGCTCGCAGCCAGTGCAATCCTGTTCTTCAGCTTGCGTGGGACATCGCCGCATGAAAGCCGCTCCACGAACCAAGCGAGTGTTGCCACGCTTGATCTGCAACCGTTCATGGAGCTATTCAACACCGATTCCGATAAAGCGATGGCGACACTGGCTAGCCAGCATCCAACCACCGATGTAACACTGGCTACAGCCGAAGCAGAGTTTGGTCGTCCAACGTTCGTCCAACGGTCGGCCAGCAGTAATTCGCTCCCAGGCAAAGCCCAACTCGTATCGACCAAACTGGTTCAGTTTCCTTATTGCAAATGCCCCAAGGGGGCTTGCACTTGTGGACCAGGCGGTTGCAGTTGCGTGGCCTGTGTTTGCCAGCGGCCCGATGGCTCCACGTATCTGGTCCTTGAGCATTGCAAATCCCAGTCAGTCACCTTTGGAAGCCTTCCAGTGCAGATCGTCAGGCGTAAAGACCGGGATTTGATGCAGGTCGAAGCCGATGGAACGACAGCGATTTCTTGGGAGCAAAATGGCGAACGTCTCACCGCTATCGGACTTCGCGGGTTTCAAGAGATCGATACGTTAATCGCAAACAATTAATCGTGTTTTGGATGCTTATATGAATCGAAAGAATCAAGATATTTTTCTCGCAGCGGCGTTGATCGCGTTCGCTTTTTTTGGCGTGGTTGGCTGCGATCCTTCTGTTGAATCGCAATCGCCTGCTTCATCGCTCCGAGCGAAAGCGGAGGCGGTTGGCTCAACGAGGCCCATGGCCGAGGAGCCGGCCATCGGCGAACAGGAACACTCTCATATTGCGGGTGCCCACGGCGGGATTGTCATTCCGATTGGGTCGGATAGCTATCATGCGGAAGCCGTCATCGAAAAGGACGGTACGTTTCGCTTGTTGATGCTCGGTGCCGATGAGACTCGCATTCAAGAAGTCGATGTCCAATCCGTGAAAGCGTACGTCAAAGCGTCCGGTGAGTCCGAGGCGACTCCGATTGAGATGAACGCGACTCCGCAAGACGGAGATGCAGAAGGAAAGACATCGCAATTTGTGGGCAAGCTGCCCGACGCAGCCATAGGAAACGCCGTCGATGTTACCATTCCCAACCTTCGCATCGGCGGCGAACGGTTCCGCGTCGGATTCACGACCGCAGTTCAACAGCACGATAGCGGAATGCCCGCCGCAGTGACCGGAACCGAAGAACAGCAGCTTTATTTCACTCCGGGCGGAAAATACACACAAGCCGACATGGACGCGAATGGCAAGCTTTCCGCGGGCCAAAAGTTTCGCGGCTTCATGTCCAAGCACGATATGAGTCCGCAGCCAGGCGATTTCATTTGCCCGGTCACGTTCACCAAAGCCAATCCCAAAATCGAATGGATAGTTGGCGGCAAGAAGTACTTATTCTGCTGCCCGCCGTGCGTCGACGAATTTGTTCGCATGGCAAAAGAAAATCCCAGCGAAGTGAAGGAGCCTGAAGACTACATCGAGCAGCCACGCGATAGCAGAACAGACACCGAAACAAAATCGGCTGGATCCGCAACCGCTACGCCAAACGGAGAGCCTGAGATTGCAGAGGCATTGGCCACACTCAGCGAAGAAGATCGTGCATTGGCGAAATCACAGAAGTTCTGCGCGGTGCAAACAGACAGTTTGCTGGGATCCATGGGCACCCCCATCAAAATCGACGTCAACGGCCAGTCGGTATTCTTGTGTTGCAAAGGATGCAAGACGACAGCGATGAACGCCCCCGAAGAAACGCTTGCTACGGTGGCGAAGTTAAAGGCGAGCAACAGTCGGTGAACGGACGAATTCGATTGCTAATTCCGTTGCTGTGCTTGGTCAACGCGCACGCCTTTGCCCACGAGGGGCATCGACCACTGCCCACTCGTGGCATGGAAGTCAATGCCGAAACCGGCCGCATGATTTTGACCAAAGTATCCCGCGAAGCCCTGGACGTGCAAACCGTCGAAGTGGTTCCGCAGGAGATCCATCACAGTATTTTTGCCTACGGTACGATTGTCGTTCCGTGGAAGCAACATGCTGTTATTTCAACTTCGCTGGGTGGCCGCATTGTTGCATTGAACACGAATCCAGGTGACGCCGTCTTGGCGGGGCAGGTCCTGGCGGAATTGGACAGTCCTGAGCTTGGGCAATTGCAACTAGAACTGCGAGCCGCACAATCCGACGTTCTGTTGTCAACGAAACTGGTGGCTTCGACGGAGATTGCGGGTCGATCGGGAGCGATTCCTGGCGTTCGGCTCGCCGAGGCGCGCGCGAAGCTCATGCAAGACAAGGCCGCGGTGGATGTCGCCAGCGTGAAATGGAAAGCCCTCGGCTTGTCCACGGAGACACTCGAAGCCGCAATTCGCAACCCTCAGCAACCGATTCGGCAGACATTGCAATTGATCAGCCCCATCAACGGCGTGGTGACTCACGCGGACTTATCGATCGGAAAGGTTGTCGACCCTAAAGAACACCTCTTCGAGATCATCGATCTTACGACTTTGTGGCTCAAAATCGGCGTTTTGGAAAAGGACCTAGCCCGTGTAGAGGTAGGTCAACCGGTCACGTTCACCGTCACTTCCATCCCGAATCACGAGTTCACGGGTACGGTGGATGTTGTTGATTCGTTTCTTGATCCTGAAACGCATTTGGGCGTTGTCTGGGCTACCTTGCAGAACGCCGCGAGCGATCGAGCGAGACTGCTACCCGGGATGTCCGGTTCGGTACAAGTGGAACAAACCAGTGAATCATCCAGTAGCAAACCGAACGTCCTCCCTTTGGCCGCCGTCATTCGAGACGGTGCCGAACGATTTGTCTTGGTCGAACAGGAACAAACCGCGGCTGCGTCGACTTATCAAAAACAACCTGTTGCTTTGGGAGCTAGATCTGGAGACGTTATCGAGATACGTGGTGGAGACCTATTTCCTGGCGACCGGGTCGTGACCCGCGGCAGCCACGAGTTGGGGAGTTTCTTCGCGAAGAGTGTGCTGACGGTCAGCCCCGAAGCCGCTCGTGACATCCACTTACAAGTACAGCCTATCAACCATTCGTCCATTGCAAACATCGTCACGATTGACGGCGTGGTCGATGTCCCACCTACGCATCGCAGTGTCGCGTCGGCGCAAATGGGCGGGTCGATTCAGTCAATTCTTGTCGATCGTGGCCAAAAAGTGCGTGGCGGTGACGTTCTCGCTGAAATCAACAGCCAACCACTTCAGAATCTGCAACTTGAATTGATGAAGGTAAATCTCGACCTAGATTTGCAAACGCGATTGATCGAAAATTTGCGAACAGCCATCGATGCCATCGCGCAGCGACGTTTGTGGGAGACAGAGAGCCTAGTCAATCAACTCACCAGTCGTCGTGACACGATCGTCATGCAACTCAGGACCGTTGGTCTCGATGCCGATCAAATCGACGGCATCCTGACACGAAAAGAGTTGGTTCAATCGCTGCCCGTTCGAGCGCCGATCGACGGCATCATCGTTGGCTTTGACAAGTTCCTCGGTCACGTCGTCCGCCCCGACGAACCACTTTTTGAAGTCCATGACCTGAGCCACGCATGGGTCCAAGGCTTCGTATCCGAACGCGACTTTCCCGCAATCCACGTCGGACAAACGGTACGCGTTCGTTTGGTCACTTCACCAGACGAAGTACTCAGCGGCACGATCGTCCGCAGCGGCCAATCCATATCCGATGATGATCGAACACTCTCGGTTTGGATCGAACTTAGCGACATGCCGAGTTTCCAAGTGCAACATAACATGTTAGCCAGAATCAGTATTGAAACCGGCGCAATCACCGGAGGTTTGATTGCTCCACGAGGGTCAATCGTTCACGAGGGCATACGGTCTTACGTATTCATCGAAGGTGCGGACAAAGTGTTTGAGCGTCGGTTCGTTGAAACCGGCATGAAAAATGACCTCAGCATCGAAATCATGAATGGTTTGTCGCCCGGTGAAAGGATCGCGGTCGACGGCGTGTCCGAGTTGCAATCCGGCTACGCGGCGTTGAAGTAAGGGTACCATGCTCAACGCGATCATCAAGTTCTCGCTACACAATCGTGGCATCGTGCTCATCGGCGCTCTGCTGATACTGATCTATGGCGGATATCAGATCACACAAATGCCGGTGGATGTCTTTCCCGATTTGAATCGTCCGACCGTGACGATCATGACTGAGTCGCCGGGATTGGCACCTGAAGAAGTCGAAGTGCTCGTCACGCGGCCCATCGAATACCAACTCAATGGCGCCACCGGCGTCCAACGTGTACGGTCCGCATCGGGCATTGGGCTGTCGATCGTGTGGGTCGAGTTCGAGTGGGGCACGGACATCTACCGGGATCGGCAAATCGTTTCCGAAAAAATACAGATTGTTCGCGAGCGATTGCCTGCAGGCGTGAATCCGGTGATGGCTCCGATCTCGTCGATTATGGGCGAGATCATGTTGTTGGGATTACGTTCCAAAGTCGAGCCGGCGAATGAAGAAGCCATCGAAACCCAACGGATGCAGCTCCGCACACTCGGGGAGTTTACGGTTCGCAATCGACTATTGGCGGTCGAAGGTGTATCTCAAGTCACCGTCATGGGGGGTACGCTCAAGCAATATCAAATCATTACTTCGCCGGCACGGTTAGCTGCACAAAATATCACGCTCGATCAATTGACCACGGCAGCTCAGAAGGCCAACGTGCTCGCAGGTGGCGGCATCATGGTGCGGCCACCTCGTGAATCCTTGATTCGTATCAGTGGCCAAAGTCTCACGCTTGAGGAGATCGAAAACACACCGATTCTGTGGCGAGGCAAAAGAGCCGTCTTGATCCGCGAGGTCGCAGATGTGCGCTTCGGCGGTCCGATAAAAAGGGGGGACGGCAGCGTCCAAGTAAAAACCGACAGCGGCGTCGAAGGTGGTTCGGCGGTTATCCTGGCTGTGCAAAAGCAACCTGGTGCCGACACGTTGAAACTCGATCAAGAGATCGATGTGGTCCTGGATAACCTGCAGGCTGACTTGCCCGAAGATGTCATCATTGAAAGGCGAATTTTCAAGCAGGCCGACTTTATTCATGCGGCGATCGACAACGTCGTCGAAGCCGTTCGCGAGGGTGCGATCTGGGTCGTCATCGTGCTGTTCCTGTTCATGTGGAATTTTCGCACCAGCGTCAGCTCGCTGACTTCAATGCCGTTGTCAATCTTTCTCACCTTCATGATATTTCATTGGTTCGGCATCACCATCAACACCATGACGCTGGGCGGGATCGCAGTCGCCATCGGCGACTTGGTCGATGACTCCATTGTCGATATTGAAAATATCTATCGTCGATTGAAGGAAAACAACGCTCTTCCAATCGAAAATCGCAAATCCTCAATCGACACGATCTACGATGCGTCCTGTGAGGTACGCAATTCGATTGTTTACGCGACACTGATCGTGACGCTGGTGGTGATACCGCTATTCTCGATGGGGGGACTCGAAGGCCGCATGTTCGCTCCGCTAGGATTGGCGTACATGACCTCGCTGCTCGCTTCGCTTGCGGTATCGTTGACTGTCACTCCGGTGCTGGCCTATTACTTGTTGCCCGGTGCAAAGTTCTTAAACGAGCGACGCGATCCATTTTTATTGCGATCGCTTAAGCGGATCGCAGGTCGAGTACTGAAGATTACGTTGCATCATGCCAATGCAGTACTGGCGGTAACACTCGTCTGCGTCATGCTCTCGCTAACGACTCTTTACTGGATGGGTGGTGAATTCTTGCCTCCGTTCAATGAAGGAACCTTCACCATCAGCTTTCAAACTGAACCAGGTACGAGTCTGATCGAAAGCCAGCGTTTAGCGCAGCGGGCCGAACAAATGCTGCTAGAGATTCCTGAGGTCATTGCGGTTTCGCGTCGAACGGGTCGTGCTGAGCTGGATGAACACGCTGAGGGTGTGAACTCGTCCGAGATCGACGTACAAGTCATACCGCATCATCGCAACAAGCCTGGATTGTTCCCAGCCATGCTCCGATCAATTCCTATCGCACATTTATGGGGAGTCGAGACGCGCGGACGACCGCATGCGGAAGTGATGGCTGAGATTCGCGATAAGGTCACACGGATCCCCGGCATCAAGGCCAACATTGGCCAGCCGATATCGCACCGGCTCGACCACATCATGTCGGGTGTTCGTGCACAGATCGCCGTAAAAGTCTTTGGCACCGATTTGCGTGAACTTCGCAACGCCAGCCAAGATGTTTACACGGCAATGAGCGACATCCCAGGCGTTGTCGATTTGCAAATTGAGCCGCAAGTCGAAGTGACGCAAGTGCGATTGCAAGTGCGACGCGAGGATGCGGCTCGATACGGATTGGCACCCGGCGATGTCGCAGAATTGCTTGAAACGGCTTACAAAGGTCGCGTTGTGTCTCAGGTTCTCGATGAAGATCGTTACTTTGGTTTGGTCGTGTGGTATGACGAGAAATCGCGAAGCGATCCCGATGTCATTGCTCAGACAATCATCGAAACTCCGTCGGGTCGGCGAGTTTCCTTGGGCGAAGTGGTTGATGTACTCGACACGACCGGCCCGAATACCCTCAACCGCGAACACGTCCAGCGCCGCATCGTCGCGTTCTGCAATGTTCAAGGTCGTGACCTTGCCAGCGTCGTCAATGCAATTCGTGCTGCGACGGCCCCGATCGAAAAGCGGCTTCGAACATTGCCTGGTGATTACCACATCGAATACGGCGGCCAATTCGAGGCACAGCAAGACGCGAATGTCCGACTGCTGCTTCTCGGAAGCCTGTCCGTTGTGGGTGTATTCCTATTGTTGATCAAGTGCCTTGGTTCCTGGCGAGCCGCATTGCAGGTGCTGATGAATATTCCACTCGCGGCCATGGGTTCGATCATCACACTGATGATCGTCAACCAACCTTCTTGGGATGCCCTCGCGGCTGCCCCATGGTGGCGATGGCCGAGTGTTTGGATCGGCGCCACGACGCTATCGGTTGCACACTGGGTTGGCTTTATCACGCTGATAGGCATCGTCAGTCGCAACGGGATCATGATGATCTCGCACTACATACATCTGATGGAGCACGAAGGCGAAGAGTTCGGCGAGTCCGTGATTATCCGCGGCAGCCTCGAACGATTGGCCCCGGTGATGATGACAGCCACCACCAGCTTCATCGGACTGTTGCCGCTCATTCTGGGTGCAGGCCAGACTGGAAAAGAAATTCTTTATCCGCTAGCGTTGGTCGTCTTTGGTGGCATGTTGACATCCACGCTGCTCGATCAACTCGTCACGCCAGCACTCTTCTATCGGTTTGGCTACAAAGCCAAACGAGCGAAGCCCCACGCGTCGCCAATATGCGAACCTGACCAAGAAAAGTAAAATCCCAAGCTTCATTTCTAAAATGTGCCTCACCCACTGATTTTGCGTGCGAGCACCTTTTTCCAAGCATCGACGCAGGTGGTAGGTTGCAGGCCACGGATACGTGGACCGATTCCATTGTCGAGGTCCCTCTAGACGCCACACTAGGAACCCATCGCCGGTTGGATTTGCGCGGAAAAACCCTTGGAATGGAGAAGGAAAATAAAAAGACGTTAAAATATAGGAAATCCCGCGGCGGTTTTTCTTCGGTTGGTGCAACCGTATTGGAGTGCACAGCCTCCATCCGAAACGTAAACCATTGAACGAATTGAACGATCGACACGAGCATCCGCCACGCAGCCGGATGGAGGGGTGGATCGCTGCTGCGCGGTCAGGCGATGCCCATGCGCTGGGTGAACTGCTCAACAGCTATCGCCGTTACTTGGTTTTTCTCGCCCGAGCTGGATTGCATCAACACATGCAGGGCAAGGCGGATCCGTCGGACATTGCTCAAGAGGTTTGTTTGGCAGCGTACGGCAGCATCCGTGAATTTCGAGGCGGATCGGCCGAAGAGTTCGCCGGCTGGCTACGAGGTATTTTAACCAATACGTTGGCGATGCACGTCCGTAAGTACTTAGGGACCGAGAAGCGCGATCCGCGATTAGAACGACAACTACACCAGAGCGTCGCCAGCGCGACGGGCTTTCTGCAATCGCAACTGGCGGGTAGTCAAACTTCGCCGAGCCAGCAATTTGCGAGGAACGAAGCCTTGCTTCAGCTCGCTGAAGCTTTGGAAGGATTGCCAGAAGATTACCGTCAAGTCATCGTGTTGCGGCATGTTCAAGGGTTGCCGTTTGCCGAGATTGCGCGCGCGATGGATCGCTCGATCGATAGCGTCGAAAAGTTGTGGGTACGAGGCTTGGCAAAACTCAAAGCGAGCATGGGAGAGTCATGACTCATCTCGACGAAACCGACGACTCTCGGGTGATCTCGGCGGTCAAGGAGTACATGCGGTTGCTCGACACGGGCATTGCTCCGTCGCTCGAGCAGTTCTTGCAGCAGCATTCCGCGATCTCGGCGGAACTTAGGCCTTCGCTGGAAGGCTTGGCACTCGTACATCGCGCCGCCGAGCCGAAACTGAGCTCAATGGTCGCACCGGATGCCGAATTCACCTCGAAACCGATCGGCGACTTTCAAATCGTTGGAGAGCTTGGACGCGGCGGAATGGGAGTGGTTTATGAGGCCATTCAATTGTCGCTCGGACGCCACGTCGCGCTCAAAGTGCTGCCCTTTGCCGCGGGGCTGGACGAAGTACGTTTGCAACGGTTTCGGAACGAGGCACACGCCGCAGCGGCCTTGCACCACACGCACATCGTGCCGGTCTACGCCGTCGGTAGCGATCGAGGCGTGCATTACTATGCCATGCAAAGGATCGATGGCAGCACGCTGGTAGAGTTTATCGAACGCATGCGAGCATCCAATGTCGATCGACCTACCAGTGATGCGTCGGACACACAGAAAATCTTCCGAGGCACAACCGGTACTGTCTACGATCCTTCCGTTCGCCAATCCACGATCTTGAGCGAGAGTTCCGCAAGTCGTCGTCGTTACTATCAATCCGTAGTGCGCATGGTTCATCAAGCGGCTGAGGCGATACAGCATGCACACCAATACGGTGTGATTCATCGGGATATCAAGCCTGCCAATTTGCTCTTGGACTCCGTTGGCAAGATTTGGGTCACGGATTTTGGATTGGCTCAGGTACAGAACGATGCCTCGCATTTAACCCGTACCGGCGATCCGATGGGTACCTTGCGGTACATGAGCCCGGAACAAGCGGCGGGGAATCGTGATGAACTGGACCATCGAACGGACATTTATTCGCTCGGAGTAACGTTGTATGAGTTGCTGACGTTGACCCCAGCCATCCAAGGGAATGGGTATCGCGAAATGCTCAACCATGTGGCGTTGCATGATCCTCCCGCCCCCAGATCGGTTGATCCATCACTGCCTTTGGAATTGGACACGATCGTTCGCAAGGCGATCGCCAAAGTGCCTGGGGAACGGTACGCGAGTGCAGGTGCCTTTGCAGAGGATCTTCAAGCATGGCTGGAGGACAAGCCGATTGCGGCCAAGCCGCCTACCCCATTGGAACGATTGAATAAATGGCGGCGTCGCAACAACGGATTGGTGGCTGTGGCCAGTGTATTTCTGTTGTTGGCGACACTCGGGTTGATGACCACCACGCTAGTTGTGTGGCGAGCGCAACAAAACACAGCGGAGGCGCTCGATCGTGAGCGACTGCAGCGGAGGCAAGCGCAGCGGAGTTTTTTGCAAGCACGACAGGCGGTAGAAACTTTTAGCAGCATGAGCGAAACAGAGCTTGCTTATCGTCCTGACCTCCAAGACCTACGTCGTAGCTTTCTGGAAACCTCGCTCGCCTTTTATCGAGACATGCTGGATGACTCTGCCGACGACCCAACGGTGGCTCAAGACTTGGAAGCCACCTCGGCCCGGGTTGAAAAAATGGTTGAGGAGCTTCGAATCCTGGACAGCATCACTCCGCTGCGGGCATTGGCGAACGAGCGCGTGCAGCGCGAATTGGGAATAGATGAGGAGCAAGCCCGAGTGGTGGCCAAAGCCGTCGCGGAGTTCAACGATCAGCGCCGTTCCATGGCGAACCAGTTCGTGGGTGGACTGACGTCAGACAATTTAGAGATGACCAAGCTCGTCCAAGAATTCCGAACCTTCATGACCGGGCAGCTCAGCGTCCTGCAGATGCATCGTTTGCGGCAGATCGTCCGCCAAGAGCGATTGCCTTTCACCTTCAATAGTCCAGAAGTCGTCGCCGCATTGGAGTTGACGCGCGCGCAGCGCGAAGACATCAATCGCATCATCGAGGAAACGCGTCCTGACTGGGGCGGGCCTCCGCGTCGAGGTGGGCCGCGCGGGGGTGGGCCTGAGGGTCGGCGTTTCCCTGGTTCGCGTTTCGATGGTCCCGGTCCGGGCCCAGTGGGACCACCGTGGATAGGGCCACCCCCCGATGGCCCGCCCATGGATAGACCACCGCAAGGACCCGGACTATTTGGAATGGATTGGTTCGAGATGGCCAGGTCTGCAGCGACGCAGAATACGGTGAAGCACATCCTCGATATCTTGACCCCCACTCAACGAGCCAAATGGGATGAACTGGTCGGCGAACCGTTTTCTGGCTGATTGTAAGGGAGATGCCAACCATCCGTGTCGCGCGCCCTGATGCTCGAATATTTCAGTTCTAGCGGCGGTTTTCAAGTCGACTAGCAACAGCATAGGTAACGATCTGTTTTATGAACCTATGCGAGACAAAGCTATGTTGATACGAAACGTCTGTTTGGTTTTAGGACTCGGCAGTGCGACCGCTCTGACCATCGCCTGGGCGCAGCCTCCTGGCATGGGTGGGGCAGACCGCGAGATATGCGATCAGTTTGACAGCGACAAGAGTGGCTGGCTGGATCGAGACGAACGCACCGCTGCTCGATTGTTCCTTCAGGAAAATCCAGCACCACGTGGCGGACCCGGTGGTCCGGGTGGCTTCTTTCCAGGTGGCCCTCCAGGTGGCCCCGACGGTTTCGGTGGTCCAGGATTCGGGCCGCCACCAGGATTCGGGCCGCCGCCAGGATTCGGGCCGCCGCCAGGCTTCGGGCCGCCGCCAGGGTTTGGACCGCCGCCTGGCTTTGAGCCACCGCCTGGCTTTGGACCGCCACCGGAGTTCGGGCCGGAAGGGAGTGATGGATTTGGACCTCCGGAGAGTCGAGGACCGGAAGGTAGACGACCGGAAGGTCGCGGTCCGGGAGGTCGTGGCCCCGGAAGACTTGGAGGTCCTGGTGGACCTGGAGGCCGTGGTATGGGTGGGCCTGGTGGCCCTGGCGGACGTTGGCCAGGAGGAGATCGTCCCGAAGCGACTGAGGGTTTGAGGATCGATAAAGCGTCGGTGACACCGCTGACCCATGAGCTCTATGACCCTGGTGTTCTTCGTACGATTTTCATCGACTTCGAGGAGCAGGATTGGGAAAAGGAACTTGAGGAATTTCACGGCACCGATGTCGATGTTGCGGCCACGCTCACGGTCGATGGAGTGGAGTACCCAAATTGCGGCATCCATTTCCGCGGTATGTCCTCGTATGGAATGGTACCAGCGGGATACAAACGTTCCCTGAACATTTCAACGGACATGGCTGACAAGGAACAACGCCTCTATGGGTACAAGACGCTGAATTTGCTGAATGGCAATGGCGATGAATCCATGATGAGCTCCGTGCTCTATTCGCACATCGCTCGCGAGTACCTTGCAGCACCAAAGGCCAATTTCGTGCGTGTGGTCATCAACGGTGAGAATTGGGGCGTTTACTCCAATGTGCAGCAGTTCAACAAAGAGTTTCTTAAGGAAAACTTTGGCAGCGACCAAGGAGCACGATGGAAGGTGAGCGGTTCCCCACGCGGAGGCGGGGGGCTCGATTACCGCGGAGAGAACCCTGCCGATTACGGGTATCCCTACGAACAAAAATCTGGTGGCAAAAAGGCCTTGGAGAAATTGATCGCCTTTTGTCGCGTGCTGGATCAAACGCCTGTCGACCAACTTCCTTTGGCACTCGAACCGATCTGCGATGTGGATGGCCTGCTTCGGTTCCTTGCTCTCGACAATGGATTGATCAATTCCGATGGTTACTGGGTCCGAGCCAGCGACTACAGCATCTTCCTCGACAAAAACGATCAATTCCATTTCATACCGCACGACATGAACGAAGCCTTCCGCGGGGCTGGCGGTCCTGGCATGGGCGGTCCTGGCATGGGCGGCCCTGGAATGTGGGGGCCCGGCATGGGTGGCCCTGGAATGCGAGGCCCTGGACGGGATGGGCCAGGAGCGGAAGGAAGACGAGGAGCACGCGGCGGGCGAGGTGAAGGTCGACCTGAGGGTGGACCTCCCGGCGGCGCACCCAATGGACCTCCGCAATCAGGTCCGTCTGCGAATCCGCGATCGCCCGTCGAACTGGATCCACTCATTGGACTCGACGATCCGAGCAAGCCACTGCGGAGCAAGGTGTTGGCGGTTCCCAAGTATCGCGAACAGTACCTTCGCAATTTGCGAACATTGGCCGATAAATCACTCCAATGGGATACGATCGGGCCCTTCGTCAAAGAGTCTGCGGCATTGATCGACGAGGCGGTGAAAACGGAAACTCGGAAGCTCGGCTCCTACGATGCCTTTGTGGCCGCGACCTCGGATGCCGTAACCCCGGATGCCGCAGCCCCGGAGACTGAGACGGAAACGGCCAGGCCACGCGGAGGTCACGGTTCGATGAATTTGAAGGAGTTCATGGCGATACGGCGTTCTTATCTACTGAGCAGGACGCAACCATGAACGGATCGAATCCATCTATCGAGCGCATCGAGTTGAAGTTTCAACTTGATGCGCAGCGCGCTCAGGATGTCATGGGCTGGGCTCGCGATCATTTGGGAGTCGATGAGAATTGCGATCCGAACGGTGGCGATAGCTACGCGATCCAAACGCTTTATCTCGATACGCCAGATCGTGATCTACTGCATCGGACAGGTGTCCTAGGCGACGCCAAGCATCGGATCCGCCGTTATGGTCAGGAGCAAGTGCTTTGGGTCGAAACCAAGAAAAAGAAAAAGATGGTCGTCTCCAAGAATCGAACGGCGGTCTTCGAATCGGATCTGGTGCCGCGCCTAGTATCCGATGCAATGCCGTCAGACGGCAAATCCGATCCGTGGTGCGCGGATTGGTTCGTAAGTCGCATCACTGATTTCCAACTTGAACCCGCGATACTCATTGGCTATCGGCGCTTTGCACGGACATCGATCCTTGGTGGCGAGGCATTGCGGCTGACGATCGATAGTCAATTGACCGCCGCCCCCATCGATCGTTGGAATGTATCAGGGCTGGAATCTGGCCGTTACCAAGCGTTTTCCGACTGCCAAATCTTGGAACTCAAGTTCCACAATCAGATGCCTTGGCTGTTTAAGGAATTGCTACGGACGTTTCCCATAGCCGCTACCGCCTTTTCAAAATACAGGACCGCGATGCATTTGCGTTCGACTTCACGGGAGCCTACTTTCCATGCCTGAATGGCTCGTACCTGAGACGACGACGGCTACCTATCCGTCGCTGCTTGTTCTTGCATTTCGATTGGCACTGGCTTGGCTGTGTGGCTACATCGTGGCTTGGCTGGCACGACGAAGAAAGCCTGCTGCGATGACCGACACGCTCACGTTGACGTTGGTCCTGATGAGTGTTCTGATCGCCATGGCGACGCAGATCATTGGCGACAACATTGCCCGCGCGTTCAGTCTCGTCGGCGCATTGTCCATTGTCCGTTTTCGAACGGCGGTCCCCGCCACGCGCGACGTGGCCTTCGTGTTGGCCGCAGTGGTTGTGGGGATGGCGATTGGTGCGGGGCAATACTGGGTGTGTGGTATCGGATTGGTCGTCGTAGGATTGGCGACTCACTTCAACGGGCTTGAGACAAAATCAGATGCATCGGATCCATTGCCTGTGCAAACCTCAGCTGAAGAATGGCGACTGACCATCGCGGTCGGGTTGAGCGCGAGCGATGATTGGCAGGCCCACCTCGATGAATTTACCCAGAGTCACCAACTTCTCTCGGCGGAGACCATACGCCGTGGTGGAGCGATTGAGATGGTGTACCGCTTGGTACCCAAGCCCGATGCCAAGCTCAGCCAAATGGTCTCTGTACTCAACGCAGTCCAGGCGATCGAATCGGTTTCGGCCAAATCCGTCTAGACTCGCTGTGACGAATTGTGTTGTTTTGTGGAAAAAGGGAATGACTCAGATTGGTTTCAAATACGCGTGTGCTTGGCCGAAAGAAACTGTACCCAATCGCCATCCTCACTTTCGTAAGCACTGGTGAGTATCCATGTGTCCTTGTCGACGAGCTCGATCGTGTCGCGGTACTTGCAGAATCCTTTGCCGGTAAAGCTTGGCCCTACAGTCTCCAGCGGCAATCGTTTGCCATTCGAGTCGAGTATCCCTTTGTACAACCAAAGATTGGTCATCATGGAACCGACAAACGTGCCGACATAGCTCGACTGAGCTGGGTCGAATCCCAGAGTCATCACGGAAACCCAATCTCCTTCGCTGGATTGTCCTTTGCTTTCACAAATCAGCCACAGTCCACCTAAGGACCGGCAGTCCATGGTTCCAGAATTCATGGATTTGGAACCGTCTGGCATGATGCAATCGTGCACAAACGACCAATGGCCTACGAGTTGGTCGAACCATTGGTGTTCGGTTTGAGGTTTTGCAAACATTGTTCGTGACTCCTTGGTTTCATTAGCAAAGATCCTACTTCTTGGATTCCCGCAGGCAATACAAGCTCGTGCGGGTACGGATGATCAAATCGTTGCCGACGATGGCGGGGGATGCAAGGCATCCGGAGTCGAGCGTATTTTCAGCGAGGACATTGCCTAGGGCATCGAGAACATGCGCTTTGCCTTGTTCATCCAAGCAGTACAGCCGTCCATCGGCCACCACGGGTGAGCTACTAAAATCGCCTCCGAGGCGTTTTTGCCAGACCAGTTCTCCTGTGCGAGGGCTGAGGGCGGTGACAACACCGCGGTCTTCGAGCGTGCACAAATGATCGTTGAGAAAAACTGGAGAGGGTTTGCAGCCGATGGCCCGTGTGGCTTGCCATAGGACGTGCGAATCCGTGATGTCACCCGTTCCCTGAGGGTTGATCGCCAACATCTTGGCCTTGCTAAATCCCGAGCTCAAGAACAGGCGTTGGCCATCGAAGAGCGGGCGACCGGCATTGGAATGTTCTTCGTAGCGAACGCGCCATAGTTCTTGGCCTGTGAGTGGATCGTAGGCGAGAACCGCTTTGGCTGCTGGGCTGATCAATTGCAATTGTCCTGCTGCGGAAATCACATGTGGCGTTCCGTAGGATTTCTTCCAATCCCCGTCGTCGGTTCCAAAGTCGATGTCGCGATCGGTTTTCCAAACCGTTTCGCCGGTACGTTTATCCAGTGCGATGAGGTATTGAAAGTCAAATCCATCCATGCTGAAGATCAAAAGATCGCGAAACAGAATCGGACTCGATCCCGCGCCGCGATAATGATTGCAAGGAAGATCTCGACGCTGCCAGCGAGTCGAGCCGTCGCTGGCATCTAAGGCCGCAGTTCCATACGCGCCGAAGGAAACGTAGACATGATCCTCATCGGCGACGGGTGTAGGCGACGCATAGGAGTTGAATTCGTGATAATCCTTTTGCGTCTCCGTGTTGGTGAAGACAACACGATCGATCTCGATGGCGCCCGTTTCACGATGGACGGCCAGGACCGACATGGAAAGTCCATCGACGGTCGCGTTGGTCAGCCAAATGCGGTCGCCCCAAACGATGGGCGACGACCAAGCTTTTCCAGGCAGATCGCGTCGCCAATGGATGTTCTCATTTTCACTCCATCGGATGGGAGGCGAGGACGCTTGATCTGCCGAACCATCTCCGCGAGGACCTCGGTACTGTGGCCAATACCCTTCACCAGCGCGTTGAACTTCCTCGGGCGACCAAGCCCATTGAACGATCCGTCGATCCCCCAAAGAACTTGGTTCCGTGGTTTGCGAAATTGCGCACGGTACGCGGAATGAGGCGACGAGCACGCATGCGACGGTGATTCTACATGCCGCATTGGCTAGGCTCCCGAGCCGAGAGTGTTGTACGCGTTGCGCACGATAAGGAAGCAGGGAGGGTCGGGTACGTTCGTCCGTGGGATGGCATGCTTGGATAGCGAACATGGTAGGCAGGGGGGCCGGAGGGCGAACGGGGAAAAGAAACGGAGGGGATACCGCGGGCCGGCGAGCGACCAAACGGTTCTTTACTATAATCTTTCCCTGCGGTCGTGCGTCAAGTCACTCGATGCCCTTGGCACACCGCGGCGTGGCCGTTGCTTGCACGCCGCATCGAATTCGAACGCCACCGAATGGACCACCGAACAAACTACCGACTGTCAAACGCCTTCGATTTGACTGAGGCGGATCAACGAGATGAGTTCATCGGTACTCATGCGTCCGGCGCGATCCGCTCCGTCGAGTACACCGCTGATCAACTCGCGTTTATCTTCGTGCATGGCCAGAATCTGCTGTTCGATCGTATCGCGTGCAACGAGCCGGTACACGGTCACAGCCCGCATCTGGCCGAGTCGGTGCGCGCGGTCGGTTGCTTGATCTTCCACTGCTGGATTCCACCAAGGGTCCATGTGGATCACGTAATCTGCAGCGGTCAAATTCAGACCCGTTCCCCCTGCTTTTAGGGAAATCAAAAACAGATCCCCTTCACCGGCCTGGAAGCGATCGACGGCTTCCTGGCGTTTGGCGGCCGGAGTGGCGCCATCGAGGTATTGGTACGTGATACCGACCTTGTCGAGAGATTCTCGGAGGAGCGATAGGTGCTGGACAAATTGACTGAAGACCAACGCGCGGTGTTCCCCTTCGCGCAATTCGTCGACGATCTCCATGAACAAATCGAGCTTGGCGGACGATTTGTCCCAACGTTTGTCGACCAAACGCGGGTGGCAAGAAAGTTGCCGAAGACGCGTCAGCCACGCTAGGACTCGGATCCGCATTTGTTGATCGTTGTCTGCACCAGCAGGCTTGGTCAATTCGGACAAAGCAGCCATGCGTGCGGCGTCATACTTTTTACGTTCTCCTTCGGAAAGTTCGGCGAGGCGAATAATTTCTGTCCGTTCCGGCAGTTCGGACAGTACTTCGCGTTTTGTTCGTCGCAGGATGAATGGCCGCACCACGCGTCCCAGAGCTTGCAATCGGTCTCGATTGTTGTGCCTCTCGATCGGTTCGGCAAAGTTCTTACGAAAGCGATCCCACGAGCCGAGCAGTCCAGGGCTCACCGTCCGCATGAGGCTCCACAATTCCCCAAGATGGTTTTCGAGCGGCGTTCCCGAGAGAGCCAGATGCCAGTCGGCTTGGATCATTCGAACGGCCTGCGCGGTCTTGGTCTGATAGTTCTTAATGAACTGTGCTTCGTCGAGCACCAAGGTATTCCATGCTCGCTCGGCGAATCGATCGATGTCGCGTTGCAGCAGTTGGTAGCTGGTGATGATCAAGTCGCCTGGCCCTGCGGCATCGATGAGCGCTTGTCGATCGTGTTCACGGTATAGAAGAGGCCGCAGGCTCGGAGCGAAGCGTTCGGTTTCGCGCTGCCAGTTCGAACCCACGCTGGTGGGGGCGATGATGAGGGCCGCACCGTTCTTGGCGCGTTCGAGAAGTATCCCGAGGGCTTGTACTGTTTTCCCCAATCCCATGTCGTCGGCTAGAACACCGCCGATACCCCAGTGGGCGAGTCGCGCCAGCCAGCCGTAGCCAGCCGTTTGGTAATCGCGGAGATCCGCTTGAAGGGTACTCGGTACGACAGGGATCATTTTCTTAGCGCTAGCCAGTCGTTCGAGCGCATCGCGCCACGACATATCCGCTTCGACCGAAATGTCGCTGCCGAGGGCTTCTTCGATGATGGCGGTCCCGGCTTTGGAAACGCGTATCTGTCCTTGATCGCCCGTCGATACATCTTGAATCGCGCCCAAGCGTTGCCGCAGGGATTCGGAGATCAGAGCGAACTGGCCGTCGCCCAAGGGGACAAAGCGTCTTCCCTGGCGAAGGGCGGCCAATAGTTCGGCCAATGGGATTTCCAGACCGTCAAGGTTTGCGACACCGTCGACTCCAAACCAATCGCGCCCGCTGGTGAGTTTGACTTGCAATCGCTGGGGCGTGATTTCTCCGATGACATGCATCGGCTGACTTTTGGGCCAGCAGACCGTCGGGGCGGCATCCCCGAGTTGTTCGATGCGTTGCAGCAGGTCGAGGGCTTCGTCGGGCGAGAGGGCCAGCCAGGTGTATGTGCCGTCGGTGGTCAGCAATTGCAGTTGCAGTTGTTCGGTGATCTCATCGGCACGCGACGATTCCTCGTCCAATGCGCGGAGCAATTGGAAACGACCGGCGGCGGTTGCGATGCGGAGCCGTTCGGGCTCCACACCGGGAATCGGCTGTTCGGAAACAGCGTCGCACGAGACCCGCAAGGCGACTTGCAAAGCCTCCTTACCACGTGGCGACAGTTGCAATTCAATCTTTGGCTCCAGGGGTTGCTCAGGACCTGCCAGAAGTTCTGGAAACTGCACATCGATACGTCGCGGTTCGGCAACATGCACGATCAAATCTGCGAAATGTTCGGCGGCTTCGCGATCGAGGACGGCTTCGCGGCGCTCGGCGGTGCTGAGGTCGTTGATCAAGCGTAGGATGCGCTGGTCCAGGGTGCTCATCCATAGGATTCGACGTTCCTGATCCATGCGGAGCAAGAGCGATTCGCGGGTATTGATGTTGCCGAGAAACAGGGTGGGGTTCTCGTGAATCGCATCGATTTGCTCGTCGGCTTGGCATATCGATGGCTTGAACACGTCGCCTTGGGACTCAAGACGGATTTCGATCGGCACCTCGCGAATCTTGACTGGCGTTTGGATTGCGTCATCCAAGGTCACGTTGGGGTGGTCGATCATCATTCTCAAGCATTCGCGAATGATCCGAGGAGTCTGTCCTCGGTACGAGTCTTCGGCCGACTGGAGCAGCAGCACCAACATCTTGTCCGATGTTTGACTCAGCGCTAGTTCAGGAACCGAATCGAGGTTTTCACGGATCGGTCGACCTTTGTTCCAACCGCCACGTTTGCGCGAGGTCTGTAGATACGCGTGGATCTGACAGCCATAGCTCGTCACGTTTAGACGCCATTGCAAGCGCTGCAAACGTTCCGGCTCTTCGTCCGGATCGTAGTCTTCGGGTGGGGGTTCGACCTCAGGTTTGAGGTATTGAAGCGATTCGACCAATTTCCGACCGGCCTGGCGCCCGTCGGAAATGCAGCTGAGCATCCATTCGATGGCTGCTTCTGGCGATCGCTGACTGAGTTGACGACGCAGGTAGTTCAAGCAAAAGATTTGGTGCACGCACGGTTTGATCGTCTCGGTGCACGAGCAGGTCATGCCAACGTTGCGTACGACACCGCTGGAGCTGATGTCATCGATGAATTGAAATTGATTCGGATCGAGTTCGATCGTGACGTTGGTCGTAAATTGACCACGAACCGGGGAAACACCTTCCAATTCAAAATTCCACTGGAGGGATGTTTCCGACTTCTTGAGCCTCGGTAGGTCATTGGAGGAGAAGTATCGGGACATCAACAACTGTTGCGGCCGAAACCTTTTCTCCAACTGTGCGATGGAACTAAGGATATGAACGACCAGACCACTCGCCTTGGGCGAATCCAATTGTGCCAAACTCGTCATTGAGTGCATTTATCCATCAGGGAGGGCGCAAAAACCAAGTCCACTAGTGTGGTCGATATGGGCTAGATTTGGCAAGGCGAAATGGCTGGCTCTGGACGTTTCCCGGGATGAATTGATCCATCCCGAGAAACTTAGCGATGCAAAAACATTGCTGGCTTTTTCGCATTGCGCGCAGCGATTAGGGGGTGGCGACAGCCTTTTGGTAGGCCTCAAGGCCGCCGACGATAGGCAACACCAACCGAGTTCCCTGCAAATCGATCTCGAGTTGCGTGCCAGGTTCCGGCCACAACGTGAAGTCGCGATCGCTCGAGAAGATCATCAATCCGATCTGTTCGCCCGCCGCGATGACTTGATCGTCCGGCTGCAGATCGAAGGTCACGTCGCGAAACTCGCCAGGGACCATCGGCTCTTGACGTTCGAGCGACACGGTGTTGGACGGATCAGCCCAGCCGCGGGTGATGACGTCGTCGGTGATGCGTTCGCTGCCGGTCCATGGGAGAGAAACGAGCCAAACGGAAAGGCACGCGGTCGGTCGATCGCAGGCCATGCGGACGGTGATGCGAGGCACACCGGAGAGGTGCAGAGGTTCGGTGAGGGTCGGGGTCGCATACACGAGTCGATGCGTGCACCATTCGGCTTGGAGCAACTGTGGGGCAGTGAACGAAACATTGTCGACGATCTCTTCGATCACTGGCGATAGGGATGAGGTCTCGGCATTCGCGTCCGAAACGCTCGTCGCGAGTCCTCCAATTTTTCGTCCACCGGGGGAAAGTGAAAAAGAAATCATCTGGGCGTCCGGGTTGGGATACTCTGCGTAGCTTTCTGGGCGACTCTGGCGTTTGCCTTCGCGCACAATCGATGCGTTGGGATCCTTCTCCACATCGTTCTCAATACCGTACAGGTAGTGCGAGAACCATCGATTCAGCATCTTTACTGGCGGCTGGCCGCCATGACCTCCTTGATGGTAGTAGACCTTGGTCGGGATCCCACGCTCCTTGACCGCTCGGTAGATACGGTAGCTATGTTCGGGCATCACGTTCCAATCATTGAACGCGTGGGCCATGAGCATTGGGGCTCGCATGCGATCGAGTTGATTGAGATAATCGCGGCTCGACCAGAAGTCGTTGTAGTCACCGGTGACACGATCCATGTGCGCCATCATGTCTTGTTCGCGCACGTTGCAATTGCAGTATTCGCGTTTGGTTTCGTCGCCGGAGTAAATAAAGTTGTATAGCACATCGATATCTTCCCCCATGTATCCGCCGGGATGGCGGATCAAGCCGTTGGAGCGGTAGTAGTGGTAGTACGACGTGTTGGGTGCGATTGGGACGATGCATTCGAGTCCTTCGACCCCGGTGGTCGCGGCCGCCAAGGCCAACGTGCCGTTGTACGATGTACCGATCATGGCCACCTTGCCTGTGCACCAAGTGGCTTCGACTTTTTCGTCGCCATCGAGGCTGGTGTAGCCGGGTGCGCGACCGTTGAGCCAATCGATCACGGCTTTCGGAGCGAGCGATTCGTTCGTACCTCCGACGGTGGGACAGCCTTGGGATAGCCCCGTTCCGGGTGAGGACGAATGAACGACCGCGAAACCGCGCGGAACCCATTCTCCGATGTGATCGCCCGCCAATCTCGGACGTTTGGCCGTCTGAGGAATATCGGGTGGCAATTCATGTTTGGGAGGAAGGCTATTGAGGTCTTGACGCGGGCTCCACATGTAGTCTTCGGAGGTTGAACCCGTCCCTGAATAGTAGGGACTCGACTGGTAGATGACCGGGACCTTGAGGCCCTGGGTGTCGGTCTGTTGAGGACGCGTGACCGAAACATGCATGCGATCAAGCTTGCCATCCCCATCGGAATCGAATTCCGATTCCACGAACAGATCGTGCTGGATCCAATCGGACTTGAATTCAGGAACGACCTGGGCTTCACCTTCCTCGAAAATCGGTTCAATCCGAGGTGACTCTTGCCCAAGAGCGCTTGATGAACAAGTCGCCAGGGTTACCAAAATCCAGCCGAGTATCGGCTGTGCACGAAGTTTCCGAAGATGCATTGCGAAACAAACTTTCTTGTGAAACGGTGTTCGTCCGCTCCCGCGAGCGGCGTTGCCAAAGCTGCAGCGAGCGGCGTTGCCAAGCCCGATTCTACCCCGAGGACGCGGCTCTGACCTGAGAATTCTAGCAACCTTACTTTTCTTCTACCCAACGCTTGCCCGCCATCGCAATGGTTGCGTCGGGTTGGTGCGAATGATGGAGGGAAGTGGTCATGACGCGCACCACCCATTGCTCGCATAGGCCGCGTTCACCGCGATCCGTCTGTGCGTTCTGAATACCCCAACGGTCGGGCGCGCCAACAAAGATGCGGACGCGGCAAGCCCGCAGCAATGGGCTGAGAATCGATGGCCCCACCGGAGCGCCCTCGATCCAGATAGGAATCAATGGTACACCGGCGCGCAAGGCGACGACCCCAGCACCAGGCCTTACGGTCAGCAACGGCTGATCGGTTCGATTGATTCTGCCTTCCGGAAACATACCCACGAAACGTCCGGAGCGGGCCAATGCCATCGCTTTGCGTGTCGAGGCCGTATCCACTCCCCCCCGATTTGTCGGAATGGCTTCAAAACTTCGCAGCAGCGGACCAAAAATCGGGGCCTTGAAGTACTCCGATGCCACCATCCAATGCACGCGCCGTCCCCCGACCAATTGAACAAAGAACGGATCCATCGAGCAGCGATGGTTACCGATCAAGACCGCACCGCCGGTGATCCGATCGTCCAGCATTCGACGTGCGTTCTCGGCGTCGGAGTAGTCCGGTGACCAAAACACCTCGACCCGCCAAAGCACGCGGGACAGAACGTAAACGGGCAAATAGAGGAGTCGCTCGGCCAGGTTGTAGCGACCAGGCCCCAGCAACGCCCACAGTCCCCAGGCCGCGAGAGAGCCGAAGAATAAAATTAGAAAAATTAATGCATAGGCAGTGGGGTTCATGGTGCCTTCGTATTTTCCTAAATCCAGGTAGGCAGATAGGTTAAGGGGCCCCGGAGGCGATTTTGGCAGGGCGCAAGACGCAGCATAATGCATTCAAATGCCGGAAAAGTCCAGGTATAGATCGGCAAGAACAGCAAAAAGAGAGTAGCCAGAATCGGGGTCCGTCGGGTATGGTAGTGAGAGTCACAAATCGAGGATCCAGCCGGTCGGAGATTGTGGCGTCTACCCCATCGAAGCGATGTGTGCCTTTGGAGTGTTGGGTTGGTTTGAGTCTCGCGGCCACGGGCTCAGACGACCAACCGATCACGAAGCAGGGATTGGTTGCTCGACACCCATTATGCACACGCACGCTCAGGAAAAGGGCTCTCGCTGTTCCGCAACTCCGATGCGGAAATGAGAGTTCAAAACAGCACGGCGCGTTGAAAGGAATATCAGGGTGCATGCTGCGATGGGATAAGTACGACGTCGCTCCCGACCGGCTTTTTTTTATGAGCAGCTCTACCGTCCACGTCCCAGTACTCCTCGCGCCTGTGCTCGAGGGGCTCTTTCCAACCGCCTCGGAGCATTCTGCTGCCGAGCCAGGACTTGCCCCTTCCGAACCACCGACCTTATGGGTGGACGCTACTTTGGGCGGCGGTGGTCATGCGCTCCCACTCGCAGCCAGACTCCGACCTGAGGATTTGGTCATCGGGATCGATCGCGACCCGGCCGCGATCGATCGGTTTGTCGGATTGCTGACCGCGCGCGGCGCGGTTCTTCGCGAAACGATTGAGGTGCCTGAGGCGGAAGTACCCGATCGACGCTTGGAGTTGGCGGGCAGTTGTGAATGGCTGCTTCACCAAGGATCGTATTGCGATTTGCCGGAAATCCTGCAGCGTCACGGTTTGAAATCTGTTTCGGGTGTGTTGCTCGACTTGGGTTTGTCGAGCGATCAACTCGCCGACACCTCGCGTGGATTTTCGTTCCGCGGAACCGGTGCATTGGATTTGAGATTTGATCCATCGGTTGGGATCAGCGCTTCGGAGTGGTTGCAACGACGCAGCGAGGAGGAAATCGCCAATGCGATTTATCAATACGGTGAGGAACGGTATTCGCGCCGCATCGCGCGGGCAATTGTGGAGTTTCGCAAAACGCAAATGATCGCCACTGCGGATCAATTGGCGGACCTCGTGCACCGAGCTGTTCCCGGACGCGTTCACGGTCGCATCGATAGCGCGACGCGGACCTTTCAAGCACTCCGTATTGCGGTCAATCGGGAACTAGAGCACGTCGAGACCGCCATGAGCATGCTGCCGGATTGCATCGTTCTCGGTGGACATGTAGCGATCATCAGCTTTCATTCGCTCGAGGATCGCATCGTCAAACATGCATTGCGCAACGACTCGCGGTGGAAAGTGCTGACCAAAAAACCGATTGTGGCCGAACCTTCGGAGGTAGCGGCAAATCCGAGAAGCCGGTCTGCCAAATTGAGGATTGCCCAACGAGTCGAAGCGCCGCCTCCCCAGCCTCTCGCTCCCCCGCGTTGGTAAAATTGGATAGGTACTGGACGCCAACGATCGATTGAGACGATGGATGCGACACGCAAATTGCCTACGGTTTTGGAAGCATCCCCAAACCGTTCAACCAGCGTTGGCAGGCGTCCGGCCACTGCGACGTTCCTGGGATGGATTTGGCCAGTCCCACGCCATGCGGGCCATGTTGATAGATATGCATTTCGCCAGGCACGCCCTGCGCGACCATGGCTTGAAAAAACACCAGCGAGTTCTGTGGCGGAACCGCCTTGTCTTCCAGCGTGTGCAACAAGAATGTCGGGGGGGTGTCGGGACGCACGTTGCGTTCGCTCGCGAATTGGAGCAACTTTTCCTGATCGGCATCGGGACCTAAAAGATTGATTTCGCTACCACGATGTGTGAAGCTGCTGCCCATCGACACGACCGGGTAGCACAGGATGGCGAAATCAGGCCGCGAGGATTCGCGATCGACGGGGTCCTCGGCGGTCGCATCCCCAGCATCGAACTTCGTGATGACCGTGGATACCAAATGCCCACCTGCAGAAAAGCCGATGATGCCGACACGGTCGGGATCGATATTCCATTGCGACGCGTGGGCGCGCACCATGCGGACAGCGCGCTGGGCGTCCTGCAATGGGGCCGGGTGGCCATAGCCTTTGCCGCGGTGCCGGTAATCGCACAGCACCGCCACCAATCCCATCGAATTCGCCCATGCGACAATTTGATGGCCTTCGTGGTCCATGGCCAAACCGCCGTAACCACCTCCGGGACAAATGATGAGCGCTCCGCTCGGGGTTGAAGATTCAACACCGGTCACAGTAATGGTCGGAATGTCGGCGGGTTGATCGCCATGAGCCCCCGGTGCGCCTTGGCTCCAGAGCGGGATCACTGGTTCGTCAGCCGAAGTCGACGAGCCAAGAATTCCCAGGGTCGCGACGAATAGTTGGAGAGTCCATCGGTGGTTTGCTGATTGGTGCATAGTGTCCCAAGTATAACTGGCCAGTCCGCGAGATGGGAGCGCGCGCGGCAACCGAACATGTTCGGTCCTGCCCCTTGCGAGCCATGAAGAATAGAATAATGCGTGGAATCGCATCTAGAATTGATTTGAGCCTCTAAGGTACTCTAAGGGTCTACGGCCTGCGGTGTTTCCGACGAGGTCTCGGAGTTTTGCAAAACTAGGGAGTTTGAAATAATGCGTGTGCTTTCTCGCAGCCAGCCGATGCTTAGGATATGTCTCGCGGTTTGTGTTTGCTTGGGATGGGGTGCCGACCGCAGCTGGTCCGAAGAAACACCTGCCAAGCGAACGGGTCTGGCAATCGGATCCCAGGCTAGCAGTTTTCAACTGACGGACTATCTGGGTCGCGAATGGAAGCACGCGGAATTGGTCGGTGACAAGGGGACTGTGGTCGCGTTTCTGGGTACCCAGTGCCCATTGGCCAAACAGTACACGCAGCGAATCAACGAATTGGAAAAAGAATACCGCGAACGTGGGATCCGATTTGTCGCGATTGATTCCAACGTCCAGGACTCGTTATCCGAAATGGCCGTGTACGCCAAAAAGATGGAACTGACCGTACCGTTTCTAAAAGATCCCGACCAGGAATTGGCCGACTCTTTAGGAGCGACGCGAACGCCCGAAGTCTGTTTGTTCGATGCAGAAATGGTTCTACGCTACCGAGGACGAGTCGATGACCAGTTCGGGATCGGATACGTGAGAGAAAAGCCGACCCACGAGGAGTTGCGCGATGCCATCCATGCCGTGTTGGAATCCAAGCAAGTGGTCGTGACAACGGCCCCTGCATCGGGCTGTTTGATCGGACGTGCGGCACGTGACGAAGCGGGAAGCGATGAACAGGTGACATACGCAAACACTGTCGCCGCCATCCTGCGAGACCGCTGTGTCGGATGCCATCGCCAAGGTGACATCGGCCCGATGGATCTGAGCCGTTATGAAGATGCGGCCGCTTGGGCCGACATGCTCGTCGAAGTCACACAGGATCGTCGCATGCCTCCTTGGCACGCTAGCCCTGAATATGGCGAGTTCGCCAACGATCGACGCTTGAGCGACAAAGAGCTTGATGCCATCGAGCAATGGGCCCGGACAGGAGTCAAGCAAGGGGACCCGGCCACCGTCCCAGAACCGATTGCCTACACCGATGGCTGGCTGATCGGAAGTCAACCCGATATCGTCGTGCCGATGAGCGACAAGCCGTTTCGCGTCCCCGGAACAGGCGAGGTCAAATACCAGTACTTTGCAGCCGACATGAAGAACGATCGCGAACTGTGGTTCAAGGGGATGGAGATCATTCCTGGCAACCGCGAAATCGTGCACCATATTTTGGTCTTCGCTCGCGAAAAAGGCACACGGGGCTTAGGGGCCGATGCCGCCCGCAGCTTTTTGGTCGGGTATGTCCCTGGAACCCGAGCTGCCATGATGGAGCCAGGCTACGCCAAACGCATCCCGGCCAACAGCGAACTGGTTTTTCAAGTCCACTACACGCCCAACGGCACTCCGCAGGAGGACTTGAGCAAGGTCGGTTTTGTATTGGCCGACCCCGAAACCATCACGCATGAGGTCATCACTTCCAGTGCGGTCAATCCTCGGCTGAACATTCCACCGGGCGATGCCAACTACAGCATTGATGCCATGCTCCCAGAGCGGCTGCCAGCTTGCGAGCTTCTGTCGATGAGCCCTCACATGCACGTCCGCGGAAAATCGTTTCGCTACACGTTGGTTCATCCCGATAAGTCCCGAGAAATCATTCTCGACATCCCGGGCTACGATTTCAATTGGCAAACCGAGTACCGATTGAAGGAGAAAAGGAACTTGCCCGAAGGGACGCGGATTTTTTGCGAAGCGGTTTACGACAACTCGGACGCCAACCCCAACAACCCGAATCCCAAGGATCGCGTGCGCTGGGGCGATCAAACCTATGAAGAGATGATGATCGGTTACTTTCACTATGCCGTCCCTCGATAGTGAGCCACCGGTTTTAATTAACAAGTTACTGCACCGAAGTTACCTAGCAAAAGTTGAGGTCGCGATGAGGCGGGTGGCAATCCTGTTGGGTTCGATGGCACTCGGATTGGGAGGGTACTTAGCGAGTTCGGCTCAGGAACCGGCGACCAAGACGGAGCCCGAGATAGGTCGGTACGATCGTCCTTCTGGGCCGATTGCCCAGAGCCGTTCGGCCGTTTATGCCCGCGGCGGGATGGCGTGTACCAGCGATCCACGGGCAACTGCGGCGGCCTTGAAAATCCTCCAAGAAGGCGGCAACGCGATCGATGCCGCGATCGCCGCCAACGCGGTCTTAGGGGTGGTCGAACCGATGAGCTGCGGCGTGGGTGGCGATCTATACGCCATCGTTTGGGATTCGAAGACGCAGTCGCTCGGCGGTCTCAACGCGAGCGGTCGATCGCCCATGCGACTGACCCGTGGGGTGTTTGAGGAACGTGGTTTGACCGAAATCCCCAACAGTGGACCACTCTCTTGGAGCGTGCCTGGATGTGTTGCGGGTTGGTACGACCTCAATACCAAGTACGGACGGATGGAGATGGCGGACATCCTCAAGCCAGCCATCGCATTAGCCGATAACGGCTTTCCAGTCGCCCCCATCATCGCTGGTTTCTGGGCGCCGACCGAGGTCAGTTTTGGCCCATGGCCGGATTCGCAGGCCACCTTCTTGTTGGACGGTCATCGCGCCCCCAAAGCAGGCGACGTTTTCGTCAATCATCGGCTTGCGGCTACCTACCGAAAACTGGCTGCCGATGGCCGCGATGCGTTCTACCGAGGCGAAATTGCCAAAGCCATCGTTGCGTTTAGCCAAGCCAATGGTGGCTATTTCGAACTTGAAGATTTTGAAAAGCACACCAATGCATGGGTCGAACCCATTTCGACGCGCTACCGTGGCTTCGACGTGTGGCAGATTCCGCCCAATGGCCAAGGGCTCGCGGTGTTGCAGATGCTCAACGTGCTCGAACAGCACGACGTGAGGTCCATGGGTTGGGGTTCTCCCGACTACACCCACCTGCTGATTGAAGCCAAGAAACTGGCCTACGCCGATCGCGCAAAATTCTATGCCGATATGGACTTTGCTGAGGTGCCCGTCGATGTTTTGAACAGCAGGGAGTACGCCCACACGCAGAATGCACGCATCGCGATGGGACGAGCCGCCGTCGATGTCGAAGCTGGGGATCCGAAGTTGGTCCATGGGGATACGGTTTATCTATGCGTGGTCGACAAAGACCGCAATTGTTGCTCGTTGATTCAAAGCAACTACAACGGTTTTGGAAGCAAAGTGGTGCCAGGCGACTTGGGTTTTGCGTTGCAGAACCGAGGTAGTTTGTTCTCGCTCTCCGACACACACCTCAACCGACTTGAGCCTGGCAAACGGCCATTCCATACGATCATTCCGTCGATGGTGACCAAGGACGGCAAGCCGGTATTCGTGTTCGGCGTGATGGGTGGCGATATGCAGCCGCAGGGCCAAGTCCAAGTGCTCGTGAACTGGATCGATTTTGGAATGGACATCCAGATGGCAGGGGATGCCGCCCGCATCCGACACGAGGGCAGCCCCACTCCAACCGGCGTTGCAGCGGAAGCCAAGGGCGGTACGGTCCTTTACGAATCAGGGCTTCCTGAATCCACCGTCGAGAGCCTTCAAAAACGCGGCCATCAAGTTAAACCGGCACGTGGTTCCATGGGGGGATACCAAGGCATCCTCATCGACTGGGAACGAGGAGTACTTGAAGGAGCCACTGAAAGCCGCAACGACGGCATGGCATTGGGATACGAATAGCTGTTCCCAGTCTAGTTGTTCCCCGTCTTGTTCCCCGTCGGGTGGTGCCCTCGAATAAAAGAGGTCGACCACTTGCCAATCTCAACACGATTGCAGTGGGCGATGCATTGACAATCAGCTCTTGAGTTCGCCGAGCGCGCGTTGGAGTCGATCGATGTCTTGATGATCGTTGTAGGCGTGGGTTGCGATCCTAAGTTTGTTGTGGCGGACGCTCAGGACAACACCAGCCGCCAAAAGTTGCTTTCGAACCTGCATCGGATCGCGGTCGGGCATTTCGAAGCTGACAATGCCGCTGGCCGTAGGTGCGTTGGCGGACGCTGGCTGGTCGTAGGCTAAGACACCTCCGGCGGAGCGAATGGCATCGCGAAGGCTGGCAGCGTTCTCCAAAATCGCGGCTGCGATCGGATTCTCAGGGTAGGCGCACCCGTACTCCAGGAGCATGCCCAAGCTTTGGGCCAGTCCGATCACGCCGACGTGATTGGAGGATCCCCCTTCATAACGAGCCGCCGAGGATTTGAGCTCGGTAGCTTCGGAGGAAAACGACGCGCTCGACTCGACCGAACACCAGCCGATCATCATTGGATTGAGTCGTTCGAGGTTGGACTGGCGGATGTACAAGAGACCGGCGCCTTCGGGACCGAGCATCCATTTGTGACCATCGGCCGCAGCGTAATCGATTGGGATGGCTTGGGTGTCCAACGGAAAGACGCCTAGGCCTTGAATGGCATCGACGAACAATTGAGCGCCGGCGCGATGAACACGATCGCAAAGTTCCGCCAGATCGATACGATAGCCGGACGCGTAGCCGACCCAACTAACCGTCACCATCCGCGTGGACGTATCGATTACGTCGATGATACGATCGATGCAAAGGCGGCCGTCGAGGCCGACAGGTACGATTCGCACTTGGACACCGCGCTCTTGGAGCTGTTTCCAAGGCAGCATGTTGCTTGGGAATTCATTCTGGGGCACGACGACGCTGTCTCCGGCTCGCCAGCGGTAGCCGGCCGCAACCACATTGATGCCGAAGGTGGTGTTGGGGATGAGTCCGATTTCCGACGTTTGACAATGCAGCAATGCGGCGGCATGTTTCCGTAATTGCGAGCTCGCCGAGGACCATTCCGGCCAGTGCACGTCACCCGCTTGGCACGCTTGAGTTGCCCAGTTTTGGATCGCGATTGCGGCCCGGCGCGGGATCGGTCCGACGGCCGCATGATCGAAGTAAGCCCATGCTTGGGAGACCGGCATCTGGTCCCGAAATGCACCTCGAAGCCCCGTAGAAGTCACACCTGTACCGGGAATGAGTGTCGTTTTGTCTGGAATCGGCATGTTTTTCAAGAAAAATGGGATAGGTCAAAGCTGCTGGGTGACAGTCAAAAAAGTTCAACTATACTAGCGATCGGACAGATCGAGACCGGTCGACAGCCTCTTCTTATCCTCAGATTGCCTCCCTAGAAGTACACCATGTGCCAGTCCAGCTCGTCAACTGGGATCAACCCCGAATCGCGCCGAGGTAATTGATGCCCAGATTGTTATGTTTGAGCGGTCTAGTCGTCGCTGGTTTGGTTTTCCTGCTTTTCACAGCCGACTTGATCATGTCGCTGGTGGGAATGGGAGGTATCTTTTGGTACCCAAGCTTGCTGATGGACATCGTCTTCATTCTGTCCGCTGCCATGCTGGGATACCTGGCATGGACCTCGCTCAAAGAGTTGAAGTGACCGTAAAGTAGATGCCATTCGCACCGACCCATCGAGGTCGGATGCGACTCAATTATTTCTCTCGGAACATGGACGTCCAATGCAATTTGACACCCAAGGCTGGTATTTGGAACGCGGACCTTGGGGCAAACTTGATGCGATTTTGCTCGCCCCCCGGAGTGGTCCACCATCGACCCTCGTCACCCTGTGCCATGGTTTTGGTGCGCCGGGAACCGACTTGGTTTCTTTGGTAGAAGAGATAGTGCCGCAGTTGCCGGACGATCTCGCCCCCCCTGCCTTTCTGTTTCCTGAAGGGCCCATAGATTTGAGTGAATCGCATGGCATGCTCGGAGCCCGAGCGTGGTGGCCTTTGAACATGGCGATGTTGGCGGAATTGGCTGCGACCGAGAATTTCGATGCCCTGCGCGAGACTGTCCCCGAAGGTTTGGATGAAGCCCGAGCGGATTTAGAAAAATGCATCCTCGGCTGCGTTCAATCGCACGATTGGCCAATCATGCCTCACGTGTTGGGCGGTTTTTCTCAAGGAGCCATGCTGGCGGTCGACACCACGCTACGCACCGAAGTTCTCCTCCGGCGCGGTTTGATCGTTTGGTCTGGAGCCTTGATCTGCGAACATCAATGGCGAGCAGGAATCACGCAACTCCCCGCGAATGGGTTCATCTTTCAAAGCCACGGGCGTCAAGATCCCATTTTGCCGATCGGTACGGGACGCGCGTTGCATGGATTGCTAACCAACCTTGATTGGCAATTGGAGTCTATGGAATTCGATGGTCCGCACACGATCCCTATCGAAGGCCTGAGCGGGGCAGCACAACTTATAGCAGCTGTCGTACGATCGGCTTTGAATTAGATAGCGCCGATGGTACGCAGGCTCGCATGAGCGATTTCGCAAGCTGAGAAACAACCAAACAGATCTCGTTCGGTCGACGGCTACGGCGACACTTTCACATTTCGGATCTGCTTCAGAAATGTCTCCATATCGGAGGTTCTCTGGTCTGGGTTGGGGAGCATCGCTTGCATGATGGCGGTTGCCAGGTTGCGATCCATCGACGGCTTGTGTTCGAGAATGTCGTGCGGGGGGGACGTATCGTGATGCAATGCGGCTCGACCCGTGGTGTCTGAGATCTGCCAGGGTAGATCAAAAGTGATCAGGTGGTAGCAGGTGATCGCAAACGAAAAGATATCGACACGTTGGTCGGTGTTGCGCCGACGCACGATTTCAGGGGACATGTAAAGTGGTGTTCCGGTGCGATTGCCGGGCAGCATGAAGGCGCGGGTGGCGGGTAGCGTCAATCCGAAGTCGATCAGTTTGACCGTCGTCAAATCGTCCGTGGCCATGTAATTGCGCGGGCAAATATCGCGGTGGATGAATTCCTTCTTATGGACATAGTGCAATGCCTCGGCCATTTGACGGATCATGTCTAGCCGTCTGCCGGCCAATTTGTCTTCTTGGCGTTCGGCGATCAGTTGCTGCAGCCCAGGGCCATCGATGTATTCCATGACCAGAAACTGCTGGCCTTTGGTCGAAATTCCATATTCGTAAGTTTGAACGATGTTGGGATGGCTCATTTGGAGCGCGATTTCCCCTTCGGACGGTTTATTGAGTCCTTTGAAGCGGCTCTCGAAAAACTCGACTTTATCCGAATCGCATAGCTTCACTCCGACGATGCGATTCTCCTGGTCGCGATCCTTCGCAACGAAGAAATTACTCATCGTTCCGCTAATCGCCGATCGGAGCCGTTCGAAACGCAGTTCGATATCGACGGGCTTAGCACTGGATCGCTTGAACAGACTGTCAAATATTCCCATGAAATCCTGAACTCATCGAGTCACCGACTTGCGACACTCCACACCCTAGGTTGGCGTCCATCGCCTCCCTAGTATAGCTTCCCAAAAGTAGGATTCCGAAATCCTTATCAACCGCGACGCGACACCTTTGCATCCCTCGGGTATTTTGTGCAGCAATCGGGTATTTTAGGCAGTTTAGGGAGCTGAGATCCTATGGGAAGCTGGATCAAGGCTTCCGATGCGTCCGGCTCCGCCTGATCGGGATTGTGGGCTAGCTTCCCACCCAGCTACGATTGCGTCCTGTTACTGCAAAACGAATCTTTGTGGACGCCCTGGAGAACGTGGGGGGGTCGGAGTTCCAAGACCATGACGAGCGCGCCATCGGCCAATCCATTGGACCACTTTTTGAAGGAGTATTCGTACGAACCTCCGGAGACCGTCACGGCCCTGACCGTGTCGGACGTCAAGAAGTCCTATGGCGGTCATCAGGCTTTGAATGGCGTTTCTTTCCACGTGCGTTCGGGAGAACGCGTGGCATTGCTCGGGCCCAATGGCGCCGGCAAAACGACTCTTATTCGCTGCATCAGTGGCCGAATCCGGATCGACCAAGGTGCGGTCTCGATCTTGGGCCAACCGATCCACAAGCCGGAGGCGTTGGAACAGTTGGGGGTCGTGCCTCAGGAATTGGCGATCTACTCGGACTTGAGCGCCCGCGAGAACCTTGAATGCTTTGGTCGATTCCATGGCCTTCGAGGCCGGATGCTGCGCGAGCGGGTCCAATGGGCGCTGCATTGGATTGCACTTGAGGATCGAGCGCAGGAATTAACTTCACGCTTTTCCGGCGGGATGAAACGAAGAGTCAACATCGCTTGCGGCGTCATGCATCAGCCCAAGGTACTACTGCTCGACGAACCGACGGTCGGGGTCGACCCACAGAGTCGCCAGCGTATTTTCGATATGCTCGACGAGCTCCGCGACATGGGAACGGCCATTGTGCTGACCACGCATCACCTCGATGAAGCCCAACAGCGGAGCGATCGGATCGTGATCGTGGATCACGGCGCCGTCATCGCCGACGGCACGATCGCCGAATTGATCGAACAGACGGTCGGGCCCAGACGCCGCGTCTTGCTCGACATCCGAGGAGAAATGACGTCGTTACCTGCGGGTCTCGTTTGGGACGCCGCGATGGGCAAGTACTTTTGCAGCGTGGACAATGTCGTGGACGAGTTGCCCGATTGGTTCGAGCGCGTCGATGCCTCAGGCGGAGCCATTGAGGATCTCGAAGTCCATTCACCGAATCTGCACAGTGTGTTCCTGCATTTGACTGGTCGAGAATTACGAGATTGAACGCGCCGAAAAGATTGTCCGCCCGTGGTCGCACATCGAATCGCTAGATCTTCCCAATCGCTTCGGCGTAGCTAGTTGTTCAGAGCGATGAAGAGTTTTGCTCATAGTCGCGGTCAAGGCATCGGCCGGATCAAAACGGCGATTCCATGTGCCGACGCTGCAACGCGAAACCCGCTTGCTAACGCTTCCCGTTGGACCCGCTGCGTTTCTTCCCATGTCTGTTGAAACGCTTCTTGAGAATCCAAAATGATCACGTCGTATCGAAGTAGCGGCGAATGTTCGTCCGGTGTTAAGGATTGCAATGCTGTGTACCGCTGCCAAAACTGGCCGACGGTTTCCAGGTCATTGGCACCGACAAAATGCGATGCGATACGTCCGGTGGCTAGGACTCGAAGCGATGGCAATGCAGGAAGGGTGTTCCCGACGGCTGTGAATCGTCCTTCGATCAACTCTGCGATCTGTTTCTGCATCCAACGCTGGTCGTCACCTCCGGGAAAACGCACCTTAAAAAATTCTGGTCCATACGCTTTGGCTTGAACATCGATCAAAGTCTCACCGCTCCATGGCAATTGACCGATGAAAATGCTCAGCACCCAGAAAGTCGACGCCAAGCCCAATCCGCGTCGAGTGGATGCTGCCGTTTGGGCGAAGCCAGGCTCGTCCGTGTCAACCACGGTTGGAACCGGCGACGGAACGGACATCGCTCCGAGGAAGAGGATTGGGATGACGCAGCAGGTGTACTGGAATGCGATGCTTTGGGCCGGAAGATGCTCCCACACCAAGAGGACACCCATCGGGGGAGCAATGGCCAAAACGTACCACCATCCGCTGCGTACCATGCACGCGAGAAATGGGGCGAACACGAAGCACACGAACGGCAGGTTGCGTTCGCGGAAGAGGAGTCCCCAAAATTCGGCAGGCTTGAGGATAGGGGCTAGCACGATTTCAAGAGGGCCGCTGCCCAATCGTGCAAAGCGAGCCGTTTGGAATTCCGCGAGTCCACTGAATTGGTAAATCATCACGAACATCACGCCGCTGACCAATGCTACCCCACACCAGGTGGGCCAAGCCAGTGCGGATACATGAACCGCGTGATGGCTGGTACCGCCGCGCGACTCGATCCAGCCTTGCAGTGCCCTAGCGCAGGCGAAGCATGTCACGGCGACCAGCACGCCTTCTTCAAACGATACCGCCAGGATCGCAAAAGCAATCGCGAGAATCCGATGCCTGCGGATCAAACACCAATAGCTGCCGAGCAACGCAGGAATGGCCATGATGATTGGATGCCAACCGTAGGTGTACGCAAGGTTCCACTGCCCGACGATCGGAGAGAGCAACCATGCGCCCCCCCACAAAAGGGCGCACAAAGTCGTTTGTCCGTGCGCTCGGGCAATGGCCGCGATCAACAATGCCGCTCCGGATAAACACAGCGCATGCAAAAAAAAGATCAACTCCACACGCGGGATCAGCCACCAACTCGGTGCCAGAAGTGCGAGTCCAGGATTGAAGTGATCCCAGAATGGTGGCAGGATGGGCGATTCCATAAGGAATCCGCGACCGCTGGCCGTATTGCTGACACGCTGGGCGAAATGTCCAAAGTCATTGAATCCTAGCTGAAACCGCTCGAAGAACGCGATCGACTGCCGAGTCCACCCGATGCAACATAATATGCATGCCAGCACTAGGCACGACCATGCCACGCTGGGACGTAAACAAAAAAACCGCCGGGTCGAAGCTAGGTGTCGAATTCCTAGGCCAGTCGCAATCGCGAACCACAGCGGCTCCCACCAACTGCACGCGGGTAGGGATGTGGTCCAGCAGCGACCAAGCACCAAAGCCAATGGCAAACATGCCGTGGCAACGTAGCATTGTCCGCACCACCAATCCCGACTGTATTTCGATGACATGCGCCACGTTGAGACGAGGAAAAACAGGCTGATCACCGCCAACGCGCTCAGCGCTTCGGTGGGTGCAGCAAGTACTTCGTAAACAGGCGGTACGCTGGGCAAGGTTGCGTAGTCGAAGACCAATTGGATACGCGAAGAAAGTGCGGCCCCGGTCGCGAGCCACAAAGCCGCCAGCAACGCGGCCACGCACATGCGCACGGAACGTTCCAAACCAATTTCTCCAAAGCAATAAACAAATCAAACGAAAACAGACCGGCCGAGAAACAGTGCAGGCGGTGATACCGCCGGTGTTGATGATACTCCCTCCGAGGATGAGGAGCGATGGAGTACAATCCTCTTGCATGCAGCCAACGATCATCACAGCCTTTGCGATCCTCGAACGAGACGGTTTCCATGGACGAATCAATACCAGAACCCTCCGCAGCAGAACCACTTTGGAAACCGTTGACGGCCAAACAAAGGCGCGTTCTGGGAACGTTGATGGAGAAGTCCAAGACCACACCGGACGCATATCCCATGAGCTTCACCGGCCTCATGACCGGGTGCAATCAGAAGTCGAATCGTGCCCCGATCACCCATCACACCGTCGAGCAAATCGAGACCATCGTTGACGAACTGCGGGAGCTGGGAGGGGTTACGATTGTCCAAGGCAGCGGCCGAGTGACCAAGGTTCGGCATTACGCCTACCAATGGCTTGGTATTAGCAAGGTCGAAGGTGCCATCATGACCGAGTTACTCCTGCGAGGAGAGCAAACGCTTGGGGAATTACGAACCCGTGCGTCACGGATGGAACCCATTAATGATTTGGAAGAACTTAAGCGGCTGATGGATGATTTGAAGGCCCGTAATCTGGTGGTCGAGCTTTCTCCTCCCGGTCGTGGTCAAGTGGTCTCGCACAACCTCTATCCCGAATGGGAACTTGAGGCCGTGCGCAAAAACGTGGCGGCCGGCATCCAAACAGCCATCGATACAGATACAGACACCGATCGTTCCGCGACGGCCTTTGCGGGAAGCCGTGGCGGCAGTTCCATGCAATCGGAGGAATTGAGTCAGCTCAAGGCGCTCGTGCAGTCTCTATCCGATCGGATCGATCGCATTGAGAAGGAAATTGGCTTAATTTCCGAAGGCGACTAATGGATCGTGTATTCAAAAGTTAGCCGCAGGCGCTCGCTTCCTCTTTACCCACATTTTTGTACTACGACTACCGTGCTCGTGCTCAATGAAATGGTGCTTGTGCTCGTAATCGTAATCGTAATCGTATTCGTATTCGTATTCGAATCGCCGGCCCAATCGATTGCGAGCACGAGCAACGCCCTTCGGACTGAGCGCGAGCACGAAAAGCAAGGGCTGCTGGTTTTCGATGGGGCCTAAATGTGGGTAAAGATGAGGGCGCTAGCCGCCTGAGGACGTGACAGAATCTTTAGGACCGCACGTGGCCTTTCACTGGCACATCCCCGAACGCGTGCACTTCGTCGCAAATGCGCCGCAGTACCGCCATCGGATCATTCGCAGCTTGGGTGAACCGATCGCTATCGATCACCAACGGAGCGCCGATCACGACCAATGGAGCTCCGTAGCTAGGAGTTCGAATGGCTTGTTCTAGGGACAAGCCTCCGACGGCTTGCACAGGAACCGATACCGCATCGACGACAGCCTGTAAATCATCCAATGGATTGGGGGCACGTCTGCCAGCCGCAGCGATGCCCCGGCGTTCGTCGTATCCAATGTGATGGATGACATACCCACAACCGAGGTCCTCGAGTCGCTTTGCTCCATCGACCATCGATTCATAGCCGAGGTTGTCCCCCATGACTCCGATCCCGTAATCGCGCCCGGCTTTGACCACGCACTTGATCGTCTCCTCATGCGCCCTGGCCATCACGACCACATGATTCGCACCGGCTTTGGCCATCATTTCTGCTTCGAGATATCCTCCATCCATGGTTTTGAGATCCGCCACGATGGGGGTATTTGGAAATCGGGTTCGCAAACCTCGGATGGCATGCAGTCCTTCGGCCAGGATGAGCGGCGTGCCGGCTTCCAGCCAATCTACGCCAGCCTCCATCGCTTGCTCGGCCGTGGCCAACGCTTCCTGCAAGTCAGTCAGATCGAGCGAAATTTGGACGATGGGCTTCATAGTGGATACGCGGATTCGTTAAACAGTTTGGAATTGTGGCGTGGATTTTCGATCGAGGCAGGCGGCGATTTGCCGGACTGCTTGACGCAATCGAGCTTCGTTCTCAACCAGACTCATGCGCAGATAACCCTCACCTGCAGGGCCGAAGCCACCGCCGGGACTGACCGCGACATTGCCTTTCTCGAGCAGATGCATCGCGAAATCGATCGAGTTCATTTGCGAAGCCCAAGGCTCCGGAATCTTGGCCCAGACGAACATGCCAGCCCGCGGTACCGGAGCATGCCACCCGAGTCGTGTCAGGCCCTCGACCAGCACATCGCGTCGCCCCTTGTAGATCTTGGACTGCTTCTCGACCGTCGCTTCGGTATCGCGCAGCGCCACGATGGCCGCGATTTGAATGGCTTGAAACATTCCGTAATCGTAATAGCCCTTGATGGTGGCTAGTCCACGCACCATTTCGGAATTGCCGGAACAGAATCCCACGCGCCAGCCGGCCATGTTGTAGCCCTTGCTCATCGTGGTGAACTCGACGCCAACGTCTTTCGCACCGGGTGCCGAAAGGAACGAAGGGGGGACATATCCATCGTAGGCCACGTCGGCATAGGCGAAGTCGCTGATGACCATCAGGCCATAACGTTTGGCCAATTTGACCACATCGACGAAGAACTCCGGCTCCACCGTGACCGTGGATGGGTTGTGTGGATAGTTGATAATCAGCAGTTTGGGACGCGGATAAAAATGTTCGCAGGTGTAGGCGATATTGGACAGATAGCGTTCGGTATTGGAGACATCGAGGGCCACAACGTTTCCGGAGGCCAGCACCACTCCATACATATGCACGGGGAAGAACGGAGCCGGGATGATGGCCGTATCACCGGCGCCCATCAAGGCCAAGCACATGTGCGAGAAACCTTCCTTGGAGCCGAGGCATACGATCGTTTCGGTTTCGGGATCCAAGCGCACTCCATACTTGCGCAGGTATTTGCTGGTTAGCTCACGACGTAGATTGGCTATCCCGTTGCTTTTCGAATAGCCATGGTTGTTGACGTCTTGGGCCGCTTCCGAAAGCTTTTCGATGACCAATGGGTCGGGTGGATCGGAAGGATTTCCCATGCCCAGGTCGATGACGTCCTGGCCCGCCCGACGTTTCTGGTACAGCAAGCCGTTGATGCGCCCAAAGAGGTAGGGTGGGAGTCGATGCACGCGTGGAGCGAATTCCACGCGAAAAGGTTCTTGGGTCATTTCGAGTCCATCGAGCGCTGCGCAGCCATTGAGCAAAAAATTTTGAAAAAGGGTCGGATGCGTCTGACAATTCGCAGTTCGCCCCGAACCCTTAGGATACGTCACTCTCAAAACCTGGGAAAGATCCTGCGAAGAGGTTGTTCCATTCCGGCCGGCAATTGTCTCAGGCAGGCAAATGGTCGCCCCCAACGGAAGCCCTCGAAGCGACGTGAAGTCGGGTTGTGCGATGGGGAAAGTGTTTGCGACGTCTTCTCATCAAAAGAAATGGCCCCATGCCAGCAAGCTAGCATGGGGCCTAGTTTCTTGAAAATTGAGGTGGATCCAAGAGCGGGACGCCTTGGCTCATCTGACACACCGAACGACTGTCACACCGAACGGATACTACGAAGGTGCTTAAGCCGCTTGTTTCAAGAAGCCTTCGAGCATTTTGGCTCGAACGGGATTCTGAAGCTTGGCGACCGCTTTGGCTTCGATCTGACGCACGCGTTCGCGTGTCACTTTGAAGATGCGTCCGACTTCTTCAAGCGTGTACGAGTAGCCGTCGGTCAAACCGTATCGAAGTCGAATGATTTCTCGCTCACGGTAGGTCAACGTCTTGAGCAACGAGTCGATTCGATCGCGCAGCACTCCGTTTCCGACATTTCGGATTGGGCTGTCGCTCGAAGGATCTTCGATGAATTCGCCGAAAGCGTTGTCTTCACCTTCTCCCACAGGTCGGTCCAAGCTAATGGGATGGCGTCCGATATCGAGCACGCGTTGTACTTCCTCGACCTGGATCTGTGCGACCTCGGCGATCTCATGCACGCTGGGCTCTCGGCGTAGTTCCTGCATCAATCGTTTTTGAATATTACGCAACTTGCTCAGCACATCGATCATGTGAACAGGAATACGAATCGTCCGGGCTTGGTCTGCGATTGCGCGTGTGATGGCTTGGCGAATCCACCACGTGGCGTAAGTCGAAAACTTGAATCCTCGACGGTACTCGTATTTATCCACGGCCCGCATCAGCCCCGTGTTGCCTTCTTGGATGAGGTCCAGGAAGCTTAGGCCTCGGTTGCGGTATTTCTTCGCGATCGAAACCACCAAGCGAAGATTGCCGCTGGAGAGTTGGCGTTTGACGGCCTCGTATTCCTTGAAATTGCGTTGGAACTCTTCCACACGCGCACGCAGGGATCGCGGGCTTTCCTGTGTTGTCATGATCAAGTGTCGTAGCTCGGACACACTGCGAGCCAATTCTGGACTCTGGGAATGGGCGTTCCGCAAGAGTTCGATTCTCTTTTGAAGGAATTCCATCCGTTGAGAGAACTGTTCCAGTTGCTTCATCAGAGGAATCACGCGCCGCGATCGCAGCGACAATTCTTCGACCAGCACCAATGACTTCATCCGACGGCGTTGGTAAGTGCGTCGGGCTTGTCCACGCGCCTCTTCGTGGGTGCTCTTTCGCACGATGGATTGAAAGTCACGGCGATTCTCGTCCATCAATGCGTCGAGTGTTCGCAAGTTGTGAGGCATACGAGCGGTGATCTGTTCCTTCGTCAATCGCTCGGTCAAGGACACTTTGATCGTACGATCAAAGGGCAGGATACCGGCCGCAACCTTGCGGAGGATTTCGACGGTATGGCGAAGTGCGAAGTCATTGCCCAAAACCGCGCGACGAAATTTGCGACGCGTGATTTCGATCTTTTTCGCGAGCGAGATTTCTTGCTCGCGGTTGAGCAAGGGGATTTCGCACATCTGGTTGAGATAGAGCCGAATGGGATCGTTGGTCAGGCGCATCGATTCGCCGGATAGTGGCGCGGGCGCCATCGAAACAGGCTCGCTAACCGCGAGATCCTCTTCATCGTCGCCGCGAAAGATTTTGAGCCTCGGGTTGGGTGTAATGTCCGAGGCTTCAACGATTTCGACACCGGCCTTTTCAAGGGCCAAGAGTAGTTCGTCGAGTTTTTCCGCGGTGTTGGCTTCGTCTGGCAGATACGCATTGACCTGTTCGTAGGTCACGTACCCTTGTTCGCGGCCGGTAGCGAGCAAGTGTTGCAAATCGAGTCCTTGTGTCTCCACGTGTCCAACTCCTTTTGGCATGGTAAGACGTTGTTGACGGCAGATCGTCCAGTGATTTGCCGCTGGGTCAACAACAAAAAAACTTCACTCCTCCGCCGGAACGATTCCTTGGCGGATCCTGGCTTGGTTAAAGACCATTTGAAGCAACTCCAATTCCGAATGGGAATCGAGTGTCTCCTGCTCCAAGGTCCGAATTTGTGTTTTGCGATAAGCCGCGTCGTCTTGATTTCCCCAGCGTTCGCACAGGGAATGAAGTCGCTCTTCGGCCGTCAAAATGGCTTTGGCGGCTTTGTTGGCCGCATGTTGTTCGATACTGACCAAAACGCTTTTCAGCGATGGATCTTCCGTGGCCGACAAGATACTCGAGAAATCAAGTGCATGGGCCGCCATCTCTAAATTGACATACAATTGGAATATGTTTTTTGCCGTTTGACTTTCCAGTCCCTCGCTCGGATACCGTTCGATGGCCATGGATGCCAGTTCGGGACTGAGGGTAAGGATTTCGAACAATTCGGCTTCGATGGGTTGCAGGTCCTGATAGCGATAACGGATCGTTACTTGTTCTTGGTTCTCACTCGACTCAGGGCTGCCGTTTGCGACGGAAGGCTTGGAGTTGGACGAGCGATAGGACATGCGCTGCGTTTCGGTTCTTCGGATCGAATCCAATCGCAAACGGATTTCGGATTGCTCGATTCCGAACTGACGGCTCAAACGGACCAAAATCTGATCCTGTCGGAGACGCGACGATTCCTTCGAGAGCAGCGAGGAAGAGGACACGCGGGCCATGGAGTGCAAGATATCCTCGAGGGCTGTGGTCGCTCGATGCGTATCGAGCAGCGGATCGAACCCGCGGCATACGGTCTGTACTTTGTGTTCGAGCGCATCGACCGCGTTGTCGATCAATTCCTGCAACCGAGGGCCACCGAAGCGAAGCAGGAAATCGCAAGGGTCCAGAGCGTCGGGCAAGGTCAGGATGCGAAGATCCATCTGGGCCGTGAGAAACAATTCGAGAATCTCAGATGTGCGGCGTTGGCCGGCTTCGTCGCCGTCTAGAACCAGCACCACCGTGTCGCAATAGCGTTTCAGAATGCGGATGTGGTTTTCACCCAACGCGGTACCGCAACAAGCGATCGCGTTTTCGATCCCGTTTTGGAAAGCCATGATGACATCGGTGTAGCCTTCCATCACGACGGCCTGACGCGTTTTGCCAATCCGATCTCGGGCTTGATCCAGTCCGTAAAGCGTTTGGTTCTTTTGATAGAGCCTTGTTTCACTGCAGTTGATGTACTTCGCCGCCTCGGATGTGCTGCCTGGCAAAATGCGACCCCCGACAGCGATCGGGCGACCTTGTGGATCATTGATCGGGAACATGACTCGACCGCGAAACCGATCGTAGCGGGTGCCGCGCTCGCTGCGAGCGAGCAGTCCAACTGCATCCAAAACGTCTGCAGGCATGGAAGCTGTGATGCCCTGGTCCACCAACCATGTCCATGAATCCGGCGCAAATCCGAGACGGAAACGCGCGATGCTTTCGGAATGAATGCCGCGTTCCTCAATGTAGCGGCGGGCCGGTTCCGCATCGGCATGCTCTTGAAAACACTGATGGAACTGAGCCGTCGCCCACTCCATGGCCTGATACAGTCCTCGCTTGTCCCCACCGGATTCGTTGCGTCGACCAGGACGTTGCTCCAGAACAATCCCGGCCCGATCGGCAAGCATGCGAAGGGCTTCCGGGAATTCAACCCCCTCCTTCTGCATCACAAAACTAAAAATATCGCCACCGATGTCACAGACGAAGCACTTCCAGGTTTGCCGCTCTGGATTGATCTGCAAACTTGGATGGCGGTCGTCATGGAACGGGCATCGGGCGACAAACGACCGCCCTTGTCGACGCAATTCAAGATAGCTGCCGACCAAATCGACAATGCTGACCGCCATGCGAATGCGATCCTTGATCTCATTGTCGAAAACGATTGCCATCGTTCCTCCTGGCAAACTTGGGTTTACCTCGAAACCGTGATTTGGTATTCCGTCATCCAAGATTGTAACCGCGAGCATGTCAAGGCTTCAATCAAATGGATCCGAGCAAACGACTCAAGTCGTCGGCGCGGTGGAAACCTAAGGCTGGGTGACAGGAAGAAGGTGGCTCCGTCCATCCATCCCAGCAGCGAGCCATCCATAGCTCGGGGAAAGAGTATGCAACAAAGCTCCCCTGCGAGTCAACAGCAGTTTCTCCAGATTCTCCAAGTCGCGTAACCCGAGGTCACTCCGCAAACGCTTCGCCTTCAATCTTTTCTCCGCTGGTGGGCGTGACCAAAGCTTCGAGGACCAGTTTGGGTGTTGTTTTTGGAATTCGCATGCCTCGACCGTTGCGGTCGACGGCGACGACATGCGTTGCATGTTGCCCCCCAATGTTCTGCATGGAGATGGATCCGAGATTGACTCCAAATTTACCGATATCGATATCTCCTGGTTGGGTCCAAACGATCCCTCCGGCTTTGGTCTCGACCAATAAGACTGTCGGATCATCGGTGATTTGAGCAGCCGACATCGGACCTGTCGGCGGGAATGCGGTTCCGGTACCGACCAATAGGACAAAATTCGGCTCGTGGTTGGCCTGCGCATCGGGTGCATTGGAACTGGCGAATACGGAGGGCATTTCGTTCAGCAAGGCGAGGTTGGCTGGGCTATCCCACGCTTGATCGAGCTGGAAGCGTTGGAAGAGGTCCTCATAGCCGAGGAACGGCAGGATGAGGACGCGCCACGAATACAGCGGCTTGCCAGTCACATCGGAAACGATCGGGGTTGGATACGTTCCGTAACGTGCGTTGTAATCGTTCAGCGCCACCACGATCGATTTCATGCTGTCCAAGTCGCGGCGCTGCGCTGCTACCGAAAGTCCTCGTCGAAGGGCTGGGATCGCATACCAACTCGCTCCAATCACGGAGAAGATGAGAACGCCAAGGACTGCGAAGGTGACGGCGAGGAGCATCCATCGCTGCTTGGGAGGCATCGAAACCGTGGAGACCTTCGGAACTTTGCCGCTCTGCACCGAGGCGATCAGCGTGCCCTGAGCGTTGCGAGTTGGCATCACGACGTGTCGTCCGCAGTTGACGCACGGTCCGGCCTGGCCCAAATACTCGTCGGAAACCTTGGTCCGCGTATGACAAAAAGGGCAGACGAATTCGAAGGGCATTTTCTTCAAGCCATTTCGGACGGCGCTCGAGGCTTGCGTCCAATGAACTGATAATAGGGAGTACGAACCAAGGGCAAATAAGGGACCTTGGCCTTGCGTTCCTGCAACAACAACGTCTCGAAGTGACGCTGCAGATAGGGGAGGTGATCGGGGTTGGGAAAAACATTGTCACTCGCGAACCAGATCGGCCAGAAGGAGCGAGTTGTCCAACCATGCCGAGCTTGGGAATCGGCTGGGTATTTACGGGCTACGTAAAAGTCGACGACCCCGATTCTGCCCCCGGGTTTTAGAATCCTGATCGCATTGTCGATGGCCGCAAACCAATCGGGAATCATGGTCAACGAGTAGGAGAAGGTGACCACGTCGGCGTAGCCTTCCGGTGGTGTCCATTTGGTCGCATCGGCAGTCACGGCCTCGACGTTCGTCCATCCGTTGCGAATGCTTCGCTTGTTGACGATCTCGAGCAATGATGTCGCTAGATCGACCACGTACACGTGCTGGAAGCTTGAAAGTCCATCTCCAACGAATTCAAGATTGGAGCCAGTCCCGCCGCCAAAGTCGACCCACACAGTGCCCGGCTCTTTACCCAGGGCCGTGTAAACTTCTTCGCGGCCTTGTAGTAGCCGTTTTCGAAAATCATCGTACCCCTCGGCCTGCCCCGAATAAAAATTCTCCATGCGCTGTGCATGGTCGCTGCCGCGAACCGGACGCAGCGCGAGGTGGTAGAGAATTTTTAAATCGTTGAGGAAGGCCATGACGGTGCCAGATGTAACGAAGCGAGGACTAGAAGCCCTTGAATGGGTGGGCCGCCGAATCCTTCTTGGCCACCATCTGATCGGCGGTCGGCAGTCCCTTCATGGCACTGGCAATCGCGTCCACGGTCGCTTTGTGATTGTACTCATAGATCTTACGGTCATCGGCAGCAGCGGGATGGATAAATACGCCGCAAACGATAACCAAATTCTCGGCTTGATCCTTGGGGATCACGCCGCTGGCAACGCTGTCCGCAACGGCTTTGGCCACTGCCGCTTGGGCGGGTCCGAACATCTGGACGGCTTGCTTCATGCCTTTGATCGTGACCTTGGTGATCATGACCGTCGATGGTTTGACGGCTAAGTTTGGCTCGAGCACGGCCAATAGATTGGAATGGCCCGAGCTTTGGGTGGCCAAAGCGTTCGCGAATGCAGTTCCCACCGGTCCGTCCTTGCTACCGATCATCAGATCGATGTGTGCAATTTCATTACCTTCCCCAACCAACGCTTCGCCGACATACATGGACATAGAGACTTCCCCAATGGAAAGGACAAACGGAATGGTACCGCGTTTCGCACGCGTTTCTGAACACGAGAGAGTAGCAAACCGCTACATTCTTGCAACGCGGCACCCCTCCCCGGAACGACCGTCAAGGTCGTGATTTGCGGGAGAAAACAAAAGGGAGGAGCTATTTTCGACGTGATTCGATTGGATTTGGCGTGGAATTCAATTACATTTAAGGGATTCGTGAGGCGGATTTCCTGATCGGCATACCGATTGCTAGAGAGGGTAGTTGGGAAGCTTGCGGAATGGCAGCGTGCTGCCTCCGAGCGTTGGTTCCCACCCGTTCCAACGTTCTTGAATCCCAAACTCAGGTTCCAGTCTCAGGTTCGACTCGAAACAACAAGGGCTTTTCTGATGAAACGATTTGTACGCACATTTGGCTTGGCCATGGCATTGGCCAGTGGTTGCACTTTGGCGGTCCATGCGGACGAACCCGCTCCCAACCAACCGGATTCCAAGGCCGCTAGCAAGGAATCCACCAAGCGGTCGCGTCGCGGTTCTTCCAAAAACGACAAGGCACCCGCCAAACAAGTCGAAATGTTTGCGGCCATGGACGAAGGAATCATCACGGTCGACTACATCGGCAAGGATGCGACCGAAGCCAATTTGATTTTCCGTAACAACGGCGATGCACCTGTGGAAATCGTTCTGCCTGAAACGTTCGGCGCTGTGCACGTGCTCCAGCAGGGCATGGGCGGTGGCATGATGGGCGGCGGCGGTATGGGTGGTATGGGCGGCGGCATGGGTGGCATGGGCGGCGGCATGGGTGGCATGGGCGGTGGAGGCATGGGTGGCGGCGGTCAAGGCATGGGTGGCGGCATGGGCGGCGGCGG
>JBGSHV010000097.1:0-3514 GCA_041752005.1 Pirellula sp. | reverse complement strand
GTGGTTCGAGAGGATGGCATAGGTCAGGACATCGATCCCAAAGACCGAGGCCAGGCATTCCAAGCGGGCTCGGATCCATTCCCGACGGTATTCGTAGTTCTTACCGCTGACGGGATCTTCTCCTGCCAAGTACGCTCGACGAACACAGCGCTGGACACAATGGACGATCCCAACCTCGTTGGGATCAAACAACTCAGCACGCAAAGGTCTGGGCATAGTGAGGTCTCCTTATGGCAGGGAAGTGTACCCAAAGCCGGTGGCCCCCGTCAAGTAGGTGGGTGGCACTTATTAGGCCAGTGACACGCAACGAAGAATCGGAAATCCCAGTCCCTCTTTCTGCGCGGGGTTCTGTGGATAGGCTTCTTGATTGTCTGGCGTGTCTGCTGCATCGACTGTAAATCCGTCGACGAGTAAAACTCGCCCGCCAATGGACCTACTGCGTACTTCAGCCAGTGTTGTCGGCATCACTAAGGAATCCGCTTCCTCATCATCGATCGGATCAACCAAGTCAGAGGTCGATTCACTTCTTTGAGCAATCTCGCGGACCAACCAAGCAACCAATTGATCCGGGATTTTATGACGTGCTCGTGAGTAAGCGCCGGTATTGGTATCGCTCACTACGCGTCCTTGAGAAGCCCACCAGGATGCAATTCGAGTGACCGCAGCCGTCAAGCTCCTATGTTCGTCTTTGAAAAGCGCTTGAGAGATCAACGCCCACAGAACCAAAGAAGGCGTGTAAACGGCCTCCTCGTCGTGAGCGAATTCAACCTCGAAGAGCTCGAAAGCCTTCTTGAACAATTCTTCGTCGATAACTTGGCTGAGCGGCAACGATTCGCTTTGCAGCATCGACTGAGAGAAAATGCGAAACGATGCAGCATCCAGCGGTTGATTTGTGTAGAAAGACATGGAACATCCCTGACCAGTAAGTCTTCACACGCACCGCCAGGGATGTCCACGTCGAGCGAAATAATAACGGTGCGGGGCGCCACGTCAAAACGTCAAAACTGCAAGCTCGGCAGAAAAAACGAAAATTTAGACCTCGCAATCGCCGTGGCTCTTAACGCTGCGCTGGAACTACCGAAAACCTTCGGCAGTGCCATTCGTGTCAGGTACCTTTTTTGCTGTCGACGTACTCCGAAACATACACGTCTACCTTTTCGAACGCCTCGGATGGCACTTGGCGTGTGGCATAGAACAGCGAAGTCTCCGCACCACTTGCCCAAATTAGCGCCGATTCTCCCGCCACGCCGCGGTTGGGTGAGCGCAGCGATCTCCGCGATGCTCGACTTTCAGAGCTGTTTCCAATTCGACAACTTGCAGTGTCTGACGGATAGAGTCGAGCAAGGACTGTCGGGTGGCACGCTCAGAGTGATAACGATGGGCGTGGGATCGAACCCCAAGGCAATGGACACATCACACGCCCATCGTTCCTCAGAGCGTGCCACCCAATTTGCAGGTAGATTTCAAACTGCCGCTCGCCTTACCGCCAAGCACATCACCCAGTCGTTCAATGCAGTCGATCACCAAAGAAGCTGTAACGACTCTTAAGACCGCCACATCACAGGCCTATCGTAGCGGCAAGTAGATATCGGTTTTCCATTGATTCTCTGGGACCTGCTTCGGATCGTTGCGATAGATTTCGAATGCTCCGCACCGTTGCTGCTTGAGCTTGCGATGCCGTGTCAGCGCGTTGGCGACACTCCAGGCGTTGCCGAGATGACGGTAGCTACCCAAGTGTTCGACATGAAACGCACGCGACTCTGCCAACGACCATTCTTTGAGTTTGCTGCTTCGTTCCACCACCGCGTTCTCCGGAAGAGTAAAACCTCCTAGATATTCAAACACACCGTCGCTCATCCGAAGTTTGGTATAGACCGAGATCATCGAACCGTCGGTCGGTAACCCTTCCCTCGCCAATTCACGGCGGGCTTCGGAGAACGTGCGTTCCATTGAGGGTCCGATCTCCGCGACCGGACAACGGTTTGCGATCCCCGCCATGCGGATAGGACCGACATCGACCACGTCATGCACGATCGTTTGGGAGGGAATCTCACCTGACTCAATCCAATCCTTGATCATCAAAAGCCCTCGCTGATAATCCATCCCCACCATGGTCTTGATCATCGGTACCATCCAAAACAAAAACCATGGCATGCTGCCGTCCATTGTCCATGTCAGTTGTGTTCCCTCCCGCTCGGCATGCAGTGCAAATGCGGTTTTCGCAATCGATTTGAAAGGCTTGATGAAACGCAGTTCGTCCTCGATGGATTGTCCTGGAACCAGTCGCAGATGCTCGAGTTCCCCTTGGCCCGTGACGTCACCTACCCACGCATAGGTAGATCCCACGGAGTTCGAATTGCTCGAAATCGTTACCTTGGCGTCGGGTTCCGACAGCAACCACGGGGACCATGTTGTCCAAGTCTGGTAATCGCTAAGCGTTTCAAAGACGCGTTGAGGGGAGGCATTTACGTGCACGGAACGGGCCAAATGATAAGCAGGCATAGCGCGACCTCGAATCAGTTACAAGAAATAGATGGTTGGAGAAGCGTTGTGTCGAATCGTTATGGTACTCGATATCTTCTACCCCAAGTTTACCCGGCTTTTTTGTCAGCTAACGACTCCATCCGTTCTGGCGAATGTGCGACAATCGAACGATCCAATGCGTCGATCATGTTGAAAACCGACACACTAGGGTGCCCAGGAGAGAAACGCCATGCCGATCGAAACGACCACCCATTCCGACCTCGCGATTGCTGGGTCGACAGAAGCCGAAAAGCCTTTGCCCCGCCGACGGCGATGGAGGCGTTGGTTGACTTGGGGCGCTTTGTCGTTCGTGATCATCCTACTAGCCGTGAGCGGGCTGGGACTGTGGATGCTCAGGTCGAGCTTGCCGGTCCTGGATGGCAAGCTGACCGTGGAAGGACTCGACCATCCGGTAACGATCGATCGCGATGCGTTTGGAGTCCCAACCATCGCTTCGGAGTCGCGGACCGATACCGCCTTTGCACTGGGCTTTCTGCATGCCCAGGATCGCTTTTTTCAAATGGATCTTTTGCGACGTATGTCCAGCGGGCGGTTGTCGGAACTGTTCGGCGAAGCGGCTTTGGGCAGCGATGTGGACTTTCGAAAGCATCGCTTTTCGGCCTTGGCCGAACAAGTCGTGGCTACCATGCCCGAGAACCATCGCACTATTCTTTCGGCATATACCCAAGGGGTCAATTTCGGCTTGGGAAAGTTGGGAGGTCGACCGGTAGAGTATCTCATCTTCGGACAGGATCCTGCACACTGGCAAGACACCGATTCGATCCTGGTCATGATGACCATGATGTGCGATCTGCAGCCGATGAACGGCGACCCGGAACGCAGCCTAGGATTGCTGCGTGAACGTGTACCTGACGAAGTGTTTCAGTTCTTGATTCGCGATGGTTCTCAATGGGATGCGCCGCTGGACGACTCCTACATCCCTATGCCTCCCATTCCATCGGCTGAGACTTGGTCGATGCGGGACGCTCCG
>JBGSHV010000096.1:0-3835 GCA_041752005.1 Pirellula sp. | reverse complement strand
CGCTCGATAAAACGCTAAGACTGACATCCGCTGTCGACGTACCTCAGCGGCCAGTTCAACAACACGTTGCACCAACCTGCGGATCACCCGAACTCACATAGCTCGGTACACTCCCGCAGCTTGGTGAACGTAAACGTTCGTGCACAGAGCCGGCGCAGACTGGATTTCGTCGTACTCGTATTCAGTGCAACGGTACTCGTACTCGTACTCGATAGCTGTTCGAACCTCGGCAATGCCAATCTTTGATCGGTTCGGACTCTGTTGTTGCGGACCAATGCGCTGGATCCCTATACTGAATGACGACGAGTACGAGTACCGCTCGTCCGCCCGCGCGGACTCACTGAGTACGAGTACGAGTACGAGAAAACGCACGAACACTGCATTGGACCGAAGTGCTCGATCGGGTGTTTTCGGCTTGCGTAGAGTCAACTCCTCGCACTCCGTCAATGCAATCGTTCGTCCACCAAGAAAGGATTCACCGTGAACAACAATCGATTTCGCTTCTTTCTGGCGTTGGCTATTTTGTGTTCCTGCGTCGGCTGCGATCAAGCCACAAAAAGCATCGCAACGAACGCACTACGCAATCAACCGCCACGGTCATACTTAGGCGATACAGTGCGACTTGATTACGCGCAGAACCCCGGAGGATTTCTGAGTGTTGGTGTAAACTTACCAAATAGCTTTCGGACAGGCCTGTTTGTCGGGACTAACTGCGTAATGATGCTGGGCCTATTGTCTATTCTGATCCTCAAGCGAAATTTACCGCTTCTACTTTTTATCTCGCTCGTGTACGTATTGTCCGGCGGAGTTGGCAATCTTATAGATCGCGTGTACAACAACGGACTCGTCACAGACTTTATCAATCTTGGAATTGGCCCGATTCGAACCGGCGTATTTAATGTCGCTGACATGGCGATTACCTTTGGTGCAATCGCCATTGGACTACTGACCTTCAAATGCGAAATGGACGAACAACACGATGCACCAAAGACATCTGAGTCAACGGGTCAAGGGTTTTGAAGATTTTTAATGACAATTGTTTGGGCTTGAATGGGTCAGTTATGGACAGACTTTCCACGGTCGATTCGAACAGTGGAACGAATCTTGCAGTCAAGATTGAACGTTAGGTGGAGCGTTGTCTTGTTTTAAGTTGCTGCAAGCTTTGAGCCTGTCAGTTTAAGTCGTGCGAGGTAGTGAGCCTCGTTGTATGGTTGGTTGGTCTTCCAGCATCGATAAATGATCCGTAGCCACTTGTAGGCCAAGGCTCGACGAGCCATCTGTTTACTTTCTCCTTTGGCCAGCATCAGTTCGTAGTATCGCTTTGCCCACTCGCATTTCTGGATCGACAAGCCTGCGTACTCGTGAAATGTTTGCTTGAGAAACTTTGTGCATGCCCAACGCGCGTTGACGTATCGACTCGTGCCACTCTGAGTAGTGATGGGAGCGATCCCCGCAGCAGCTTGGAGCGATTCAGCGTTTTCGTATCGGTTGCGATCGTCCCCCAGTGCAGCGATGATCCGAGCGTGGCTGTTCTCCGACGCGCCAGGTAGATTCGAAACGATGGCATAGCTCTTATGCTGCTTTACCAATCGCTTGATCTCTGCGTCATAGCCTTTGATGACTTCGTTCAAAACATCGATTTGAGCTGCGATAGCTTGGCACTGTCTGGCGCACGAACGCAGAACAACAGGATCGGCGGTAATTGGACTGGCTTTCATCAACAGATCCAGTCGAGTTTCCATCTTCTCTTTGGTTCCAATGCTGTAGAAGAACTTTCTCAACTTCGTCTTTCCCGCTGCTTGCACGTCTTGAAGCGTTGGATATTTGCGAACCAGCTTAACGACAAATTCGGAGTAGGTCCGCGCGGGTTTTAGCTCAAGAATTGCAGGAAAATATTCCTTCCACAGGGCTCCGATGCGATTCGCCAAAGCGACTCGTTCTTCGACAAACATGCGACGTTGCCTTGTTAGCGCGTAGAGTTCTGTCGTCTCTGGCGAGTCCTTTTGAAGCGGTCGAAGGTGCTCGCGATTTTGCTCGATAAACTTAAGAATAAGGCGAGCATCGACAGGGTCGTTCTTGCCCCCACCGTGGGCAAAAGCTCCGCGATAATTGGCCATCGCTTTTGGGTTGACGGGATAGATTTGGACACTGGGGAATTCGCGAAGTGCATTGATAAGCGATCCGCGCGAGGATTCGATGCAGACTTCGATAGAGAGGTTTGGATAACGATTCATCCAGCCCTCGACCCATTCTCGAATCGCGGATGGCGAGTGCTTGAACGAGCCCGAGTGAAGTTTGCCATCTGGAGTTCGCACGGCAAAGGCATGTTCTTTGTCCGCCCAGTCGATTCCGACTAGTATAGAGGTAGCGAGCGTAGCAGGAGATTCGAATGCTTCGCGAGTCACGGATGCTTTTTTCATGGTGATGATCCTGTGGGAAGTAAGCCGTCGTAAATGCGTCGAGAGGCTGCAGAGGTCGAAGTACTTATTGAGGTCGTTTAAGTGTGAGACATCATCTGAGGATTCGTTTGTCTGTAGCCAACCAATGGGTGCGAAGGTCTTTGGTAAGTCTTCCGTCATGCCTGATGGCATGCGGAGTCTGTCGCGGTTTAGTCGTCACCCATTGGCTCGATGCATTTAGCCAAAGAAACGTACTCTGGCTGGAATTCGAGGATATTTCGGAAAAGCAAAAAACGCCGCACGGAATCTGAATTTGGCCTTCGTTCTGAGCTGGGGAATGGCTCCCACTCACGCCAACTTGTACGATGTGCGGATTACAATAAGGTCTCGGTCGGCCGCGCTGACTTTCGTTGAGTCAACACCTCGACCGTTGGTGATCGTTTTCGTTCGTCGAGCGAGGTGAAAAGCAGTGGAGATTCTCATCCGGGACGCAACCGAAGCTGACCTTCCGGTGATTGTGGAAATCTACAACGAATCGATCCCGGCCGGTTGGTCAACCGCCGATACCACGTCATTGACCGTCGCGGATCGTGCAGATTGGTTCCGCAAATTTGAGCCAACCAAGCGCCCTATATGGGTAGCTGAGATAGATGGTCGAGTCGTCGCCGTTACCTACCTGTCGTCCTACTACGGCGGACGACCAGCCTACGACGCTACTGCCGAGGTCAGCATTTACATCTCAACATCGCACCAGCGACAGGGTCTCGGTCGGCGGCTCAAGGAGTTCGTCATCGCCGAATGTCCGCGCCTGGGTGTGACGACACTTTTGAGCATGCACTTCGACAACAATCAAGCGACTCGACGAATCAACGATAGTTTAGGATTTGAGCAACTGGGCCATCTTACTGAGATTGCGATGGTGCAGGGCCAAAAACGTGGACTTATAATTTCGGCACTTCGCATTTCACAATAGCGACGAACAACAAAATGCATGGGAGTTGCGCGTCGCGCGTTTCCTGATGGTAAGTCAATTGGCCGCAACCGCGTGATTTCAGACGTTCTCACTCGCCGTATTCATGTGTATTTCAAGGCCCCCGGTGGTCTTGTGCCACCGGAGCCAACGTTTTGTTAGTTAACAACGATCTCGCATCACCACACGACCCCGGCCGCCTCGTGCGGCCAGTGAAGCAGCGTCCCACAGCGAATGAGGCTTTGCTTCCGGTCGGACGAGCCGACCGGGGAGCAGACGAACAACAAGCGGGTGGGCTAACTGACGAAACGCTGCTTCCGGCTGAGCGAGCCAACCGGGGAGTGGTTTTCGGCTTGTTGCGACCGGATACGGCATCGCGTATGCTTGTGAGTGAGGTGGAGGACTCGCGGGATCGACCCCTTATCACCAGCCCTTCCACCCCGATGAGGCGAAGGGAGCGAGAGAA
>JBGSHV010000095.1:0-56678 GCA_041752005.1 Pirellula sp. | reverse complement strand
CCGGAATTGTACTATGCGGCCGAGGCAGCGGTAAAAGCATTCCGCCCCGAGACGAAGATGCAGTTCTTTTCGCTAGAGAACAAAACACGTACGCACATCTTCAACCCGTTTCTGACGAGCGGGTGGACGGACCTTGGTCTTTCCGAGCGAGACGATATTCTCTGCACCTGCTGCGGGCTGGTGTATGGATTCGACTATGGGAAAGGCTTCTTCACCTCCTGCAATGCTGCAGTCGTACACGCGGCCAATCTTGCCTATCCCGACGCAATGTCTTTTCGGCAACTGAGTCCGGAGGTAAGTGCGTTGCTATCGGACGACTCGCTGGGGTTGCTACCGGAACTTCGTAAATCAGGCATTCACGCTCAGGCTGTGATCCAGCGGCTCGCAAGTTACGACTCCATGAATGCCACACCGGGAAACGCCCCCAGTGCCGAAGCCTTGGACAATCGAATTGAGCTCGTCGACTACTTCCAACAACCGCATGTTGGATACTTCCGCTTGCCCTCCACGACCTCTTCAATTGGAGCTCCAGCCATTGCTCGTTTAGTACTGTACTTCCTGATCATTGCGGCGCGCATGGCACCGCGAAATACCAAGGTTCATGTAATCATCGACGAATTCCAACGAGTCGGCTCGCAAGGTCTAGATCACATGCTGCAGCTTGCCCGAAGTCATGATATTGGTCTGGTTCTCGCTAACCAATCGATGAGCGACCTCTATTCGAATAGCCCCGCCGTGTTCCATGCCGTCAGTGGTTGTTGCGGATTACGGCAATGGTTCTCAGTCAACTCGCGTGAGGATATTGAAACGCTTTCAACATTGATGGGGACTCGCGAAGAAGTCAAAGTAACCCGCACAGTTGGTAGCGACCAGAGCAGTCGTAGCTATACGACCGAGCACGTTCCACGAGCTCGTATCACCGATCTCCACACGATTTCAGAGAATCGCAATCTGAGCGTTGTCCAAGTTGTCGGGAGCAACGACGGCTACGGAAGGTACAACGGAATCCCCTTCGTCAGTTACAACGATTACCACATTACGCCTGAGGAGTTTGCGCGTCGTAAAAAACTTCCATGGCCGAGCGACCTGCCAGGGATGATCGAAGCGGGTGAATTCCATGAACCCCCGACGCCCATCCCTCCGCGCCGCCCTCGACAGAATCGTCCTAATCGACTCGACAATGATCAACTATTTGGTCCTGATTTTGAATAGTTGCGAAAACGGGGACATTGAGCACACTTTGGGCAATCAATGCCTCGGCTTGGTCAGTTGCTCTTTTTAAAATACTAGTCATGCCATGTCATATTAGGAGCCATCCATGATGAACGAATGTGCAAAAGTGATTCTCCAGTTAATCCCGAGCCATACTATGTGGTGTGACCGCGGGACTTTGCAAGCCATTCTGAAGAATCGAGAATTTGATGCCTTTGAGGTAGGTAAAGCCGTCCGCCACTTGGTGCAGAAACGACTACTTGACCAGTTGGTGGTCAACCTTCCGTCGCGGGCGGCTATCGCAAAGTCCTACTCGTCAGAGTTTGGCGGACTTGAGCCCGTTCAAATCAGTTGCCGATTGAATTCACTTCACAATTCCATTGCGGTCCCCACCGAGATGATCGGCCCCACCAAGCTATGGACAGGTATCTGCGGATGCAACTACCACATGCCCGAGTGCCAGGCTGAATGGCTTGCTCATCTACGTTTTAGCGTTGCGCTTGGTAGCAGCAATTTCGGTAAGCATCAGTCGGGAAAAACGGTTCCTACAAGCCAGACGCGACGATCTGGGTCTTTGTTCTATGCGGCCATCGAGAATCTTGTCCTGGCTGTCCCACTGCGTGTGCACGCGAATCGCATACGAAAGATCATGGAGACGCTGGAAAGCAAGGGAGCCGAATATGAAATTTGGTAGCTCAATCAAAAGTAACTCCACGAGCTCCTTGGAGCTCGCGATACTCGAACAGATTTCAGTTTTTGGAATGACTACCCGCATTGTCTGGGGGAATTCACCAGTACTCGGCTCCTACGAACCTACTTTGATTTCCCGATCAATTCGAACACTGACAAAGCGGAAAATACTGGAGTCTCACCCACTCCACCATGGACGCTTTTATTTCACCTTCACGAAAAATGCAGCAAGACATTTGTCAACTCGCTACGAGGGTGGCCCGTTCTCGGAAACGAATAAAATTCGAACCTTTGCGAAACTTATGATCGGTGTTGAAGAGCTGCCGGGATACGTCCCGTTGCCCGTGGGGGACCTGTCAATCCGCCTGGGGGAAAAGATCATTGGACTCCCGGACGTGTTTATGGCCCATCAAGGTGCAAAGCATATTCTATTAGTCCGGATTGACGTTGACCCGGCACAGCGTCCCGCTCGAACTGCGCAAAAGCTACGACAAGACATTTTTCGACTGGCCAACACCCCAGCTCTACGCAGCCTGGTTATTGCCAAACAGCTTGGCGTCGCCATGGCTGCTTGCACTGAAAGTCGAGCCACTTCGATTCTAAAACATTTCAGAGCCTACGATCGCGTCAACGTATTGCCCGTACAGCAGATTGTACTGCCGAAGCTATTGTCACTTCTTTTACCCGTATCCCTAGGAGGTGACGTCACGATTAACCCTGTTTGACGCTTGCGTCACAACAAATCGTTCTTACGACTCGAAGAACTGAAACAAACGAGTTGATGTACCTGGACAACCGTAGACGTTTGGATCAAGCAATTGACGGACGTTGAATAGCTGGGAGGAACCAGTAAATGACAATAGCAATGAAGCGAAAAAAGACCAGAGGAAGATTACCACTACTTGAGTTTCTCTTTCCGAAGCATATTCGCGAAACAAAGTGCCCGAGTTGCGGAGTACCGTTCCTTGAGCATCCTGATCGCGAGCCAACGCATCGGTTTGCAGATAGAGATGTTGAACTTTTGATGTACGCAAAACACTCGATTTCGCGCAAAGATTACCGCGTGCGAGTCGGCGTGTGGAGACTGTCGCATGATAGTTTTCAGTTTTGCCAACTGTTCAATGTACAAGAGTTGATTGCTCTTCGCGATGTGGTCGCCAAGGCTATTGAATTCATCGAGGTTGAACTCGAGGTGAACAAGCAACCGAGTACTGCGCGGGAAATGAGTTCTTCGCAGTCAAGCAACAAACAATAGGAGGATTATGGCAAATAAAAAAATGCCAATACATGAAAACAGACTCGGAGCAATCCGAGTCTCCCTTTGGTCCAACGTGAACCTTGACGGTTCACGTTGGCATTCCGTCAGTTTTGCTACCCGTCACAACTTTGTTGAGCAACGCTCAATTGGGACGAAAGCAAAATCACTCGTACAAAGCTTGTCTAACAAGTTTTTATGCGAGGAGTTTAATCAAGCGGGAGGTCATCATGAATAGTGACTTGCCTTTGATTCTGATGGAGTTCCCTTTGGGGCGAATCGGTCGCACTCCTGGGGTGATGAGTAAGATTCCCGAGTCCGAAACGTTGTTGGCTTTACGCCGACATGCACTTCGAGACTGGGGTGATGTTTGTGAGGATGATCGCCTTGCAAACGAAGAAGCCTTAGAGGAAGGCAACCGATTACTCTCGGTTTATTATTCCTCTGAAGGTGAAAAGTTTTGGATCATCACCGAATGGGATCGCTCAGCAACGACTGTCCTTCTGCCCGAAGAGTATTAGTCGTTTGCTGGCGACGGTTTTTTCATGTTTTGTCGCGAATGCGGAGCCTAGTCACCGCCGCATTCGCCCTTGTATTAAATCAGACTGCGCTGACTTTCGTCGTTGATCAACTCGTTGAGGGTGACCACCGAATTGAACCGACTTGAGAGTCTATAGCGCAGTTTTGGTTTCCGTGCAAGGTTTGGTTTCGGGGAGCCTTGAACGCCGCGTTTTCGCGGACTTAGGGGCTCCCCTTTATTTATCAATTCGCTGAACACCAACTAACCAGGAGTGCATTCGCACCATGAGTCGCCCGCCTATACATACGATCCGCATGGGATTCGTGAAGGCCGCCATCTGGCGGCAAGACACCAAGTATGGAGTCCGCCATCAGGTGACTGTATGTCGCCTGTTCAAAAACGGCGATCTTTGGCAAGAATCGACGCGATTTGGTCGCGACGACTTGCCGCTGGCGGCGAAAGTACTCGAATTGGCACACGAGTGGATTTTCTTCCACAGCCAAGAAATCGAAGAGGGCGAATAGGATGTCCGTTCCAGTGAACACTCATGATGGAGACAGCGACGAAAGAGATCCGTTCAAGGGAGCTGCGCTGATCAATGCCACACAGTTCGCGAAACTCTTGAGCATCAGCGAACGCACACTTTATCGCTTGAAGAGTTCCAATCGACTCCCAATGTCGATCAATCTTGGCGGATCGGTCCGTTGGCGTAGAACCGACGTTAATCGTTGGATCCAAGACGGTTGCGAGCCGCCAGACGCCGCTTGAATCGGTTTTCATTAATTTGCCGTTGTGACAGTCAGGCTGGGCTCCTGGTTCAAAGGCTCAATTTAATCGAGGTTGTTTTTGGTGAGCATTGACATTCAACACGAACGAGCGATCACATTGTCGGAGGTACCGAAGTATCTCCCCAAGCGTGCCGGGAAAAAGGTGCATTACTCGACCGTCTATCGCTGGGTAACCAAGGGCTCGCGGGGGAAAGTGCTCGATTCGGTGATGGTGGGCGGCATCCGTTATACGACGATTGAAGCAGTACATCGCTTTCTATCCGTCAAACCGGCGGCTGCACCGTCCGCAGCCGCCGTTTATGATCAAGAAATCGAGGAAGCACTTCGACAAGCAGGCGTGTAACTCGATTCTTTAGCCAAGTGCCCTGGCGACCTTCTTGGCGAGTTCCAAATCGCGTTCGGCGTAAACCTGTGTCACCTCTGCCGACTCATGCCCGCAAACGACTTGAGCGGCTTCTAGGCCGAAACGACGGCGGATCTCTGTGGCAGACGTATGCCGCAGTCGGTTGGGCGACCATTTGGTGATGTCGTTGGCTTCACACGCGCGGTGAATCGCGCGTCGATAGCTGTCCGTCGTGTATCGGTCGTTTGCTTTTCGCTTCGGCGCTGCACAACGATTGGTTCCTGGTCGATTTCCGCAGGAAGCTGGAGTCGTGCGGGCTTTCGTTGCCGCTTCGCGTCTCTTTTGTTCCGATTCAGCCGGAGAAAAACAGTACGAATCGGCCAGCCTACCCAACAAGTACGGTTTTAGTAGCCGCTGCGCCTTGGGACCAATAACAATAGTGCGTCCTTTTTCGTGATGCTCAGTCTTATGTTCAGCTGGAGTGTAGATCCAAACGTCGCCGGTCCGGTCCATATCGCACGGTCGCAGATTGCATACTTCGCTCGGTCTGGCCCCCGTCAGTCGTTGTAACTTGACCATATCACCTACGATCTTGGGCAATTTGCTGATGGTGGCGGTGACGACGGAATCGTCGACACAACCTACCCCCGGTGACTCTTTAGCTTCGCAGCGACCCTTTTTCAGGCCAGATAAGGATGCCAGCGACAATGGAATTTTGGGATTGACTAGTTCTTTGGACGAAGCCCATTTGAACATCCGGATCAAGCGGCCAACCTGTTTGTTGATATGTTTACGGGACCAACCCAAATCGCCGATCATCTTCTCACGAAGCGCTTCCAGTGAAACAGGGCCAAAATCGTCGAGAAAACTGGTGGCGTGGTATTTCCGCAAAATGCGAATCACGTCATCAAACAAAGAGGCTTCGCGGGTTACGGTGCCATTTTTGCGGTAATACTCTTGAGCGTGACGCCGAAAAACGAGGGCTAGCTCGTTTACCGTAAGAGGGGATCCAGCAATCCTTTTTTCGCGAAGTGTGGCAGCGGTGACGCTCGCAAGCCGCTTCTCGCTGATGCTATTGTCTTTTTTCGGCGGAGGCGTATCGCGTTGAGTGTGCCAAAGCTCGAGGATTCTCTGGTATTCGCGGTGGCTCTTTGGCGAGCCATAGGGACCGAGATAAATGCGTTTCCCATTAAGTGAAACGGTGGCCTGCTGAGTCGCCTTGTGATGGCAATACTTGGGAGGCCGATGATAGAGACGCGGCATGAGTGAGACCCTTTGCACAGGAGCTAAAAGGGTAAGTGCCAGGGAGTTACCCCTTAGCATTACCCTTTTGCAACTGGCTTTGAGCCGCACTGCCGACATCGGCAGGTAACCTAAACGTAGGTTTCAGCAAGAGTTATGAAAATTGCGGGAGCCGGATTTGAACCGACGACCTCGAGGTTATGAGCCTCGCGAGCTACCGGGCTGCTCCACCCCGCGAGGTAAATAATATCCAAACAGAGGTAGATGTCCAGGGCAACGATCAAGATTTTCGAAACGGGCTCTCTGCTCCCGGCCCAGCCGCGTTTCCCACTGGCCCTGGCTTACGTCACGCCGCAATCGCACGTGTCATATCCCATCTCGCCCATTCCGCGCATCTTCCCTCGTGCTCGTGCTCGTGCTCGTGCTCGTGCTCGTGCTCGTGCTCGTCTTCGTCCTCGTCCTCGTCCTCGTCCTCGTCCTCATACTCATACTCATACTCGTACTCGTACTCGTACTCGTACTCGTACTCGTCTTCGTCTTCGAATGCTCCGGGATCCATGCGTACGGTTACGAGTACTACCCTTCGGGCGGACTACGCGTACGAACAGCCGGCATCGGACAGAAAATCAGAGCGTTCGAAACTTGGGCAATGACGAGACGATCGACGGCTCGCCACGGGCCCACGCTAGAAACCACGTGCTAGGGCTGGGGGCCTTTGGCGATTAGGCCAGCGATATAGCCTCCCTTGAAGCCCGCGTCGATGTTCACCACCGTCACGTTGGCGGCACAGCTGTTGAGCATGCTTAGGAGGGCGGCGATGCCGCCAAGGTTGGCGCCATAACCCACGCTGGTCGGGACGGCCACGACGGGACACGCCACGTGGCCGGCTAAGGCGCTAGGCAACGCGGCTTCCATCCCGGCCACACACACCACCGCACTGGCGGCCCGCAAGTCCGGGACCCTTGCTAGCAATCGATACGGACCGGCCACCCCCACGTCCTGGATCAATTGGCTGGCCACCCCCATCCATGCCAATGTTTCGCAAGCTTCCAATGCCACCGGTTCGTCGGTCGTACCCGCAGTGACCACCGCCACTCGTGTGGCACTCGCCACCGCACTTGGCTCGAGTGGTATTCGGTCGCGACCGATGCGCAGTGTGTTGGCTAAATGGTTCCATCGCGTCCATGGCAAAACCTCGGTCAGCGTCCGAACCTGTTCGGGCGACACGCGTGTTATCAACAACTCATTGTTGGCCGGGAGCAAAGCCTCGACAACGGACAAAATCGCTACGGGCGATTTTCCTGCCCCATAAATGACCTCGGGATAACCAGTCCGACGTTTGCGGTCGGTATCGGGCGTGGTGTTTCCCTGACTGCGGATGGCTCGATGCAGAATCCTCTGCCCCAATTCGAGCTCCGTAATTTCACCACGCTCGTAGCAAGCGATCACCTCTTCGATCGAAGCAGCTTCGTCCCGATCCCCAGGATCATGCATGGCATCCCTAAACTTCGGTGCAATTGTTTGTTAAAAAAGACAGGAGGGAATTCCCGGTAACCGTGCGTCTGCAGTTTACGCGATTTGGGATTGAATTTCTTCTCGCGCGGAGGCTTGCAAAACCCCAAGCATGACCTCGATTCCGCGGGCCAGATCGGCTTTTGCCAGGCCGGGCATCTCGCGATGGCTGCGGAGGGTTTGCTCGATCGTCAGGGGCAAATGAGCGAACCCGATCAGGCACCTTGTGCCGCGTGCGGCATGCCAATGATGGGTCAGGTACATCAAGGCGTTGCAGAGATACGTGCCAGCATGGTAGGAGATACTTGCCGGAATGCCGGCCGCGTGCAGTTCGGCGCTCATGCGACCGACAGGGCATCGCGACTGATAAGCCACAGGAGCGCCAGCGATCAGGGGCCCAAAGGCAAGGCCGGGGGATTGAGTTACACCGGCGACGTTGATGGCGATCGATTCCAAATGGATGGCGCTCGTCCCGGGTGCTTGGCCCAAATGCAGGATGGCGTCGTACCGGTTGGGCAAATCTTGATCGAGCCGTTCGGACAATTTGTCCAGGTCTACGGGATAACGGCGGGTGGTGATGCCAGGCGGAATACCACGTGAGCGAAGCATTTCGGTCAATGCCTCCCAGCTGGAGTTTCGGTCCCAGTCATCGTAGGGTTCAAAGGCAGTTACGAGGATCTTCAATACCAGCTCTCATTTGACCAAGTAGGTTCTCTGACCAATCCATTTCGCAGCGGAAAAGCGTCCCTCTATCGTAATCCATCGCGTGGAGTGAGAAAGCCTGAGGCTGCGGGAAGGCGGAAGCTATAGAAATGGAGGATTCGATGGGCTAAAGTGGAGGATCTACACTCTGGTTCGGATCCTCCCGAGCCGAACGAACCCATCATCCCCCGCCTCTCAGGATTGTTTGGATGCAAACCCCCACCCAAGACGTTGTCCCGTCACGGCTCGCTCGATTTGTCCTGCGATTCTTTGGTAATGGCCATGCCCGCGGCTTGCACGGGGTCGTCCCTATTCGAGTTGGTTTCCGTGTCCATGGTGGCTTCCGTGTCCATGGTGGCCTCACTGTCCTGGGTGGTTTCATGAGTTTGGCGCTGGCCTGGACTGCAACTGCGGTTGGGCAGGATCTCTTTCCGGACAAGGCCCTTGAGGCTGCGGTTCGGCGCGAGGTGTTTGAAAAGCGTTACAACACCGAACCGATTACGGTGGACGACGTGAAGAATATTTCGCAGGTGGTTGGGAAAGACAAGGGAATCCAAAGTCTCGAGGGGCTTCAGGCCTGCAAGGCGTTGATGAAGCTGGATTTGGAAGGGAACGAAATCGTGGACTTGGCGCCCCTTCGGGAACTCAAGCTGCTTCAGTCGATTGATCTGGCGTCGAACAAGATTCAAAGTTTGGAGCCGATCACGCCGTTGGTGGCCCTTCAGTACTTGCACGTGGCCAACAATCAACTGGAGGATCTGGGGCCTTTGGCGGGCATGGTCAAACTGCAATCGCTGTACGCGTCTGGCAATCGATTCAAGAAGTTGGAGCCCATCGCGGGTCTAAAAAAATTATGGACACTGGATGTGGGTGGTAGTCCGATTGAGGACCCGCAGGTCATCGCTGAGCTCGGCGGACTGCAGACCATCAATTTAAAAGGTTGTGGTGTTGCGTCCCTTGACTTCGCAAAAGGTTTGCGAGAATTGCGGTTGTTGATCCTGACCGACACACCCACCGTGGACTTGACCGCCCTCGCCGAGGCTTGCGAGCAAGACACGCAGAACGAAAGGCGTTTTGCGCCTTATTTGCGGTTGTATCTCGATGAATCGTTCGTCAAAGAAGAGAACCAGGTTGCTGTTTTGGAGCGTCTGCGGACGGTCGGCGTGCGTATCAACCCACCGGTCCGCTAAACGCACCGCCGCGATTCAATCGCCAAGTCCCATATCACGGAGACCGCCTCGATGAGCATTCGTGCTTCCCATGTCCCCACCTGTCTTAGCCTGACAGCAGCGAAGCGGCGCGCGATGTTCGGGCTGGCCAGTTTCAACGTTGCCTTTGGCATCTGCTTTGCAAGCTCCGTTTGGGCCCAGGACGATGCTGCGGCCCAACCTCAATTTCGCCCTCGCACCGACGTCTTGGCCGGTCGCGACGTCAACGTGCTGCGGGAGCAGCTCAAGCGGATGGTCGATTCGCGTGGTCCGATCAATCCCTTGGCAGATTATGTACAGCCTCGCGTTCACTCCAATGGATCCTCGCCAGCGGGCGCCAAAGCGCCGGACAGCACGGATGCGAGAGTCGAGCGAGCCACACTCGATATCGGGCCCGATCCGAGCGAGGACGAGGAAGCCATGCGTGCGCCCAGTTTGGACAATGAAGCCCAGCAACGTCTGAAGGCCGAGCCACCGTCGGTGTCTCCCGCGGAAATGGGACTTGTCGGACTGTACCCACCACCACGGATCGTCAGCAACCAGGATGCGGCGGTGACTACCGCCACTTGGTTTGACGATGGTTTTCGGCCGGTCGTGACCACGAGTTATTTGCCAATGACACCGATTGCAATGCAGAATGATCCGGCGGCCATGATTCCTCCCTCGCTGGGTCCTTCGATGGGTACTTCGTTACCCTCCATGCCGCCAAGCTCGATGCCATCGGGCTCGGCGCCTGTCACATCCTATCCAGGTAGCTTTGCGAACGAGATACTACCCAGTACTCCCTACGGATTGCCACCAGCGGGACTGCCGAGCGGCAGTGTTCCAGCGAATGTCATGCCCGCACCTCCGTCGTATGTCGTACCGCCGACCGGTTCGGTATCGCCGCCGATCGGTTCGATCATGGGCCCGAACGCAGGGATGGTTCCGGGTCGGATCGGCGCAACGGGCACCGTGCCTTACTCGCCGCCGATGCCGAGTTATTCGCGTGCCGGGACGTTCGTGAACAACGCTCCGTTTGTGAGTGAACCGCCGAAAGCTCAAGATGCACGCTGGATGGTTTCCCCCTCGGTTTATCAACAAGCCACCAACAATCCTTGTCCGCCGGTCGGACCTGCAGGATATACCGCACCCATTGCGAGTGCCGGCATCCCGAACGCTCCGGTAGGTTACCCTGCCCCAGTGGGTGCTTCACCTTTTGCGTATGTACCACCAACGGCAATGCCACCCGCCATGCCGGTAGCAGCAGCTCGACCTGGATTCTTTCGTCGCATGCACGATTCTCTTCATCGCGTGTTTCATAAGTGACCCGAGCCCGCGTTTATTTGGATCATGCCGCAACCTCATGGCCCAAACCTGAAGGTGTGCTGGAGGCTTGCAACCTTTATCAAAACGAGATCGGTGTGGCGGCAGCCCGCGGCGCCTACCGAAGTTGCGACTCGGCCGATCGCATGGTCAACGAAGTTCGCACGGGATTGGCCAAGCTGATCGGATCGCCATCGCCGGAGCACATCGCCTTCACATCCAATGGCACCATGGCCTTGAACGCAGCCATTCTCGGTTTCTTTCATCAACCCGATCTGTCCGATCAGCATGTGGTCACCAGCGCCACGGAACACAATAGCGTTCTTCGACCGCTGGCCATGCTCGCCAAAACTCGCGGATTGCAATGGACGATCGTGAAGTGCGATACGGAGGGTTATGTTTCCGCGCAGGCCATGCGCGAGGCCATTCGCCCCAATACACAACTGTTGATTATCAATCATGCGAGCAATGTGACTGGAGCCATTCAGGATCTTTCAGCGATGGCCGAAGTGGCTCGCGCGCATGGCATCGCATGGATGGTCGACGCAGCCCAGAGCTTAGGCTTTTTGCCAATCGATGTGGACCAATTAGGAATCGATCTGCTGGCAGCACCCTGCCACAAAGGGGTTGGAGGACTGATGGGAACAGGTTGTCTGTTCGCGAGTGGGACCATACAGGAACGCTTGCAGAGTCCGTGGATCGGTGGGACCGGACGAAGTAGCGATTCTTTGATCGATTCTTTTTCGTGGCGTGAATCGATCGAGTCGGGCAACATGAATCTTCCTGGCATCGCATCGGTTGGGGCCGGTGTTCGATGGCTTGATGGGAGCGAGAAAACCAGTTCTCTGGAGAATTGGACTCAGAGATTGATCCACGAAGCCGAGCGACATCCAGGGTTAAAGCTCATCGGACCCGCGGCAGACAGTCAACGCATGCCCCTCGTCAGTTTGGTCAGCGACCAGCTTGATTGCCATGAAATGGCCATGATGCTCGATAGTGCCCTAGGTATTGAAGCTCGATCCGGTTTTCACTGCGCGGCTTCGATCCATTCGTATCTTGGGACCGCCGATCGGGGTGGAACACTGCGTATGAGTCTCGGCCATACCTCGACCGTCAGCGATATCGAAGCAGCTTGCGAAGGCATTGAAATGCTCGGTAAGCTGCACGGCGGACTCTGAAAAGCATGGGGTTGAATTCTTGACGGTTGGACGTGACCGAATTGGCAATTAACAAAAAAAGGGGCATGTCATTGACATGCCCCTTTTTGGATTGCTTCCGAGCCTGCGAACGGAGTCCGCAGGAATCCGAGTTAGGAAACGGTGTACGCGGTTTCTGCGTGATCGCTCAAGTCGAGGCCCATCTTCTCGGCGTCTTCGGTGCATCGGAGTCCGATGGTGAAGTCGATCAGCTTGAGAAGAATAAATGAGACAACTGCCGAGTAAAGAATTGTGACCATGACGGCGTATCCTTGAGCAGAGACTTGAGCGATATTGCCCGTGATGAAGTATCCTCCACCGCCTGTAGCAACTCCATCGGCTCCCATTGTTGCTCCAACGCCAGCCCCTTCCAAAGCAAAGAGTCCAGTCGCCATTGCACCCCAAATCCCCGCCATTCCGTGAACACCAAACACATCCAGCGAATCATCGTACTTGAGGGCAGGTTTGACAAACGCAACGAAGATGTAGCTAACGATGGTTGCACCTGCACCGATGATCAACGCACCCGTCACATCCACAAATCCAGCGGCAGGCGTGATTCCCACCAGGCCCGCAACAGCACCCGTGATCATACCTAACGCAGTCGGCTTGCCATTGCGAACCACCTCGATAATTGACCATAGCAGTCCTGCCGTTGCCGCTGCAACTTGCGTCGTTACGAATGCTTGCGTTGCAAGGCCATTTGCCCCGAAGGCACTACCACCGTTGAATCCAAACCATCCAAACCACAAGAGCCCGGCTCCTAGGATCGCAAACGGCAAATTGTGGGGAGGTGTGATTTGCTTCGGGAAACCGCGTCGAGGTCCAATCACGATGCACGCCACCAATGCAGCGATTCCCGCATTGATGTGAACCACGGTTCCACCTGCAAAGTCGAGCGCCTTTACTGACAGCCCAGATGCAGCGTCGAAGGAACCAAGACCAAAAATGGCAGACTCTGGTCCATACCAAACCCAATGGCAAACTGGAGAATAGACAAGGAGGCTCCAGAGGCCCGTGAATGTCATGAAGGCCATAAATTTCATTCGTTCGGCGAATGCACCGATAATCAAGCCAGGGGTGATGATTGCGAACATCATTTGGAAGACCATAAAGGTCTGCTGGCTGATTCCAAGCGTCACCCCATCCACAGGCTTGAACGCATCAAAAGGCGAAACGCCTTTGAGTAGTAAGTGAGTCAAAGGGTTTCCGCAGAAACCGGAGGTTCCCTTGTCATCGCCCGAGAACGCCATGCTAAATCCGATTACCACCCAAAGTACGGTGATCAACGACATGCACATGAAGCATTGCATCAAGATGCTGAGGACATTCTTGCGTCCAACCAACCCGCCATAGAAAAACGCCAATCCTGGGGTCATTAGCAACACCAAAGCAGAACTCGTCAGCAGCCACGCTTGATCTCCAGTATTGAGCGGAGCAGGAGCCGTTGCCACTTCCGGCACAGTTGCGGTCACCGGCGAGGTCGCCGTATTACCATCCGCCATCATTGCAGCGCCGACCGGAGCCACCACATCCTCGGTGCCGTCTTGCCCCCAGGACACGGAGGGCATACACAGTAGTAGTAAAACCAATCCAAAAAACCGACTAATCATTTCGATACCGCCTTTTTACCGCCTCTCTCCAAGACCGATTTACGGTCAGAGGTGCTGAGAGAATGCGCACATCCAACCGTCCTCGACGGTGATAGCAAATCACAGGCCGCTTGACCACCCTTGGCCTTCAATGTTTGCTGCGGCCAAGGAATTGTTAAGGAAAAAAATATGAACCAGTTTCCAAGGGACGATTCTTCGAATGCCACTTGGGATACCTGCGTAGCTCTGGTGCAATGTGTCCATTTCAGCACAAAAAACGTGCATTCAACGCACAACGCCGTCTAGGCCGTCATTACCCCACAAGTAACGCAGGACAAAGCGGCGCAGACAACGCCCAGCCCTATAGGAATTCGAATCGGGGCCGAAATTGCTACCGAAAATACTAGACCGCGAAATTGCTACACTGTACGGCCCAAGGGTGCGAGGCATGCGATGTCCGCGGTGGACCCTAACTGACCGAACCAAAACGAGCCTGATCGACGCACATTGGATGGCAACGGATGAGTGAAGTGGAAGAGCGGTTGGATGTAGTCGCGGTGGGCGCGCATCCCGATGATGTCGAGATTGCGTGTGGCGGCACATTGGCTCGACTGGTGCAGCTCGGCTATCGGGTCGGGATCATTGATTTGACCGATGGCGAGCCCACGCCGATGTGTTCACATCCGGAGGTTCGGCGGGCAGAGGCGGCGGCCGCGGCCGCGGTGTTGGGAGTGCAGGTGCGCAAGATTTTACCGTTCACCAATCGCCGCTTGATGGATGGGTTCGAGGAGCGTGTGGCGTTGGCGACCGAGTTCCGTCGGTATCGACCGAAAATCGTGATAGGCTTTGGGAGCAAGACACCGATGGCGTCTCCCGATCATTTTCAGGCCATGCAGATCACCGACGCAGCCGTCTTTTACTCGCGGCTGAGCAAGTGGGATGAATACTTCGGTGGAATGCCGATCCACACCATCGATCGTCAGTTGTACTTTCGGTTGTCCGTGGAGCCAGCGCCCTACGCGGGCTATGAGCATTCGATCACGATGGACATCACCGACACACTGGAGTCCAAGCTCCGAAGCATCGCCTGTTATCAAACGCAATTTCCTCCGTCCAAGGCTTACATCTACGACCGGGTACGTGGGCTGGCCATCGCTGCCGGAGCTGCTGCGCATTGCCATGCAGGCGAGGTCTTTTTCTCAACGCGCGGCCTAGGCACCTCGGACCTCGTCAAGTCGGTGTTAGGACTTTAGAGGCACATGCGCGATCCCAGATCTCCGGAACCCAGTCCTTTGATTCGTTCCTTGAGCGCGTTTCCGGAACAGGCTCGTGGGGGTGCGCTGGCCATCGGAAACTTCGATGGCTTGCATCGCGGGCATCGTCACTTGCTCTCCGAACTACGGGCCATGGCGAATCGATTGGGTGGTCCATCCATCGTGTTCACGTTTGATCCGCCTCCCCTCCGATTGCTGCGCCCCGAGCCGTGGCCGATGCCACTGACGACCATGGAACGCCGATCGCAATTGTTGCGTTCGTTAGGAGTTGATTTCACGATTGCCTATCCGACCGATCGCGCGCTCCTGGCGTTGACTGCCGTTGAGTTCTTTGAACGGATATTGATTGGCGAACTGGGAATAGGCGGGCTCGTAGAGGGCCCTAACTTTCGATTTGGTCGCGATCGCATGGGGGATGTTGAAGCGTTGCAGGCATTGTGCGGACAGCATGCTCGGGAGCTAACGATCGTCGAACCTCAGCAGGATCACGACAAGTGGTATTCGAGTTCCGTCATCCGCGAATGGTTGGAGCAAGGGGAAGTGGAGCGCGCCAATCGGGCGTTGATGGAACCGTATCGAATCTCAGGGATTGTCAGGCATGGTGCCGCTCGCGGCCGAACGCTGGGATATCCGACGGCCAACCTGGAGGGGATTCCTGTTCTCGTGCCTGGCCATGGCGTGTACGCTGGTCGAGTTCTGAGCTTGGGCGATTCCAACACTTTGGCTGAAGCAATCCCTGTCGCCTTGAACATCGGTCCCAATCCTACGTTCGGTGAAGGTGCGACGAAGGTCGAGGCACATCTGATCGGTTATTCCGGGGATTTGTATGGGCAGTTGTTGGAGATCGAACTTCTGGAGCGGGTGCGAGCGGTTCAGAAGTTCGCCTCGAAGGAAGAATTGCTCGAGCGATTGAAGCAGGACGTGGCACAGGTGGAATCGATTTGTCGTGCTGCCGAACGGTCCTGACGCGGACGCAGCTTTACTCTGCGGGTGGAGCCATGCTCGGCCCTTACAACCGTTCGACTCGTATCGGGCCTCCAAAAATTTTAGCTTCCTTGCTTCGGGGGGCCGGACAGGGCGGTGATCGCCGGCCGATACCTTGAGGGCCATGTCATTCTTTAAGAATCGTTACCTCTGGTTCTTCGCGATCGCTGCTGGCCTAGTGTATGCCTCACAGCACTACACGATTGGCGGCTGGGAGCATCTGCGCGTGATGTCTCGGAGCAGCGACGAGGTTGACGACGCGAACAGCCGTGTTTGGGTAGACCCGAGTGCATGGGTGCCAGCCGAAGCGACCGGTGCAGCGAATTCTTCGTTCGCAGCGTCGACACCGAGCGGAACGGCATCTATCCGTCCATCCCAAACCAGTCGTTCGGCGAGTCCGCCGGCCCGTTGGGTCAGCGCACCGGCCATGGCGGGCACTGTTCTGTCGCAAAAAACCGTGCAGCCGTCATTGCGTGTGGCGACCTTCAACCTGCAGTCCTTCGGCGAGACCAAGACCAGTAAGGTGGCGGTGATGGAGATCCTGGCTCACATTCTGCGAAGCTTTGACGTGATCGCTTTGCAAGGCATCGATACGCGTCAGCGCGATGCGTTGCCTCGGTTGGTCGATCGCATCAATCAATCGGATCGTCGCTTCGATTACTGCATTGGTCCAAAGGTCGGACCGGGCATTAGCGCCATGCATTTTGCATTTCTGTTTGACAGCGATCGGGTCGAGGTGGATCGTTACCAGCTCTACACGGTTGATGATCCCTCGGATCAGTTGCAGTATGAGCCGTTGGTCGGCTGGTTCCGATCTCGGTTGGCGCCTGACGATCAAGCCTTCACGTTCACATTGGTCAACCTGAGGATTGATTCACCGTATGCGGAGCGGGAGGTGACGTTGCTCCCCGAATTGATGCGTGCGATTCTTCAGGATGGGCGCGGAGAAGACGACATCCTTTTAGCGGGTGACTTTGGATGCAGCGACACAGCGATGCAAGGTTTGAAGAAACTCGGTTGGACATTCGCGGTGGAGGGTTGCACGACCACGATCGGAGGGGATGAGATGCTCGACAACCTTTTGTTTTCGTCGCGCTCGACGGACGAGTTTCTAGGACGCGCGGGATGCATGGACTTCTTGCGTCAGTTCAATCTGACACCGGACCAAGCGTTTCAGGTCAGCAGTCACATGCCGGTCTGGTGCGAGTTTTCTGCAGTCGAGGGGGGCGTACCAGGATACGTGCCTTAAGAACGTGGTTTTTAAAGTTGGCCAATCAGACCACGCGTAAGTGGGAGATGCGAGAACGTTTGAAGATTCTTGTATGGCTTGGCGTACCTCACGCAGCGTAACCGTTCACGGCCCAATACTCATTGTGCATTTTTGCAGATAAATCAGCCGGTACGCGTTAGCGTCCGGTTTCTTCGAATTGTTACGCAAACCGGACGCTAACGCGTTCCGGCCAATCGGAGTGTGAACAGATACCACGCAGCTAACGCTTGCGGCTAAAAATTTAAAACACGTACTGAGCGAAATTCAAGCTGTTATCAGCAATCGACCACGTTGACGGCCAATCCGCCGAGCGATGTTTCTTTGTACTTGGCCTGCATATCGACTCCTGTTTGACGCATGGTTTCGATCACGCGGTCGAGGGACACAAAGTGTTTGCCATCCCCGTAGAGTACGGCGAGCCGCGCGGCATTCACGGCTTTGGTCGCGCCCATGGTGTTGCGTTCGATGCAGGGGACTTGGACCAAACCACCGATGGGGTCGCAGGTCAGTCCCAGATTGTGTTCCATCCCGATTTCGGCGGCATTTTCGATCTGATCGATCGTTCCGTGCATGCATTCGGCCAATCCGGCGGCGGCCATGCTGCAGGCCACTCCGACTTCGCCTTGGCAACCCATCTCGGCTGCGGACAAGGATGCATTGCGTTTGTAGAGCAACCCCACCGCGCCGGCAGTTTTGAGGAAGCGGTGCACGCCATCGCGATCGGAATTAAGAACGAAGTGCACGTAGTAGGCCAACACGGCTGGGATGATACCAGCCGCTCCGTTGGTGGGCGCGGTCACCACGCGGCCACCCGCCGCATTTTCTTCGTTGACGGCGAGCGCGAACAGGCTGATCCAATCGAGTTGTTCTAGGGGGTCGCCGGGCAACCGATTGGCGTGGCATGCCAACCATTGGCTGGGTGCCTGAGTCGTACCACGGGTCAGTCGCTGGAAGATAGCCGGAGCGCGGCGAGCGATTTTCAGCCCGCCGGGCAGGAGGCCAGTGGTGAGACAACCGCGATCAATGCACTCGCACATCACCGACCAAAGTTGATCCAATCTCGTCGCGATCTCGTCTTCACTTCGGCACGCAAGTTCGTTGGCATGAACGATTTCATCGATTCTCAAGCCTCGCTGGCGGGCCATCTCCAACAGCTCTTTGGCGGTGGTGAATGGATACGGAACGGGGGCGTTGTCGACCAGCGACTTCGACGGATCGGCTTGCATTTGTTCCATTTCCACTGCGGAATAGACAAAGCCGCCGCCGGTGGAAAAATAATGTTCTGTGAGCATCGCTAGGTCCCCTTCGTCGTAGGCGATGAATTCCATGGCATTGGGGTGCAGCGGGAGGGTTTCGTTGCGCAGCCACAGTAGATCGCGGACCTCGGAGAATGCGATCGATCGTTTCCCTCCGAGGATCAGTCGCCCTTCGGTCCGCAGTTTCTCGACGGTGGCGGCGAGGGTCTTTGGGTCGGTGCGATCGGGCAAGCAGCCGGAGAGACCAGCCAGGATAGCCGAGTCGGTGGCGTGTCCGAGGCCGGTCAAGGCCAGCGAACCGAACAGTTTGATCTGCACGCGCGCAATATCCTCGGCCAGAGCATAATGCACGCATTCGTCTGCGAAGCGCCATGCGGCGATCATGGGACCGACGGTATGCGAACTCGATGGACCGACCCCGATTTTGAAAAGTTCAAACACGCTCTGCATGGAACACGCCTTTCAAGTCATTTCGCTGGATGGAGGCACTCTTGTGGAGGTGCGAAGCATGGGGATTCGAAGCATCACACCAAGTCCAAGGGCGCTTTGCTGAGTTGAAAGGATTTTCGTTCGCCGTGATCGAAGTCGATACGAACCATACGCTTTGGACCGAAGCCTTCGGTCGACAGCACGGTCCCTTGACCGTACCTCGGGTGAGTGACACGGATACCGGATTCAAATTGATCGACAGGAACACCCGCCAGCGTGACCACGGCCGAGATATCGGCAGCTCGTTTCATGCTGGAGTTGATCTGCTCTTGCAGCGATCTAGGCGGTCCATCCATCGGGGGACTGTGTTTTGCGAACGACGGCGAGGCGGGCGAATTGGGGATGGGTTTGGTGGTAAGCTTGCCACTGGGTTTGTTGAAAGATTCCGAAAAATCATGGTCGCCGAACGACGTATCGATCCACGGTTCATCGAATTCGTCGTCAAACGATTGGCTCTCGGTGTAATCGATTTGACTCATTTCCGAACGAGGCAATTCCAAAAGGAAGGGGCTGGGCGAGGCCATGCGATCGTTTGCGAATCCACGTTGGGTTGCGTTGCTCAATTGCAGCGACTCTCGGGCGCGAGTGATACCGACAAAGAACAATCGGCGTTCCTCTTCGGTCTGATTGACGTCGTATCGGCTGCGGACGTGCGGCAACACGTCTTGTTCGACTGCGATGATGTAGACATGGTCGTACTCGAGTCCTTTGGCAGCGTGGAGCGTCATCAAGGTAACGCGCTCATCGGATGCCAAGTTATCGGTATCGCTCGACAGGCTGACCTGTTCGAGGAACTGTTGAAGTGCGGATCCATCGTCGTTGGAATGATCAACCTCTGCCGCATCGGAAATCAATTCTTGCACGTTGCCTTCGATGCTATCGTCGGGCGCTTCAGATTTTTTGCCCGAGAGATATTCAACGTACTTGGTTTCCTGAAGGATGTGCCGGAGCATGGCGACGATCGATTCGCCAGATTTCATGACCAGTTGATCGTAGAGGGTCAGGAATTGACGGGCTCCGGAGAGGGCTTTCTTGCTCAACATGCCTCGATCGATGGCCGCCCGGAGCGCGACGAGTCTTGGAATCTCGCGGGCGCGGGCCAACTCGGAAACTTGAGCCAGCGATTTTTCGCCCAAGCCGCGGGGTGGGACGTTGACGATGCGTTGGAATGCAATATCGTCGGTCGGATTGTTTACCAATCGCAAGTACGCTAATAGGTCGCGGATTTCCTGGCGATGGTAGAAGCGAAAGCCACCGATGAGTTGGTAGTTGAGTTTCCGGCGCAGGAGGGCTTGTTCGAGCAAGCGCGACTGGGCGTTGGTACGGTAGAGAATTGCAAAGTCCTTGGCACTGGCCCGTGATTCGAGCACCGCACTGGCGATTTGATCGGCGATGTGATCGGCTTCTTCGCGGGCCGAGCGGTACGTGCACAGCGACACCTTTGCACCCGATTCGCGGGTTGGGATCAGCTGCTTGGGCTTGCGGCGCGTGTTGTTGGTGATGAGCGAATCGGCGACGGAGAGGATTTCTGGTGTGCTGCGATAGTTTTGCTCGAGGCGGACGACGCGGACGCTCGGAAAATCCTTTTCGAAATTCAGGATATTGCTGATATCCGCTCCGCGCCAACCGTAGATCGATTGATCGGGATCTCCAGTCACATTGATATTCGGATGGTCGTAGGACAGCCCACGCACGATGAGGTACTGCGCGAGGTTGGTGTCTTGGTATTCATCGACCAGGATGTATTTATGCTTGGCATCCAAATCGGCTCGCAGATCGGAATGGGTTCTTAGGATCGTGGCGGTATGCATCAGCAGGTCGTCGAAATCGACCGCGTTGTTTTGGAGCAGCAATTTTTGGTAGGCGCTGTAGACTTTGAAGGCCGCGACATCGAGCGCCGAGCGTCCGGGTTCTTCGATCATCTCCGGCGTGATCGCTTGGTTCTTCATCCGCCCGATGCTTCGAATGATGTCCGGGAGTTTGAGGTGGGTGAGGGAAACCTCGGCTGCCAAGACGGCTTGTTCGATGGCCGATTTGGAATCGTCGGTATCGAAGATCGAAAAGTTGTCCGAGAGTCCGATCAATCGGCCGTAGTGTCTAAGAAATCGCGCGCAATATCCGTGAAAAGTTCCCATCCAAACCGGCGAATCACCGATCAGCCGTTCGAGGCGTTTTTTCATCTCCTGGGCGGCTTTGTTGGTAAAGGTCAACGCCAGGATCGAGAACGGAGAGATCCCTTGATCGAGCAAATGCGCAATGCGGTGCGTGACGACGCGCGTTTTACCGCTGCCTGGTCCGGCCAGTGTTAGCATCGGGCCTTCGACGTGCGCGACTGCTTGGCGCTGCGATTCGTTGAGTCCTTCGAAGATGTCCTGCATGTAAACCTTTGCCTCCTTTGCTTTTCTTGGATTATCTGCGAAATCCTGGTTTGTTCCTAGTGCACGCCGGTGGCCCAACTCGCAGGGTCCGTCTCCTCTGAAAGGTAGGGCTTTGGGCGTTCCGAGGGGTCGCTCGGGTTGACTCCGATGATACCATGCGAGGGAGCAAGTCCCCGGCTCCGTGCGTCCAAAGCCGAACGATCTGAGAGCGTGTTTAAAATTCGGAAAATCAAGTCCCGCCTAGTTGGGAGTTGCTAGATACTTTAGAAACCCCCCAAACCACTTGGTTTTTTAACGCGGCTAGCGCCCGCGGCTCACCTTTTAAAACGCGTTCTTACCTCATGCGGCCAACGACTGCGGCTAACGTATCCGTTCACACTCCGATTAGCCGGAACGCGTTAGCGTCCGGTTTGCGTAACAATTCGAAGAAATTCATGCGGCCAACGACTGCGGTTAACGTATTCGTTCACACACCGATTAGCCGGAACGCGTTAGCATCCGGTTTGCGTAACAATTCGAAGAAACCGGACGCTAACGCGTACCGGCTGATTTTGCTGCAAAAATGCACAATGAGTATCGGGCCGTGAACGGTTACGGCTAATTTTTAAAAACACGTTCTGAGACGAAACTCCGCCGATCTAAATCGAATCCAACGATGCCGAACCCAAGTCCAGCCATGCATGCAACCAAAGAAACAATGCCGAAAACCCTCGCCGAATTGATTGCGAGCGGTTGGCAAAGCCAGAGTGTCAAATCCGAGATCCGGAAGAATTTTCTCCGTGCTTTGGCGGCCGGGGAGACGCTCTACCCAGGCATCGTCGGCTACGACGACACCGTCATCCCGGAACTGAATATCGCTTTGCTTGCGGGCCATGATTTGTTGTTCATGGGCGAGAAGGGACAGGCCAAGAGTCGGCTGATGCGAACCATCACTCGATTTTTAGACGAGTATGTTCCTTTCTTGGACATTCCCGATGTACCGGTTCATGAGGATCCGCTCAATCCGATCACCAGCGCGGGCAAAGCCTACGTGCGAACTCATGCTCCCGAAGATGTGCCAATCGGATGGTGGCATCGCAGTGAGCGGTATGTTGAGCGCTTGGCGCCTGGGACCAAGTTCGCCGATATCATCGGTGAAATTGATCCATCGAAGTTGACGGGCGGAGTGAGCATGGGATCGGAATCCGCATTGCACTTCGGATTGATCCCGCGAATGCATCGCGGCATCTTTGCCATGAACGAATTGCCGGAACTCGACGAGTTGGTCCAAGTCGGCTTGTTCAACATCCTTGAAGAGCGCGATGTACAGATTCGTGGGTATCCCGTCCGATTCGATATCGACATTTTCATCATGTTCTCGGCCAATCCCAGCACCTACAACCGGAGTGGAAAGGTCATCCCGCAGTTGAAGGATCGCATCGGTTCCACCATTCAAACCCACTATCCGCGCGAGCGCGAGTTGGGGATTGAGATTTTGATGCAGGAGTCCGGGATTGATTTAGGAAGCGAGTACCCGGCTCAGATCCCTTACTTCATGATGGAACTGATCGAAGAGATCACTTCGCAAGCCCGGGCGAGCAAGTACGTGGACCAAGCGTCTGGGGTATCCGCGCGATTTTCTTTGTCCAACTTCCGAACCATGGTGGCCTCGGCCCGACATCGATCGGTCATCCTCGGCGAACCTCTGGCCGTGCCGCGCATTAGCGATTTGGGGCACTTGAGCTCCTCCTCGCTAGGCAAGCTGGAGCTCGATTTGATGGGCTCGCACCAGATGACCGAGAAGAAGGTCTTGGACGCACTCATCGCTTCGGCCGTGAAAACGGTCTTTGAAAAGTACGTCAGCGAGTACGGACTCGGCGAAATCGCGGAAATCTTTAACCGTGGCGTGCGCATCGAGGTCGGAGATCTGTTGCCCAGCGATGCCTATGCAGAGCGGTTGCAGCACGTGCCACCGATCTGGGATACGGCCTTCGAAGTCAACGCATCGGAGCATCCCGCCATCCGGGCTTCGTGCATCGAGTTCGTGTTGGCCGGGTTGCACAGCCTCGACAAAATTAGCCGAGCCAGTAAGCACGGCAAAGTTCAGTACGAGACTTGATCGACAGCGAACGGCATTGCCGTCGTTCGCTTAGGGCAGTGCCCAGGCCGTGCCGGTCACGAATCCAGCTTGGACGAGCGCGCCACGCAAGCTGATCGGAACTGGACCACACGTCCAAGGTGCGCACTCTCCTGGTCGGTAGTAACCCAAGGGGTATTGGCATTCGTTGGGTGGATGGATTCCCATCTTGTACGGGAGTACCGCCAAGTTGCCGAAGAAGGTAATGGTCGACAGAGCGGGTTGAACGACAGGACCCCATTCGTGGCCGTAGCGTTCGAGTTGCACTTCTTCAAAGTACAGGGGCTTGTGACATGCCCCGGTGGCTTTCCACGTCAACGTCGTGTCAGCAAACAAACGGCTCGAGATTTCTTGATCGCCGAGCGAACATGTGACAGGAATGCCCCACGACTCCGCCACGTAGACTTGATCGGGATCGCTCAATTCTCGGAGGAGGTAGGAGGTTCGCGAGCCATCGGTGGTTTCGATCACGACTGAACCGAGCGTGAGATCAACCAATTGGCCTTCTGCGACCTTCTGACCATCGAGTGAGAACCAATTCCGGCTAGGAGCGCGGGCGACGAAGTTCTCTTTCGTGTTCTCGCTGGCATTCTCGCGGGCCACGAAGCTGGGGGACGAATCGACGCGTACCGATTTGATATCGAGTTGATTGGCAAAGGTCCGCACTTCATCGCAGTTCAGGCTTGAGCGTTGGGAGAGTGACGGTAGCGAAGGAGGCGGATCCCGATCCCGACCGAAGGCAGGCGATCGCGGCGTAGCTTCGCGATCCGACGGCGAGCGCTGTGTGGATGGAGACGCAGGAAAAGGGTTGGGGACATTCGGAACGGCGTCTTGAAGCGCGTCCTGCATCGATTCGACGCCAGGCAGTTCCGAGGTCTTGGGTTCGTTGCCCATTGGAGGCAGGCTCGGCGGTGGCAGGTTGGCCGGTGGCAAGTTGGCCGGTGGCAGATTGTCCGAGTCGGCCGGTGGCTGGGACTGGGCCAGCAGTGAACGGTTGCCGGTCGGAGGCGTTCGCAAGCGTTTGGGTGCGGGATCGGGCTCGCCACCTGAGCGCTGCGACCATTGGGCTGGCGTCACTGGTTGGGAGGAGACGCTGCCTTTGGGTTGCGTGCGGCTGGCGACACGAACCGGCTCGGCATCGTGGTCCGTGTCGTGGCGGGGTGCAGGTGGGAGAAGATTTAACCTCGGAGCAGCCACTTGTTCGCTCTCCGCTGATTCGGTTCTGGGAACCTCAGCATTGTGGCTGGCTTGGTGGCTGGCCTGTACCACGCCTTGGTCTACCACGCCCACATCGGTCGGCAATCGCGGTTCGATGGCGTTGGTAGTGCGTGTGTGGTTGGCGGTGGAGACGGGAGACGCTGCCGGTTCAATGGCTTGCGTGTAAGGTCGGGCTGCATTGGTATCGCGGGACGTCGCGTCGACTTTGCGCCAGCGTTGAACCAATGAGTCTTGAGCACGAGAGGAAGTCGACGTTGAGATCTTTGGAGCGGTAGAAGTGGGCTGTACGGCGGCTGCGGTCGCGGGTCGGAAGGGTTCAGGCGACCAACCGGGTTGCTGGGCCAGGGTGGTGGGAATCCCGGGGGTGAAGGCGGTGCACAACAACCCCAGAAGCCATTTCCTGGACAAACGAGGATCACGAGTCGTTGGAGCTAGGGACCTCCGGACTGTAATTAGGCGATTCCTGCGTGATGGCGATGTCATGTGGATGATTCTCCCGCACCGTCGCGGCCGATACTTTGATGAAACGAGCGACCGAGCGAAGTTCCGAGATGGTTTGGGTACCGCAGTAGCCCATGCCAGCTCGAAGTCCGCCCACAAGTTGGTACACGTAGTCCGCCAAAGGTCCTTTGAACGGTACACGGCCCTCGACACCTTCCGGAACCAATTTTGACAATTGGTCCAATGTCCCTTGGCGATACCGTTCGCTCGATCCCTTGACCATTGCCCCAAGCGATCCCATTCCACGGTAGGTCTTGAAGGTCCGACCTTGGTAGAGGATGGTGCGTCCGGGACTTTCGGCCAGTCCGGCAAACATGCTTCCGATCATCACCGTTTGGGCTCCGGCAACGATCGCTTTCACGATGTCGCCCGAGTAGCGGATACCGCCGTCGGCGATGGTAGGAATGCCAGCTTGCGAACAAGCCTTTGTGGTTTCGTAAATGGCGGTGATTTGCGGGACACCGACGCCTGATATCACGCGGGTTGTGCAGATGGATCCTGGGCCGATTCCCACCTTGACCGCGTCCGCTCCAGCATCCATCAACGCCTTGCCGCCTTCGAACGTGGCTACGTTTCCGGCGATGACATCGATGGACCACTGTCGCTTCAATTGCTTGACCGTCTCGATCACGTTCGACGAATGGCCGTGCGCGCTGTCGACCACGAGGATGTCAACTCCGCGTCGGACGAGCAGTTCGGCTCGGTCATAATCGTGAACTCCGATCGCGGCTCCGACCCTCAAGCGGCCCAACTCGTCCTTGCAGGCGGCTGGGTAACTTTTCATCTGGTCGATGTCTTTGATCGTGATCAATCCGGTTAGTTGGTATTGATCGTCAACCAGCAAAAGTTTCTCCACCTTTTTATCCGTTAAAATTCGCTCAGCTTCCGCAAGCGTTACATTCCCCTGGGCCGTCACTAGATTCTCACGGGTCATGACCGAGGAAATCGGTTTGTCGCTCGACTCGAGGAATCGCATGTCGCGGCGGGTGAGGATGCCGACGAGCCGGCCAGAGGCTTCCACAATGGGGATGCCCGACACGTTTTGCTTGCGCATGACATCCTGGGCGGTGGTTACCGAGTCGGAGGGCAAGAGGGTGACCGGATCAGGAATGATGCCATTAGCGGACCGTTTGACTTTGGTCACTTCGGCGGCCTGGGAAGGGATATCCATATTCTTATGGATGATGCCCAGCCCACCTACTTTAGCCAGTGCGATGGCCATTTCGCTTTCGGTAACGGTGTCCATTGGGGACGACAGGAGTGGGATTTCCAAGCGAATGCGCTGTGTCAACTGCGTGCTAACGTCGACTTGAGACGGCAGAATCTCGCTGAATCGCGGTTCTACCAGAACGTCGTCGAAGGTGATTCCTTCGTACGCAAGCTTTTCGATCATAAAGGTGTTTCCTGGGAAGAAGTTATCGATCCTGGAAACTTCGTGATTGTCGCAGAATCGCTAGCTTACGCAACTGGCGTCCTCGGACGCACGCAGGGTCGGGTTTTGTGAAAGTTTGCCGGTTGAATCGAGTTGTTTGATTGAAGTGACTCTCGGCATTGTTCCGATGTAAACGACCAGAGAAACCCTGCGCTGTGGGTTTCGTGGTCATTTCCAAATGAGGCGAGGCAGCTGTGAACGATCCTAAAGACTTCGGGAAAGACGTTCCTCAAGGCAACAAGCCCCTTGAGAGGCAGACAGGTTGGGCATCTCGGTTGCGTCGGTGGATTCCTACGACGCTCGGCCTAGGGTTGGGGTTGATTGGGATGGCAGGCCATTCCGTTGCCCAGTCCAGGATGACATTGCCCAACAATGCCGCGCCACCGACAGTCAACGAAGCTCGGCTGCGGGTGTACGACTTGCCAACGGAGATGGTGGCAGCTGCGGTTACCCAATTGCATGTTCAATTTAGCAAGGATCCGCGGGTTCGGATCACAACGCAGCCCGAATCGGGCCGTTTGATGGTCCTCGCGCCGGAAGCCACGCAGAGCCAAATCGAAGGCTTGGTCGAAGGCTGGAAGCAGCAGACACCGAACCTGGTGCGCGATGCTTCGGGTCGGGTCGCGACCAACACGATTCAGAATCGTCAGTACAAGCTGCAACGAACGACATGGAGAGAGCTTGAGGACGCGATCAGCCGCATCGCGGGCTCACGTTTAACGATTTCGACCAACAACAATGGCGAGATCGCCCAGCTTCAAATGCTAACTCAAGCCGGTCCTCGCGAGATCATGCAGATTGATCGTCGCAACGACGAGGTACGTCTCCAAGGAACACCGCAAGACGTACTGTCGTGGACACAGATCGTTTCCGCGATCGATTTGGCCATGCTCGATCCTGAGCGTCCGACGCAAATCATACCGATCACGCCTGCGACTCCGGAACGCATTGAGAAGGCCATCAGCCTGGTCAAACTGGCATCGTTCCGCCAGCCTCCCCAAGACGAAGAGAACACGACAGGCACAGCGCAACTTGGCATGCCGCAGTCCGGCGACGACGAAATGAGCATGGCAGTCGGTTCTCCCGATTCGCTCAGCAGCGGCACTGGTTTGATCGGCGACGTCGATATCTCGTTTGTGCCCGAGATGGGTTTGGTCATCGTCAAAGGGGGCAAGCGAGACGTGCAACGCGTTCTCGATGTGATTGAACAGATCAAAAAGCAAAGTGCGGAAACGCAACCTGAAATCGAGATCTATCCGCTCAAGCATGTCAACGGCGTGGCCATCGAACCGGTGCTGAAGGATCTCAATGACAAGGTCTTCTCGCCCCGTCAGGGTCAGATCAGCATCTATGCATTGGGGACTCCGAATGCGTTGTTGTTGATCGGTCGTCCTGAAGCGTTGACCGGCATCAAGGACTTGATTGGCAAACTCGACCAACCCCTCGATCCCAACAATCAATTGCGTGTTTTCCGTTTGATTAATTCTTCGTCCGTCGATGCTGAGACCATCATCCGCAACTTTTTCAACGATGCGGGAACAGGGGCCGCGACAGGAGCGGGTGGTGCTGGTGCCAGCGCGAGTACCCAGCTCACCGCACGCGTGAAGGTGATCGCCGACTACCGTACCAACTCATTGATTGTTCAGGCATCACCACGGGACATCGCCGAGGTAGCGCGTCTGCTGCTCGAGATCGACGTTGAGTCGACAACGGCAGAGAACGAGATCCGTGTTTTCCCGATCAAGAATGCAGTTGCTTCGGAATTGCAACCTGTTTTGCAATCGGCCATCAGTGGGCAATCCAGCGGTGGCACCACGAATCAACAGGGGGGGGGCGGAGGGCAGCAACAGCAGCAGCAACAATCCTCGACATCCTCCTCGCGAGCCACACCTCCGAGCAGTCGCTTGTCGATCGTACCACGAGATGGATCGACCGTGAACTCAGGCATATTGGCAGGGGTGGTCATCACCACCAACCCGAGCATCAACGCGTTGATAGTGCGCGCTCCATCGAAGAGCATGCCTTTGATCGCCGCACTGATCGACCAGCTCGATCAGCTGCCCAGTGCCGATGCGCGAATCAAGGTGTATCCGGTGATCAACGGCGATGCGACCAGTTTGGCTTTGACATTGCAACAGGTCTTTGGATTGCCGGCGACGGCGGGTGCTTCGACCGCGAGCGCTGCAGTCATCGGTCTTCAGAACTTGGCTGCCCTAACCGGCGGTGGTGAAAGCTCGTTGGTTCCGCTTCGTATCTCGGTGGATTCGCGGACCAACGCCATCATCGCGTCCGGCTCTCCGACCGACTTGGAAGTCATCGAAGTACTTCTCTACCGCTTGGATGAAACCGGTGGTCAACAACGATCCAACGACGTGATTTGGTTGCGAAACGCAAATGCACAGGATGTCTTCACTGCCCTCAACAATTTGCTCACCACCCAACGCCAGGTCATCACCCAGCAGTTGCAGTCCGGCCAAGCCATCAGCTTGTTCGAACGCGTTGACCGCGAAGTGTTCGTGATCGCGGAACCGTCCACCAACAGCTTGATCGTCAGTGCGACGCCACGTTACATGCAGCAGATCCGACAGGTCGTCGAGCGATTGGATCGTCAGCAGCCCATGATCGCAGTTGAGATCTTGATCGCAGAAGTCACCTTGGCCGACCAATTCGACTTCGGTACGGAATTAGGGATCCAAGACTCACTTCTGTTCGACCGAAACGTATCGACCGGCGGCACGCTGGGCAGCCCGGTTTTCAGCGTCGCCAATCCGCCGACTGCAGCCCCCTTTACAATCAACAATCCACAGCGACGCTCTGGCAACACGGCTGGACAAGGACAGACAGGTTTTGCCGTGGGTCGATCCAACGCTGAGCTGGGATATGGGGGTCTCGTTTTGGCTGCCAGCAGCGAGTCAGTCGGATTGTTATTCCGAATGCTCCAGGACGCCAATCGCGTGCAAATTCTGTCGAGGCCATCGTTGATGACGATCGACAACAACATCTCCGTGGTTCAGGTCGGACAGTCTGTTCCAACCATCCAGGGAACACAATCTGGAATCAACGGGATCGCCAATGCGATCGAATACATCCCGGTCGGTTTGATCATGCAGATCCAACCGCGCACGAACCAGGATGGATTGATCAACATGATCGTGGCCGTTAACCGTTCCAGTCTCGATCAACAGACGGGTGTTCCGGTTTCGTTTGCTCCCGATGGTACAGCCATCAATGCGCCGATCATTAATCAAACGTTGGCGCAAACACGAGTAACTGCTTACGATGGGCAGACCGTCATCTTGGGTGGATTGATCAGCAAGACTCGGACATCGATTTCGCGACGCGTTCCTTGGTTGGGTGATATCCCAATCGCGGGGGCCTTGTTCCGTTTCGATAGCGAGTCCGAAAGGCGAACCGAATTGTTGGTGGTCATGACCCCGCGGGTCATCAACTTCAATGATCAGAACAAGCTGGACATGATCAAGCAGGTCGAATCCTCTCGAATGAGTTGGTGTCTAGCAGACATATTGAACATCTACGGCGATGCTGGTTTGTCTCCTGGCAATGGATTGTGGGGACCTGCATCGTCACCGGTGATCTATCCCGATGAATCGCCGACTGCTGATCTCGAATTCGACAACACACGTTCCCCGATCAATGGTTCGTATCCTATGCCCGAAGGACAATACATGCCACCGATGGAAGGGCAACTCTACCTGGATGATCCGAACGCGAACTCGGCGGAACCACCGGTCATGATCCAGCCCGATAACAGCAGTTCCTCGCGGACACCCCCTCGGACGTTGATGCGTGGCAACAACCAACCCAATGCTTCGGTGGTTGACCCAGCAATGCCGATTCAGAACTCTTCCTATGTACCAGGTGCTATACCGGCCTCCAATGAAGTCATCCCTGCGTCTGGCTATGTTCCAAGCACCAATGCCAACCTTGGTTACCGGCCCGTAGGCCCTCAAGCCAATGGGGCGATCCCAACCGCCCCGCGCGTCGTGCGCCCCTAGGCCGGCAGGCTTCGTAACTGACTTTCGACGCACTCCATCGAACCAGATTGGAAATTGTTCCTCATGATCCATACATTTCGTCGCAGCTGGATGTTGCTTTTGATTCTCGGCTTGATCGGGCACACCGGCTGTGCCTCGCTCATGAGCTCCAAAGACAAAAAGAAAAAGGACGCATGGTCGTTCTTTAAAAAGAAGGAATATCAAACACCTCAAATGATCAATGTGACCTGGGTGCATGACATTTTGACCAAGCCTGGCAAGCCACCTACGCGAGGCTTTGGTGGTCGGTTGTACTTCTACAACGAGAAAAGCCAAGCCATTCCGGTGGAAGGTGAATTGACCGTCTTCGGATTCGATGACACTCAGCGTTCTCATGAAGGCATGAGCATCGAAGGGGCAGACAAGAAGTTCAAATTCACTCCCGAGCAATTCACAACCCATTTCTCCGAGTCGGATCTCGGTGCGTCCTATAGCATCTGGATTCCTTGGGACGCAGCCCCGGGAGATCAGAAGAAGATCATGCTGATCCCAACTTTTATGACTGCCGAAGGCAAAGTCATTCGTGGGAACGCAGCCGTGGTGAATCTACCGGGCAGGGTCAATCCTGTCGCTCCGGGACGTGTGCTTCAAGCATCCGCGAACGGACCAGCGGTGGGAGCCCAGCCAGCGGTCGGGGGCCAGCCATCAGGTTACGTCGCGCCTCCGATGCCTCAGCAAAACAACATGACAACGACCATTCAATTGCCCGCTCGCAGCATCCGCACCCAGCCGCAATTGACTTCGGAGCAAGCCGCGCATTGGCTCGAGCAAGCCAACCAAGGCTTATTGCCGGGACAAACCTCGGGGGTACAGCGCGCGTCGGCCATGTCGCCGCCAGAACCTAGCCTCAACGAAGTCTTCGATTCAGCCAATGGATCGAATGCGTTGCCGAGCCCAAGTGTGTCGAGCAGTCAGCCTTTCACCGGCGTCTTCAGTCCACCCAGCAGCATGCCCGTCGCGGGTGGGACAGTTCAATCGAATATGGTTAACGGTTGGGTCCAGCCGGTATTGCCTCAAGCGTCTTGGACTGGACTATCACCTCATTCCGGATCGACTCCACCCCAGGCTCCAGGCTCAGTAGCCGCTCCATCATCCGTTTATCAGCCTCGGTAGGAACGGTTCCTCTCAAGACCACTTCTCCTCCGGCGATACTGACGGTAACTCCCCGCACCCGATCGGGGAGCGGAGTGTTGGACAGATGCGTCTGAATCATGCTGGCTGTGGTAGGACGCGAATTGGGTCGGATTTCAATCTCAGGTCGGACGGTTGTGCGAAGCGCTCGTCTGCCTTGGGTACCGCCAGTACCGCCTGCTTGACGGTTCCTCGCGCCTCCGAGGCCACCCGCGAGTCCACCGATACCACCGAGCCCACCTCCCAGGCCACCGATACCACCACCGAGTCCGCCACCAAGCCCGCCTCCAAGGCCACCAAAACCACCTCCGATGCCACCTCCCAAGCCTCCGCCACCTGTGGCATTGGCACCAAAGGCATTGGCACCGAAGGCACTCGCAGTTCCCCCAGCCGATCCACCCGAGCCAAATGCAGAGGAGCCGCCTTGATTGAACGCATTGGTGACAACTTGAAGGTTGTAATTACCCGTTAAGGATTGCCCAGTTACCCCAGGTCCACCGAACGTGCCCAAGGAGTAGAGATTACTGTTTTGGGCTGCACCGCCGGCGGCACCACCAAAGGATCCGCCGCCTTGCTGTCCACCGAGTCCGCCACCACCGAGTCCGCCGCCGCCGAGTCCGCCGCCACCAATTCCGCCGAGTCCGCCGCCACCTATCGACCCGCCCCCAAAACCACCGCCCGTCTGGCCCCCGGTTGAAAACTGCGAAAGACCTGTTTCCGTCATGGCTACGCACATCAGCAGGCCGCAGGTGGGAGCAACTAGGCTGCGTAGGCTCAAAAACGTTAGTTTCATGGTTGGACTCTTTTTTTTCCCGGGTTCTGGGTCGAACGTCGTCTCGAACAGTGCATTATGGCTGGTCCACGCAATACTAAGCAATTGACCAGACGTGGTATTCCGGACTAATTCCGCAACTTCTCAGACCTCCAGGGGGAGTTCCAGCCCAAGCAGCGGGGGGGCGCCTCGACTGCGGTCCAGCGTTGGCGGATAGATTCTTCATCGCGGTCCATTCGGAGTATCGAATCGAAGAGCGTGGCAACGATAGTTTCGGTCCAGTGGTACGGGTTGTTCGCATCGTGCGGATTGCTCCGATGTTGTCCAACGTATCGATCGCGAGGCGGCTGTGCCCTCGGTTGCTTGTCTTTTCGTGACTAGACAGTTTGATACAATGAAACTGATTGACGTTTCTTCACTTTTCTCGCGCACGCGGCGTACCTGGACAGGACCGGCCATCATTTCGGAATCGCCTCACACCGAACGACCCTCTTCTCATTCAGAGATCGTTGCCGTCAATAGGGCGCAGAGTGCTCCGCCGGTCTTACTCCGCTGGAAGTCGGTAGCGGACGCAATTGATCGGCAATTGGGCTTTTGTCTTGACTCCTTACACGACGATTGCCCTGAACGCTTGCGAAATGCCATCGCCTACTCGCTTCTCGCACCTGGCAAACGACTCCGACCGGTGTTGTGTGCTTTCGCGTGTGAAGCCGTTGGTGGAAGTTTAGAAGCGGCATGGCCGGGAGCCATGTCTCTCGAAATGATCCATTGCTATTCGTTGATTCACGACGATCTGCCTGCCATGGACGACGATGATTTGCGTCGCGGCAGGCCAACCTGCCATATCCAGTTTGACGAAGCCACTGCCATCCTTGCTGGCGATGCGCTCCAGCCATTAGCGTTCGAAACGTTGCTCACGAGCGATTTGCCCCTCGAGCAGATTCGCGAGAGTTGTTTGCTGCTCGCCAAGGCTGCGGGTGCTCAAGGAATGGTCGGTGGCCAGATGGACGACCTCTTGGCTGAAAAGCGAGACTCCCTCTTCTTGTCATCTGAAGACCAGTTGAATTGGCTGCGGTCCATTCATCGACGCAAGACCGGTGCCTTGATCCAAGCTTCCGTGGAAATGGGTGCGATCGCGGGACGGGCGAATGCCTCACAGCGTCAAGCGCTGGCGATTTACGGCAGTTCCATCGGAATTGCTTTCCAAATTGTGGATGACCTACTGGACGTGGAGAGCACGGCGGAAAACACTGGGAAAGCAACGGGGAAAGATTCTCAGCGTGGCAAGCTGACGTACCCCGTTTTGTTGGGAGTCGAAGAAAGCCGAGAACAAGCCAAGCGATTTGTTCACAAGGCGATCGCGGCGATCGAAGATTTTGGGGGGCGCTCAGAGCCTCTGGTTGGACTGGCGGAATACATCCTCGAGAGGAGTAACTGATGGCGGTGCACGAATTGCTTTCCAAGTTGGAGTCGGCCGAACCATTGCAGTCGATGGCTCCCGAGGAACTTGAATCTCTCGCCGTCGAGATCCGCGATGTGCTTTGCAATCTCATGGCCACGCGGACTGCGCATTTTGCTTCCAACCTGGGCGTGGTCGAACTGTGCTTGGCCCTGCACAGCGTGTTTGACTTCCGGAAAGATCGTTTGATCTGGGACACCGGGCATCAGATCTATCCCCACAAATTGATCACCGGTCGCTATGGAGAATTCAAAACGATTCGGGAGCAAGGGGGCCTGATGGGTTACCCGAACCCGAGCGAGAGCGAATACGACTTGTTCATGACCGGACATGCCGGTTGCAGTGTTTCGACCGCACTGGGCCTCAAGTCGGGAGACGATTTGTTGCGCCAATCCGATCGCAAGAGCGTCGCAGTCATCGGCGATGGTGCCCTCCCGTCAGGCATTGTCTTCGAAGCGATGAACAACGCAGGGGAGCTCAACAAAGATCTGATCGTCATTCTGAATGACAACAAGATGTCGATCTGTCCTCGTGTCGGAGCGTTGGCCAATTACCTGGATCGACTGCGAACCAATCCTTTCTACACCGGCTTCAAGAGCGAAGTGGTCAAGGTGCTCAATCGCCTACCTGTCTTCGGTGATCCCGCCGAACGACTGTTGGCGCAGATCAAGGAGGGGGTCAAGGCCGGGATGGTCGGCGGCATGCTCTTCGAAGAATTCGGATTCCGCTACATCGGCCCGATCGACGGGCATGACATTCGACTGATGCGCAAGTACCTCGAAATGGTGCGCGATCTAAAGGGTCCGACCTTGTTGCACGTCGTCACCGAAAAGGGACGCGGTTACAAGCCAGCCGAGAAAGACCCCGTGTACTTCCATACTCCTCCTGCCTTCGAGGACGAAGGAGGCAGCCCGCGTGTTCTGAGTCTCGGTGAGAAGCCGGCATTCACGAACTACGCACGGGATGCAATGCTCAGTCAAATGCGCCGAAATTCACGGGTGACGGTTATGACCGCGGCCATGTGCCAAGGGAACAAACTCGAGCCCGTACGCGAAGAGTTTCCAGATCGTTTTTTCGATGTCGGTATTTGCGAATCGCACGCGGTGGCTTTTGCGGCGGGTCAGGCCAAGGTTGGCATGCGGCCGGTGGTCGCTATCTACAGCACCTTCCTGCAACGCTCCTACGACCAGATCTTTCAGGAAGTCGCCTTGCAAAATCTGCCCGTGACCATGTTGCTCGATCGGGCAGGATTGACCGGACCCGATGGCCCGACGCACCACGGCGTGTTCGACATCGGTTACCTGCGTGTGTTCCCAAACATCGTGATGATGGCCCCTGGCGATTCGACCGAAATGGAGCCGATGCTCGAGTTCGCATTGGACCTTCCCGGACCGAGCTCACTGCGGTATCCGAAGACCAGTGCGCCAGCGATCCCACGACCCGTTCAGCGGATCGAGTTGGGCAAAGCGGAAATTATTCGCCGTGGAAGCGACGGTGCGATTGTTGCCATTGGAGCCATGCTCCAGCAGGCCTTGGCGGCGGCGGAACTATTGGAACGTGAAGGTATCCATGTGACGGTCGTCAACGGGCGATTCATCAAGCCATTGGATGTCGATACGATCGGCAAACTGTTCGAGGAATGCCGCTTTGTCGTTACGGTCGAAGAAGGTGCCTTGGCCGGCGGTTTCGGTTCCGCCGTACTCGAAGCGGCTTGTCAGCACGGTTGGGACACCCGCATCATGCGGACGATCGGGATTCCCGATCGTTTCATTGAGCACGGAGATCGAGGCGAACTGTTTGCGGAGTTAGGACTCGATCCTGCGGGTATCGCTCGCACGTGTCGGCAACTGTCGGAGAATTACGCAGACACGCAAGCCGCAGGAGTTTGAGCGTGGCAAGCGTTCCTCCAGGCTGGATCCGCGAGGGCAGAAGCCAACCAAGAGTGGTCGTACTGGCCGCTCCCAATCGTCCTCGAGTTTCCTCGGAGCTGCCCGGCATCGTCGAGCACATGAAACGCAGTGCCGAAGTCGTGGCTGTCGATAAGGACTTTTCCTACGAGTTCACCGAGTGCGATTCCGATTTAGTCGTCGTGCTGGGGGGCGATGGTTCGATTTTGCAATCGGCGCGGCAAATGGGTCGCAACCAGCGGCCGGTGTTGGGCGTGAATCTTGGTCGTTTGGGATTCTTGGCAGCCATACAGCCTGAGCAGTTCGTGCATGTTTGGCCCAATGTCTGCAGCGGCGAATATGCAGTGACCAACCACTTGATGCTGCAATGCTGCGTGTTTCGTGATGAGGAGAAACTGCACACCATCGTCGGACTCAATGAGGCAGCCGTACTGGGTGGACCACCCTATACGATGATGAACATCGATCTGTACGTCGATAAGTGCTTGGCGACGACCTACGCTTGCGATGGGTTGATCATCAGCACTCCGATTGGATCCACTGCACATAACCTGTCGGCAGGTGGACCGATTCTGCGGCGGAACCTACAGGCCTTTGTGATCGTTCCGATCAGTCCCCATACCTTGACCATGCGACCGGTGGTCGACACATCGGATCGCGTCTTTGATTTGAAGATCAAGGATGAGCATCCGACCGCCAGTTTGGTCGTCGATGGGCGCGTCGTCTGTCATGTAGCGAGTGACCTGACGGTCCGCATCAATAAGGCCGAGGATACGTTTCAACTGATCAACGTTCCAGGACATGACGATTACCAAGCGTTGCGAAACAAATTGGGCTGGAGCGGCAAGCCTCGGCCTTCGGAATAGATCGGATTCGGACACGGGTATGGAACATGGATTCATCGCTTGGGCGAAACAGCGAGCTGCACGACTGCCTCAAGTTCGGTTGGGAATCGGAGACGATTGTGCGCTGATCGATCCCACCTCAACCGATCTGGTTGTGACCACCGATTCGCTGTGCGAAGGAACACATTTCATTCTTTCGGAATGCGGACCACGCCGGGTCGGACACAAGCTTGTGGCCGTTAACCTCAGCGATTTGGCTAGCATGGCGGCGGAGCCCATGGCGGTATTTTTGTCGTTGTGTTTGCCGCGGAATGGTTCCGGCGAGTTGGGGGCTGAGATTTTCGAAGGCGTATGCGAATCCTGCGAGCGCTACGCAGTCGCCATTGCGGGGGGCGATACGAACGTTTGGGACGGTCCGTTGGTCGTGCACATGACGGCAATCGGCCGAGCACCGGAAGGCGGATGCTGGACGCGGCGCGGTGCCAGTCCAGGGGACGCGATTGTTGTCACCGGATCACTCGGCGGCAGTTTGCTAGGCAAACACTTGGACTTTGAACCGCGTCTTGCTCTGGCCCGTTCGCTATACGGACTGGGGATTGTTCGGGCTGCGACCGACATCAGCGACGGCCTCGGCATCGATTTACTGAACGTCACAGTCGCCAGTCGTTGCGGAGCCGAGATCGATATCGAAAAGATCCCGATTAGCCAGGCCGCCAAGCAGCGGGCAGAGGCGACCGGTCATTCGCCGCTCGAGCATGCCATTGGGGACGGTGAGGATTTTGAATTGCTGCTCGCCGTTTCAGCCGACGCGATCGATACCATGCCCGAACAGATCGATGGAGTGACGTTGACGCAGATCGGTACATTCTCATCCCGAACTGGCTTATGGTCACGCAGCAAACGCGGGCTGCAACAGATGGCGCCTCGAGGTTACGTCCATCGGTAACGCCACGCGTCGCAAGGCCGAGATAGAGTCTTATTCTTCCTTGAGACCGAGACGCGATAGCCATCGGCCCTTACGGCCTGCTTGTCGGGCAGTAGCCACGACCGCTGCAGGATCGCCTGGCTCGCCTTGCATGGATTCCATGTCGCGTAGACGTTCTTGGAGTTCCAATCGCTCGCGTCCGAGTTTGGCACGTTCGAGGGACATTTCAATTTCAGCTTGACGCTGCTTCTGTTCCCATTCGGCCTGCAGTTCCTTGAGCTTCATGCGTTCGGCGACAACGAGAGCATCATTATCGATGACTTGCGCAACGGCTGCGGCGCCGATTGCAAATCCTTCCTGGGAGATCGACTGTTGGGCTAAGAGATTCCTCAATTCCTGGATTTCCAAATCGCGCTTAAGAATTTCCAGAGTCGTGTCTTCGATCAGCTTCGCCATTTCGAGCAATTCATCGGTTCGAGCATCGGACGCGTCTGCCGACTCTGCGTCGAGTTGTTCGAGCAATGCTGCTTTGCGTTCCTCCCAACTCATGGCTTGAGAGCGTTCTGGGGCGGTGGGCCCTTTCATCTGTGCGATGCGTGCACTCAACTCGTCCGCTTGCATCCTCAGATCGATCGATTCGGAACGTGTCCGAGTTAGATCGCGATGAAGTTCTTCGATTTGATTTTGCAATTCGATAACATAGGCGTTTTCGCCATCGTTTTTGTCCGCCGTACCTTCGCTTCTGGAGTTTTCCGAAGCGCTGTGGCGGATTCGTTCGAGTTCGCTTTGCAGCTCTTCGATCTCGGATCGAAGTGCGATCCGTTCCGGGTTGGGAAGCGAACTTTCCTCGCGGATTCGTTCAATCTCACTTTGCAGCTCTTCGTTTTCGGCCCGCAGTGCGATCTGTTCGGGGGCGGCAAGAGAGTTTTCCTCGCGCAGCCGCTCGACTTCGCGTTGCAGCGATTCGATTTCTGAGCGAAGCGTAACCTGTTCTGGTTCGCGGAGAGAGCCTTGGTCGCGCAGGTTTTCGACCTCGAATTGCAAGTCTTCGACTTGCTGACGGTAAGTCTCGAGCTGGGAGTCCTGAGCGGCGCGGAGTTCGTGTAGCGATTCCAGTTCGCCTTGGAGTTCCTCGATCCGTTGCGTCAACAATTCGACTTGAGGATCCTCGGCAGCGGGCGAGCTGCGTAACTCGTCCAATTCGGCTTGGGCCGTTTCCAATTCCCGTCGTAGAATCTCGACCTGGGGATCTTCTGGAATCGGTTCGTTCCGCAAGCGTTCCAACTCATTGCTGACAAACTCCAATTGTACTTTGAGCTGTTCCGCTTCGATCAACAGTTCTTGTTCGTGCTCCGATGATCGCTTGAAGGTTTCTTCCGCCTCTTGGTTCGCGGCTTTCTGCGATTCGAGCAATTCTTGCTCTTCGATGAAGTCGACGAGAGTATCGAATTGTTGGCGGGCTGAGAGCAGCAACTCGGAGAGTCGGATGTTTTCCTGATTGAGTTCTAAGAGCCGATTCTCAAGCTCTTCGATCCGTTCCATCGAGTTACTGGCTTCGGCCTGCGCCAACCGGGCTTCGGCTGAATCGACAGCGATCTGAAGTTCAGCTCGCATGGCCTCGATATCCGAGCGTTCGGCCTCGAGTGTTCGACAGGATTGGAGCAGTTCCTCAATCCTGACTTCGATGATATTTACGAAAGCGCGATGCGCAGCCTCGACCGGAGAGCCGTCCGCAGTTGGTGTCGGCGGAGGCGCGGTTGCTCCCATCGCCTTGAGCGATCGAAGCTTCGCCAAGGTGTTTTCGCGATCTGCGTCTGATTTCTCGGGTTTGTCTGTTTTGATGGTCACTTGAGTATCCTTAGACAACTATTCCTATGGCAACGAATAGGTTATTTTTTGGGTCGTAGGCGCGCATTTTCGGGCTCCCAGATAATTCGGATCCCAGGCCGTCGCGACCGTTAGGATTGTTCGTTTCGTACCGATTGCACGGGCAAAGAACATGGCCAAAATGAAGGCAGATTCCGAATCCGAAACCCGCAGCTTCGAAGGCTCATTGACGGAACTGGAGCAAGTTGTCCGGAAACTAGAAAGCGGTACACAGCCGCTCGAACAGATGTTGGTTGACTACGCCAAAGCCGTGGAATTGGTGCAATTCTGTCACACGCAGCTCGAAGGCGCGCGTCGGCGTGTTGCTCAACTGGAAGGTGTGCGCGAGGACGGCCATGCGACCGTTAGTGCCTGGCAAGAGAACGCCACGGACGCATCCGATGGCACCGAGCCACCCTCGCGACGGCGAGGTAAGTGATCGCGGAACATTCGATTTTTTATTTTCGGATTTCGAAGTCCACGTTGGATTGACCGAACTTATGGGCCTTCATGTCCTCGACCGTCAACCGAAGTTGGTACGAGCCGGGGGCTATCTTTTGAGGCATGTAGATGCGGTAGACGATGAAGTAGTCGCGTCGATGGTTCTGGCAGATCTCGGGTTCCATCGGCAGAAGTTGGTCCTCGATCCGCAGCCCCTGGGCATCACGGATTTCGTAACGTCCTTGCAATTGGGTTTCGTACCCTAATTTGACTTTTTCGGCAGCGACGTTGTCGATTTCGCAGTAGAGCAATACATCTTGGTCCGGTGCGAAGTGGTTCTTGGCGAAGCGTTGAAAGAGCCCGTAACCATCGACTTGCGTGCAGAACGCGACGCTGCGAACGGCAAGGTCGCTAACCGCTGCCAAATGCGAAGTGGCTTCGCTCTGGCTATTCATAACAATGCTCCAATGCCGCGATCGCGCCGGATTGGCGTCTGGGTTGCTGGCTTCGTAGAGGGCTTGCATTTGATGGCGAATGTATTCTTGTTCGTTCTCATTGAGCCGCTCGATTGGTCGCAGTGCATCATCGAGTCGCCGCTGGGAAACGTACAGCATTCTGAGTGTGATCTCTTGACTCATTCGCAGAGATTCGTCTGCTGGCGGCGAGGACTCGATCTGATGCTCAAGTGTCTCGATGGCTTGACGCGTCATTTGATGCCAAGATACCGAGGCTGGGTTCGGGCTTTTTGAGTCGTTAGAATTCGATGACGGATGGACGGCTTCGATACTGCTCGTGGTGACGACCGCATTCTTATCGTCCGCCGCCAGTTTGCCTGCCGCATCGGTTACGGCAGAATCTTGGGTAGCCGCCATGGATGCTTTAGCGAGGGGCGAGGTTTGCGGTTTGGGAGCAGTTACTGATAGCTCGGAGTCAGCGATTCGAACGGAGACACTGGAGGAAGGCTTTTCGGTGAGCGCCGAGGATTGAGGTGGAGCGGCGGTTGTGGTTGGAGGCGAGATGGACGTCGTTGTCGCGTTGGATGGCGGATTGGTAACCGAGTTCGCGACTGGTTGCTGTTGGCTTTCTGATTTGGGCTCATGGCCGGGCTGCGAATCTCCGTTTTTGATCGCCGTTAGAGTCCGACGGACCACTTCGCGGTATTCACTTGGCAGATTTTGCAGGGCACCTTCAATGTCGAGATCGTTCAAGCCCGTGTCGGCCACGCTGGGGGACGGATCGGTCATTGGCTGAGTCAATGGTCCAGGCGCACCAGAGGGATTGCCACCGAAACCGACAACACTTGAACTCGGTCCGGATTTTTTATCGGAAGCGTTGCCAGTGGTAACCGTATCTCGCAGATTCATTACCGTCGCGCCGGGCGCATCCGCAGAAGATGGCTGTCCCGTGGACGAGGTTCGAACGACGGACTGCTCTTGATTGTTGGCCTTGGATTTCCGATCGCGGGGCAAGATCACGCGCGGTACCTGTCCATCCATGCGCATGCCCCAACGATTGGTTTTGGGATTGCTGGCCGTTGAACCTGATGGATCCGAAGCAAGGGTAGGTGCTGGCAGTGGTGGAGCCCAATCGTCTTCCATATCTTCTTCGTAGAATTGTGGAAGATCCGGACGCAGCGAGAACCGCTGGCACCCGACCAACGTCAGGAGGAAAGCCCCCGTCAACGCAACAAAGACACGCCGGTATCTAAGGTCCGTATTCTTCGGGCTCATTAGCGATGGCTCCATCAGGGCAAGGCTTCGAAGGTGGTGGGGTACGAGCCGCAGCTCGTAATAGGAGTTGGCTGTAGGACTTGAGGTCAGTTCGATGAGAACGATGCAGCTTCATTCTGCTCGTTGGAGGAATCCTCGAACTCGAGAACTTCATGGGCCAATGCGAGGTAGTCGACGGCACCATGACTGTTGGGAGCGTAGTCAAAGATCGATTGACCGAAGCTCGGTGCCTCAGCCAGCCGAATGTTGCGGCGAATCTTGGTATGGAAGAATTTGGCATCGGCCCAAACGGGACTTTGTGAAGCGCTGGCGGTAAGGAATTCTTCAACATCGCGACTGACTTCGGCTGCCAACCGTGTGCTCGACTCGTACATGCAGAGCACGATTCCTTCGAGTCGTAAACCTGGATTGAGTCGCTTGGAAACGATCTCGATCGTTCGAAGCAGTTTGCTCAAACCGTGCAAGGCGAGGAAATGGGGTTGCAAAGGGAGGAAAACCTCATCCACGGCCGTCAGAGCATTCAAGGTGAGAACGCCGAGTGACGGAGGACAATCGATGATGAGGAAATCATGTTCGCCCGGTTCCGCTTCGATCCGGTCTTTGAGAATCACCTCTCGCCCGACCTCGCCGGCCAATTCCATTTCGGCGGCCGCCAAGTCAAGATTTGCGGGGATAATATCCAGGTGCGAGTTGATGGTGCGACGGACTGAGGGTAGCGAGACATCGCCACACAGCAAATCGTAAATACTCGGTTCGTTTTCGTTGAGCGTGACGCCCAAGTGGAGCGACGCATGGGCTTGAGGATCGAGATCGACCAAGCACACGCGTTGGTTGCAAAGGGACAGTCCGCTCGCCAAATTTACAGCGGTCGTCGTTTTGCCAACGCCACCTTTTTGATTGATAACAGCGATTTTGCGCATGATGGTTTTCGGGAATGGAAGCCTGTGAAAATCGGTGAGGTTTCCTTGGGAAACCATGGGGGTTACCAAGCATTTGGGACGATAGCAGGGCTCGCTCGGGAGAATCCAGCCCAATCTTGACAATCTGGGCAATTCAGACATCCTGATTGACCTGTCCGCTGGACAGATATTGACCCACCACCGAGTACGCGAAGGAAGGTTGCAGCTCGTGAGACGTTTGTTTATTGCTGGCAATTGGAAAATGAATTTGGATCACAAGGCTTCGATGGCCTTGATCAAGGCGCTTCGTTCGGAGCTCGACGGAGTCACGGGCGTTGATGTGGTGGTTTGCCCACCTGCTGTTTATCTGAGTGATGCAGCCAAAGCTCTGGAGGGCAGCTCAATCGGTTTGGGGGCGCAAAACGTGTCCCCAAAAACCGAAGGGGCTTACACAGGAGAGCTGAGCTGCGGGATGCTCAAGGATGTAGGTTGTCGGTATGTCATCCTGGGTCATAGCGAACGTCGCGTCCTGTTCGGAGAGACCGATGCGATGGTTAACGAAAAACTAAAGGCGGTTCTGGCCAGCGGTTTGACCCCGATCGTTTGCATCGGCGAAACGCTCGAAGAACGCGAATCAGGGCGAACGGCCGAGGTCGTGCAGGGACAGTGCTATGGCTCGCTGACCGGCATCAGCGAAGCCCAGATGAAGCAGACCATTGTCGCCTATGAGCCCGTGTGGGCCATCGGAACCGGCCGTACCGCGACGTCCGAACAAGCCGAAGAAGTGCATGCAGACATTCGAGCAACCTTGGCGAAAATGTTCTCTTCCGCTACGTCCGAAGAGATCGTCATCTTGTATGGCGGCAGTGTAAAAGCCGATGTCATCGATGAGTTGCTCGGACAGCCCAACGTCGATGGTGGTTTGGTGGGTGGTGCATCCCTAAAATCCGAATCGTTCGCGGCCATCGTCCAACTAGCTGCGAAGATTGTAAAGTAGAAGGTTGTAAAGTAAACGAACGACTGCCCATTCATGAGCCGTGTGGACATCCTGCTTTTTTCTCCTCTCCCCAGTCCTCTCAATCCCAAGCGAGTCTGTGATGATGCGTGCCAGTGAAGCCACCAACTACTACTTCAATCAAGCAGCCGATCAGATCGAGCTGCCCGAATGGACGCGGCGGCTGCTGATTATGCCCAAACGCGAAGTCACGGTGCAGGTGGCCTTTGAGCGGGACAACGGACACATCGAAACCGTGTTGGGGTACCGCGTTCAGCATGACAATGCCCGCGGTCCCATGAAGGGGGGGCTGCGATACCATCCTGCAGTCGATCTGGATGAGGTTCGCTCTCTGGCAGCTTTGATGACCTGGAAAACGGCGGTGGTCGATTTGCCATATGGGGGCGCGAAAGGTGGAATCGGTATTGATCCGAAAACTCTATCGCGACGCGAGGTCGAACGGATGACACGGGCTTTCGTCGATCAAATTCACGAGATCGTCGGTCCCGACACGGACATCCCAGCGCCCGACATGGGGACCAATCACGAGGTCATGGCTTGGTTTCGAAACCAATGGGAAAAGTACCATGGGTTCAATCCAGCCGTGATTACCGGTAAACCGGTCGAGGAATATGGAGCCCGTGGGCGCGAGGAAGCGACCGGCCGCGGGGTCGGTACGGTCGCAGTCAAAATGTTGAAGCGATTGAATCTCAAACCCGAACAATGCCGAACAGCCATCCAAGGCTTCGGCAACGTCGGCTCGCATGCAGCGAAGTATTTATTCGAGTCCGCATTCCCCATCGTGGCCGTAAGCGATTTAAGTGGCACCTACTTCAACGCCAAAGGCCTCAACATTCAGGAGTTGTTCTCCTACACGCTGAAGAACAAGGGAAGCTTGGAAGGTTATACAGCCGCCGAGCGATTGCCCGCCGACGATTTGTTGGGCCTCGAAGTCGATCTGTTGATACCGGCCGCTTTGGGTGACGTGATCACGGGTGAGAACGCTCATCGTATTCGCGCGAAATCGATCATTGAGGCTGCCAACGGTCCCATCGATCCCGAGGCCGATGCCATCCTGGCGGCCCGCGACGTAATCATATTGCCCGACATCCTTGCCAACGCAGGCGGCGTTACGGTCAGCTATTTCGAATGGGTTCAGAATCGGCAACACTACCGATGGAGTTTGGATCGCGTGCGCCAGGAGTTGGACCGAACGCTAACCGATGCGTTTGAAAATGTTTGGCAGGAAGCGGCTACTCGCGGCGTATCCTTACGGACCGCAGCCTTCATCTTGGCGATCAATCGCGTGCGTCGGGCTTCGGAATTGGCTGGATGGTTGATCTGATAGTGTGTTTTGAAATTCGAAAAATCAAATCCTGCTCGTGCTCGCAATCGAATCGCCAACCCAATCGATTACGAGCACCTCCCTTCGGAATGAGCAACGAGCACGAAAAGCAAGAAGGGCTGCTGGTTTTCGATGGGGCCTGAAATGTGGGTAAAGATGAGGCTTTGGATAGCGTTATAGCTGCGTCACGGTCATCAGAAGATAATGTCCACCATCCGACGTAGAACCGCCGAGAAACATCGTCTTTCCCAATTCGACCGTTTGTGTCAACTCGATCTGAGTTGAGATCGTTTCGGGTAATGCATCTTCCTTCGGCTCGCCAGGGATACGCGAAGATTCAAAGGTGATCTTGACAGCGACTTTGCCACCCGTGGATGGAGAAGCGAGGGCGCGAAGTACTGTGCCCGTATTCATGGATTGCGATTGGCGAACGTTTCGTCCCGGTTGCGCCGTCGTTCCGAACGTAAAGGAGTTGATGCGACTGAACTGGGCCATGCTCTGCACTCCGCTCATCGCTGTCAAACGGACCGATTCAATCACGTCTGCTTTTTTGGCAGGATCCTCGGGCTTCAGCAACGCGACGATGATCTCCGAGGCCGTAGCCTCAGGGGAGATTGACGACCGAGGTTGGTATTGCGTGACCTCGATCATGTACTGTGTCGAAGCGATTGCACTCGAGATGTCGCTGGCCGGGGCTTCCTGAGCCGCTGCCATGTTCGATGCGAAGCATACGAGAGCAAAGTAGACTAGCCAATGTCGCATGATGGATACTCGAATTTCGTACTGTGGAACTCAAAATACAGCTGAGATGCAGCTGCATCAACTTGTCCTAGAATACCTGAGAACGCACTACGGCGTCGAATCTTTTGGGCAGCCGCGTTCCATGCAGGGCCACGCCTGCACGCCGGTCATATCGCGTCGGTCAGTCCGCATCGAGAATTTTGGAAAGGGCAAGCATGGCGGTGGCCCAACTCGGTCGCGTTTGAAGGTAGGTTTCCCACCAGTCCATTAGGTTAGGAGCCAACTGAGAGTGGAGGTCGGTTTGAATTGGCAGGGCGATCTGCCATTGTTCGATTGCCAATGCCGCCGTCGCTTCGTCGCATCGACCGATCTCGAGCACTTCGGCTGCTGCCAAACAGGGCGGCAGCATTGCGATCGGAGCCAATCGCCGCGCCATGCCAGGTCCCAATTGCTCGTTGAAAGCGGGCAAATCGAGTTGCAATTGAGCGATCAGCCAGGCCAACCGGACAACTTCGGGCAGTTCCGCCAATGGGTTGGTTAACATGGCTTCGATGCGAACCAGATTTTGATCGAGGTGGGCTTTGCCAAAGCCACCGAGGATAGGTTGCACGCCAACCACGCGGCATTGCTCGACCAGGAGTTGTTTTTCGGTCAATCTTCCGATGTGAGCGGTTAGCCCGGCACCGTACCCAAGCCACTGCTCTTGCAACGGTCGAAGGCGGAGGCCGCTCTGCTCGTTGTATTTTGGGAAGGTTTGTAGGAATGCAGCTTCGACGTCGGTGACCAAGCCTGCGAGTTGCAAGGCATGTTTCTCTGCGTAAGCTCCCCCAACCCGCTTTCGCAAAGCGATCGTCGCCAGTTCGTTATTGGAATCAATCATCGAACCCAGAGCGATCAGATCGTCCCATAGCCAGTCGCCTGATTCTGGCGAGGCCTTGGCGATCCACTCCCCGAGTGGTCCGGCATAGCCACGAAAGACATCGAGTACGTGCGGATCTGTGACGCGATCCGAGAAACGGTAACATGCTTCGGCCGTGTGCAACGCGCTGGTCGACGCGCTGGGGGTCCAATTCAATTGCATTGCTTTGGAGACTTCATTTTTTCGCGTCGCGACTTCCCATTTGTTCGGAGATCCAACTCTCCAATTCGCTCCAATCGACCGGCGGCAGTTTGCTCAGATCCGGACGCAAGGCAACGGCTTCGTGGATGTACACATGATGAATCTGCTTTTGATCCTTGATCGTATTCCAATGAACCAGAATTCGTACACAGGACATGAGTGAGCCGGGGACTTCGACTTCGTAACCGCACAGCAAGGGGACATCGAGCCAGCCCATTTGGCGCGCTGCCAAGGCAGGAAACTCCGCATTCAAATCGCGTGTGACGGTAAAGGTTGCACTGGCCACATCTTTGGGGTCGATCTCATTGCGGCGGATCATCAACGCGAGGAGTTGCCGAGTCGCCTTGAGAATCGCCTCGCGCGAGTTGGCTTCGACCGTCGTTGCGCCGCGTATGCCGCGACACAGCTTCCCCTGGGTCATGTTGAATTGTCCTTTTCAAATCCTCTAAGATTGCAGAAAATCATTCGCGATGCGGCCGGCGACCAACAACGATGTCCTTGATCGATCTCGAGTATACTTCAAACCATGCAAACCGACGACGCCACTACCCAGACTTCTCATGCCATTGAATCGGGGTTGTCCCCAGAATTGGATGCGCGGCAATTCGCATTTCTGATCGTGGACAATGATCCCGCGCATGCCCGCGCCATGACCGAAAGCTTGGAACGAGTCGGGTACCGTTGCGACGTTGCGACCAGCGGCCCCGAAGGCAAACGCATGCTTGAGCAAAACACGTACGACGTTGTCATCACCGATCTGGTGATGAACGAAGTCGACGGCATGCAAATCCTCGGATTAGCCAAGCAACTCCTACCAGAGGGGCAGGTGATCATGGTTACAGGACACGCAACTGTGACCAAAGCCGTGGAAGCGATGCAGCTAGGCGCGTTCAATTTTCTCGAAAAACCCATCACCCCCGCTCGGCTACGAGCCATCGCTGCCAAAGCGGCCGAAGCCGTCCAATTGAAGCAGACGAACCTCGAACTGCGGCGTCGACTCGACGAAAAGTTTGGCTTTGAAGGGATCGTTTTTGTCAGCCCTCAAATGCAACAGTTGATCGATCGACTCAAACGCATTGCACCGACCGATGCTACGGTTCTGATCACTGGCGAAAGTGGCACGGGCAAGGAGATGATCGCGCGGGCGATCCATCAAAACAGCCCTCGCAAAGCCAAACGCATGGTGGCTTTAAACGTGCGTGCGGTCTCGGAAAACTTGGTCGAAAGCGAACTCTTTGGCCATGTCCGCGGCGCCTACACCGATGCCGTCACCGATCGCGAAGGCGCGTTTCAGTACGCCGACGGCGGCACACTGTTTCTGGACGAGGTCGGCGATATGCCGATGAGCACGCAGATCAAACTGCTGCGAGTCCTCGAGGAACATCAGATCACGCGGGTCGGGGACAATAAGTCGATCAAGGTTAATGTGCGACTCGTCTCGGCTACCAATCGCCCGCTCGAAGAGATGATTGAGGACGGGCACTTCCGACTCGATTTGTACTACCGATTGAAAGTTGTCACGGTCCATCTGCCTCCCCTTCGCGAACGACGCGATGACATCATCCCACTGATGGACCACTTTCGAAAGCAATTCATTCGTCGTCACAACCGTGGCCAATGCAACTTTTCACCGGCCGTCACCAAAAAATTCTATGCCTACGAATGGCCTGGCAACATTCGCCAACTCCGCAACTTTGTCGAAACCATGGTGGTGCTCGATACCGACGGCAAACTGGATGTGGATGATCTTCCACCCGAACTCAGTGACGGCAGTGTGCCCTACGAAGGAGCCTCGACCATCGGTGCCAAGGACGACGTGGCCGCTGCAGGCAATGGGAGCCACGCGGTCTTTGGAAATGACGGCCCGAGTGATCTGATCGGCAAGTCGATGGACGATATCGAGCGTTGGGCGATTGAAGAAACATTAAGAATGACCGCAGGCAACCGGGAAGAAGCGGCCAAGATTCTCGCCATCGGTGCGCGGACGTTGTATCGGAAATTGGATAAGTACAGGCAGGACCAGGAGTAATTTCTCGATGGAGGCCGACGATGAACTCTGTCTGTGCTTTCATATCACGTGGCGCAAGGTCCTGAATTACATCCGCGTGCATCGCGTCCAATTGCCTAGTCAATTGAGCGATTGTGGAGGCGCGGGTACGGGCTGTGGTTGGTGTCGAAGGCAACTCGAGCGACTCACCGAACTCTCGGCGGAATCGCCGCCGTCCGCTCTTGAAGTCGAGCAATGGCTGAAAGACAACAGCCCGAGCAAACAAGCGTATGCCGAAGGGCGTGCAAAATATCGCCAGTCCCGTGACAGCCCGCCACCCGCAGTTTGAAGCACGCGCGTCGGTTCAAGACTACGGGCCCAACTGCGTTTCCTACATCCGTTCGACGACACCGATCCCGAGTAGCTGCAAACCCGTTCGCAACGTACGGCCCACTAAAGCCGTTAACTGAAGGCGAGAAAAGGCGAGTGATTCCTGCTCCGCCTTGAGGACCGGGCATTGGTCGAAGAAGCTGCTAAAGGTGCGAGCCAACTCAAAAAGATATTCCGTAATGGTATTGGGTGTGTAGTCCTGCATGGACTGCAACAGCATCTCCTCGAGCCGCAGCAATTGCAGTGCGAGGGCTACTTCCGAAGGTGCGTCCAGCCGTAATTCAGATTCTTGCCAGTGTTGGCTGGTCCAGCCCTGAGCCTCCGCTTTGCGCAGGATGCTTTGCGTCCGCGCGTAGGAATATTGGATGTATGCGGCGGTGTTGCCTTCGAGTTGCACCATCTTGTCCATGTCGAAGACGTAGTTGCTGGTCCGGTTGTGTGACAGGTCCGCGTACTTGATCGCACCGATACCCACCGTTTCCGCCACCGCTCGCTTCTCGGCGTCGTCCATCGCGATCCCAGCACCTTGCAATCGATTCGGATCGCAGACGACTTGCCAAGCCCGCTCGACCGCTTCATCGAGCAGCGGCTCCAAGCCGACGGTACTCCCTGAACGTGTTTTGAAGGGCTTGCCATCGGTCCCTAGCACCGTCCCAAAGCTCACGTGCTTGAACTGCGTGTGGTCCAGTCCAATTTGGGTCAAGACCGCGAATAGCTTATTGAAGTGATCGCTTTGACGATGGTCGACAACGTAGAGGCAAACATCGGGTTCGAAATCCCGTTCGCGGAACATGGCCGTCGCAATATCGGTTGTCGCATACAGGTAAGCCCCATCCTGTTTGCGAACGATCATGGGCGCGTCAAAGCCATCGAGAAAGACGCATACGGCTCCATCGCTTTGAACCGCCAACTCCTTCGCGAATAGTTGTTCAACCACGGCTTCGAGCAGGTCGTGGTAGAAACTTTCGCCGAACTCGTGATCGAAACGAATGTTGAGTCGTCGGTAAACCGAATGGATTTCGTCCAGGCAATTCGGCAGGAATTCATTCCATAGACGGAGGTTCTCTTTGTCACCGCTGTGCAGCGCGGCGGTCTCGGCCAGAACCTTGGCATTCAGATCCGTGTGAATATTCGCATCGGAGATCAATGCAGCATCCGATTCAACGGCTTGGACTTGAGCTTGGGTCGTTGCCAATGCTTCCAGTGCGGCGTTCCAATGGTTCTTGGCAGATTGCACTTCTTTGGCAATCTTTTTGTCACTGGCCGCCGCCTGGAGTTTCTGCTCGGCCATGGCCACGCGAGCTTGGGCTGGTTCCAACGCTGCTTGCAGCTTTGGAAGGGAAGACACGGCGGCTTGGTAGGCGATGATCGATTGCACGTATCGGTACAGACGGCCTAATTCGGCCACGGGTCGTTCGCGATAACTCGCCTCGTCTCGAAAATGTTTGTAGCCATAAATGATCATCCCGAACTGAGTGCCCCAGTCTCCTAGGTGATTGTCGGTGATGACGTTGTGTCCGAGGAATCGAAGTACATTGGCAATGGCATCGCCGATAACGGTCGACCGAATGTGCCCGACGTGCATGGGTTTGGCTACGTTGGGGGATGAGTAATCGACGACAAAGGTCTTGGGCTCGGATGTGAGCGTTACCCCTAGTCGTTCATCGTGAGCCGCGGATTGAGTTTGCGCCGCCAACCAAGTCGGCGAAAGTCTTAGGTTGATGTAGCCCGCGCCGGCGATCGAAACCGAACTGCATAGGTCTTCGACTTTCAATCGGTCCACAATCGATTGGGCGATTGCAATGGGAGGCTGTCCTAGGGGTTTGGCCAAGGGCATCGCGATGTTGGCTTGGTAATCCGCCAACTCAGATTCGCGCGAGGGCACGATCCGCTCGAGCGACGCAGCCCGCAGTTTCGGGTCTTCGATCAACTCAGCAATGGCATCGGAAAATCGTTCGCGCAGGATCGAAAGGATTTGCATGGGGGCCAAACTCTTTGGGGCGACCGATGGATCGGCGCCTCAAAGGACCTGATTGGTAAGAAGTAGGGAAGACTCGCTAAGCCATCTGGCTCTAGCGGAAAAATGTTCTGTTCCGGTTCGCCGCAACGAAGGGGAATCAAGCCGTGACTGCCGCATCGCTTACGCGACTGCCCTGACGTTTTTTTCGACGTTGATCGGATTGCGGTAAAGGCATCGGTCCCGCAAAGGCATCTAAGATCACTAGCAGATTCAGGAGTCCTGCAACCGACGTGTATAGGGACCCAAGTTCAAAACCTGCGGACGCGTCGAGGTGCCATCGCGAAAGTGCTTCACGATTGTTGCCAGTCATGATGCTGACCGGGGGTGCGGCCATAAAGCCATTGAGGAACTTGCGTTCCGGGTCCCGATTGGCGATCCAGGCTTGAAGCAACGAGGGTGCAGCGGGCAGCCCCACCAAGGCTTGGGCTGGATACTGAATTCGGAAATCGTCGGGGGCCCACGAGGCATAAACGACGCGGCCACGGCCGACAATCATCCCAAGCACAAAGAGCCCGAGGATGCATGCGCCGAACAAATAGGCTTTGTTGGTTCGCCCTTGATAGAAATGTCCAGCGGCTGGGAACAGGATCGCCAACGCTCCGGCGACGTACCGATTTTTGAGATCGACTTCACAGCCGTCCACCACAATGGTGTGAGATCGGTCAGTTGATTGAGACATAAGGCGGTCGCTATTGGGTTCCGAGAAAATAAATGAAGTCGAGTCGATCGCTGTAGCGATCGTTGGTTGCATCGATCACAGGATGCATTGATCACAGGATGCAGTGTGTGCAGGTTACATCGTGCGCAGCACCGTTTCGATGCAATCGATAGCGAGATCGATGTGCGAATTTTCGGTAACGCCTGGAGGGGGCAGAAACCGTAAACGCGTGGGGTGGCTTCCAGCCATGAAGCCCATGAGTCCCTCTTCATAGAGTTGCCCCAGCATTTTCTTAGCCGTCTCTTCGGAGCCGTCCCCGGGAGTAAAGGCAATCATCATGCCTTCACCATAAGGACCACGGAGTCGACCCGGATAGCGATCGGCCAAGTCTTCGAGACGCTCGCGAAAGTAGCGATGGCGTTTCATGTTCCAACCGTCATCTCCAAAGCAGCCGGTGCTGGCCAAATGGTCCAAGACCGCCAAACCACAGCGGATCGAAGCGGTCGATGCGGTAAAGGTTTGCGAGAGTATGGGACCTTTGGGTTTCAGATGAGTACCGTATAGGGTCGCGCAGACCTGCGTGATTTTTCCGAGCGTTACGATGTCGGCGTACGCATCGAGACCAAAGTGTTGGAAAGCGAAAGGGCGACTGAGTCGCGAAAAAGTTTGTACTTCGTCGAAGATGATCAGCACTCCGCGTTCGCGGCACCGCCTGCATAGCCCTTCGAAATACTCGTGGGTTCCGGGATAGTATCCGCCCTCGCCAGCCACAAGTTCCAACCAAAGACAGGCGTGTTGTCCGGGATAACGATCGAGAAGCTGCTCCAATTCTGCAAACGCCTTTTGCGTGGTTCCCTCGGGATCGCTGGGATGGAACATTGTTAAATAATCGACGTCGAGTGTTGGAGGCAGGCCAGCCCGATAGGCTGGGCGATCGGTCAATGCGGCGAGCGCCAACGTACGGCCGGCAAAGCAATTGTCGATGCATAGCACGCGGGTGGCTGGAGCCCGATTGTGGAATGCGATCTTCAACGAATTCTCATTGGCCATGGCACCGCTGGTGCTGAGCAAGCAATGATCGAGCGTGGCTCCTTGCGATTTGGCCAAATCGATCAGCCGTTCGCACATCCAGAGCGAGGCGCCGTCGTGTTGCAAATTGCCTTGCATGACCGTGTCCTCGAGCGACGCATCGATGGTGGCGCTTAGCATTTTCGGGTCCGAGTGCCCCATGCCATGCACTCCGATGCCGACGATGAAATCGAGCTTCACGCTGCCATCGCCCAGTTCGACGAAGGGCCCGTTGCCCATACCGCTGGTCATGTAGGGGAAGTAAGGAGCACCGCCGCGAGCTTGAGCCAATCGAGCCAAATTCTGTTGGTACTGGCTAGCCAAGGCGGGGTTGGGTGGTCGGATGGCATCGATTTTGGACCGATGTTCCATCAAGGCTTCCATAAGCAGTCCGCGGGCTCGTTCGATGCGCGGGTCGAGAATCAAGTCACCGTAATGGAGTGACGGCGTCGTGTCGCTGGCCTTGGAATCTACTTCGGCTTGCAAAATGGCACCTATGAGGTGTGAATAAGCGGTTACAGGAATTCGAGTGTACCACGAGCGGCCCCACGCGACCAATCTCGGTTTGGCTGTCACGCCAGCCGTCACACCAAGCGTGTCGTCCGGCCAATGCACTCGAGAAGAAACTCCAAGACCTCGACATGCCGAGTCGCGTCCGACAAATCGCGTCCCCAGGCATACATGCCATGACGGCGGATCAAGTACCCCCAGCAGACTTGATCTGGGTGCTCTTCTAAATAAGCGTCGACTTGGGTGGCCAAGGCTGAAATGTCCTGTGTGTTCTCAAAAATGGGGAGCCAGTAACTCGCCTCGTGCGTCCCGATCCCCTCCAGGCCCTTGAGCATTTCGAAACCAGTGATACGAATCCCCCGCAATGCGGCGAAATGGTTTGACAAAAGCGTGCTCCACAAAGAGTGTGTGTGGAGGACCGCGCCGGCCCCGCGGCGTGCCGCCAAGCAATGGAGCAACGTCTCTGCGCTGCTTTTGGGTTGTCCGTCAACAACGCTCTGGCCGTGCTCATCGACGATCACAAAGTCGGAGGGCCCGAGATGTCCTTTGTCTTTACCACTCGCCGTGATTACCAGCTGCATCGGATCTCGTTGCACCACAACGCTGTAGTTGCTGGAGGTTCCCAAGGACCAGCCTCGGTTCCAGAACTGATGGCCGATACTTCGGAGACCCTCGATCGCAGGCGTGTGGGTTTGCAGGTGCTCCATGACTTCACAAGCTGGTTCTGCGGGAGCCGCGTTCGGGTGAGGGTACGAAGGAGGGGGAAATAGTCTGGAAACGTTTGGATGCGATCCAATGTTTGGTGGTGATGAAAATTTTGGAACGGAATGGTTCAATAGGACCGGCAGGATTCGAACCTGCAACCAAGGGATTATGCGTACCGCTACAGCTTGCGCTGCCTCTTTCGAGTTTGTGGTCTGGACCATCCCTTCATCCAGCGACTTCCAGTTGTCGCCAGCGTCTGCCGTCTGGTCTCTACACCTTCCGCGGGCTTCGTATCCGATGCCTGCGGCTTGGCTCGGGATCAACCTTCGGAGCCGATGGCACCGAGTGGGTCTTCCCCGACTTTGACAGATTCTACGTTCTCTTGGTTCGGTCGCTCGATCCGTGAGCGATGACAATTCCGAAGATCCGAGAACGCAACCCTAGGGATGCCTCGTACTGGTGCGGCGTCGTTCAAGATCGCACGCGTCAGCCCCCGAGCCATCCGCTTGAGTCCCCTGCTCTAACCGTTGAGCTACGGTCCCAATTCAGACAGTAGTGTACCCAAATCTCCATCGCTTCCCAGGGAGGCGTGGAGACTTCGTAGGCCCTAGGCGGCACGGCCCTTGTATAGCCGTAACCCAGGCATGGTCTGAGCCGTGGCTACCGAAACAGGAGTGTTGGCGAGTTCGGCCGCCATGGAAGTGGCAATATCCAGATCGGTGGATGGCATGCGGGAGCGATCGTTGGTCCACGCCGATTCTCCCCATCCGGTCAGCAAAACCGTTTCGCCAGGCTGGGCACTGCGTAGGGCCAACTCGATGGCTTGCTGCCGGTTGGGCACGATCTGGATGGCGGCGGGGTATTCGCAACCGTCGAGCACTTGCCAGATCGCCTTCTGTCCAAACCGGACCGAACGGCGACTTTGGGTCAGAATCACATGGCTAGCCGCTCGTTCCAGCACGCGTCCGAAAGCCATCAATTGTTCCGGAGTCGCAACGTCCGGGATTTCGGCGACGCACGTTACCGGATTGCCTTCTCGGGACAATGCGTGCAGAGCCACCGCCAAACGATCGGCTTGATCGGCGGCATCGACGTACACGCGGTATGGCCCTTCGCAAGTCACGCGTTGCATGCGACCTGGAATGCGTTGCAATCGCTCCACACCGAGAACGGTTTCGTGCAGTTCGAGGCCAAACGAATAGCCGACGGCGATGGCGCTGAGCATGTGACGGGCGTTGTGATCTCCCAGAATCTTACTCGTCATCGGAGCCACGGCATTTCCGGCGTTGACCATGTAGGTTTGTTCGCCAGGCGCGGACCGGATACGGCGACCGGAAACGTCGGACACGGCATCGAGACCATAAGCGATGGCTTCGGGTTGATGGCGAGCGATCCAACGATTGAGTCGCGCATCGTCCGCGTTGTAGACAACCACACCATGTTGCTTGAGTTGGTTCAATACGTTGCACATGGCATTTTCAACACCGCGCGACTGAAGAGTGTCGCTCCGCTGGCACTTGCGCATGCTCGTGAAGACAAGCACGTCGAATTCCAAGCCACCGGCAGCGTGCGAAAGCAGCGCTTCGTCGCTCAGTTCGATCACTGCTGCAGGCGTATGATGATCGACACTCGTTCGAAGCCACTCGGCCATCATCATGGCGTCGGGCTGTCCACGGCAATCGAGGCCTGCTTGCTGACCGTTGCTTCCGCCGAGCGAGGTATGGTACGCGACCGACTTGCCAATCTGCTTGAGCATCGATGCGATCATCAAGGCCGACGAAGATTTGCCATGCGTCCCTACCACACCGACGGTCAGAATCTTTTCACAGGGCCGACCAGCGATCTCCATGCTGAGGCGGGCGTAGGCGTCTCGAACATCGGGCACGATGCATTGCGGAACGCTGCTTGGTAGAAGTTGTTCGGTCAAGATTGCTCGAGCGCCATGATTGATGGCGGTGGTCACGTCGAGATCTGGGTCTGTCCAAGGGGTCATGCCAGCGGCGAAGACCCAATCTTGCATCGGAGATTCCGGATGTGCATCGCAACCGCGGCACTGGATATCGTCTCCACCAACAATTTGAGCGTGTGGAAAAAGTTGCTTGAGCGAGACAACGGGATGCTGTGACGATTTCACGGTTTCGGCCTCCTTGCCAGATGCGGGTGATGGTGGGCATGCTTTGCCCGATTCGTTGCACGCCCCGGTCACTTTCCAGATCCTTCTGGTGTGCTCGACGCGGCACACTCGCCTGCGAGTGGCGAAGTGCCCTAACAACGTGTCCCGAATACGCCCACCTCGTCAAGTCGAATATCGAATAAAAATAAAGGGCGAATGATAGCATTCGCCCTTTAGCAATTCGGTGGATCGGTCGTTGGGAAGCGGACGAATCTGCTTAAAGTCCAACCACGATCGGCGGTGTGACGGGAACCGGAGTTGGCGCTGGAGCAGGCGGTTGTGGCGGGGTGGGGGTCGGTGCTGGAGTGGGTGCTGGGGCTGGTACAGGTGCGGGCGCCGGCGTTGGCAAAGGTGCTGGTGTCGGTGCCGGTGTTGGCGCGGGCGTCGGTGTTGGCGCAGGCGTGGGCTTCGGTGCAGGTGCCGGTACGGGCTTGGGAGTGGGCGCAGGTGCGGG
>JBGSHV010000094.1:0-12925 GCA_041752005.1 Pirellula sp. | reverse complement strand
AACGAGCTATCTCTGCGTTTGATTAGACTTTCACTCCTCCCCACAGATCATCCCATCGGTTTTCAACCCAAATGAGTTCGGTCCTCCACGCAGTTTAACCCGCGCTTCAACCTGTCCATGGGTAGATCACGCAGTTTCGCGCCTAGTGCCCGCAACATAAACGCCCTATTCAGACTCGGTTTCCCTATGGCTACGGCCCGTAAGGCCTTAACCCGCTGCAAACACTAACTCGCCGGATCATTTTGCAAAAGGCACGCCGTCACACTTTTAATAGTGCTCCGACCGCTTGTAAGCGCACGGTTTCAGGTTCACTATCCTCCCCTAACAGGGGTTCTTCTCACCTTTCCATCGCTGTACTTAGTTTACTATCGGTCATTGAGGAGTATTTAGCCTTGCGGGATGGTCCCCGCAGATTCAGACCACGTTTCACGTGCATGGTCCTACTCAGGTACCACTCGGGAGGCGCTCGATTTTCGCTTACCGGACTGTCACCGTCTATGGTCAGCCTTTCCAAGCTGTTCAGCTAATCGTCGCTTTGTAACTCCCATGTGAATGGCCCTACAACCCCGGAAGGGAAACCCCTCCGGTTTGGGCTGTTCCGCTTTCGCTCGCCGCTACTTACGGAATCGATTTTTCTTTATTTTCCACCAGGTACTAAGATGTTTCAATTCCCTGGGTTGGCCACATGTACCTATGAATTCAGTACATGTCAATTCGAGCATCTCGGGATCATCACCTGTTTGTCGGCTCCCCCAAGCTTATCGCAGACTTCCACGCTCTTCATCGCCTCTCAATGCCGAGGCATCCCCCGTGCGCCCTTAGTAACTTGACCATCGGAATCTCAACCTCAAACCTTCACCAACCACTCCCACCATCCATAATCAACTAGCTAGGCTAGCCTCAACCGGACAGGAAAGTCGTCACATCTGGCTTGAGCCGGATTCCCGCTTTCTCTATCATTCATTGCGCTCGTTCGAAAACGGATCAGAACTCCTCGCTTCCACCCACCCATCAAAGCTTGTTTCCAAACCCCAACGTGTCGATCGAATCGAAGAATCACAGAACCGGCTTTCAAACATTGTAGTTGCATGCAATCCTCAAGCTTTCGCTTGCGATCGCACACTTCTAGATGCCATCTACCAATCCAACCATATTGCCAAAGATCAATCCCGAAACCACTTTTGATCGCGGCTTCGGGGGGGCCCATTGTAAGGACTTGTTTTTGCGGTGTCAACACCACTCAGCCTTACTTTGGTTTTTTCCTTCGCTGATCGCTATCTTGCAGTGGCGGTCGGCCAGGGAGGGAGAATGATCCAAATTTTCGCGAGACCCGCAAGCCCCTTTGTCGAATTTTTGGAAACCTTTCTCCAGTGGAGGTGAAGGGACTCGAACCCATGACCCTCTGCTTGCAAAGCAGATGCTCTCCCAACTGAGCTACACCCCCGTCTGTTCCAATGCGCACGCGTGGATTCGAACCACGGACCTCGTCGTTATCAGCGACGCGCTCTAACCAACTGAGCTACGTGCGCGACGCTCAATTCCGTTTGCAATCGCCGCGTCAAAATGGACGGGCAAGTGTATCGCAAGGTTCCCTCCTGTCAACGGAAAAATCACCCGCGACTGGCCATGCCCTACCACGGACCCCAGACATCGGCCATCCAAACGCTCCCAGTCCACTAATTCCCAGCGGTTTTCTACATGATCGAGCCGTCTCGCAGGCCCCGCCCGCTACCCAATCACAGCGATTTTGCCACCGATGTGCGGTACGCGGACATGGCCGGAATCACCCCAGCCAACGTCCCTACAACCATCAAACCCGGGATCAACCATGGTTCCAAGGACGCATTGAATGTGAACCAATCGATTCGCACGCCCGTCGCTGGCACCGTCCAGGGATTGCTCAACGGCCCTAAGGCATGCCCCACCAACCACCCAACCACTCCCCCACCCACGGCCAACAACAACGATTCCAACAAGATAATGGCGGTCACGTGGTCGCGCGAAGCGCCTAAGGCACGCATGATGGCGATGTCCTTCTTGCGCTCGTTCATGCTGTTGTAAATGCTGACCAAAATGCTGATTGCACTGACCAAACACACCAAACTGGTCAAGGCCAGCAACGCCCAACGCAGCGGCCGCACAAACACTCCCAACAAGCCTTCAATCTGAGCGATGGGTGACACGGCCTGCGCGAACTTGGTCTTGTTGACCTGCTGCTCCAAACCGATGGCCGCAAATCCATTGGGCTTGAGCAAAATCGCGGTCACCTCCCGACGCTCGATGGGCAACCGGGCCTTGGACAATTTCGTATCCCGCTCCGGCCCCTTGGCCGTATCGGGTTTCTCCAACCCCGAGGCTTCGTCGCGATCGGGTGCCACATGCCCCTCGAGCAAATAAAAGCCCTCGATGTTGACGAAGGCCCCGCGATCGTTCGGGCTGCCCGTGGGGTTGAGAATTCCGACCACCCGAAAGCCCTGGGCATGCGAATCGCCACTTTCAGCCCCGTGCGAGGCCTGTATTTCGTCCCCAATCTTCAATCCCAAGGCTTCCGCAACCTCCGCCCCTACGACAGCTTCGAAGTATCCATCCTCCTCCGAATAGTCCACGAAATTGCGCCCCGCCCGGAACGTGTACGCCTGGTCGTTGGCATCCCCATGCTTGAGCAACTCAAAATAATCCGGTGTGGTGGCCACGCATCGAAAGCGATCGACGTAATCCCCCATGCAAATTGGAATCGCAAATCCGCCTTTCATCAAAAACGTGTACCGTCCGCTCCGATCGGGCTCTTCGAGGACGCCTCCAATCCGCGCGTATTCCTTCTGCCGCTGATCGCCGGACAAGTACTCCATGTAGTACGAATATGGAATGTTCTCGACCGGCTTGCTCAAGAAAAAGACAGTGTTGAAGACCAATTGGAGCGGGCTGCCTTTGGCCCCGATGATGAGGTTGTAACCGACGTTGCTGGTCCGCTCCAACGATCGTTCGATGACCCCCGATATCGTTAGCACGAGGACCACCAAGGTGACACCTAAGGCCATGGACAACGCGGTCAAGAAGGACGCTAGCGGTCGAAAACGCAAGTTGCGCAGGGCAATCGAAAGCAGATTCATTAGGCCTCCACGGTGGCGATGGGATGCAAGGCACCGCTGCTCGCGGCGCGGTTGAGTAAGCGAAGTTGTTCGATCCGCTCAAAGCGCTTGGCGACATCGTCGCTATGGGTCACCAGCAGCAACGCGACGTTCTCCTCGCGACAAGTGGTCTGAATCAACTCGACGATCCGTTCCTGATTGGCTGGATCGACGTTGGCGGTCGGTTCGTCGGCCAACAGCAACTTGGGACGATTGACCAACGACCGTGCGACGGACACCCGCTGCTGCTGACCCACCGACAACTGGCTGGGCAAGTAATCCAGTCGGTCCCCCAAACCGACGCGCTGGAGCAGCTCGGCAGCCCGCCCAGAATCGACCGTTTTGCCGGCAAAGGTCATGGCCAGGCGGACGTTCTCAAGGGCCGTAAAGGCTGGCAACAGATTAAACGTCTGAAACACATAGCCCATCTTCGCGGCCCGGATCCGATCCCGCTTGGCTTCCGAAAAGCCCTGCAATTCCACCCCCTCAAGCTTGATCGAGCCCCCGTCGGCGGGGACCAAGCCGGAAATGACATGCAGGAGGGTGGTTTTGCCACCGCCGCTCTCGCCGCGCAACACAACCTGTTCCCCCGCGGCCATGCAGAACTTGGGAATATCAAGGATCGTTAGCGAACCTCCACCCGGTTCCGCGTACGACTTCTTCAGATCGGTGATCTCGAGCAACATCGTTTAGCGTTTCCCTTTCTGCTTCATGGCTCGATCCATTTCACGCCGCGCGTCGGCTTTTTTGAGCACTTCGCGTTTGTCATGCGTTTTGCGACCTTTGCAGACCGCGATGACGCATTTGGCGATGCCTCGATCGGTAAAGTACATCCGTAACGGGATCATGGTCAGGCCGCGTTCTTTGGCCCGTCCGGCAAAGCGGGCCAACTCGCGTCGATGCAGCAACAGCTTCCGCACTCGCTTGGTGGGATGGTTCCAAAACGTGGCTTGCCGGTACTCGTCAATCTCGCAATCGACCAACCACAACGCCCCGTCTTTGATCCGCGCGTACGCCTCCTCGATGCTACAGCGGCCATTCCGAAGGCTTTTGACCTCGCTCCCCTGCAGCACCAGCCCGCATTCGATCGAGTCAAGGATTTCGTAGTTGTGTTTGGCCTTGCGATTCTCCGCGATCGACTTGAAGGTCGGGGCAGCGGACGGACTAGCTGCTTTGGGTGCCTTGGGCGCGGGTTTCGAAGGTGCGGTGGGTTGCGATTGCTTTTTGTTCACAACAAAGGGTTCACAGATTCTGAGCGTTAGGGGGCTAAAGGTTCCGGCGGAAATTCGAACACCGAAAATGTTTCGTTGGTGACTCCGGGGGGAGGGTACAGGATAGGCAACAAAGGCGGGCCCTGGCCAGGTACCCGTTGGTCGAGTAGCACGTAACGCAGCCCATAGGCCCCCTGCAATTCCCACAATTGCGCCGTGGTCCACGGCGCTAGGATTTTGTTCTCGTCCAATTGGTACGCAGTTTCCAGACGTTTGGACCACTCGAGAACGGAAACGGCGTCCTGTGGCATGTCCTTGGTGCACGCCAACTCCGCCCGCTGTGCGTGCCATTTGAAGGACTGTTGGTTCCGTGGAGTCAACCACAATCCTTCCCGATCCGTGTTCTCACGAATCCATGCGCACACCGCCAACCAATCGCGGTATTGCTGGCGCTGGGCGGTCTCGTCGTCCCACTTCGATAGGAAGCGGGACCGATCCCCGAATGGAATCCATGCCCCCGTATGCTCCCAATACCGTGTTGCTATCAAACCCGCCCCCACGCATACCACTAGCCCCAGCACCGACCACCGGGCCTCGTTGCCGTTCCCGGCCACCGACAGTCGACCATACGCCACGCACACCAAACCACCAGCGATGGCCAGCGGCCACGCCACGTCATTCCAACGGAACCAGTAGTACTTCAATAGCCGAGCCGACAACGCATGGTCGATCGACCCAAGCCCCACATCGATCGCCAGTCCTGCCGCCGCAACTAGCAACGCCACGGCGGCATTGACCACCAGCCAACGCAAGCCAAACGGCCACTGCCTAGGTGGCTGGCAGCGGGTGAGCAAACCGTAGGCCAACAACCCGATAAACACCAAGAGTCCAAAGGATTGCCAACGCGTCGCAGAAAAGAGGGTTGGAGCCAAGTGATGTCCCAAACGCCCGTACACCTGAATCATGGCGGCTTGGGTTGCAACCTCCGACGACACCCCCCAGTCGCTCCACAACGCAGGAATCGCCCCTAGGACCACGCCGAGGGCTGCCACCGCCATCGGCCAACCGTGCCGCCTGAGCCACCGCAGAACCGGCGCCGGCCCAGGTTCGAGCAGCCACCATCCGGCAGCCACCGCGCCCACCATGACCCAAACACCGGTCACCACATGGAAGGTGCTCGCAAGTCCGAGAAGCAGCCATCCGGACCACCATCGCTTTCGAAAAAAGCAACCTAGCCCGGCAAAAATCAAAGCGTAGGCAATTCCTTTGGATTCCGCCCCACCGACCACCCACTCGCCGGCCCAATGTCCCCAATGCATGCCCGCCAGCCACACACCGGCGGCCAAAGTCGCGACCCAAGGCAAGCCACACCTCGCTGGCGAGCACGGTTCGGAAGCCACTCGGGATGAAGAATCGTGGAAGGACGGATCTGGGAATGACGGATCCGGATCCGCCTGCGCGAACATGGATCGAAGCATCCATGTCCATCCACCGGCCAGCAAGCTCCAGATGAGGAACCTGGCGATCCAGACGGCGACGGGTAATGGCAAGCGGTGGGCAAGGAAGCCGAAGGTCGCATAAAACAGCCAATGCGCGTTTCCCGATTCCAGAAACAAGTCACCTGCGCCGAACGAGGGATCCCAAAAATGAGCGGACTTGGTCCAGTAATGGGGCTCGTTCACGCCCGGGACCGCATCCCCTGCGTAGAGAAAAAACACGGCCAGCACGCCGAGAAAGTCGGGTACAAAACCGTTCGCCCAACTGCTTCTTGGGGGCCTGCCGCCCGTCGCCGAAGGGTTCCGGGGGTCCTGCGAGCCATTATGCATAGGTCGTTCGCTGGGTAGGAGATCGTTTTTGGTGCCGCAACCCTAACGGTTGGGGCAACATTGCGAGAGCCGGTAAAAATTTTGAAAAAAAACTGGTTGACAGAGTTTTGTTTTTCTTGACTGCCGGAGGGTTGGGTTTAGAGTTGAAGGATGAAAAGGCAAACGTAGGCTGTTGCAGTTCCACGACTTACATCGTCGACGAAGCCGATCATGGACTCAAGCGGTGAGGAGTTGGGTATTTTGCCCAAGGATTGAAGGAAGGGAAGTCATGCTAGTTTTATCTCGCAAAAAGAACGAGAGTATCGTCATCAATAACGAGATCACCATCGTCGTGGTGGAGATCCGTGGTGACAAGGTCCGGTTGGGCGTGGAGGCTCCTCGCGAGGTGCCCGTGCATCGACGGGAAGTTTACGATGCGATCCAACGCAGCGCCGAAGGCAACGATCCGCAGGCCACCAAAGAAGAAACCACGTAATTCTCCAGATGCAGCGGCGACTTTAAGGCACGTCGCTTTCGAGGAATTGCGGGACTGCCATTTGCAGGCTTGACACATCTTCGTCGACCCGTACACTGTCGCGTCCTGCAAATGGAATGACCGGCCCCGTCGTCTAGAGGCCTAGGACATCGCCCTTTCACGGCGGTAACACGGGTTCGACTCCCGTCGGGGTCATTGGCATCGCCATCGATCGGCATTTTCGCCTCCTCAAAACCCAGCCACGCGCTGGGTTTTGTCGTTTCTATACCGCGCAATCCTATCGAATTTCGCAACCGATCTTACGGCCTCCGAGGTTGCACCTTTGCAATTCGGTATTTTGAGGCTTAGAGTATGTACGACATCTGCGATGGATTTTGTTCCTGGAAAACCTGGGAGACTAAAGTATTTCGGATGGCTTTCAGTCCACGCATTCGTGTTCGAATGACCTAACGACGAGCGGTGGCAAGGTTCGATCGCCTTTCACCGTCTGCAGGAAAATTACAATGAAACCAATGAGACACGTTCTTCCGACCCGACTCTTGGCGACTGCCTTGATCGCGTTCGCGGCATCCGCCAGCGCGCAAATCCAGACCACGGGCGAACCTGGTTCACCGAGCGCCACATCGACGGTTGACGGAAGGTATCTGCCGAATCCTCCGCAGCCCTTCGCTGGGAAAATAGGTCTCACGACTGAGGATTCCAAGCCTGGTTGGCCAGCGAACGTGGTGCCTCCGAAAGGGGCCCCCAACATTTTGCTCATCATGACCGACGACCAAGGCTATGGGATCAGCAGTACGTTTGGCGGAGTCATCCCCACTCCGGCGATGGATCGCATCGCAAAATCAGGATTGCGATTCACTCAGTTCCACACCACCGCGCTTTGTTCTCCGACGCGAGCGGCGCTCATCACCGGCCGCAATCATCATTCCGTGGGTACGGGCGTGATCGGCGAAATGTCGACTGGCTTCCCCGGGTACGACAGCGTCATCCCAAAGGACAAGGCCACGATTGGCACCATCCTCCGCGACAATGGCTACGCCACTTCGTGGTTTGGCAAGAACCACAACACACCCACCTATCAATACAGTACGGCCGGACCGTTCGATCAATGGCCTAGCGGAATGGGCTTCGAGTATTTCTACGGGTTCTTAGGTGGCGAGACCGACCAGTGGTATCCCTACCTGTTTCGCGATCACTCTCAGATCACTCCCTGGGTCGACAAGGCAGGTTACAACCTCACGACCGATATGGCGGATGAGGCGATCAGTTACATGAAGAATCTGAATGCCGCCGCTCCGGACAAGCCATTTTTTCTTTACTATGCCCCCGGAGGCACGCATGCACCGCATCAGCCGACTCCAGAGTGGATCAAGAAGATCAGCGACATGCACTTGTTTGACGACGGCTGGAACGCTCTGCGCGAAAAGATCTTTGCAAACCAGAAAAAATTGGGGGTGATTCCGGAAAGCACGCAACTAACTCCTTGGCCCGACACGCTCCCGAAGTGGGATACTCTCAATGCGGACGAGAAGAAGCTGTTTGTTAAACAGGCGGATGTATTCGCCGCGTACGCAGCCTACACGGACCACGAAATCGGTCGTGTCATTCAACAAGTCGAAGACTTGGGCAAGCTGGACAACACGCTCATTATTTACATCTGTGGCGATAACGGCACCAGCGCCGAAGGGTCCACGATCGGCACACCCTTCGACATGGCGGCTATCCAAGCCATCAATATCCCGGTTGAAGATCAACTGAAGTACTACGACGTCTGGGGCTCGGAATTGACTCAGCCACACATGTCTGTGGCGTGGTCATGGGCTTTCGATACGCCGTTCAAATGGACGAAGCAGGTCGCTTCCTATTTCGGTGGAACTCGAAACGGAATGGTCATGTCGTGGCCCGGCCACATCAAGGACGAAGGTGGCATTCGTACGCAGTTCCACCATATAATTGATATTGTGCCGACAATCCTCGAAGCGACCAAAATTTCGGCTCCGGTGATGGTGAATGGTATCGCACAAAAGCCGATTGAAGGTGTCAGTATGAACTACACCTGGGACGATGCGAAAGCCAAGTCTGCACGCCAAACGCAATACTTCGAAATGTTTGGCAATCGCGCCATCTATCATGATGGCTGGATGGCATCGACGCCGCCGCCCCAGCCGCCATGGCTCATGGGCTCTGCGAAGATGCCCGAGGTTCTCAACGGCTATTCGTGGGAACTCTATCACATCGACTCGGACTATTCGCAGAACAACGATCTCGCTGCCACGAACCCAGACAAGCTCAGGAATTTGCAGGCTCTCTTCTTGGTGGAAGCAGAAAAGTACCAGGTATTCCCGCTGGACAATTCGGTCCTACCTCGCCTGTTGACCGCGCGACCAAGTTCGACCGCCGGCCGTACGGAGTTTACTTACTCGGGTGAAATGGCTGGTTTGCCGGATGGAAGTGTGCCAAACACACTCGCCAAATCCTACTCGATCAGCGCCGAAGTCGACGTCCCCGCCGGTGGCGGTGACGGCATGCTCAACACGCTGGGAGGGCGTTTCGGTGGCTACGGACTTTACCTGCTGAAAGGCAAACCGGTGTTCACCTACAACATGCTCGGACTTGAAAAATTCCGTTGGCAAGGAAACACGCCGCTCGCGCCGGGCAAACACACCATTCTGTTCGACTTCAAGTATGACGGCCCCGGCATGGCCAAGGGTGGTACAGGCACACTATCGGTGGACGGCAAGCAAGTGGATCGCAAGACAATCCCGCACACCATCCCATCCATCATCACCGTCGATGAAACATTCGATGTCGGCGTCGATACCCGAACGGGTGTCGACGATAACGACTACCAGCCGCCGTTCCGATTTACCGGAACACTCGACAAATTGACCATAAAGCTAACACTGCCAGATGCGACACAGGCAAACCTCATCGAGCAAAAAGTAAAGGAAGCAAAGATCGCAGGCCAGTAGCTCGCACATACAACGCATGTTTGCCACATCCAGAGCGAATACGATGGGTGTGGGATACACTTGGCAACAATAACTGGCGACCTGCAAATTTGCGACGTACGCGCCCATTGTACCTCATGTTGCATGGGCTAATTCATGTGCCCGTGCACGATCGAAGTGGGTAACCAGATAGCATCCTTGACTGGCGGATTCAATCAACGCGATTGGTCACACCGCAATTCAAGCAGTCTTCGTGCACCGTCCGCCGCAGCGGAGTTGACAGTGTATAATCTCGGCCGGGGCGAAATGGAATCTCAGGTAGATTGAGTTTCATGTAGTTACGTAAGCAACGCATGTGTTGTTGCGTGAAACACAAGACTGTGAAAAAAGGCGGTTTCACACTCTGTTTTGGCCATTTGGTAAATGATTGTTCTCTGGCAATCCGGTCATCGAAAATAACGCGCATCCGACGTCCTTGCTGACGCACAGCTAGGCGTCGGATGCGGATGAGGCGAGGATGTTGGTGGTTGGATACCCTACAGTCCTTTTTCACTGGAATAAGGAAATCGGCTGAACCACCAATTACACTGGAGCCATCGGTTTGCGTAGCGAGTTTACTCGTTGGCTATCGAATGCAGGACGCGACGCGTACGGCCAATGGATTTAGCTCACGATTTGAGGAAATCCATCGATGCGGAAAATCTATCTGGTCACCTACGACATCTCCGACAGCAAACGTCTGCGCAAGGTCTTCAAGACCATGCGCAATTGGGGCGATCATCTTCAATACTCGGTCTTTGAGTGCCAACTCAATGCCGTTGATCTGCTTCGGCTAAAGGCGGAACTGCGGGCGATTGTCAATCACTCGCAGGATCAGGTCCTTTTCATTGATCTGGGTCCGGCGGCCGGGCGAGGCGAACGGGTGATCGAAGCCATCGGGCAACCCTACACTTCGGTCGCGTCCCCATGCCTGATCGTGTAGACGTTCGTTAGGGATTCAACCATGACGCCTAATGCATCAGCCTTCTTAAGCACGAGTTTTTCCCATGGCGTGTCCTCGAAGAACGACCGGTTGCCATGATCCAGCCAAACCACGACGAAGAAGGTTGGATCCAGGAGGACGTTACCGAGGAGCGGACCGACCGGTACTTGCCCGCACGTATGGTCAACGAGGCCGTCTACTGCTCGCGGCTTTTCTACTTGATGCATGTCGAAGGACAGTTTGCGCACAACCGAGAAACGGTCGATGGCGAGGCGGTGCATCAACGCGTCGATCAGAAAACCGATGCGCTCGTGTCTCCAGCTACTGCGAATGCTGAGCAGGCACGGAAGCAATTGAGTCTCGCGTTTGAGACCGAGCCGACAAAGCGTTCGGAATCACTTTTTGAGGACAGCGAGACGGCTGATGTTGGCGATCACGCAAACAAGGCAGATTCGAACAGTGTTGTCGTCCGTCCTCCGCCAGACGAGAAAATCCACGCGCGGAGCGTGACACTGGCCAGCGATACGTTGGGGGTGGTTGCAAAACTGGATTTGATTGAAGGGAGTGGCAATCGCGTAACGCCGATCGATTACAAGCGCGGTAAACCACGACGTGCGAATGATGGAACCCTATCTGCTTGGAAGCCCGAACGGGTCCAAATTTGTCTGCAGGCGTTGGTGCTTCGAGAAAACGGCTTTGAATGCGACGCAGGCGTTTTGTACTTCAATTCAACGCGCCAACGCGTCACGATTCCGATCGATGATGCCTTGATTGAGGAAACCAAACAGGCCGTCAAGAAGGCACGGGCATTGTGCGATCGAAGTAGTCCGCCACCACCCTTGGTTGATAGCCCCAAATGTCCGAAGTGTTCGTTATCCCCAATTTGCCTGCCCGATGAGACCAATCGATGCCGTTCGGCTGATGGGCGAGGGCCGCCCCCCGCCGTGGTACGGTTGCCTACAACACCTCGCGATGATCTCCGACCGCTCTATCTCAATACACAGGGCCTATTTGTCGGCAAAACTTCCGAGATGCTGGTGGTTAAGGATGGGGGCAAAGTGATCCAAGAGATTCGATTGCGAGAGATCAGCCAGGTCAACGTGTTTGGGAACATCCAGATTTCGACGCAGGCGTTGGAAACGCTTTGCCAACTTGAGATCCCGCTCGTCTGTCATTCGCAACATGGTTATTTCCATGGGATGATGCAAGGGACGGGGTTGAAGAACATTTTGCTGAGACGTGAACAGTTTCGGCTGGCCGATCATCCGCAGCGTAGTTTCGCGATCGCCAAGGCATTGGTGGCTGGTAAGATTCGGAATCATCGCGTGTTGCTGATGCGGAATCATGTCCATCCGCCCGTGGATGCGATTGCTAGATTGAAACGCATGGTACAGCGTGTCGAGAACGCGGCGTCGCCCGAGTCGCTTTTAGGGATTGAAGGAACCGCAGCGAGGATCTACTTCCAGCATTTTTCGGGCATGATCAAGGCAGGGGATGAGCCGATCAATCCGGGTTACGCATTGGGGGAGCCGCCCACGTACGCATTCGATTTTCGGGGCCGCAATCGCCGACCGCCGCGCGATCCGGTCAACGCCCTGCTGTCACTGGCATATGCATTGCTCGCTAAGGACTTGACCGTCATCGCCGCATCGGTGGGCTTTGATCCCTATTTGGGTTTTTTCCATTTGCCACGGCCTGGCCGTCCGGCGTTGGCGTTGGATTTGATGGAACCCTTTCGACCATTGATCGCCGAGTCGGTCGTCATCACAGCCATCAACAATCGGATGGTCTATCCAGAGCATTTTGTTTCGGCTGGACGCGGCGTTACCATGTCACCGTCAGGACGCAAGGCACTTTTTCGGGCATACGAGCAGCGGATGGATCAGTTGGTAACGCATCCGTTGTTTGACTATCGCGTCAGCTATCGGCGTCTTTTGGAGATACAAACTCGGTTACTTGCACGGGTAGTCACAGGTGAAATCGAGCATTATCCTGTTTTCGTGACCCGGTAACGGATGGTCGTTTCGTCCTCGCGAGCGGCGGGGTGGTGTCAAAAACGCAGGGACCGCTCGATACGTTCTAAACCCATGGAAAACAATGCCTTAGGATCTGAATGGAGGTCAAGACATGAAAGGAAAATTACGAGAAGTCCCCCACCTCTCGCAAATGCACTCGCAAGTCGCTAATCTACAACGACTTGGGACAAGTGCTCTTTCCGCATCCAATCAGATGCGGCCTCATTGAAGCGCCGACGTCCCAGGCCTCGAGCGTGTCATCAACGCCCCTTTCCGCATCCAATCAGATGCGGCCTCATTGAAGCGACTTTCTTTGGGTCGGTACCGGCCTTAGCCT
>JBGSHV010000093.1:0-6319 GCA_041752005.1 Pirellula sp. | reverse complement strand
CGGTCAATGGATCGAGTTCGCGACTCCCGCGGCGATTGATTTCATTGATGACCATCAACACGTCGAGCGGGTCTATGTCGCCATTGTTATTGACGTCAAAGCGAGAAACGGGATTGGTCCATCGAAATGGGTCCGAGTCGTTCACCGTCACTACGGTCGAGGTTGCGACCATGCCGGGACCACTGGCAGCAATCGTGACTTGCCGGAGACGTTGCGGCCGATCGTCATTGATGGCGGTCACCATGAAGGTCGCTTGCGTGGCGCCTGCCGGAATCGTGACGCTCGCGGGCAGGGTCAGTATGCCACTTGGTGTGGAGGTCAGGTTGACGCGGGCGCCACCGGTGGGAGCAGGAGATCGAACAGTAACGGTCACGGCCGTCGAGCGCTGGTCTGGGATATCTTCGTGCAAATTTTTGTTGGCGGGCAGCAAAGCGATTGGCTGGTAGTCGAGTACCGTGACTGATACCGTTCCAGGATCGAATCCAACGGCCGAAGCGCTCAGTACCACCAGTTGATTGCCATCAAAAAGAGCGTCATCGATTGCATTGACTCCGATGTTGATGCTTGAGGCACCGGCGGGAATGATTGCGGTTGAGGGTAAAGTAATTTCGCTCGTATCGCTGCTGAGCAACTGAACGAGCAAGGCCGCCGCAGTCGTGCCGGCGGGGCGTGAGACGGTCAACATGGCTATCCCCGCGCCTGCCGCCTCGGAAAAACTTGACCGGTCGATCGTGGCGGTTAGTCGCAGTTTCGGAGCGACGACGATTTGGAACGATTGCTGAGCGGAACCGTTGTCGTCGTCGGTGACGGTCAAGCTGACGGTGTAGGTGCCAGCGTTGGCATAGGTGTGCAGCCCATTGAAATAGCCACGTGTCAATGCAGTCGCCGAACCGAGGACTTCAATCGTTGCCGCACCACTCTCAGCAGGAGTGTTGTCTCCCCAGTTGATACGATAAGTAAAGGACTCCGATTTGGGTGGCGCGGCCAACGGGGAACCGAAACCTGCATCGGTAAACTGTCCGATGCGATTCAGTTGAATCGGCTGCTCGGCAATTCCGCTCGCATTGGATCGATTCAGGAACGTCGGCACTGCATTGGTTATTGGTATGGTTAACGGGTATGACTTGGCGCCCAACTGCGCACCGACCAACGAGATGGTGGCGGGGAAATTGCCATTATCCCCAAACACGTGGGTGGCGGCCACACGCACTGAGGGTGCGATCAATTGCCAACCCAAGTCGTTTAGCGATGCGAGGTCCAAGCGTGAGGGTAACAGACGCTCTCCAGGGAGGAATTCCGGCACCATCAGCGGTCGCCGTCCTTTGTAGTTGAGATCATTGGCGAAATGATCGGCATCCGCCAAGGGCACGGCAGATCCGTACTCTTGAGTGGCGCTGGCGCCGGTGAACCGGCTATTGATCAATAAGCGATCGAAACTAGGCGTCGTGCCAAAGCCGAAGACGTGCATCAATTCATGAGCAAAGACAGAGGCCATATCGATTTGATCGGAACCGATGCCGTTGGCATCGAAACCCGAATACCAGTTCTTGGTTGAATTCAGCGCGATGCTTCCACCCCATGGGCCGAAATCGGTTTGTGGATTGGCCAGCGCACCCGTCTGCCCCCTGGCTTTGACGGTGTCGACAAAAACCTGTCGGCTCGAAGAAACGTTATACCCACCGCGATCTGCCAAACCGCTATCTCCGGATGCAATCGCTCGCGCGCCCACGTAGACGAGGATCTCATTGGCGGCGATCGTCATGTTTGGACGCAAGGTATCCACGCCAGTGGCTGGGTTCTTGAACTTGGCATCCCACCGATCTGTGCCGACGGGTTGGATGGCAGTCAAACTGTCAGAAAATCGTCTCGCAATCGAATCGGAAACGGCCTGGATCAAGGAACGTCGGGCGGCCGATTGAAAGAAGCCACTGGTGTCGTAGGTGTAGTCGAGCCGCACTTTAAGCGGTCCTGCTGCAGGCGAGGAAACAACCGTCGCGGGACTCGACGTTCCATCTCCCCATTGCACAATGCTGGTGATGGCTCCCCCCATTTCGGAAGCATCGAGAAAGAAGTCAAACGAGTACGGTTGCCCCTCAGCCGCCAGTGGGAGTCGGGCCTCCAGTCGTTCAAATGGACATAGCCGCCAAACGCGGCGAACGATTTTACTTTTCTGTAGGCGGTGATTGCGCATGGAACTGGCATTTCCCTTTTTGGGCGTCAGGCGTCTCGGGGTGCTCGGACTCAGCGAATTTCTGGGCACGGAATTATAAACTGTGCTAACCAATCCCCGCCAATAGAGATCCGGGCTATCTGACACCGAGAATCGATTATCTTTAGGCAATGAACTTGTTCCCAAGAACACGGCTCGCATCCTCAACCTGCATGGATTTCACGGTCGCAAATAGGCTCGGTCGTATGTGGCATTCCACTTCTCCCCTTCAATTTCTGTACCTTTTGATATTTGCAAGCTTTTGCGGATGCTCACCGCCTGCGGCATCGGACCAGGCACACGATCCTCCGAGTGCCCATCCTGTGCACACGGACCACGATCACTTGCAGACTTCGGATCTCGCAAAAGATTCCGGTTCGTTGCCAGTGGAATCCCCGGATTCCACTGGGTTCAAAGTTCGGTTGGCAAAAACCGAATCGTTGTTGGAAACCGAACAGATCGACGCCGCATGGGAGATGGCTAAGGAGTTGATCGTTGAGCAGCCAGATTCGCCCAACGTAGTGTTCGTAGCCGCGAGGATCTTAGCACGTCGCAACAACCTGGCTGCGGCGATTCAAATGCTGTCCAAAATCGATCCCAACGATCCCGATGCCGGACCGGCCGCGACCGGCCAACTCGCAGAATGGTTGGCACAGTCCGGGCAACTGAGCGAAGCCGAGCTTAAGCTCCAAGGGTTGCTCAAACGCTTTCCCGGGTCGGCACCCGCCATTCGTCTGATCATCGATATCTACCATGCGCAAGGACGCCGTTGGGAAGCGGCACGCTATTTGGATCGGTTGGTACGTATCGGCAATTTCAACACACCGGATCTGATGAACAGCATTGATTATCGCGACCCGATCGATCAACCCGTTTTGCGCGAAGCGGCCAAGAAGTACGCTCCCGACGATCCCTTCGTTCGTTTCTCCGATTTGCGACTGTTGATCGGTGGCAATCGATGGAACGATTGTGTTGAACCGCTAAAACAGCTCACAAGCCAGTACCCGAATTTGCTCGAGCCATGGATATGGTACGGCGAGGCGATCTTGGAAACCGACCGTCTGGACGAACTCATCGCTTGGTCATCGCAACGCCCAGAGGGTTATGCCAAGCATCCTGAGTACTGGTATATCTATGGTCGTCTTCAGGCTCGCGCCGGCAATATCGACTTCGCTGCGGGCTGCTTCTTGGAAGCAATCCAATTGGATAGGCGTCATGTTGCGGCCATGCAAGCGCTGGCACAATGCACCATGGAATTAGGGCATCTGGACATAGCCCTGGAAATTCGTGAGCAGGCGGGCAAGTGGGTGCGTATCAAGGATCTTGCGCTTCAGATTCAGCGCGGACAAGGCAAGCGTGAAGAGTATGTTGAGATCGCAAACCTCTATCGAGAGTTGAAGGACGAGGTCGGTGCGTTTGGTTGGGATTCGATCGTACTAGTCAATGAACAGCAGCCGATTCCAGACGAGCTCAAGCAGGTGCAACAGGTCTTGCGTACGACTGGCAAGTACGAGAACGAACTCTTGGATCGCGTCGCAGCCCTCGATTTGCCGATGCTTAGCGAAACGCAAGAGGATGAGCTCTTTTGGACAACGATTGCTTCGATATCAACGTCCGAGACGGATTCAGATCCCAATTTTTTACCGATCTTGCTTCGCGATCGAGCCGCAGAGTTGGGATTGACGGCGGCGTACGACAATGGTGCCAAACCTGGGCGAGGCTGGATGACAACAGAAGGGCTTGGAGGAGGAGTGTCGGTTCTCGATTTCGATCGCGATGGCTGGCCCGATTTGTTTTACGCGCAAGCTGGAGATGCGGCCTTGAAGGCCGACGCGAAATATCTCCCGACGCAACTCTATCGTTCGATGGCATCGCATGGCTTTAACGAGATCGCCGCGCAGGCACGGGTTGCAGATCTAGGCTTTGGACAAGGGGTTGGGGTTGCGGATTTGGATCAAGACGGGTTCTCGGATCTGTTGCTGGCTCACATCGGTGGGATCCGATGGTACCTCAATCTGGGCGATGGAACTTTTGAAGAGATGCCTTTGCCACAGGCCAGTCGTCCGGCGCATTGGAACAGCTCGATTCAAGCGGCGGATTTGAATGGGGATACATACCCGGATATTGTGCAATGCGCTTACATTCATGGCAATGATGTGTATTCACGGACATGCCCCACCACTCAGAATAGCAACTTGTTGTTTTGCCATCCCAAGCGATTCGAGTCTGGGAAAAGTCGTATCCTTTACAGCGATGGTCAAGGCGGATGGACCGTCGCGCCCGCGCGATTGCTCGAGTCGCTGGTGGATGGCTACGCGTTGGGTAGTCTTATCACCGATTTGGATGGTCGCGGTGGCAACGATGTCTTCATCGCCAACGATGTTTCTCCGAATCATTTGTTGCTCGCTCAACGAACATCCGTAGGGTACGAATTCAACGAGTGCGCCACCAGCGCTGGCGTGGCTGTGGATGCGTTGGGTAGGGCCCAGGCATCGATGGGAATCGCTTGTGGAGACCAGAATCGCGATGGTTTACTCGATCTCATCGTTACCAATTTTCGGTACGAAGACAGTACGCTTTACTTGCAGACATCACCTGGCGTTTTCATCGATGGCACGCGGGCTTCACGGTTGGGGGTGGCCACAAGCGAGTGGTTGAGTTTTGGATGTCAGCTTTCCGATTTGGACAACGACGGTTGGTTGGATTTCGTGACGGTCAATGGACACATTGACCACCTCGACCCGTGGAAGATGCCGCCGCAGGTACTCAGGAACGAACGAGGGAAATTTAGGTGGCTGCGCAAACCAAGCCCGGGTGCGTATTTTGATGTCGACAATGTCGGTCGTTCGTTAACACTGATCGACTTCAATCGCGACGGGCGAATGGATAGCGTGGTGACCCATCTCGATCGGCCGACTGCTCTACTAGCCAATGAATCGCAACGACAAGGAAATCATTTTATTCAACTCGAGTTGGTCGGCACCACTTCGGAGCGCGATGCGATTGGCGCGATGGTGCGATTGGGATCGGGACGAGAACGGTGGATTGCGCCCGTCTCGGTGGGGGATGGTTTTTACGGTACGAACGAACGACTGGTGCATGTCGGGCTCGGTCGGATCGACAAGGTGGAATGGATGGAGATTGTTTGGCCGAGCGGACGGACCGAGCGATTCGAAGACCTGGACTGTGACGCTCGTTACCACGTTGTTGAGTCGATTGGTCTTGATCGCATGGACCTGGTGGAGCGCTGATCGATTTCTGTTGCTGGCATATTTTCGATTACGTCACTCTCAGCAGCCCAAGAATGCGGGCCAGTGAAATAGATCGTACATTCGAAGCAAATAAGGAGAATAAACCGGAGCGATCGAGGATATCGGATAGGGTGACGGTGGGTGTTTCCGTTTCCTTAACCGATGAGAACCAAACCATGTCCATGAACAACAACACCGATTTTAAGCTTTTGCAAAACGTCAACTCGAAGTTGGCGATGCGAGGCATCCGATCCCCATGCCACGTTGCGGTCGCTTGCCGTGGTGGCGAAATCACGCTTACTGGCACAGTCGTTCAAGCCCATCAAAAGGATGCGGCGATGCGCATCGCCCAAGGCGTTTCGGGAGTCAAGCGAGTGATCAATCAATTGATCGTCAAAGTGACGCAGCGTAGCTAACGATCCAAATGTAGGACGGCGAACAGTGCGATACCGGCGTAATGGCTGGCGCTGGCTAGGATCACCATCACATGCCATAGGGGATGAAAGTACCATCGCTTGTGGTCGTTTTGAAGGAACAGCACACCGATTGTGTAGAGCAATCCTCCCAGCAACATGGTGGCGAAGCAGACCAGTGTCGTGGAACCGTAGAGGGCCATGGCTGGCACCCAGCCCATGAGGATGTAGGTGACTGCGGTCATGTTATCGACACGATGCTTGGCGAGGACTTTCGAGTAGAAGCCTGCGATCGCGGCCAGCCACACAAACACCAACAGAGCCGCCCTTAGCCAGCCTTGAGTACTGCTCCACAGGAACGGTGTGAACGTTCCTGCGATGAGCGTGTAAATAACTCCTTGATCGATGGAGCGCATCCGGTGTCGAAGGACAGGATCACGAACCGC
>JBGSHV010000092.1:0-48547 GCA_041752005.1 Pirellula sp. | reverse complement strand
GGCATGATTCAACGGATACAAGAGCGGCCTGCGATTTACGTTGGCGACGAATCACTGCCCGGTGCTCCCGAGGCTTTGGACGCCGTGCTATTTTATGCACATCGGAGCTGGTCATTTGCACAACGTCGTGACGATGATTTCGCAAAGGCTTTGTCTGAGGTACGTGAGCAGCGCGGCTGCGAAAGCTACGGGTTTGCTCAAACCTTTCGAACTACAAATCCCGATCCTGATCGTTACACTCATGTTTCGTACGTTCTTGGGTGCTGGAGGTCCGTTGGCGACCTGATGGGTATGGAACGCACGTATGATGGATTTGGCTCGCGTCCATCTATCCAAGACGGTGGATAACCAAACCATGCACCGAAGTGGCCCGTCGGCGGCGCTTGACATGGTGACTTTTTTGGGCGGCCACTACGTGATGGTCGTTATTCGTCGACTGAATCGCCACGACGCTCGCCAAGGTGCTTTCTGCAATGGCTAATGCGAATCCCTATGATGCCCCACAACCGACTGCCGAATCCGATAGTGTCGCATTAGTCGCACGCCCTCTACCCAGAGGTAACGCAATGTTTTGGGGATTCGTTGCTTCCGCTTCGTTTGCGCTTTCCATCTATATCGCAACCAATTTGAACGCTCGGTGGCACGACCCATGGCTGACACCGCGCCACTCGCAATCTATGACGTTATGGTGGCGGTTCGGCGGCGTGATGGGACGCGTGATGTTACTATCGCTACCGTTCGGCATCGCACTTTGCTTTTCTGCATCTACGAAACGAAAGCGATTGATTGCCCGATTGCTGACCGCTACACTCAAACTTGTTCCACTACTACTCGGCTTTCCAATCTGAACGGACACTCGATCCCTTCGTGTATGGCGCATCAGCAAAACGGCGATCGACCGCTCACAAATGCAGGAAGCGGCGAACCAGCGCGTGCACCGGAGTACGCGTGCTGGCCGGTTTTGAAATGGACAATCTTTCTCGCGTACCCGGTGACGCTTACCGTTCGTCGATGAGATTTGCGCCGTAATGATCTACTTTCGTCAAGCCGGACTTGGATTTCAGAAATGGCAGGCCGCGCGCGACTTCGGATGCTACTGCGACATCGTTGAGGTTCTCGACGATCAGCACGCAAACAGACACGTTGTGCTTTTTGATGATGGGCAAATGTTACGCTACGACCGTATCCATTGGATCGATGAATTCGGGAGATTGATGGGATCGAAGTTCAGCAAGCAACCAAAATGGATGAACAATCGAATTTCACTGGAATTGATTTCTGCTCTCGAATTTGATGGGTATTGGCAACGAGCGTTGAAGTCGGATTTATGGGAACAACAACAGATGCGGTCGCTAACAGGAAAGTACCAGCAGCCCACGTACTCGTAAGAATCCTCGACCATACACGAATCGACATGAACGCCACGGCAACGTAAAATCGACGAAATCGGGTAAGGTTGCCCGTTGCCGGGCACCCTCCCACAAACTTAGCATGCGGGCCCGCACTAGGCGGTTCCGCGAAGATGAGCAAGTTCTGCCCAGAAAGTCTTTAGACTCAGGACTCCTTGCGAGGATAGCCAATCGTTCGTCATCCCGACGCCATCTGTGATCGTCTTGGCCATGTGCCAGGGGCCTTTGCGGCTCTTGCCATGACGGATCGCGGTCCGATGAACACGGCTTTGGCCGGTAGCACATCTCCACAGCGCGATCGAGCTGCTCATGGGCCTGCATCAGGTCCGCTGGCATCGCAAGCGGATTGTGTGTGTTCGCATCGGCAACCTCCATTCGACCCGTTAGATGGGCTACAATGAACGATCCGTTTACCGGCGCATGCGCCTGAGAATGACTAGTTCTGTCCCAAAAGGCATTCAACCGACCCTGGTGCGGTTTGACATCAAAATTTCCTCGGTTTAGTATTCGGTTCCTACTTGGTATGACGATGTTGCTGGCGATTCCTTTGGCTGGGTTTAATTGCGTCGCTAAGCAACGCAATGCATGGCGAGAGAAACTTGCCCAGCTGGCCAAACAAGATGTGGAGACCCTAGAGCAACTTGTAAATGACGTTGAAACGATCCGAGAAAAACTAGGAAGGGCACCGCAGTCGCAAGCAGAACTAGAATTGATACTTGGTCGATCACTACCGAAAGTCCACGACTGTGGATATCCCACATGCATCAATTACCGGCGAATAGGTGAAGACTCGTATACGCTTCAATATGAACTTTGGGCCACAGATGACTGGATCTTCGATAGTACGAATCCCGAAGCTGGCTGGGTTCAGCATTTTCACTAGAAATTGGACAGAAATCGGGTAAGGATGCCCGTCGCCGGGCACCCTCCCCACACCACCTAGCATACGGATCCGCACTAGGCGATTCCGCGAAGATGAGCAAGTTTTGCCCAAAGGGTCTTTAGACTCAAGAGTCCTTGCGAGAATATCCCAAAAGAAGCGACCGGTTGTTGAGGAATGCACCATATGCAAGGCCGCTTTGATTCAAGTGGACTAGCTGTTTGCGGCATTCGTATGGTCTACAATGGAGGTTATGGTTACCAGCGTAGCTCACTCCATCGATCCGAAACCGCAACCAGTGCAGGCTCGCGCGGGAGGCTTCGATGCGTATGCACGTTTCGATGTCGGCACCAGTGATGCCAACGTTCCTGCCGCGATGACAGTGACCGAGGACTCGCAACGTACCATGCGCTTGGTGGGTGCATGTCTCGCTGAGTCTGACTGCGGCAACCAGCAGTACTCAATCACCGCTGTTACCACTTCGGCGGGCGCCGTAACCGAACGCTACGCCTACACGGCGTATGGATTGCCTACAATCCTCGATGCCTCGGCTTCGGTGCTCAGCTCCTCGGCCATCTCCAATCGCTATACGTACACTGGCCGCGAATGGGATGCGACGCTCGGCTTGCATTACTTTAGGGCGCGATGGATGAGTCCCATTGCAGGGAGGTTCCTGGGGAGGGATCCGATTGCGTATGAGGCAGGAGATGTAAACCTTTATCGAGTAACTTTTGGTTTCGCATTGAATCGTACGGACCCCTCCGGAATGCAGACGGAACTACCCTACAGACCTCCACACTACATTCCTCCGTCAGTAAGCCCTACAGGACGACGGGGAAGAGTTGTAATCGATTTTGAGAAGACAAAATCCAAGAGGTGTATCTTCTATTCGGACCCTTTCCCCGGACAAGCTGGCATCGACGGTATACCGTTGAACGGGGGGAAACGCATACCCTTTAGGTCTATGGATGACGTCATAGGAGTAATACTCAAGAACAGTTGTTGTGAGATCATCTTTGCAGGACATCAAGGCGGCGTGGAGAATCCTGGGGGTATCAGCGGAATGATTGAATGCAATCCCTACGATCCCAGTAATAGCAGGCGCATCAAATGGGCTCTTGGAATCATAGGCTGTGATGGATGCTCTCTAATACTTGCAGGATGTGGCCTAACATTGCCAAACGCGGATACTTGTAGGCAGTCGCTTGCAAAGGACACTGGTTGTGACGTCTTTGCTTCCGGCGATCCAATCGAAATTCCAAAAAAAGGCACAATTCCTAGAGATGCTTATTGTACTCTTGACTCTAAACAGGTCGGACATAGATGTCCATTTGGGGGCAATTGGGCATTATGGCCATGGATAAGATATTCGCCTTAGTTCGCCCCGTCCGAAGTGCGAAACTCCTGTGTATTGCATTATGTGTCACGTTTCATGTTGAAGCGTGGTACTACCTGAAGATTGGAATACCCGAGAATTCTTACCGACTGCAACGGCTTTCCTCTAATGAGGAATACGTGCTACTTACTGTCGATCTTCCGGATCTTAGTCGAATGCGCTTGGTAAGTAACCGGCATACACACTGGCTTCGTCAAGTGCGTATCCCTGTCGATACGAGGGCTCTCGAGTTTAATAATGGATTTCTCGTTACCATAGAAAAGCCAATCGATTCTTTTGTTTTTTCGGGCATCGATTTCTCAGCCATCAGCGACAAAACAAATGGGTCGCCTGCAGCCCTGCAGTTTCAAGTGAGTACCGATGCTCTGGATGCGCCGATGTCGCGCTTCTGTGTAACGGATCGTGGACTTCCTATACCGTTGCTAGACGGCACCAGAGCGGTGATGTTTGATGACTACAAAATTTCGTTGGTTTCAGCGATGGGGTATGGTACGGAGAACCGCGCATCAAATGCAACCCAGAGGCAACATCAGGGCTCAACAACTCGCTGTGTTTCTGCAAGCCAAGTACACTTCGGAAAACCTGATTACTTCGTTGCGTATTGTGGTGCGCAAGAATTCCTCGGCGCAGGTGACCGAGGATCGCGGTCGGAAGTTTACAAGTTTTCTCACAACACCATCAGTTTCTCCAATAAGTGGGAGACGTGCCCGTCATTCGCTGCTCCGCAACAGCATATTCGAGGTGATTTCGCCTATCACATAGACACATACGGAAAAAATCTGGTTATTCGCCACTTGCCAAATGGCAATGTAATCAAGGAAGTTAGATTACCGTACGTCTTCGATTGCTCGAATGAAGTCTCACCATACCGGTTTTGGAATGGAGACGTCCTTTGGTTTGACGGTGCCAATGGTATTTCAAAAGCCTTCGACATTAGCACCATGAACGAGATTCCATCAATATTCCAGTTAAAGGATGGAACGTCTTTACCACTTTTGTATTGGAATACTCAACGGTCGGAGGCATGGTATGGAGAACAGGGAAAGTTGATTTGCGCTGATCCGTTGAAAAGTACGACCATCATGGAATTGACGATTCCATTTCCTCCTGGAGACGTGCAGTATGCGTCGTCCGGTATTCAAGTCTTAATTCATAGTGAGGACCGTGATCTTCGGTGGATGGAAGTCAACTTGGGGGAAGACCAAACTTCTCAAGTCATCGACGGGTTAGGGTGGAGGAGATTAACTTTCATCAATCGCAATGTACGAATAGCAAGCATCACGTTGACAATAGCAGCGATATTGCTTTGGCTTCGCACATTACGTCGTCCATTCGATGCTATGTTTGCTCGTTCGCTGCCATATTCGCCCGACGAAAAGTAGGCCTCGAAGGCGATGACTGGAATGATACTGGGACTACCAGAAAGTGCATCACGATTTCCCGCATGTGGACCAAGGTTCGGGACGAACTCATGAGGAGACTTTGGAAATTCACACGCTGGAGTTGGGGTGGTATTTCATGCGAGAAAGCGACCTCGAGGCAGCTACGCTACGGGACCCGTTGTTGTACTGGTTGTTGCACGCCAACGAATACGAATTCGAGACACTTGACCCAAAGAACAACGCGATTGACACCAGTGACGATGGTCCGCCAGAGCGGTAAGCCGCTGCGCGGCTAGAGAGTAGAACGTAGTGAGTTGAAAGTAGAAAAACAATCGTCAGTTTGCAGTAGGCAGCAGGAAGTAAATGCGTTTCCCTGCGTTTTCCCCTAGCGGTTTTTGTGCGACACGACCGTCGTTGCAGGGGCAGATGTGCTTTGAACATGGCATTGCACTGAAGCGGCGATGCCGTGTTGCGTCGCTTGCAGATGGTGTTGATGATCTTTTGGAGCTAATGGACGCTTCGCGCCCAGTCCTTCCAATCGCTCGCGTGATCCTGGCAAGTTGCATTGTTCATTCTCAGTGATTTCAACTTCGAGAGTTCGTGTCATATGTCCGGGAGTGGTAAAGAGCTAGTTGCCAGTATGGTTTGCGAGCAACCATATGCGCCGAGGTCGAGTGCTTCTCCGAGTGCTCGGACCTCGAACACACAGTGCGACTGCTCAAAGCGGACTCGTGACAGCCAGTCACTGAATGTCGGTGGTAGATTCAATCGCTCCTTCATCGCGTCACGCCAGTCACGCTGCATCTCCGCCACGGCGGATCTTCGACATTGATCGAGCGTGGTGAAGCACACCGCGTAGAATGCAATGAAGAACAATGTGGGGCAACGCTCCGCGTCGCGGGTTCAAATAGATTCGGCGTATTCGAATTCGAGAATCACGACGCGGAGCGTCGTGCCACATTTTTCAATTCCATGCCACTGCAGTACCCCAGCGACTTCTGAAGTGGACCCCAATATTAGGGTCCATCCGGGATTTGTGTGGAATGTTCTCGGATCCCCCTGCCACCTTTAGCAGCTTTATGATCACCAACGGTGATCGGTGGTTTGAAGTCCACCACGAGCATGCTTCAGGTTTTCGGCGACCTAGCCAATGCGGTCACCCTTCCTCGAGGAAAGGTCGATCGCAGCGAGGTGAGGGTGTTTACTTTTCTAGGTTCCCGGACTGCCCCGAAGGCAATCGCGGTTGGGACAGTTGCTGCTGTTATGGATCGCACGCTTTAGAAAGACAATCATTTTGGTGATTGTCGATAGGACGTGTAACTGGGAATGCTCACACCCACTGAAACGGAGAAGCCTGCTTGCAGGTCTGGAAGCCAGGCGCCGTTCTGCGTGTCCGTAACGCTGATTCCCTTACTTGTATCCTTGAAAGAAAATCCAACTCCGAACCCGTAAACGGCCGCGGCAATTGCGATGCTGCCACCCGCTCCGACTCCGACTCCGTCGGCGTTGCCCCCGGTCAGACTCGCCCCGACACTTAGCGAACCCCCGAGGTACGCGCCAGTCATGGAATAGCCTGTGTGCCCCATCCACGCGGGAGTATAGATATCCGCGTCACCGACAGAGAATCCCAGCAAGTCTTCAGGACTCTGATAGGTCCCTTCGTTGCGAGCAGCCTTAAGATCTCTTCTCGCCGCGTTGGCCGACCGACTTCTCTTGCCGAACAGTGCCTTGGACAGCAAGAAATTCTCCTCCAATCGTTTTTCTTTGGCGGCTTTCGCTCGCTTGCTGAGCGTTTCTAGCAGTGAGGCCGAAGCACCGATTTCCTTGTACAAAGTCAGCACGGCAACTGACCCGATCTCCCCCCCAATACTCTGACTGTCGAAATTGCTCTTGGCGATTTTGTAGTCGCCATATCCTATTTGATAGACCGGTCCACTCCAACGGATCGAGCTATTGAACGCTAGTGAAATTGCGCCCACCAATCCTTGAACGATTCCCACCTGGAACAATCGATTCTTGATCGTAAGCGTCGCCAATTGCTCAGCCAACGTAGACATTCCGGTCGGATCGAACTGGTTGATAGGATCATTTCCTGCATAGGCGTATTTGTGTTGCGTGATTGGTAATCCAGCCACACCGCGCAGAGGATCCGTACTCAGAAACCGCCCATCGTCACTGCTGTAATATCGTGATCGCAAATAGACGAGTTCAGAAACTTCATCCGACCACTCTCCAAGAAAACCTTGCGAGTCCTCGGACTGAAGATTTCGACCAAACGCATCATATCGATTTTGCTCGATCAAGTTTCCAGCGGCATCGAATCGCATGGTCAACGAACCCCTTAGGTCCTGGATCGAGTAGGCACCCCCCGAGGGCGTCTTCGAATAGCGAACCCCTGCTCCTTGGGAAACACTCTGAACGACTTCTCCATCCGCATCATAGACGTCGACTACCTCCGAAAGCCCTCCGTTCGAGTCCGTCAAAAGGTAATGAGCCACGCCATCGCGAACGGTACCGACCCGGATACCTTGCGGGTCGTAAAGATATTCCTCCCTTTGCTCGATGCCATCCACGATTCGGCGGGTTTCCAGCAAGCGTCCGGCGGACGACCAGCGATACGACACAAAAGGTTGATCGTTGCGAGTGACCTCAATCAAATTGCCTGAGTCATCGTATCGATACGCGAAACGATCAGCCCCCGACGTTTTCGCTACCAGCTGATCCATACTGTTGTATTCATATCGGACCACTCCATTCAAGGAATCATTGCGATCCAATCGATTGCCCACGGCATCGTAAAGGTAGCGAATCTCACGTTCGGAGCCCGAAGAATCTCGGTAGAATTCTCGGGTCAGATAGCCACTGTTCGAATACTCATAAAACGCGCTCGTACCGTCCGAATCAATCTCAGCGATCAGGCGAGCTTGCCTATCGTACTGATACTCGATTCGGAAAATTTGTTCCTCTCCTCGATGGATCGATCGTGTTTCAATTTGTCCATCGTCCCGATAGGTCAGCGTTTCCCGGATTCCATTGGGAAGCAAGGTGGAGACGAGTCGACCAAAGTCATCGTAGTCGTAAACCGTTGTGCCACCATCGACATCGACTGAAGTCGTAATCTGTGCTGTGGCATTGTATGTCAGTCGTCGTATCCCTGAAGGTGTCGCAACGCTCGCGATGTTGCCGTCTCGATCATAGGTGTACCGAATGAAGGCACCCGTTGGATCCATCTTCTGGATGACGCGATTGAATGAGTCGTATTGGATATCGGTCGACCCGCGCTCATCGATCATTGAGACCAATCGCCCCGCAGCATCGTATACGAATGTGGATTCGGATTCTGACTCTTGGCGAGACGCGATGCGATCCAATCCATCGTACGTGAAGGAAACCTGGCTTGTGCCTGATCGTTTGGTGATCAAGCGTCCAGTTGAATCGTATTCGTAATCAATCGCGCTTCCATTTGGAAGTGTGACTTTAGCCATGTTGCCTGAGTTGGTGTAATCATATGCAGTCTCCCGACCGAGTGCATCAGTCAACCGAGTAAGGTTGCCAACCTCGTCATAGGAATAGGATGTTCTTGATCCGTTTCCATCGATCACACCGATCATTTGCCCGGCGGAATCGTAGTCGTAGCGAAATCGAATTCGACCATCGAGTCGTTCCGTCAACAATTCCCCGGCGGCATTGAATTCATATTGGAGGATCGAGCCATCTGAATACTTAATATGTGTGATTCGATCGTTGTTGTCATATTGGTATTCGGTACGATCTCCATCGATCGTCTCAGCGACCAGACGACCTGCAGCGTCGAATTCTCTAGTACTCGCAAGATTTCCGGCACCTGACTGAATCGGCGCGCCTCGATTATCAAACGTATCATCGACGAGTTTGTATTCGCCCTTGGAGACTTGCGTGACTCGGCCCAAGGCGTCGTAACTAAACGTCACGTCCTCTCCCACCGAATTCGAACCGTCGGTTGTGGTTTGTCGGACTGCGCGGCCTAACTGGTCATATTCATAGGTTGTTAACTGACCATCCACGGTTTCGGAACTCGTGCGTCGACCCAAGGTGTCGAAAGTGGAAGAAACCAATGTTTGACCTGCCAATTCGATCCCTTTGAGTTCGCCGTTTGAATTGCGTTCGTACACAGTTTCTCGACCGAGATTGTCGACCGATCGGACGAGCTGGTTGCCGGAATCGTATTCCATTTCGGTAACCTTTCCGTCCGGGCCCACGGTTCGAGTCACATTGCCTGCAGCATCGTAAGTCTGAGACGTTGTCAGTTCGATTGTCTCTCCGCCGACGCTGCGCTGCAGATTGGCTCGAATCAATCTGCCGGATGCGTCGTAAGACCGGGATTCCTTTTCACCGAGTTCGTTTTCGACCTGCAGAATCCATCCTCTCGAATTCCGAACGATTTCTGTCTGGCCACCCAAAGCGTCGGTTTTCTGGATGACATTGCCAGAGGAATCCACGTTGTAGATCGTTGCCGCCCCCGCCGGGTCGATTTCCTGAATAAGATTGCCGCGCGCGTCGCGAACGTACTGTGTTGTGGATCCAAGGCTATCGGTAAAACCCACAATCAAGTCGTTTGCATCCAACGCAAAGCGACTGACGAATCCAGCATCGTCGGTTTGCGTGGTGATCTTTCCGGTACGGCTACGTGTGTACTCGATCGTTTCGCCAAGCGGGTTGACGGAGGCGAGCAGGAAGTTATTGGTGTCGTAACGATATTCAGAGCGTTGACCCAATGGATCCACCGACAATATTTTGTTTCCTCGCATATCGTAGGCGACGTACGATTCGTTGCCGAGCGCATCTGTCACTTTCTCGACCAGAGCGTCGACGTCGACATCAATACGAACGACATTCCCGTCAGCATCTGTCAAACTCTCAAGTCGGCCCGCTTCGCTGTAATTCGTTCTCACACCGACACGATCGAAGGGGTCCCTTACCGCACTAAGATAGTGAGGTTTCAGTGCGGAGTATTCAAATCGGGTGACATTGCCATTTCGATCGGTCGACGAATCGAGATCCCCGTTCACGTATCGGTACAGCACACTGTTTTGATTCGGGTCCGAAATCTTGGTGATCCGATTCATTCGATCCCGCTCAATGGCAATTCCATAGCCATCCTCATTGCTGCTGCCCACACGAATTCCATCGTCGCTAAACACCAATCGATTTCCATTGCGATCTGTCGCGGATTGCAGGTTTCCGCTCGCCCCATCGATGCGATACGTGATGCCCTCGCGAGTGGTCAGCACATACGCGCCTCCGAAATTGGGCGAAGCCGGATTGTAGGGGATGCCTCCCGGAGCATAGAGTTCACCAAGCTCGTTGACTTGCAAGTAACTGCTGATGCCCGTGGAAAGACTGGACGTGACTCCCGGATCAGGAGTGAAGCGAGGCCTCGCCAACGTTAAATTGTTGCCGCCCCAGCCAGGCAGAACGCGGATGTCAGGATTGAAGGTAAAGCCCTGTCGGCCTTGGCCAGGGACGTTGAGATATACCTTTACCCCCGGACGCAACGCACTGTAGATGCCGATGTCTTCGAGACCGCTTTGGGGCAATCCGACTCGTAAGTCCGTATTGCGATATTCAAGCCGCCAGCCATAGCCGAAGTCCCCTTCGCGGTCGGCTTGGAGTGTGTCGTAGATGCGAGTGATCTCGATAGGAATACCTGCGACTGGAATGACCATGTCGGTGAAACTCAACCGGAAATTACCCAGCTTGAGTTCTCCGGCGAGTCCGACGTGGTGTTCGACGACGTTGACGACACCGGCATTCGTGGCGACTTCTAAACGGAGGACGTATTCGTCGTTGAGTAATAAACTGGTGTCCCAGATGCCGAGTTCGCCGTCGGTCACAGCAGCTGTGCTTTCGAAGAACTCGATGAAGCGATCTTCGTCAGCGCGGCGATAGGAAAGTTTGTAGGCTGCAAAGTCGTCGTGAGCAGCGGTGCCGACGATGCTGACCATCCCCGAAACGGATTGTGTGTCCGCGGGACTTGTGATGATCGCTCGAGGAATGACCTCGACATTCCCGCCCCCCCAGCCTTCCGGGAAATCGTAGTCGAAGAAGATCGTCTTGCTGGTGACGTTACCGTTGGTGTCCGTAGCGGTGGCTGTGGCGTTGATACCAACGAACCCCCACTCATCGAACGTGAATTTGGCCGTACCCGCGGTGTCGAGCGGGATGTCGCGACCGTTCGCAGTCAAGGTCAATGATGCAATGGCAACGTTGTCGATGGCCCTGACGAAGACGATAAAAGGCCCTTGCCAGGGAAGGACATTGCGAGAGCCTTCACCGAGGTTTTCGATGATGCTGACCTCCGGAGCCACGGTGTCCTCGATGACATCGAGTGTGAAACTCTGCATCGCTTGGCCACCGCGTGGGTCTTGAACCTTCACGACGAAATCATGCGCACCGATGAGAGATACATCGGTTTCCCAGCGGATGCGGCCAAACGAATCAATGCGCGCGCCCACGGGAGCTTGAGTTAGCTCAAAGGTCAATTGATCCAGATTGGCGTCGCTGGCCAACACGTCGTACATGAACAAGGCACCGGCAGCCACGTCGATCGGTGCCATGCTGGTGATGACGGGCGCTGTGTTCTGCGCCAGCACGTCGAACTCGAACGATTCAATGGCACTGGCGCCACCCGCATCGGTCGCGATCAACGTAACAACGGATTTTCCGACGTAGGCTTGTGTCGGTGTCCACTCGACAGTACCGGTCACTGGATCGATCGTCATTTCCGCAGGTGACTGCCCGAGTGAATAACGAAGCAGTGTCCCTTCAGGGTCGGTCGCTGTGAGTGTGTAGATATAGGTTGTACCTACTGCGCCAAACCGAGGTGACGTGCTGGTGATCTGCGGTGGCAAGTTCGGTATGCCTGCGGCTACACGAATCGCGAAGGCTTGTGTGACAGCTCCGCCAATACCGTCGCTGACTTGAATCACGACGTCTTGCAGACCGACTTGATCGATGGTCGGCGTCCAAACGATCTCGCCGGTGGTTTCTACGATGCTCATCCCTGCAGGTGCGGCGAGCAAGGTATAGGTAAGCGGATCGCCTTCGCGATCACGGGCGACGACCGAGTAAAGAAACGCGCTGCCAACGCCGGCTTCCGTCGGGGGCACGCTTACAATCCGAGGCGGACCGCCGAAGCGACTAACGTTCAGCTTGAACTCCTGTGTGGCCGTCGCGCCGCTTGGATCGGAGACTTGGACGACGACCTTCGATTCACCTTGTTGATCTGCCGCCGGTGTCCAGCGAACAGTGCCAAGTGACGGATGAACGCTCATCCCAACGGGCGCTTCGAGCAAAGTGAACGCGAAGATGTCCTGGTCAGTATCAGAGACAATGAGATCGTAGGAAAATGTCTGGCCGATGGATACGGAAGTGATGGGCTCTGAGTCGATCGATGGGATAGCGTTCAGCGATCGACCGGTGACTTCGATATCGAAAAAAACAATCTCCGTGGAACCGTCCGGTGTGGCTCCGCGGAGTTCGATCGTCTGCGAACCGAAATGGTTGGCGGCGGGTGCCCATTGGATGGTTCCGTCAGCCTCGACCGTCATGCCGTCTGGACCGGAAACGAGCGTCCAAGTTACCGGCCGACCGATTGCATCGGTGGCTCGGATACGGCTGAAGTAATCGACGGTCACTGCGGCGGTGGAGCGTGGCAATGTGACGTTGAGTGGTAAAGTCGCCGGAACGCCATTTTGAACATCGACTGTCCAAGTTGCTGTGGTCTTTGCCCCTCCCTCGTCTGTCACTACAACGGTGAATTCGTGTGAGCCGACGGCGCTCGAAGCGGGTGTCCAGGAGAGTCTGCCAGTGACTTCATTGATGGTTGCGCCCGTCGGTGCGCTTGAAAGCGAATAGGTGAGAGTCGTGGATTCGGCGTCTTGGGCGATGACGTCGTACGCGTAGACCATACCAACGTAAGCATTGAGTCGCAAAGCGCTCGCCGCGGATTCTGAAACAATTACAGGGGCGGTGTTCGGCGCGTTAACTTGGATGTAGAAATCCTGTAGGGAAATCGATCCAGAGGCGCTGGTGGCGCGCAGGATAACCAAGTGCTCTCCTAGTTGCTCGATCGTCGGACGCCATGCGGTGAGGCCGGTGCTTGAATCGACGGTCATCCCATCAGGGGCAAGCGAAAGATCATAGACGATCGCTTCGTTGGCAATACTCATCGCAACTGCGGCATAGCGGAATGTCTGACGCGCCTCGATACTGGCCGGTGGCTGAGTGACGAAATGCGCGCCCCCCGAGACTGAAGTATTGGATGGTGTCAGTGTAAAATCGTTGCCTGTCGCGATCTCGTTGGCAGCGAGTGCAACCGTCAGCCCGTCGCGTCCAGCGGTATCGGTCCAGCCCGCGGGCAATTCAGGACGAATCTTGTAGCTTCCAGCTGCTAGTCCCGTCAACGCGTAACTCCCGGTGCGATCGCTGATCGCCATCGGCTCGTTTTCATCGCGCAATCCATCATCGTCGAGATCCGCAAACACTTTCCAATAGGCGATTGTTTCTGCCATCTCATTCCGCAGCTGGCCACGAATATGGCTGAGCGATAGCTGCTGGATGGCTTGATCCAAGGTGGTTTCGCCATTGGCGTCTACGCTGACGGTTGTGGCAGTCGTCGGCACCGCGTAACCCGCGACGGGCGCCAGCCGAACAGGGTACTCGCCCGGCAGCAAACGCTCGAAGCGATAATTGCCTTGGGCGTCGGTGATACTCTGTAGCTCGTCGGGATCCGGATAGCCATTGCCGTTGGCATCAATGAACAACTGCCAGCCTTCGAGCGATGGTTCGGTTGGATTCTCACTGCCATCGTCTTGAACGCCATCGCCGTCTAGATCATTAAAAAGATGGCCGATGATACTACCGCGAAGTTCGGGAACAATCTCAACGTTGAAGGATTGCGTATCGAAACCGCCCCGACCATCTTCGACGGCGATGACAAAGCGAGATAGGCCAGGCGTGGCCAGGCCGTCGACCCATTGGGGTTCTAGGCCATTAGAGACTCGATAGCCGTAGTTGTTGGCTGGCGAATGATCGACCACGGTCCGCGTGCTCTCGGATTCGAAACGATAGTCGAGCACGAGGCCGGCTGGGCCGGCAGGCTCCGAATATTGGCGTCCCAGTCCTTCGCGTATTTGATCGGCAGTCCGAGCGAAATTCCACTGCCGGTAGCTTTCGATGCGACCGGCCATCGCAAACTGGCCGGCGTCGCCAACCTGAGCGTTGTGACCCGAGTAAAAGATAGGTCCGGGTAGCGCGCTCGTGCCCAGCAATTCACCATCCACATAGACATGGGCAGTACGGCTTGCATCGTCGATCGTCAGGGCAAAGTGGTACCAGCGGTCGGTCTGCGGGACGAAGTCGTAAAAAGCTCGAAACAACCCGTTGTTGTTGCCGAAGTTCGGACCGAGTTGCATTTCCAAACGCAACCTGGTATTGCCGTTATTCCAGAGCTGGTATGCGTTGCCGTATTGATTGGTTTGTTCGAAGATAATCGCCGCCCCGTTGAAGGCCGGAAGACGACTGAAGTTGTACCAGCCCTCGACAGTCAGCGACGCCGTTTGCAACGTCGCATCTGCAGGAACGACGATGGCGCCCAGATACGAATCTCCGGGCAGTCGGAATCCAGCCGCTGCATCAGGCCGGGCATCCCATTGAATCAAGCCTGTTGTCGGATCGACGGTCGCTCCGTCCGGCCCATCGATCAAGCGATAGCGCAGTGGATCTTCGTCGTTGTCGAGCGCTCTTGCCTGATACTCGAAGGATTCGCCCGCTCCGATGTGGAGTTTGGGTTCGGTTGCGAAGAGAGGGGCCGCGTTTTCGCGAGCGGGCAGGACGTCGATCATGAAGGACTGGGTCGCAATCCCGCCGCGGCCATCGTTGGCCGCGATGGTCACATCGTGGTCTCCGACTTGATCGGGTGACGCCGCCCATAGCAGTTCTCCTGTGGACGCATTGATGATCAATCCTCCGGGGCCGTCGACGATGGAGTAGGTGAGCGCATCGTCATCCGGATCGATGGCGTCGGCGTCGTAACGATACACTTCGTTCGGGTCGAAACGGTTGTAGATCACGCTGACCGTGGCGTCCCCGGTATTGGCGATGACCAGGTCCATTCGCCCATCTTCGTCGGCATCGGCGACTTGAATTCGTGTTGGACGATCCCCAACCGCGATCAATTGGGGGCGCGCGAATTGACCGCCGCCCTGACCGTAATAAATCACCACTGAATTCGAGTTGGATTGACTGACAGCCAGTTCGGGTTGCCCGTCTTCATTGAGATCCAGCACCGCGAGATCGGAAGGAATCCCCAAGGTCGTCAAATAGATCGGCGCCGAGAAATCGAAGCTTATCCCGTTTCCGGGGAGGATCATGACTCGCCTGGATTCCGGCAAAGTCACGATGGCATCCAGCCAACCATCGCCCGTTGCATCGGCTGAGATCAATCTCCCGGGTTTGTCACCCAGCCCGAGAATCAGGGGTGTTGACGGTGTTGTCGTTCCATTTCCTGGAAAGATATGGAGACCGTTTTGCGAGTCGTCGAGCGCCAATACATCCGGAAACCCATCGCCGTTATGATCCGCGATAAGCACGTCGATCGGACCAGCCTGCAATGACAGCTCGGTGGTTGTGTAGCCGCTCCCAAGATCGCCGGTAAAGATTGAGATCGATCGACCGGCGCGATTCGCCGTCAGCAACTCGAAGCGTCCATCACCATCGAGGTCCCCCGCGGCCACGGCCGTCGGCGCGCGGCTGGTGAGCAGGTCCGACCGACGCGAAAAATCGCCAAGGTTGTCGCCGACAAAAATCTGCAACCGATCGCTCTGCTGCTGGACGGTAATCAGTTCTTGATTGCCATCGTTGTTGAGGTCAAGTGCCAAGAGGTCGACGAGGCCATCCCGAATACCTGCCAGCAACGTCGTGGCTGTACTTTGGGATTTTTGCACGACGTCTTGATGCCCGTCGTGATCGACATCCGCGAAAAACGAGAGCGAAATATCTCCGAGGCTGCCCACGCGGCGTCCCTCTTCGAAGGTGCCGTCGCCGCGCCCCAGACGCACGTTGAGGGGTGTGCTGACGTACCCGCTTTCCACGTAGTCGAGTATCCCATCCGCATCGAAGTCGATCAGGTCGCTGTCCCGTCCGCGTTGATCGGTCGAGTAGTTGTTGAGTTGCGTTAGGAAGCGGAAGCTCCCGTCGCCCTGGTTCAGAAAAACGCGGGGGCCCATGGTGGTTCCCGAGATGAGATCGATATCGCCGTCGCCATCTACGTCGCCTGCGCTATAGTCCCCTGGGTAATAGAATTGAGCCCCAAAAATGCTGGTCATGACCTCGTCGTCGTAGCCTTCTAGTTCGCTGTGCGGCGCGAAATTCCCATCACCATCTCCTGCGTAAATCACCAACGTCATTTTCGATGTACCGACGACCGAGCGGCTGGCAAACGCGAGATCCACGATGCCGTCACCCGTAAAATCCGCTGGTACGAAGGACTCCTCCCAACTGCTGACGTTGATGCCTTGCGCCTCAGGGGGCAGGGTGATTCGAAAACTGCGTGCAAACACGCCTGGGTTTTCGGGATCATTGAGGTGCACATCGATCTGTCGCTCCACACTCGTTTTGGCCACGAAGTCGGGGTAGCCGTCGTTGTTGAAGTCAGCAATTTCGGTCGCGGAGTAACCATAGAAACTGGACTCGACTAAATTTTCATCGCTGACCGTAAACGTACCGTCGCCGTTTGAGAGAGCCACGTAGTAGCGACTTCCGCGGGTATTGGCCCTCGTTGCGAGAACGTCCGGCAAACCATCCGAATTGAAGTCTGCAATCGAACCAAACGAGCCAGGACGGCTTACGCCGATCGCTGGAAAGGGCTCGGCAAACGTGCCGTCGCCCAAGCCAAGACTCATGTATCCAGAGGGCAAGCTAAGCAAGTCAATGTCGCCGTCGCCATCAAAGTCGGCGGGATGCACTTCCGTATCGTTCAGGATTGCATCGGCGGGCAGGGAGCGAGTGCTGCCGAACTCGCCGGCGCGCGTTCCAAAGCGAATTCCCACTCCATTGAAGTCGCTACCGCTGGTGAAGTAGGAGAAATCGATCACTCCGTCACGATTGTAATCGCCAAACAACGCGCCTCGAGCGATGTCATTTCCGTAGGCGTTGTTCGCAGGCAAGTGTCCTAGGAAATCAACCATCGGATACTCGGTTGCACGAAATCGCCCTTGGCCGTCATTGAGAAATACTATGGGTGAGGCTTGATTTCCGCCCTCACCTCCCATCACCAAATCCAAATCGCCGTCACCATCGACGTCGACCGGCCCATCGCCGCCCGCCCAGTTGTCGACACGGCCGGAAAGATTGCCTTGTTGGTGTACGAATTCGACGCCAGAGCCATCCCCGACCATCAAGTCGATACGCCCGCCATCCCAAACATGAAAATAGGCGATATCCAGGAGACCGTCGCCCGTAAAATCACCGATGCGCAACCAGTCCGGTGCGTAGAAGAAAGCGGGACCGGGAGGGTCGATATCGGCAGCCAGTGTGAACGTGCCAGTACCATCGTTGTGATAGATCTGGATCGATGCGTTTGATCCAGCGATGGCCAAGTCGAGGTGGCCATCGTTGTTCAAGTCCGCGACATCCAAGGGTCGCACTTGCGTTGCGAAACAACAGTTGGGCGCTCCACCTGCAGCGGCGATGAAGATCGGTTCGGCAAACGTACCGTCGCCGGCACCGGGCATCCAAATCGCTTCGTAGTTGGCTCCAAAACTCAATTGCGTCCCGCGCCCGATCAAATCCAAAACACCATCCTCATTAATATCGGCGATCGTGAAATCGCTGACCGTTCGCGAAAACGTCTGCTCGACTGGCGGTTGAAACGTGCCATCACCGTTACCCAAAATCGTGACGATCCGAGGCTGTCGCACGCGCTCTACCGCAATCACATCGAGGCTTCCATCGCCATTGAGATCCCGGACCATCAAATTGCGGTTGTCGAAGGAGCTCGAGAATGAACTGGCAAAGACGATAATCGGGTCGCCAAAACCGCCGTTGCCGTCACCGAGCACCGCCGCGATCTGCCACTGACGTCGTAGATTGCGGGCGGGACTGTCGAAGTTCACCATCGCAACCAAATCGAGGAAGCCGTCGCCATTGAGGTCCCCTTGGGCCAACCCCGACACCGAATTGGTGTCGTCATTGGCCGCAAAGGGCGGCAATCCCACATCGACCGAGATGCCGACATCCCAAAGCGATTCGGTCGGTCGCGGATGACCCGTCGCATAGATCGTTTCTTCATCGAAGCGATCGTTGTTCTCGCCCGCGTAGACGCCGAGCGTCTGGTCGTCCGAATGGATCGAAACCAATCTCGGTCCTTGGAAGCCAGCGATGATCGCGGTACCTGAGGGAGCATCGCCAACACGGACTGTGGTGATTTCAAAGCCGCTTGAGGCAATCGCATCGGTTACCGGATCGCTGACAAAATTCGGTGGTCGGTTTTGCAACGACTCGACCACGCTCAGTTCAAATGTCTGCTCCGCGTACAAGCCAAAAGAATCCGTGGCTCGGATCGTGATCCGATGCAAACCGAGGTCGCCGACGGTGCTGCTCCAATTCATTACCCCCGTTTGGGCATCGATCGACGCTGCATCTGGACCTGTCTCGATGGAGTAACTCAGCGAATCACCGTCGGGATCCGTGGCAACAGCCGTGTATGAATAGAAAGTGCCCGCTTCAATGACGGTGTTTGGCAGACTCGTAAAGCCTCTCGGTGCCGCATTGACCCGAGCCAAAATCTCAAACTGATAATCGAACCGCTGGCCACTGCCATTCAGAAATCCGATGGCCCGCGCACGGCTCGTTTGCCCAACCCTCAATAAATCGTTGGCTGATCCGATCTGGAAGTAGGGCTGGCCTTCTGGAGTGAACCCGTCGGGTCGCAATGCACTCACATCGATGCTTGAGAAATTCTTTAGCGCCAGGACCAACGGTCCTCGGTAAGCCAACCCGCCCACGTTCGTCACTTCGACGTCGGTCAAGAGTCGATCATCGTCCGCCGACAGTGTCGTTCGCCCATAGCGGACCGACAAGCCACCGGTAACATTCTGAAGTCGGCCAAAGTCTACAGGGGATGGTTCAACGGTTGGACTGGCCAGGGAAGCACCGGTCGGAGCTGCTGTCGTGGCATCGATTAAACGAACATCCTGGATACGGACGAACGTGCCATCATCACCGTCATTATTCACCAACCTCAGGTGCAGTTGAACTCGAGTCCCAGCAGCCAACCCAGACAAAGGGACCGTAGCCGACGAGGGATTACCCGATCCGCCATCCACGAATTCGACACCGGTTCCAACAATGGGGGACAAGCCTTCGTTCCAGTTGAAACTCGCATCGGCTGCGGCCGAAAACGGAAAGGCGATGGGATTGCCCGCTTGGTCCGTCAACTCGATCTCGAATGCGTCACGAATATCCATTTGACTGAAGGTGTCGAAGGCAGGCGACATGAACGATACCTGTACCGCGGAGTGGTCGTTCGGCAAAGTGATGGCAGATACCAATTCGGTCCGGAACGAATTGCCTTCGTTGAGCTGCGGTGAGCAACCGGCCGCTGAAACAGATCCAGCCCCGGTTTGCGTATCGATCACCGCTTGTGTCCAACCTAGAGGCTTGGGACCACCGTTAAGGTGATTGACCACCAGGAGTACATCGAGCGGGTCCACCGTGCCATTGCAGTTCACATCGAAGTAAGGGGGACGTTCTCCAGCAGGGGGCTCGTCGGGGAGTCGGCCAAAGGAATCGCTATAACGCCGGCTATTGATCTCGTTGATCACAACCAGCGCATCGAGAGGTGAAACCTCCTGCTGCGAGTCGGCCAACACACTCAGTGGCTGGAGGACATTGTTCCATCCATCGATGGCCAACATTTCACGGCGTTCTAGGACTTCAAAGAGCCCTTTCCTGAATCGATTTCGCCGGTCTTTTCGCGAACTGTTTTGACCGTTTTTGTGGAGAGCATTTCGTTTCATGGACCCAATCGACCTTGGAAAGGCAACTATTTCGCCGATTTCTGTCCGCCTCTAAAAGGCTGCCAGCTGCGAAACAATGTCTTTTAAGGGGGAAATTGTGTGTCATGCAGAGCCCGCCGATTGCAGCGGCGGGAGGGGGACTACCCTCATGACACAAGAAAAAAGGCGTCAAGGAAGCGCCCTCGGTCTCATGCCAAAGGTGAAAAACTCGAAAGAATCAAGAAGCATTGTCACGGATCCACGCGGCGTTGGCTTGCTTGTTGGTGGTCTAGCAACCGCATTTTTTGTTGGAAAGGAGGTTGTCTTCATGATGACTCAACCCCGATCTCAATCGGTGGGTCGCAGCCTGACTGGCTGCACGACTACTCTCAACTCCCCGAGGCTTGGATGGCCGCTTGCACGGTTTGTTTGCCCATCGGCTCTTTGTTATCGAAGGGACCATCGGCGCTGCCCGCTGGCCACGTTTCAGGATCCGCGTATTGGCCTTCGTCTTTGTAGAACTTTTGCAAGCGCACGATCTCATCCTTGAGTTGGGCGAACAACCGCGCATTCGGCGCAGCGTTGGCGACGGCTGGATCGAAAAGCAGATTGTTCTGTTCGCTGGGATCTCGGACTAAGTCGAACATCTCGTAAGCATTCTTGCGCCAATAGTAAATCAACTTGTGCGTCGCAGTTCGGACGCCGTAATGAGCCCGTGTGTTGTGATGCCCGGGATCGTGATAGTAACGGTAGTAAATCGAGGTTCGCCAATCCGCAGGTTGCTCTCCGCGGAGCAGAGGCATCACCGATCGGCCTTGCATGAAGTCAGGTACTTCGCAGCCTGCGGCATCGAGCAATGTCGGGGCCAAGTCAATATTGACGACCATTGAATCGGGCGTGATTCCAGGCTGCACACCCGGCCCACGCATCAGCAGCGGGGTTCGCAATCCGGGCTCGTACATAAATCGTTTGTCATACATGCCCAGGTCACCCAGGTACCAACCATTGTCGGCGGTGTACACCACGATCGTGTTCTTTGCGAGATCGTTGGCATCGAGAAAGTCAAGCATTTGTCCAACGCTGTCGTCGACTCCCTGCACGCACGCCAAATAGTCCTGCATGTAGCGCTGGTACTTCCATTGAGTCAGCTCCCGGCCGCGAAGCAGTTTGCCATCCACCTCGACCTCGGTCGGCGTCGTGTTGAGCCACGCATTGCGCTCGGGACCCTTGAGGTTCTCAGGGACTTCGAGTTTCAGATCCCGACGCGTGAGATCGTTGGCAACCGTTTGTTCATTCTCTGGCAACGCCGCAGGGCGTGTCGCGTAATCATCCCACAACGTTTCCGGTTCAGGAATCATGCGATCATGGAAGGCTTGTTGATTCTTCGTATCCGGTTCCCAAGCCCGGTGCGGGGCCTTGTGATGCAGCATCAGGAAGAAGGGCTTGTCCTTGGGCCGGGTCTCCAAGAACTCAATACCAAGCTGCGTGGTCAGTTCGGTGCAATGCCCTTCCAAGGTGAGTTTGTGACCGGGTACGAGGAACTGCGGATTCCAGTAGGCACCTTGACCAGGGAGCACGACCCAGCGATCGAATCCAGTCGGATCCGAGCCCAGATGCCATTTTCCGATCATGCCCGTATGGTAGCCAGCCTGCTGCAAATGCTTGGCGACATGGTCGCGGGCACCATCGAAGCGATTGAAGACTGGCACGGCATTGAGGTGCGAGTACTGGCCGGTTAGCAAGGTGGCTCGGCTCGGAGTGCAAATGGAGTTGGTGACAAACGAATTGGTAAACCGGGCACCTTGCTTGGCCAGTCGATCTAAGTTAGGCGTTTGGTTGACTCGCGAGCCATACGCAGAAATTGCATGCTGCGCATGATCGTCCGAAAAGATGAAAAGCAAGTTCGGGCGGTCGTCCGCCGTCGCCGATGGCGCCCAAAACAAAAGAACCCACATCAAGGCAATGAGGCTTCGCGAAATTTTCATGGTTGGGAATGCACGCGCGTGAAGGTATCGGTAGGTGGGGATCAACGATGCGTTAGCAGTTCCCCCATCGTACTCGAACAGTCCCAACGATGCGACTTGCTGAAGTTCGCCTACACGCTCATCCTGACGGTGTCGCTCTGGACCTCAATGCTCGATCGCTGCCATGAATGCGTGGCGGGAGGATTCCCCAAAAGAAGCGTCACGACACGTGCCGGGTTCAAGCTCAGGAAATCATCCGGAACGCCTGGGCCTGTCGATGCAAAGCCTAGGGGTAGATGGCTATGTGCCAGTCCTGTGTAGAGGCCGCTCAGACCCAGGGATTCATCCAATTTGGTGAGCAGCAAATGGGTGGGCTTCAATGGCTGGTACCAATCCTGCAGCCGATGAAAGGATGCCGGATGAAGATTGGCAGAGGCCACCCAATGGGTCTGCGATACGGCGAGCGATTCAAGCATGCGCTGCATGTCTTCGATCGCTTCGGGCTCACCCGGGTTGCAACTCGGTGTATCGATCAAAATCAAATCGCACTCGTTCAACCGCTCGAACGCCGCCAAAGCTAACTTCGGTGCATGAACTTGTTCGTAACCCCAATCCATTAGGTCGCAGTAGCGGGCCAGTGAATGTTTGGCTTGCAATCCATCGTTGGAACAATTTAGGATACCTGGCCTGAGGCCACACTGCAGGGATGCCATGCCAGCCATCTTGGCAATGCAGCTCGTTTTGCCTTGTCCCGAACCACCCACGACGGCCACCGTTGCTCGGGACGTTTTCCAATCTTCCAAGGGCAATGCAACCTTCAAGGCGGCGCTGATGCGTTGTCCCAAATGGGCTTGGATGATCCATGGATCTGTCACATTGCTTCCGAGTTGGGCGAAGGCGTCATGCAACCACGTGCGAATCACGTTTGGTTCCAGGTCCGTTTGGCGAAGTTGATCGGCAACCCACAGGTAGGAGTCAGGTAACCATTCGAGAGGCGCGGGAACCGGCGGAATGGGCTTAGGACTGGGGGAAAGCGATTCGGCTTCTGCATGAATCGTGTTCGACGAGCTGTCGGTCTTTTCTGCGAGTTCTGGGTCTTCGACCAATGAGCTCGCGGGCGTCTCTTGCATGGCATTGTTGGCGGAGCGTGAACTGGCTGTCAGGTGAATCCTGGTTCCGCGCCAGGGTACCAGCGAAGCCGAGGTTACCTTGGTCTCCAAGATCACCGCATCGGGACCCAGTTCGCGACGAACGCGACTCAGGGCTTCGGCCAGCGTTCGGGCTTGAAAAGTTTTGATGCAAACATCTGGTTTCATCCAACGCTACTTCCTCTGACTAGGCTTCGTCACTCACCAGTCCCACGGACTCAATATTGGTGTCCCGCGAGACTTCGTTGTACGACAGGACGCGTAGATCTGCGATGGACTCTTGAGTGATCTGCCGCAGTGACAAACGGATTTTGGGACTCACCAGGACGCAGCGCGGGCGAGCCAGACTGTCAAGTTTTTTCAGTTGTTCGGCAATACGGGCGCAGGTTTTGTTGATCACTTCCGGAGACATTCGAATGAAGATACCGCGATCGGATTGTTCTGTACCTGCGGCGATGCGATCCTCCATGGCCGGATCGAGGGTGATGACTCGGAGCGTGTTGGACTCGTCCCGATAGCGGTGCGAGATCGTGCGCGCCATGCGATGCCGAACGTATTCAGTCAGCCACAATGGATCTTTGATCCGATGCGCATAGTCGCCGAGCGTCTCGAGTATCATTCCCAGTTGCCGAATTGGAATGTCCTCGCGGAGCAAATTCTGGAGCACCTGTTGCACCTCGGACAGCTTCAGCATGCCCGGGATCAACTCATCGACGACCGTGGAATTGGTTTTTTTCAGTTGATCGATCAGTTGTTTGGACACCTCCCGAGTGAGCAGTTCATCGGCATGCTTCCGCGCGGTTTCCTGAACATGCGTCGCCAATACGGCGCCGCACTCGACGACGTGAAAGCCATACATTTCCGCCTGTTGGCGATTTTTGGGCTCAATCCAAAATGCCTTGCGTCCAAAGGCTGGATCCGTGGTCTCTTCGCCATCGATCGAGCCCAACGTCAGCCCTTTATCGATGGCCAGTAGTTTGTCCGGTCTCAGAATCCCAGTCGCGATGCGGTTGCCAGCCATCGATAGTTCGTAGCTGGTCTCTGGCAAGCTCATCCGATCCTTGATCCGGACCATGGGGAGCAGTATCCCCATCTCGCTGGCCAACGTGGCTCGGACAGTCGAGATCCGTTTCATCAAGTCGCCGCCGCGGTTGGGATCGGCCAGCACGATCAAGCGCGCACCGAGTTCCAAGCGGAGTGGATCGACTTCCAAATAGTCTTCGACTTTTTTCTCTGGAACACTCTTTTGTGTCTGTTCCGATTCCTGCTTGCGCTGAATCGCGATTTTGTCATCGACCTTCTTCTGACGTTGCAACAGAATCGCGATTCCGATGCAACCGCCTCCCATGGTGAGCATGGGGAAAGCGGGTAATTGGGTGAAGACGAGCAAGCACAGGAAAATACCGGAGACGATCAAGGCGGGGGGCTTCGAAAATATCTGACGGACAAATTCGCCTGAGAAATCGATCTTCTGAGTGCTTCGAGTCGTCAACAGGGCGGCCGCCAACGAAATCAAAAACGCTGGCACTTGGCTGACCAAGCCGTCGCCGATGGTTAGCTTGGAGTAAAGCTGCGCGGACTCTGCAATCGACTTCCCGTAGTACATGTAACCCATGTACAGTCCACCCACAAGGTTCAGCATGGTGATCGCGATGCCGGCGATGGCATCGCCACGCACGAATTTGCTCGCCCCGTCCATGGCCCCATAGAAGTCGGCCTGTCGCGTCACGTCTTCGCGGCGGCGTTGGGCTTCCTTTTCATCGATAGCCCCTGCGCTGAGATCCGCGTCGATCGCCATCTGGCGACCTGGCATCCCATCCAATGCAAAGCGTGCCGCAACCTCACCGATCCGAGATGCACCTTTGGTGATCACGATGAAGTTGATCAGAAAAATGATCACGAACAAAATGATCCCGACTTCGAGACGGTCACCAGCCACAAACGCCCCGAAAGCTTCGATCACATGCCCCGCTGCTCCCGTCCCGGCGCTAGCATCCTGTGTCAAAATCAATCGCGTTGTGGCCAAGTTCAGGACCAATCGCGACAAAGTGGTCGCCACCAGCATGGCCGGGAAAATATTGAACTCCAGCGGAGAACTGACATAGATCGTCGTCAGCAAGACAACTACGGCAATGGCGATATTGGCCGACAACAGCAAGTCCAGCAAGGCGGGAGGCAACGGCACCATGATGACGACGATGCACGCCATGATCCCGACGGGCACAATCGCGTCACGAAACCGATAAAAAAGCTTGAGCCAAGCTGCCATGCCGAATTCAACTCTCCCTAATAATAATCTTCTTCCTGCGAGCAGTTCGCAGGGGGCTCCAGACTACCTAGGTTTCGCAGGCAATGTCTATATCGTTTTGCTGGATCGGTTGCTATCGTGAAACCTTATGGCGCATCTCTGGTTTCGTTTCCCCGCACAAGTAAAAATCGAATGGCAAAGGACGGCTCGGACAAACTCAATCAATACCCATTGCATTCACCTCGCTTCTGGCACGGCATGCGATTTCCCTACTGGATCTCGCTTCTCGCGCAGAATCGATTTCAATTCTCGCTACGGCGCCTACACCTAGTCCTAGGGGTCACGCTATTCACACCCCTCACCGATTTGCTGGCATTGTTTCAGCATGTCTTTTTCGGGCGGGCGATCGACCGAACACCTCTGGCTGGGCCACCGATTTTTGTCCTCGGACACTGGCGGAGCGGAACGACTCTGCTGCACGAGTACTTAGCCTTGGACGATCGATTCGCATCGCCAACGACGTTCCAATGCTTCGCCCCTTGGCATTTCTTATTGACGGAAGGTTTGGTCACGCGCTTCGGCGGATTCCTTTTGCCTGAGCGTCGACCCATGGACAATGTCAAAGCCGGATGGTCATTGCCTCAGGAAGATGAATTCGCGCTGATGAATTTAGGAACTCCGACTCCTTACCTTAGGATCTTGTTCCCGAATCTCCCAGTCCCTTTCGAAGACACCCTGACGACACAAACGTTCCAACCTGAACATTTGAGCCATTGGAAACGCTCGTTCGATTGGTTCCTCCGCGCGGTAACGTACAAAACGGGAAGGCGGCTGATCCTCAAAAGCCCACCGCATACCGGACGGCTTGGCATCCTCAAGGCCATGTATCCCGACGCCAAATTTATCCATATCGTTCGCGATCCTCGAAAGATTTATCCGTCGACGATCAAACTATGGAATGCACTCGATCAGGTCCAAGCCATTCAAGCGCCGACCGATCAAACGCTATTGAAGGAGTTTGTGATCCGTTCTCTGCCAGCCATGTACGCATCCTTCGAGTCCGATCGCCTCGGGATGAACGACACGCAGATCATCGATATCAAGTACGAGCAGTTGGTCAAGAATCCGATCGCTAGTCTCGAGAAGATTTATGAGCAACTCCAACTCGAAGCCTTCGAACCCGTACGAAACAAAATGCGCGCAAAGTCTGAAGGGGATCGCAATTACCAAACCAACAAACTTGAACTCAGCTCCGAAGACGAGCAAATGATTCTTACGGAGTGGGGCGACTACGCCAAACGCTACGGTTATCTCTCATGAGATCTGCCGGATCGCTGGCGCGGTCAGAGTGTGCCCAACATACGCGCTGGATGTCGAATCGGGACAATGTCCTTGAATACCAGGACTTTATGGCAGCGATCCAATCCAATCGCTGATAGCATTCAAGGCGATTGGCGAGATCGTCTCTTCAATCTGCTCGTACTCGCTGATCCCACCGGTCGTACAGGTCTGGAACAAGTGGTTGAGCTTGGGGAGTTCTCGAAGGACGTAGTGCATGTTGCCTCCCGCCTGCAGATGCTCCTCGATCTTTGGCAAATTTAGCTTCGGATCGACTTGCGTATCGAGCGATCCATTGAGGGCCAGTACCGGGCATCGAACTTTCTCAAGCACCGGACCTGGCTCATGCGCGGCGAAGTACTTGAACCAAGGCTTTTCCATCTCGATCAGGTTCAAACGAATCAATGCCTTCAAGGGTTCTCGTTCCACCGTCGCTGCATCGGCTTCACCGGCGAGGATTTCGTCGACGATGCTTTCGATCAGCTCCGACTGGGTACGGCTTCGATCGGAATCTTTCAAGGATTTGAAAGCTGATTTCTGCAATTGCAATTGCTTGGCTTGCGCCTCCACCGAACCCCCTTCGGCCTTCACCATCAATTGACCTTGGGAATAAAGAATGTCCTCACCGTTGACACCGGGAGCGGCCATGAGAACGATCCACGCGATCTTAGGGTCGTCGCTCGCAACCATGGGCGCGATCAGCCCACCTTCGCTATGACCGATCAACCCGACACGCTGTGGATCGACCTCAGAAAGTGTCCTGGCGTACGCCACCGCAGCCACGACGTCGTTGGCGAAATCGGCGGAAGTAGCACGGCCAAAGTCACCCGTCGACTTGCCAACTCCCCGTTCGTCGTAACGCAGGACAGCGATCCCGTTGCGGGTTAAATGATCGGCAAGTACCCAAAACGGTTGATGCCCGAGAATGGTCTCGTCGCGATCCTGCGGTCCCGAACCAGAGATGAGGATGGCCAACGGACAAGCTGCAATTCCCTCAGGTAGTGTCAGCGTCCCCGCCAGCGTGATCCCTTCGGCTTCGTTGCGAAACGTTACCTCGCGGACTTCGTACGGAAAGGGTGGTTTTGGAATCTGAGGACGACGCCGAGCAATAGGACTTGGATCGGCCACGCTCTCCTGTCGCTTCCAGGTCAAATCGATCGAGGCCACTTGCTTCCACTTGCCAACAATCTCGGTCCCCTCTGTGTTGCGTTTGCCGACGTACTTCGCTCCGATGGCTGGCACATCGATATGTACCTCGCCGTCTTTGTTCTCAAGCTTGGCTTTGAATCCACCCGCCTTCTGACTTAAACTATCGAAAAAGAAACGGGTGTCGCCACCCTCCGAGTTTGGGGCCGAGGTTGGGGCGTACCCACGTAGTTGGACGTTGAGTGTTTGAAATCCTGCTTTGAGTTCTCCGCGCCAGGTTTCTTGAGGTTCATCTACCGGCGGTTGCAACACTTTTTTGAAGTCGAGCTTGAGCTCCACGCCTTGTTTCCAGGTCCCGGCAATCAGCTGACCGTCCTGATCCACTGTGCCCTCGTAGGTTGCCCGCGTGGCCTTCAATCGAAATTGCATGGTGGAATCCACCATGCGGAATTCATCAAGGACAAAACTTGCATTGCCTTCATCACGGCTCGTCAGCACCGCCTTCGGCTGGAGATCGGCGGATTCCGACGGGGTGACTGCGATGAGGAATCGAAAAACACGTGGACCTGCATCCAATTCGCCGTACCACAAACTAGGACCTGCGGCCGGTTCGTTCTGGCCCGAATCGTTGACTATGGGTGGCTGGGCAAAGGCAGTCACACACGTCCAGAAGAGGCACACGATCGAAAGACCCATCACGCACGGAGAGAAATGCGTTGACTTCATGAGGGAATTTCCTTTTGAGAAGCGATTGATAGACGCGACCTTGCCAGCGCTTGAAACAAAGACGGTTACTGCGCATCTGATCACTCTATTGTAGCGTGTGGCAAGGATTGCAAGATGCGATTCGTGCGCTGAAGATCGGGGGCCACAGACCGGGCGCCGCGCATTGATTTTCTCTGGGATTGTTGGGATGATCGAAGGGTTGAGGTGTCGATTCTACGTTGACACTCCCAACATTGCAGCTCCATCCCTTCCATCCTGTTTTCCTGGCATCACGCATGGTCAATCCCGTCTGGCAGCGTCTGACACTTCGTCAGAGGACAGCGATCATTATCGCCGTTCTGATTTGGATCACTGGTTTGCTCGTGGGCTGGATCTGCCGCAGCTCATTCAGCTACCTGTTGTATCGCCAGACCGATATCGAGCTCAAGGATGATGCGAACGATTTCCTTTCGATCGTCAAAGGCCAATCGTTACCATTGCGGCCTGCACAGATGGATTCCTGGAATCGACGGGTCGCAATCCACCCACTGCACCGACTGTACATTCGGGTCCTCGATCAAAATCAAAAGTCTCTTTGGGATTCGATCACCGTCCCGAGTCCCCTTCCGGTAGGCCTTGACCCTTTTTCCACCGGGATTCAAACATCGGGTTCGTATCGAGTCACCCATCGCTCGATCGAAATGGAGTTGCCTCCCACCGGCGATGTTCCGATCGATGATGAACCGTTATCACGGAGCATGCAAGCCACGTTGCAAGTCGGTTGTTCACTCCAGTTGGTCGAGAGCACCATGGCCCAATTCGATACTTGGTTGCTAAGCGCGCTCGGACCACTGTTCATTATCGCTCCGATGCTGGCGTGGTACTTTGCGTCGTGGTTGCTCGATCCGCTCAAACAATTAACGCGTGAAACCGATTCCATCCAGATCGGAACTCAGCGCATCATTCGTCGCTCCAACAACGGCGATGAAATCGACCGATTGGCGGAGAAACTAAACCTGTTGTTGACCCGTGTCCGATCGCATCTGCGTGAGAATGAAGACTGGATTGCCGATTCCGCCCACCAACTCCGCGGACCTTTGGCTGCCATCGTTAGCAACGTCGAGGTTGTGGCAGGCCGCATTCCGGATGGTAAGTCCAGTCTGATGCTGCAAAAGGTTCTCTACGAATGCGAATACTTAAAAAAACTGGTCAATCAATTGCTGCTGTTGGGCGAGGCCAAGGCAGATCGTCATCAAACGGTCCGTCAGCGAATCGCATGGCACCAATTGGTTTCCAAATCCAGTGACTTTTTTGAGGCCCTGGCCAATGCCCGCGACATCGATATCCAATTCACCCAACTCGATCCATGCATCGTTCTGGCAAACCCCGAACACCTCCGTTATCTGATCCATAACTTGATCGACAATGCAATCAAATACACGTCGGCAGGAGGTAAGATTCTGGTCTCCATTCGGCGAGAGGATGCATTGCATACATGCCAACTCCAAGTCGAAGACAATGGGATAGGAATCTCAGAGGAGGATCAACCCAAGATTGGTCGACGGTTCTTTCGGAGCAATTCGGGCAGAGATCCGGAACATACGCCTCGAGGTTCTGGATTGGGACTGCATATTGTGCGGAGCATCGTCGATTCACTAAACGGAGAGCTGCGCATCGAAAGTCAGCTAGGCATTGGAACGACGATCACAGTCATTCTGCCGATCGAGCCTCAGCTTACGCAATCCGATCCGCCCGCGGTGGTCAAATCCAGAAGCGGTTAACGCGATTCGATTGATCTTAGGTTCCTGCCACTTGCGCGTCGGATTGCGACCAATAATGCCAACGGCGAGCTTCCAGCCGCATGCATGTCCCTGGTACCCAGCAATTCGCATTGTTGGTCGGCAGATCGCGGGTTATTGAATCGTTGGCTGTTGCATCGCTTGCCATCGCATCGAAGCTGGGGATGACGATCCGCAGTGGTTCGGGCTGGCCGACGTGGATTTCTAGCCACAAACTCCCTTCAACTCGGCGCGCCGAAGCAATTCGCCCGATCCCTTGCGGCCGATTTGGACCATCGCCGAGATGCAAATACAACGCCGGGTCGCCGTCGATCGCATTGGCCTTCCAATCGCAAGGGCGCACTCCCAAAGTGCCAGTCAATCGATCGCCGGATTGCCCTTCAAGCGGAAATAATTGCATACACGGTTTGCCAAACAGCAGTGCTACACGTGGAGTTTTGGGCGCATCGTAGAGCTGCTTCGGCGCATCGATTTGTTCAAATCGGCCGTTGCAAAGGACTCCGATTCGGTCCGCCATGTCGGACGCCTCCATCGAGTCGTGCGTGACATAGAGGGTTGTGATACCTAGCCTCTTGGTCCATGTGCGTAGCGCGTTCCTTAGAGACTCACGCAAGGATTCATTGAGATGCGCCAGGGGCTCGTCCAAGAGCAGAATCGGTCGGCCGATCAGCAAGGCTCGGGCCAGAGCCAGCCGCTGTCGCTCCCCGCCCGACAATTGGGCGGCACGGTTGGACATGTGAGGATTTAGTCCGAAGCGTTCGATCAATTCGGACTGAAACGGTTTCTCCATGGTTCGAGAATCGGCATTCGTGCGAGCATCGGCGGCCGCCAATCGGCGAGCCAAATCCAGATTCTCGCGGACCGTCAGATGATCGTAGCAGCCAGCGGATTGCGTGACCAACGAGACGGGGCGATGGTGAGCAGGGTTCCCGCGTTGATCGGTACCCAGCATTCGAATCGCTCCCGTTTTGGGCGTATCGAGGCCGGCCAGCAGGCGGAGCAATGTCGACTTGCCACTCCCGCTCTCACCGAGAATGACAAACAACTCGCCCGCAGCGATCTGCAAATTCAGACGATTGAGAATGATGCGTGGGCCAAAAACATGCACGATCGAATCCAACGCGATGGCATCGGTTGGGATCGGTATGCGAGGGGCAACGCTCAAGGCTTTTGCCGTTTGAGCCATTCGAGAACCACCGCACCTACCTTGGTCATCGAATCCCCCGAACATTTGTCCGGTGTGTCAGCGGTCGTGTGCCAATAGCTTCGCGTCCTCGATGCGGCTGTTGGGTAATCGAAGTCGATAATGTCGATGGTCGGAATGCGAGCGATCTGGTTGAGGGGCAGATGGTCATCGCGGATCGAATGGACCACCCGTGGCACAAACTCCTTAATCCCCAACCCACGGGCGATGTCCCACACCTCGCGGGCCAGTTGCGGGGCGTATTGAAAACTGGCTTCGTCATAGTAGAGCTGCAGGTCTTTGTCCCCCACCATGTCCAGCAATATCCCGGCTCGATATCGATGCTTTGGAGGTTCCGAGACGTACTGCTGCGCGAAGTACGTGGAACCGACGAAGTATTCGCCGTTGCGTTCTGCGAAGACGAGCTCTTCGGCATCGAAGAATACAAAATCGACGCCCACCTTTGTCGACAGTTTGCCCATCGCATGCCCGAGCTCCATGAGCAACGCGGTGCTGCTGCCACCATCGTTGGCACCCACAAACACTCCTTGTTTGTTGCGGGGATCACGGTCCGGAAAAGGTCGCGTGTCGTAGTGCGAACACAGCAAGACGCGTTCGGTTCGCTCCGGATGCCATTCGACGATCAGGTTCTTGACCTCAACCGGCGCTCCTGTAAGCGGATGCTTGTGCATGAACGATTGGTAAGTCACCGAGCCACCGAGTTGTGTGAAATGCTCCTCCAGCAGCTTCTGTTGCTGGATCATCCCCGAGGTGCCAGTGGTCCGAGAACCTATCTCACAAAGCTGCTCAAGGTACTTCTTGGCGCGGGCGGAATTCAGCGGCGCAGGCGGTGCCCAAGATTTACCCGCGACTGTGAGCAGGCTCGCATCGTCTTCCGTGGTCAGATTGGTACCCATGGGACCGCGCGTTCGAAACACGGTGAACGCGACCACGACGCCGATCAGGAGCAACGCGACGATGGGTATCCAGTAAGTTCTCTTCTGGGACAACGCGCGGGGTACCTTCGCGAAAGCATAATGAAAAGGGGAATCCTGCCGCAGTCAGCCTGCCCCGACAACAAATTGTTTGAACGATCTGCGAGCGTGTCAATCAGGCTAACAGGTCGGATGAGGCACTTTCGCCAACGCAAAACGAATGGCACGAATGTTGCTTATCCAGTATTTGTGTCGCCGCGGATCACTGTCACATTGACAGACCGTGGGCAAACAGTCAATTCCATAACCAAGTTCTATAGTAGGGAGAACTCGCCATGGCTCAGTTTCCGTTCCAGATTCGCCAGTTGCCCACTTCTCTCCAGGGCTTTGCTACCGAAATGGAGAATATCGTTGATCACGTGATGCAGAGCGGCTGCTCCAAGGGTTCTTACGACAAGTCCGGGGAAGTTTGTTATGCCCCGACGCTTGATGTCATCGAAGACGACGCGGGTTACAGCCTGTATCTTGATTTGCCTGGAGTGGGAATGGAATCACTGAAACTTGAATTGCTTGAAAACAAACTTAGCGTTTCGGGTTCTCGCGACGGCTACTCCCTGGGCGAAGGCGCTGTTTTACACCGGGGCGAAAGGGCTCAGGGCAAGTTCGCACGTGCGATTCGCTTACCCAAGCAAGTAGATGCCGACCGCATTGAGGCAGATTTTAAGAATGGCGTTTTGCAGATACGAGTACCGAAGACGCCCAAGGCCTCGAGCCGGCAAATCGAGATCCGCGCTGGAAACTAATGCGTATTTGGTAACCCAACCGATACGACTGATACGATCCATCCGGGTGCTGTCAAAATTTCATTGCGACGTCGTCACAAACGGCGGCTGCGAGTGTTGCACACCCAAATCGAACTAGGATGAAATAGAACGTGAGAGGCCATTCCCCTGGCCTGCCTATCTCATGATTCCCTTCCCCTGATGGCGAGGTTGATTCACTGTGAATCGGCCTCGCCATTTTTTTTGCGATGCTGAAGGTTCGCTATCAGTACCAAAGCAGCATTAGCGAACCAAGGGGGGAGTATTAGCGACTTCGGGTCAATGTACCCTTAGAGGCTGGCTTGGCATCCTTGACCACTTTGACCGAAGGCGCCGTCGCGGGATGGCGAAGTGCCGCTTGGGCGGCAGCCAATCGAGCGATGGGAACTCGGAATGGGCTGCAACTGACGTAGTTGAGCCCGATCATGTGGCAGAACTCGACCGAATTCGGATCCCCACCGTGCTCACCGCAGATGCCGATCTTGAGGTCCGGTCGTGTCTTGCGACCGCGTTCGACACCGATCTGCATCAGTTGTCCCACACCGGTTCGATCGATCGAAGCGAACGGATTGGCCTTGATGATCTCGAGCCCTTGGTAAGCTGGCAGAAACGAGCCCGAATCGTCTCGACTCATGCCGAGGCAGGTTTGGGTCAAGTCGTTGGTACCAAAGGAGAAGAACTCGGCCGATTCGGCGATTTCATCTGCAGTCAGCGCCCCTCGAGGAACTTCGATCATCGTACCAACGGTGTACGCAAACTTCTTGCCGGTGGCCTTCATGACTTCAGCGGCCACGCGGTGCACGATCTCGACTTGCAAATCGAGTTCTCGCTTGAAGCCGACCAACGGCACCATCACCTCTGGCTTGACCTTGATGCCTTCCTTGAGAACAGCCACTGCAGCTTGGAAAATCGCCCGAGCTTGCATCTCGGTGATCTCGGGTCGCAAGATCCCAAGACGGCAACCTCGGAAGCCCAACATGGGGTTGAACTCATGGAGTTCGTTCACCATCTTGGCAACTTCAGCGGCAGTCGTTCCGAGTTGCTTGGCAACTTCTTCCTGCCCCTTCTTGTTGTCGGACTGTGGCAGGAATTCGTGCAACGGTGGGTCGAGCAAACGGATGCATGCAGGTAGGCCTTCGAGGGCGCGGAAGATGCCTTCGAAGTCTTTCTGTTGGTAAGGCAACAGTTTGGACAACGCCGATCTGCGTGTGTCTTCGTCTTTGGCCAAGATCATTTGCCGAACGGCAATAATCCGGTCCCCTTCAAAGAACATGTGCTCGGTCCGGCACAGCCCAATACCCTCGGCACCAAACGCAATCGCGTTGAGCACCTGGTCGGGTTGGTCCGCGTTGGTCCGAAGACCCAACGTCCGATACTTGTCGGCTAGTTTCATCATGAAGTCGTAGTACTGAAAGACCTTGCTGTCCTTCGGCTTGAGCGTCTTGCCCACCAACACTTGTTTGAGCTCGCTGTCGGCCGTGTCGATCTTGCCCTTGATCACTTCACCCGTTGTGCCGTTGATGCTGATCGGCTCGCCTTCTTTGATCGTCACACCGTTGCATCGCAGCAATCCTTTGTGGTAATCGATCTCGATGTCTCCGGCTCCAGCCACACACACCTTGCCCATTTGGCGAGCCACCAGCGCCGCGTGACTCGAAACTCCGCCGCGAGCGGTGAGGATACCATCGGCAGCGATCATCCCTCGCAAATCCTCTGGACTGGTTTCGATACGAGCCAGTACGACGTGTTGCCCCTTGGCGGCCAGCTCCTCTGCCTTGCCTGCGGTGAAGACAACGGCTCCGGAAGCAGCACCTGGACCGGCCGGCAATCCGACGGCCATCATGCGGCCTTCCTTGCGGGCTTTCTCATACGCCTTGACATCAAAGATCGGCTGAAGCAATTGGTTGAGGGCTTCTGGGTCACCCGACTTGATGGCATGCTCGGGGGTCATCAGTTTTTCTTTGACCATGTCGTGCGCGATCTTGACATACGCCAATGCGGTCCGCTTGCCATTGCGTGTCTGCAACATGAACAGCTTGCGGTTCTCGATAGTGAACTCAAAGTCCTGGACATCGCCGAAGTTCTTTTCGAGCGTCTTGCGGACTTCGACCAATTCCTTGTAGGCTGCCCCGAGGATCTTGTCCTTGGCCATGTCGGAGATTTTCAGCGGGGTGCGAACACCGGCCACGACATCTTCGCCTTGGGCATTGACCAGATATTCGCCATAGAAAACGTTCTCGCCGTTGGCAGGGTCGCGGGTGAACGCAACACCGGTGGCGCAGTCGTCGCCCATGTTGCCGAAGACCATGCTCTGGATGTTGACGGCGGTCCCCCACTCATCGGGAATGCGGTACTTCTGACGGTAGAGGATCGCGCGTTCGTTCATCCACGAACCGAACACGGCGCCAACTGCACCTTCGAGTTGCTTCATCGGCTCGTTGGGGAACGCCTTGCCAGTCCACTCCTTGATCAATTTCTTGTAACGCTTCACCAATTCCTTGAGGTGAGCTGCGGTCAAATGGGTGTCTTCTTTAACACCCACTTCACTCTTCAGCGTATCCATGACCTCATCGAACGGTTCGTGGTCGTTCTCGTTCTTCTTCTGAATGCCCATGACCACGTCGCCATACATCTGAATGAAGCGGCGGTACGAGTCCCATGCGAAGCGTTCATTGCCGGTGGCGGTTGCCAAACCTTCGCATGCGGCATCGTTGAGACCAAGATTGAGGATGGTATCCATCATGCCCGGCATCGAGTCGCGAGCGCCCGAGCGGACCGATACCAACAAAGGATTCTTAACGTCTCCGAACTTCTTGCCCGACTCTTTCTCAAGCCACTTCACAGCCTTTTCTAACTCGCTCGCCATCTCAGCCGGATACTTGCGGCCATTCTTGTAGTAATTGACGCAGACCTCGGTGGTGATGGTGAACCCGGAGGGGACCGGCAAACCGATCTTGGTCATCTGAGCCAGATTCGCCCCTTTGCCCCCCAAAAGGGCTTTCATCGTGCCGTTGCCATCGGTTTTGGATTTGCCAAAGAAATAGATCAATTTGTTTGCCATAGCCGAATGCAACGCTCCCGAAATTATGCGAAAATCATTGAGGATTTGCGGTTCACTGATCCGCACGGAATTCTCTGTTCAATGGGCCGAAAGTGTACGCGCGACCGCTGCAATCGTCAATTGCCTCCAACCGCGACCCATGTCCTAACTCCACGCCGCCATGAACGATGCATCCTCCCCCATCCACGGCTTGATCGCAGCGATCGAAGGCCAGCACCACTCCCATCCGGCCGGCGAGCCACGCGATCGGTGGCATATGCGTTGTTTCGTCTCCCCTGAGCCGCACTCGCCAACTCAGGACACACCCAAACCCGCTCTCAGCCTCTGGCTCCAAAAGAGGAAAACTTCACGAAAGCCTTCCGTAACCGAGGGCTCCTACTGGGTCGCGATCCCAATCGGACGGCCCCAGGATTCGGACGTCGAACCGGATCTGTCCGATGCCGATCGTTCCGCTTTATTAGCATCTCTTTCTGATTTTTTCCTCCCAGCCATCGATCGATTGTCCGCTGACCCCGTGCTGATTCAGCCGCTCCAAAGCGAGCTCGAGACACTTTGTTCCAAGATCGCTACCAGCCGACTCGCCCAATGGGATGGGCTTTGGTGGTGGCTCGTCCCCTGCTCGGAGTGGCAATTGGCTAGCCCACTCCTCGCCGATCACGGACCGCCAACGCTGGAACTCCAACGCGATTGGCATCACCAATGGCCCACGGGTTTTGGACCACCATGCGCCACTCTGATCTCCCCTCACGGTTTATTGGCCTCGCTCGATCGCGGGCTATCACAACTCAGCACACGGCTAAAGTTGCTGCCGGTAGCCTCGACGCAATCGATCGCGACGGACCTGCAAATCGAACCGGAAACTTCCGAGTGGGGGTTCGAGTTAGCGACCACGAACGCCGAAGCTGACAACGACCCGGCGATCGCCACGCCAATGGAGGATCCTTCTCCAGTCAACACAGCGCTCGTCAGCGCGCTTCAACAATCCGCCCCGCGGACTGCGATTCGAATCGCTCAGCCACCATCACCAGGCCGTCCGCAAACACGCATCCGAATTGCAGTCGCAGCCCTCGCAATTGGTTTCCTAGCGATCGTAGTATTTTCTAGTTCGCGTTTCGCAAGCTCTCTTGAGCAACCTTTGGCCGACGGGCCCGCGCGGGTCGATGCAACCTCGCCCGCCATCCATGCAACCGCGAGCAATCTCACCTCGAGCAATCTCACCACGGGTGAAGATACCGCGGGTGAAGATACCGCAGGCGAGGATGCGGCAGGCGAGGATGCGGCGGACACAGCGATCGTCTTGCAGTCGACTCCGCTTGGTGACCCGTCCGTGCTGCAACCCGAGATCGATCTCGAGACGATGATCCAATCGTCCTTAGGCCGCGGTGTAGGAGTGGACTCGCTACTAGGCTCCAGCCCGCAAACACAAGACGATGAGCCATCGATCGAGATTTTTGAGCGCATGGATGCGCCGAAGTTTGAGACGTTTGATGATCCCGTACCCAACGAGAATACGGATTTAGTGACCAGGGTCGAGCGATTGGCCCTCGAATTGGCAACCGGATCGCACCGACGGGATATCAAATTCGGTCCTGGCGTTGCCGCTTCACGTGCCTTCTGCGTGGCCACCCTTCGTGTGGGCACAAACGATACCGCACACACGAACGATCCCGATGGAACGGTCTCGGACTCGAACGACCCACCCGCGCTCGACGACGTCGACTGGAGTGTATCGCCGAGCGAACCGCAGCAAGTGGTAGGGACCGGCATGTGCGAGTGGCGCATCGGGTTGGAGGACGCCGATCCGGAGTTGATCTTGAGGTTGTGGAGCAAGCCCGATCGGAAGTGGCAACTGGCGATGCTTGTTGGTGTGCGTATGTCCCCTTCGGCTGAGCCGATGCAAATCGCGCTGAAAGATCCGACGATCGTTTTGCAGCGATTGTCCGCCCATCAAATCTGGCTCACCAATACGATTGCTAACCTTCGCGCCGCGCCGCAAATCCCCGCCAGACGAGGCTTCCCTGACTCGGCCAGTCAACTGCGTTGGATGCAAGCCCAACAGAAGGAGACGCAAGCCGCAATCAAGACTTGGCAAGTCATTGCGAAACTCTGCGATGAATGCTTGTACACCGCGCAAGTAGAAATCGAATTGTCGTCCCCTTCAACCCGTTCTGCCGAAGACCCGAAGGTCGAATAGGGCGGCGGCTTTTTTGAGAATTGTTGGGAACCTCAATCCACCAAGGCCTGGAGAGACCTGAGATCTTCGGGGTTATTGATGGGATCGAAGCCCAACTCCAAATCGGCTTTGATCAACTGTTGATGTAGTTCCTTTAACTGCATTCTGCGTTGTGGGTCGCGCGTGGCCAAGTAAACTCCGACCACACGCACGCGATCTCGCACCAGGAGATCGTTACCACGACGCACATGCTCGACGTCGTGGACACCATCGGCGTCGATCCGAAAACATTCCACATGGTCTCGCAGCCAGGTGGGCAGTCGAAATGCGAATTCGCCGTCGCGTGGCTCGAAACGAAACGTGCGTGTTTTGTCATCGATTTGGTACGACAAATCGTGCGCCACCATGAGCAACGAATCGGCCGTGGCGATCGATGTGCGATCCCATTGGAGTTGGCCATCTTCCGCAATCGTCCGGTCGTACGTGTAACTGGTTCCCAGCTCCAACTCAGGTCGTAACATTTGGATCTCGCGGCCGACACGCGCAATGGGGTCGATCAAATCGGGGAATTTGGCCAGAGATCGAACGCTGAGATTGAACCAATACAGTGATGCGATGCCATTGCCCAACCCATGCCATGCCTGCGAGCGGAGTTCATCCGGGGTAGGCGATCCGCGACGTGGACTCAAAAAGCCACCCCAATCGTGATGCGCACCTTGCGACCAATATCCGATCGATACAGGGCGACTCTGCTCGCGCAAACTACGTGTCATGTCCCCGATGGTTTCCAAAGGAGATCCCCAACGAATGGACTTGCCATTCCAGCGATCGTAGCGCGACCATGCGTCGGCCGCCGGCGCGATGACGCGGTACGCATCGTAGTGAGGGTAGTCCGATAGCCCAGCGTAATAACGCCATGTTCGCTCCTCACTCAACGTCACGCTCGTCGGAATTTTCCAAGTGTTGTACGGCGCGAGCGCATCGAACACTTCCTGCGGAGGAACCGGGCGTCCCCCTCCGTATTGCGGTTCCCCCAAAAATTCGACCGCATGGATCGTCGGTATCATCGAATCGTTGTCGTAACGGCTGCGATCGGACAGGCGATTGAACCGCTTGATCGGGAGCTTCGCGTACACCTCGGCATTGTCGGTGAACCCACCGACCTCTTCGATCTGTCCCGCATTGATGTGCATTCGAGCCAGTGTTTTTTGGTAAGGCTCTTGGAGCAAGCTCAATTTGTCTTTGTAAATGTCCGCGATCCACCCGCCGCTAATGTCGAACGATGCAGGTCGAATCTTCATGTGCGACCACAACGTTTCGAGCGTGCCATCCCGAACGGACCTCATCTGAATTTCTACGGCCGAATAAGTCAACGGAAGCGTATCGAACTCCAAATCGATGCCCAAAATTTCTCCGGGCTCGACCACCCCAGATTCGGGAAACGGACGCACCATCGTTCGTTCCGGTCCCGGATAGAGAACGCCGTAGGTATCGTTCGACTCGGGCAACCAAACGCGACACGCATGAACGCGATATTCCGAGTCGGCTGCGTTTCGAACTGTGGCCAGCATGCGATTCGGGTACGGAGAATTCGCGGCGCGGACGAACGCGAGTGACTGGATCCAAAGTTTGGGTTCGGCTATCTCAAAATCCAACGCGAACCCATTTGGTAATTCCGCAGCTACTTCACCGTTCGAACACGTATGCCGCGTCCCGACACCCCAAGCTGCCGAGCGGCCATTCCATCGGACCACTCGCAGACCATGCGGAGGCAGCACGAAGGCTCCCGTCGATTCAGGATCCTGCCACGACCACGCGCCGTTGGCGACGAGGGCTGCTGGGTCTTGACCGTCGAATCGCAACGGCTGGTCGACCGTTCGGACCTCATCGCTTGGATTGTGCACGAACAATACCACGCGTGCCGAGAGCTCAGGCTCCGGTGCTTGCCGCCAAGCCATGTTGGGCGAGAACTGATGGGGAGTCACCTGAATCCCAATCAACTCCACTCCGTCCGCCGCGTCGATGTGGCGAGAAGTAGTCGCTACGCTCATCAGGAACGAAGCAAAAAAAACGAACGAACTTTGGAATGCAATTCTCATGCGGGTTTTATGAAAACCTGTTTTAGAATTTAACCGCTGGCGCTAGCCGCGTGAGGGAAACCATACCCGTTGGGGAATCTCAAAGTATCTAGTAACAGCAACCCTGGGCGGGATTACGAATTTCCGAACCTCAAAACTCATTTCAAGCATCGCGAATGGCGCAAAAGGATATCGTCGTGGTTGAATGCCCCAAGACCGATGGAACTCGTCAATATAGTCGAAGGCCGCGAGCGGTTCAGCTATACTAGGACGTTGTCTCCCCTCCCGATCGAATCCTCCCCCCCGCCTTAGCCACGACTTATGGTCGCTCGATGCCCCACCATGCTTGGACCATGTCTCGCGCTCGCTTGTGCCAAGGCCTTCGTGTGTGTCGCGGTCTCAGCAACCTATGTCCAATCCGAGCCATTGTTTCGTGCGACTGCCGAGAATCCACCTCAGTTCGCGGCGGATATCCGTCCGATCTTTGCGGAACATTGCTTGGAATGCCATGGGCCCAATAAACAGTCAAGTGGCCTCCGACTCGATCGCAAAGAATCGATACTGACGGGCGGCGACTTTGGCGAGCCGGCTGTGGTTCCCGGAGAACCGAATGCGAGCCCTTTACTGGCGTACGTCCGCGATCGCGACCATACCTACGCCATGCCTCCGCCTGGCGACGATCGACGCGGACTGAGCCCCGAAGAAATCGCAATTCTGGAAGCCTGGATCGCGGCGGGAGCGGATTGGTCCGATTCCGAATCTGTGGAAAACCTCCGAACCGATCATTGGAGTTTTCAAAGCCTCCAACGTACGTTCGATTCCTCCTCCATCGATGCGTTTCTCAATGCGCGGATGCAGTCTGCTGGCTTGTCTCCCGCACCGATCGCCCCACCGCAAACCGTGATCCGACGCCTCTACCACAACTTGATCGGTCTGCCGCCCGAACCAACTCGGGTGCAACGCTTTGTTAACGATTGGGCACGGGATCAAGATGCGGCGGTAGCTGAGCTAGTCGAAGAACTGCTCGCGTCGCCCCATTACGGCGAACGCTGGGCTCGGCATTGGCTCGATGTAGTTCGCTTCGCGGAGAGCGATGGTTTCGAGATGAACAATCCCCGTCCCACCGCCTGGCACTATCGCGATTATGTCATCGAAGCTTTCAATAGCGACCTGCCCTACAACCAATTTGTGGGTCAGCAGATTGCAGGAGATCAACTCGGAGACGACCGCGCGACGGGCTTCCTTGTGGGCGGGCCATGGGACCGAGTGAAATCGCCCGATCCTGTGCTGACCGCCAATCAACGTGCCGACGAATTGCACGACATGGTCAATACGACTGGAACGGCGTTCCTAGGTCTGACGATTGGTTGCGCTCGATGCCACTCCCATAAATTCGATCCGATCTCGCACACGGATTACTACCGCATCAAAGCCTGTTTGTCAGGTGTTCAGCATGGGGAACGCCAACTGCCTGTAACCGATCGATCCGATCGCGCTCGCGACGAAGCGCAGTGGAACGCAGAATTGGCAATGGTTGTTTCGCAACTTCGAGACTTCGAGCCAATGGCATCACCACGTGTTCCAACAGAATCGTCTTCCGATCCAAAGTCCATCACAGTTGCCTCAGCAACCTCGATCGCCGATTCACAGACACACAGGGCTCCGATCACGCATCGTGAAAACATCGATCGCTTTTCGCCCATTGTCGCCCGCTTCGTTCGGTTCGAAATCATGGCTTCGAGCGATGCGGAACCGTGTATCGATGAGCTGGAGATTTTCTCGACCGATGGAGTCAATGTTGCACGGAACGCAGCGGTCATCTCCGACGGCGATTATCAGAGCAATCCGTCGCATCGGTTGTCGCATGTTCATGACGGACTGGTTGGAAACGAGCATTCATGGATCTCGAACCGCGCGGGTGAAGGGACACTCGAATTCGATTTGGGCGCGGAATGTGAGATCGATCGCGTCGTTTGGAGCCGCGATCGTTCTCCAATCCCGGTCTTTTCCGATCGGATTGCCACCAACTATCGTATTTGCGTAGCCCGTCAGGCCAACCAATGGATCGTCGTGGCCGATGCTTCCGACCGGACTCCTCGCTTGGAGAGTGGCTCGTTCGATCCAGCGCGGAGCCTCGATGAAGAGTCGCAGCAACATCGTCAGCAGCTGCAAGACCAGCGGATGGAACTCGAGCGACGCATCCAACAATCGACCGATACGCCGCGCGCCTATGCGGGCGTGTTGGGAACCCCCGAACCTGTCCATCGATTCATGCGTGGAGATCCGACGCAACCTAAAGATCGCATCGCCCCTGGCGGGTTGAAGTTCCTCGATGGATTTGAGTTGAAAGCCGATGTTTCCGATCCTGAGCGACGATTGGCCTTGGCCGAGTGGGTTCGGTCCCCAACCAATCCACTCACAACACGCGTCATGGTCAATCGTATTTGGCATTACCACTTCGGATGCGGGATTGTCGATACACCGAGCGATTTCGGAGCGGGAGGCGGACGACCCAGCCATCCAGAACTGCTCGATTGGCTCTCCGTGCAATTGATCGAACAGGGATGGAGCGTGAAAGCTATCCAGCGCTTGATTTGCAACTCGCAAGCCATGCGGCGCTCGTCGGTGCCGTCGCCCGACAGCCTAGCCCGCGATCAAGCCAACCGGTATCTGTCCTACTTTACCCCCTTGAGGATGGAGGCCGAGCCACTGCGGGATGCGATTCTATGGGTCAGCGGCCAATTGAATCCGCAGATGAGTGGCCCTGGCTTTGATCTCTTTGAACCCAACGACAACTACGTCCGGGTATTCGAAACCAAAACTCAGTTCTCAGCCAATGACTTCCGTCGTATGGTTTATCAGCAAAAGCCCCGGGTCGAGTTGGATCAACTCTTCGGCGCCTTTGATTGCCCCGACGCTGGCCAAATCCAACCTCGGCGAACGGTGAGTACAACGCCACTTCAAGCCCTCAGCTTGCTCAACAGCCAGTTCATCCTCGATCAGTCTACTGCGTTCGCCCGCAGGCTTGAAGAACAAGCGGGTGACAGAATCGAATACCAGATCGCGTTAGCTTTTTGGTGGTGCTTCGCGCGTGCTCCATCGCGAATCGAGAGCGAACTGGGCCGCGAGTTGATCGCACAGCACGGTTTGGAAGCGTTCTGTCGAGCACTCTACAACACCCACGAATTCATTACGGTCTATTGAAATGAGCGGATCGATTTCCCCCACGGGCCGACTCCTCCTGGATCGACGCACGCTGTTTGGCAACAGTGCATGCGGTCTTAGCGCCATCGCCTTGTCCGCTCTGCTCAACCAGTCATCGGCCAGCGCCGCCGATCCGATCCGCCCGGCCATCGATCCCTCACGACCCTATGCCCCGCGCGCTTCGCACTTTCCGCCCAAAGCCAAACGGGTACTGATCGTATTCGTATCGGGCGCCATCTCTCACATCGATACGTTTGACTACAAACCGGAACTGATTCGCCTGCACGACACACCGATGCCGGATAATTCGGGTTTGATTACCTTCCAAGGAGAACAGGGGAATTTGATTGCGCCGCGCTGGACGTTCCGACCGCGCGGCGAATCCGGAAAAATGACCAGCGACCTACTGCCTCATATCGGGGCGCTGGCCGACGACATGTGCTTCGTCCATTCGATGACGGCCAAATCCAATACGCATGGGCCAGCCGAGAATCAGATGGCCACTGGGTTCACGCTCGATGGTTTCCCAAGCATCGGCGCATGGGTCAGTTACGCGCTCGGTTCGGAGTGCTCCAACCTGCCCGCCTTCGTCGCCATCCCCGATCCTCGCGGCGTACCTCAGATCGGACCACGACAATGGTCCAGCGGATTTTTGCCCGCCGCCTTTCAAGGCACACCGTTCAACTCCGATCGGCCGATTGCGAACCTGGCACGACCGTCGACGATCTCCTCGAACCTCGACGCCGCAACCCGCGATTTCGCAAAGCAATTGAACACGCTGCAGCTGGAGCAACGAGGCGAAGACTCTGCGCTGGTGGCGCGGATCGCAAGTTACGAATTGGCCGCCAAAATGCAACTAGCCGCCGCATCCTTGAATGAGTTTTCCGACGAGACACCGGAAACGTTGGCTTTGTACGGAGCCGACGATTCTTCCAATGCCATCAAGGCAAGGTTTGCCAAGAACTGCATTTTGGCCAGGCGGTTGCTCGAGCGCGATGTGCGTTTCGTTCAACTCTTCAATGGCTCGTACGCGATGGGTGAGGGAGTCGGCAATTGGGATGGCCACAAAACCATTGAGTCGCAATATGCAATTCACGGCCCGATTCTCGATCAACCCGTGGCTGGATTACTGACCGATCTCAAACGTCGTGGCTTGCTCGCCGATACGTTGGTTGCGTTCGTTACCGAGTTTGGCCGCATGCCCACCTTTCAAAAAGGGGCCAGTGGGCGGGACCATAATCCCTCCGGTTTCACCGTGTGGTTGGCCGGCGCGGGCGTGAAACCGGGTTTTAGTTACGGAGCGACCGATCCGTTCGGCTACAAGGCCACCGAGAACGTGACCACCATTTATGATCTGCATGCCACCATCCTGCACCTGCTCGGACTCGATCACGAACGCTTGAGCTTCTATCACAACGGCATCGAACGACGCCTGACAGATGTCCATGGGCATGTTATCAACGGCATCCTGGCCTAGCCATCCGCCGGCGAGCGCAGGAAGGCGGAGCGGTCGCGACGAGAAGCGGTTATCATCAGTGGTGCTACTTTGCTTTGGACATTTTAGGAAGGCATCGCATGTCAACAGTTCCCAAACATTACATAACCCCCGAAGAGTATCTTCATCGAGAAAAGGATGCCGAGACTCGGTCGGAGTATTTTCGTGGCGAAATGTTTGCCATGGCTGGTGCATCTGCCAACCATAATTTGATAGTCGGCAACTGCGTGCAGACTTTAGGCCAGCAACTCAAGAAGCAGCCTTGCCGAGTCTACCCGAGTGATTTGAAGCTTCGAATCGAAGCCACCGGCTTGTACACCTACCCTGACCTTTCGGTCGTTTGTGGTGAGCCTCGGCTGGAATCTAATGGCGGCGACGTGCTGCTGAACCCAGTCGTTCTCGTTGAAGTCCTCTCGGATTCAACCGAGGCTTATGATCGAGGGAAAAAGTTTGAACACTACCGAACCATACCCAGTTTGAAGCATTATGTCTTGGTCGCTCAGGATCGACACTCAATCGATTGCTTTTCGCGTCTGCCCGATGGCAATTGGATTCTGACGAGCTGCCAAGCGTTGGATGAAAAAGTCGAACTTGACGCAATTGACAGCCAACTCGCGGTGGCGGAAGTCTACGACAAAGTAATTTTCCCAAGCTAGCGTAGCTGCACGCTCACACTTCCTTGGCGCCCGGGCAGAGGTCATTCGGGCAATCGCTTCGCGGGCGTCCTGTCCTTTGGTACGCCACAACATAAGTTAGACCCTTATGAGCTCGTCTCACAAGTGAATAAGTTTTGAGGTTCGAACTTGGGTTTTCCTAGAACATCCCAAATCTGACCGCACGCCGCCTACGGCGGCGTGCGGTCAGATTTGGAGGACGGGGTACGTGTTTGGGAGGTGTACTAACTTACAAAACTTGGCTCATGCCAGACAAGCTGGCATAGGGCCAAACGTCGATCGGTGCCAGGCACGAATGGCAGATCTGGAGAACCTCGTTTACTTGCGGACTTTGCCGGTGGTGAGAAGCGCCTGTTTCAAAGTGGCGTCGGCGGGTTTGTTGGAAAGCCAGATACTGAATAGGGCTTGTTTGAATTTTGTGCCAGCCACAGCGCCTTGAAGCTTACCGTTTTTGTTCACAACCACACCATGCTCTGGAAGGTAAACCAAATCGAAGGTATCGCCTTTTGAAATGGCATCCTTAAAGCAGTCGCGGAACTGCTCAATCTGTTCGCTGATCTCACGAGTGTCACCGCCAGTCGCATTTTTGAAGCCCTCTTCTAGGGAACTGACGAGGCTTTTCTGGCTGACGAAACTCGAGGTGATTTTGATTCGAATCGCCATTGGCTGATCGTCTTCGATGATATGAGCGGCATCAGTGCTGGGCTGTGTCAAGTAAAGTCCCGCAACGTACAACTCAATCAACGTCTTTGTCCGCGCACCCTCGCCGTTGAGAACCAATCGATGTTCGCCAGCTTGAATCTGAGACGGTAATTCACCGGCGATGGCAGGCAGTACTGTGAGGCTTGAACCGACGAGGATGAAGGCAACGGCCACTGACTTCCACATGGTGAGTTCCTTTTGTTTGCATTGTACGAACCCTACTGACCCTGAAAGCTCCCGATGCACGTCGAAACAACAGGGGTTCACAGGACTACGCTTCCACAGTATTTCCATTGGACTTTAGCAACTCCCCCCGCGAAGACACAACAGAAGAATCACGCGGCGGCAGTATTTCCATCGGTGTTGTGAGTATCGAAACACAGTGTCTTCGTGCACCGTTCTGGCGACTGAGCGAGTATCGCTAGCAAAAGCAATGCAAGAGCACCCCACAACTCAAGATAGACCCTTGTGAGCTCGCCTCACAAGTGAACAAGTTTTGAGGTTAGATCTCGGGGCTTTCCTGGAACGTCCCAATTCTGACCGCCACGCCGCCATGGGCGGCGTGGCGGTCAGAATTGGGGAAGGGGCATGTGTTTTGCGACGTGTACTAATTCACAAAACTTGGCTCATGCCAGACGAGCTGGCATGGGGCCGAAACGCACGCAAGTGCGGGCATTTGATCGCTCGCACGTCGGGCTTGTACAGCAATAGAAAACGTCAGCGTTGAATGTCGACGGCTTCATTGAACGACCAGTCGTTGTGGCCACCGTCAATCTGCATGAAGTGCGCGCGCGGCACCGCATCTGCTAGTGCCTTGGCGTGTTCTATTGGAAGGATGGTGTCGCCCAATGCCCCGAATATATCGACGGGCCCGGCATACCCGCGGAGTGAGTCCACATTGTCCCATTGATCGTGCAAAAGAAGCCGCGCCGGAAGGAAGAAAAACCGCTTGGCCGCGACCCTCGCCAGCGAATCAAAGGGGACCACCAAAACAATCTTATCGGGCGCTGGGACTTCTCGGGCGAGGGAGCAAGCCGGACCGCTGCCTATGGATTCTCCTAAGACGCATACTGGAGTATTGGGATACTCCGCTCGCAAAAGGTGATAGGCTTCGGTGGCCGCGCTATTGAAGGATTCACGACAAGGCATCCCTTCGCGCGCGCCGTATCCTGGGTACTCGAGCACGTATAGAGAATCCCGATTCGAAAGCCGGCTGAGCACATAGTCGCGCTCCGCAGCTTGACCCGCATTCCCATGGGTCATCAGCCAAATTGTCTGTGGGTCCCGTACTTTTCGGTAATAGCCGATCGTGACTTGGCCAACCTTCCATGCCTTTAGTAGGCTTGGGAATTCCTCGTGGGAGGGAGCGTATAGCAACGACCTTTGGAAAAAAAACACGATCGCCACGATGGAGAAATAGGCGACAGCCGCAATTGTAACCAAGCGAAAGAATCCTTTGGCGCATCTGCGGTTCATCCGAATCCTCCAGGCCTGCCTGCGTCCTGCCTTTTGGTACCCCACAACTCAAGATAGACCCTTGTGAGCTCGCCTCACAAGTGAACAAGTTTTGAGGTTAGATCTCGGGGCTTTCCTGGAACGTCCCAATTCTGACCGCCACGCCGCCATGGGCGGTGTGCGGTCAGGATTGGTAAAGGGGCATGTGTTTTGCGATACCTTCTAATCCACAAAACTTGGCTCATGCCAGACGAGCTGGCATGGGGCCGAGTTTCTTCAAAATTCTAGGGTGTCAAAAGGACGCCTGGGCGGA
>JBGSHV010000091.1:0-3045 GCA_041752005.1 Pirellula sp. | reverse complement strand
GGATTGCCGACTGCTTTTCCGTGATGATGATGATAGGAGCGCTGCCAGACATACCACTTCCTCCTTGAAGATTGGGGAAATAAGTAGTCTTGGCAAATTCACGCTTCCAGAGCAACCTCAATTGCGATCAGAGGCACTAGCGAAACACTAGGAATCGCGGCATGCTACAGTAGGAGACGCAGCACGTGCTTGCGGCGCAATAATTGGAAAGGTCGGTGTGCGTAAGGATCTTGCATTCTCCCTTCCGAGCCGATAGCACGTTTTGGCGGTCCTTTGATCCCAGTTGGCAAAAAATTGACTTCTTTCCGACGCGTGGTACAATTTACCTCCACAAATGCATTTACGGAGGTCTTTTGTACCGTGTCTCACCCTGCTCCGATTACCGCTTCTGCGCGAGCGGCCGATCTATTTCGACTCAATGGCGGAATCATGCGAATGGCTGATATCCTGCGAGGCGGAATTACGAGAAACACCCTCTACACGATGCGAAATTCTGGGCTCGTCGTACAAATGGCCCGAGGTCTCTATCGGCTAGCTGAGATGGCTCCGCTAAGCCAATCCGATCTGGTGACGGTGGCGACAAAAATCCCTCACGCGGTGATCTATCTTGTGTCGTCGCTTTCCTTCCATGAACTGACCACCCAGATTCCACATGAAGTTTGGATCGCGATTCCTCGAAACCATGAACCACCAAGACTGGATTTTCCACCCATTCGCGTCTCGCGTCTGACGGATGTGGCATTCAAAACGGGAATTGAGAAACACGCGGTCGATGGCAAAATGATATCCGTGTACACTCGCGAGAAAACTCTCGCAGATTGCTTTAGCCGACGCAATGAAGTGGGGCTCGATGTCGCGATCGAAGCTCTCAAGTTCTACATGGCGCAGGGCAACGTGAAGGTTGATCTGATCATGGAGTATGCGGCTAAACTTAGAGTTGCCAAAACGATGCGTCCTTATCTAGAGGCGCTTCTATGATCCGCGACATACCGGCTTCGGTGCGTGGGCAACTAGAAAATCTCGCAAAAAAGTCCGGTCGACCGCTGCAAGAGTTGATGCAGTATTTCGTCATGGAGCGATTTTTGTTCCGGCTTTCACAGTCCGAATATTCAGATCGGTTTGTTCTGAAGGGCGCGCTGATGTTCACGGTCTGGGGAACGCCTCAATCGAGAGCGACTCGCGACATCGACCTGCTGGCTCGCGCCGAAAATTCCGTTGATGCGATGACCGGTATGATCAAAGATGTATGCCGAGAACCTGTCGAATCCGATGGCGTGGAGTTTCTCAGCGACTCGGTGCACGGAACGATTATCAAAGAGAATGCCGAGTACTCGGGAGTCCGAGTAACTTTTGTCGCGATGATCCAGAATGCGCGATTGCCCATGCAAATCGATATCGGTTTTGGCGACGTCATCTACCCAAACGCGACCATAATTGATTATCCAACGATGCTCGATTTTGAAGCACCACGTCTGAAAGGCTACCCCAGGGAGACAGTCATCGCTGAAAAGTTTGAGGCGATGGTCAAGCTCGGGCAGCTCAACAGTCGCATGAAGGACTTCTACGACATCCACGTACTATTGCGTCAGTTTGAATTTGACGGTGAGATTCTCAGCCTTGCGATTGCGAGGACATTTGCGAATCGTGGCACCTTGATCGACTCCGAGCCGTTCATTTTCTCGCCTCCGTTCCTTGAAGACTCGGTTAAGCAAACGCAGTGGAATGCATTTGTTCGCAAGTCAAAGCTGACGGGCGCACCCGATTCATTTGCAGATATGTTGCGTGAGATTCAGACGTTTTTGTTGCCGTTAGTCCAAGCTGTTTCTTTGAAGCAAAGCTTCACTTCAAGATGGGCGTCGGGGGGACCATGGTCTTCCCATCATTCTTGAGCATTCGTTTACCTGCTTCCTCGCGAGTTTACAACCTGCTGAATGGCTATCATGTTTTCCGCTTTTCGGTTCTTTTGATCGTCAGCAGATGTTTCAGTGGATAGTTGAGGTGGTGACCTGATCCCGGGCGCGCCCAGGGCTTATTCTCGACCTGGGTGAGTGGATTCAAACTGGTTGGGTGTTTGATAACCAAGACTCGAGTGCTTTCGATCTTGGTTGTAATAGCTGAAGTAGTTTCCGAGTTCGCGTTCTCCTTCGGATACAGTCTCGTATTCGGTCATCTCGAGTTCAGTCTTGATTGTTCCAAAGCAACTTTCCATAAATGCGTTGTCATAGCAGTCACCAGCGCGACTCATGCTCTGTCGAATTGACGACCTCTTGAGAATCTGGCGAAAGCGATTACCGGCGTACTGGCCACCGCGATCGCTATGGTGGATTAGTTCACCGCCAGGCTGTCGAACCATAATTGCATCCTTGAGACTTCCAATGACAAGTTGCTCGGTCATTGTTACATCCATTTTCCATCCGATGAGTCGTCTCGAGAATCGATCCATTATCATGGACAAGTATGCGAAGCGGCGACCTGCAATGGGTATGTACGTAATATCCGCTACCCACAGTCGATTGACCGCTTTGAGTTCGAATGGATCCAGGAGTAAGTTTGGGCTATACCCCAGCCGGTGCCGACTGTCAGTGGTCTTTGGTTGAAACGATTTGGGCTGTATCGCCTTTAAACCCTGCAATTTCATCGATTCCGCAACCGTTCTTCGGCAAACGTTTATGCCGAGGTCAGCTAATTCACTGGTGATACGTCGGGCTCCATAGCGTCGCCGATGCTTCCAGAAGATGTCGATAATTAATGTGGAAAGCTCTTCTGCCCGCGTTGATTCATCTCGTTCAGTCGCCTTTTGGAATCCGTAGAACGAGCTTCGTGAGAGTGACAGAACCTGACAGACCTCGGTGGCCGATGCGTTCGTCGAATCAATCACATCTGCCGCCGCGACGAATCGATCACTTAATCGCTTCGGCTGAAAATAGATAATGCTTTTTTTAAAATGTCACGCTCACGCTCGACTCTCTTCAGCTCGGCTTCCAGTTCTTTAACTCGGCTGTCGAGCGACGAAGCAACCGGACCGCTTTGTCGCAACTGCTCTCG
>JBGSHV010000090.1:0-32404 GCA_041752005.1 Pirellula sp. | reverse complement strand
AGAAGATGAGTGCGGCATGCGCGAATCCGCGACACAGCGTACCACATGTCTTTCGACAGCCTGTGTCGCGCTGCGTACTCGGCGAAGAATCTGTTGAAAACGCCCTGCAGTGTGAGTGACATCCCCAAAGGCCAGTTCAACAAATAGTATACAGGATCCGGCGTTTTCGGATTATGCAGGATCCTGCATAAAAAACCGCCCGGACAGCCGATTTTGTCACCGCCGTCGTCCAATGTCAATTCTTTGCCTATGTTTTCTTGCGGCTTCACATGACTTGGCGGCGGTGTGGCAACGGGGATATGCTGAATCCAGGAGGGATGGATTATGCAGGATTCAACATATCCTGGAGCGATGCCCGCTCCAAAACCCAGGTTGATGGACACGATGCTAAGGCCATCATGCGAACCATGCATGTGGCCAAACGAACCGAAGAAGCCTAACTCGGCTGGATCTATCGCTATTTGATCTTCCTTCGCGACCAACATGGAACCTGGACTCGCCCACTCGGAGGCGGGTAGCGATGGTGTCAATCAGTTCCTCACTCACCTTGCCGTCATTCGAAACGTCGCGGCCAGCACCCAAAATCAAGCCCTTTCAGCACTCCTCTTTCTGTACACCAAAGTTCTCAAATCTGAGCTAAAACTCGATGCGATCCGGGCGAAGAGGTCTGAGGCAGGTCGTTCCTTGGCTTGGCAGTACATCTGTCCAGCCGATCGTCACTGGGTTGACTCTCAAGAACTCCTCGGTCACGCCGATGTTTCCACGACCATGATCTATACCCACGTTGGCCAGCTCGGCGCCTGCGGAGTCGAAAGCCCCCTCGATCGGTTGTGAGATCACACGCCCTTCGTTCCTCAGGGCGTGCCACCCGTGGTGCGTGCCACCCTGGGTGCTTGGCACACGTTTCTTGTTCCTTTGATGTCAATGGCCCATGGGCGAAGCGCATCGGTCTTCAACGCCTTTTTTCTTATCCTCGAAGGATCGTTTCGACCGATAAGCCCGCTAGCCCTTCCCCGAAAACCGAAAGAGTAAGGGAGGTTCGCCCAGCCTGCCTTAACTAGCCAATCCCTACAAAATTCGTAAACTAGCACGCGATTCGTCCTTCGAAGTTCACTCGGGGAACCACCCAGAGACCGCCAATGCATTCCTACAACCTGACGCACCTCAAGCAGCTCGAATCCGAGAGCATTCATGTCATCCGCGAGGTCGCGGCTGAATTCAAGAAGCCGGTAATGCTGTATTCCATCGGCAAGGATTCGGCCGTCATGACCCATTTGGCTTTGAAGGCGTTTGCGCCCGCCAAGCCGCCGTTTCCCTTCATGCACATCGATACGACTTGGAAATTCAAGGAGATGATCGCCTTTCGCGATTCCTACGTGAAGAATGAGCTCGGGATCGAACTGATCGTGAACATCAATCACGAAGGACTCAAACTGGGGATTGATCCCTTTGACAATAGCGAGAAGCATACCGAGGTCATGAAGACCGATTCACTCAAGTCTTCGCTCACCAAGTACGGGTTTGACGCCGCATTCGGTGGTGCCCGACGCGACGAGGAGAAGTCGCGAGCCAAAGAGCGAATCTTCTCCTTTCGAGATCGGTTCCATCGCTGGGATCCCAAGAACCAGCGGCCCGAGCTATGGAATCTCTTCAACACGCGCGTCAACCCTGGCGAAAGTATCCGTGTCTTTCCGCTGTCTAACTGGACAGAGCTCGACGTTTGGCAATACATCTACCTTGAAAACATTCCACTGCCCGATCTGTACTTGGCCAAGCCGCGAGCGATTGTCGAACGCAACGGAGTGCTGATCCATCCCAATGACGATCGCTTCGAACTGCGACCGGGTGAGAAGCTCGAAGAAAAGATGGTGCGATTTCGGACGTTGGGCTGCTGGCCACTGACCGGTGCCGTCGAGTCGGATGCCACGACCGTGCCCGCGATCATTCAAGAGATGCTGTTAACCAAGACTTCCGAGCGTCAAGGTCGCGTGATCGACAAGGATGGCGGCGGCGCGGGCATGGAACTCAAAAAGATTCAAGGGTACTTCTAAGATGTCACATCAGAGCGAATTGATCGCCAAGGATATCTTGGCTTACCTCGAGCAACATGAACGCAAAGAGTTGCTTCGATTCATCACCTGCGGTAGCGTCGACGATGGCAAGAGCACGCTCATCGGCCGCTTGCTCTACGACAGCAAAATGATTTACGAAGATCATTTAGCTCAGCTTGAGAGCGAAAGCAAAGTGCACGGCACGACCGGCGGATCCTTTGATCCTGCGTTGGTCACCGACGGATTGCGGGCGGAGCGCGAGCAAGGGATCACGATCGATGTCGCGTACCGGTACTTTTCGACTGCCAAGCGGAAATTCATCATCGCCGACACGCCCGGCCATGAGCAGTACACCCGCAACATGGCCACCGGAGCATCGACAGCCGACTTGGCCATTATCCTGATCGATGCCCGGCACGGTGTGCTCACGCAGACCAAGCGTCACAGCTTTATCGTTTCCCTGCTCGGCATACGGCACGTCATCGTGACCGTCAACAAGATGGATTTGGCGGGCTATAGCCAGGCTCGGTTTGATGAGATCTGTGAGGACTACAAGGACTTTGCATCGCGGCTGGATCTGCCCGATTTGCACTTCATTCCGATCGTCGCCTTGCATGGCGAAAATGTGGTCGATCCGAGTCAGAATATGCCTTGGTATCGAGGCAGCACGCTCATGAATTTCCTCGAGTCGGTGTATATCGGATCCGATCGCAACCTGGAAGATTTCCGGTTGCCGATTCAATACGTCAATCGCCCCAATCTCGATTTTCGAGGTTTCTGCGGTACGATCGCATCCGGCATTGTCCGCCGTGGGGATGAGATCATGGTCTTGCCCGCCCGTCGCACCACCCGTGTGAAGAAAATCGTTACCTACGACGGCGAACTAGAAGAAGCTTTTTGTCCGCAGTCGATCACCGTCGTTCTCGAAGACGAAGTCGACTGCTCGCGCGGCGACATGATCGTCCGACCTGGAAACGTGCCCAAGGTTAGCAATGCCTTTGACGCCACGATCGTTTGGTTGAACGCCGACGCCATGATCCCGGGCAAGACGTATCTGTTCAAGCACACCAGTCAGACGGTGGCTGGGCAGATCGATTCCTTGCGCTACCGTGTGGATGTCAATACGTTGCACCGTTCACCGGCTCCAGATCTCCAACTCAATGAGATCGGACGTTGCTCAATCACGCTCAATCAAGCCATCTATTTCGATGCGTATCGACGCAATCGAGGTACTGGGGCGTTCATCATCATTGACCGATTGACGAACGCGACGGTGGGTGCGGGAATGATTTCCGACCGGGACGCCGTGCGACAGCGGACAGCGGCTTGGGAAGCCGAGGACAAGATTGCTACAACAACGGAGGTTCGGTCCGAGGTCTCCAGCGACGAGCGAGCAGCCAGATTCGGTCAGAAGCCTGCGACCCTTCTACTGACCGGGCTGACTGGGACCGGCAAATCGACCATCGCGCGCGCTGTCGAACGATTGCTGTTCGATCGCGGCCGAGCGGTTATGGTGATGGACGGTGAATTGATGCGCCGCGGCATCAACGTCGATCTAGGATACGCGACCGAAGACCGTAGTGAAAATCTGCGACGCTCGTCGCATGTCGCGCGGCTCATCAATGACGCGGGACTGATCTGTGTGGCCGCCTTCCTCGCGCCGAGCCAGTCGGTTCGGGATCGCGTGGCGGAGGTGATCGGACGCGAGCGATTTTTGGTCGTGCATTGCACCGCCGATGAGGCGACGCGCAAAGCCCGCGACACCAAGGGTCATTATGCATTGGCCGAGTCAGGCCGAATGCCCAATTTCCCCGGGGTCAGCGCGCTTTACGAAACGCCTGAGAATCCGGATTTGGTGCTCGACACCCAGAACATGTCGGTCGACCAATGCGCCGAAACGGTCGTCGAGCTGCTGACGCGCAAGGGTTTCATTCGAAGCTAATTGAAGAAATCGGAGCATCCCTTTCATCGGCCCGATGGATACAATGAGCGTATGGATGACAACCGCCCCGAAACCGTTTCCAGTTCCTCGTCGCATGCGGGTTCGAAACTGCTGGCTAAGTTTTCGGACGCCGATGGACTGTTTCATCGGCCACCGGTGGCTGCAGAAATCAAGCCCCCGCCCGCAATTCCGCTCAAGCGATTTCAGGAATTGGAGCAGGCCATTCGGCACTCGCCTGCCAGTCCGGAACCCTACGTCGAGTTGGGTCGCATTTACCTCGACCAGAAGCGCTGGACGGACGCCAAGCGGGTACTCGATGGGGGCGTTTTAAATTGCGCGGACTGCGAGCCGTTGCTGTTGATGCGAGAGGATTTGACGTTGCTGTTGGCCAGCCAAATGGTCGACGACGCCAAGACACGGCATGCGCAAGATCGCAGCGAGCAAACGCAATACGATCTCGAGCAGTCTGAGATCAATTTGGCCAATGAGCGAATTCGCATTTGCGCCAGCCGATACGCGCGGCATCCCGATCAGAAGGATATCTTGATCACTTGGGCGGTCGCGCTGCGGCAGCTTGCACGTCATGAAGAGGGGGTTGAATTGTTGACCCAAGCGGCTCAGGAACCATCGTTGCGAGCTCGGGCCAGTTTGCAGCTAGGCATCTGCCTCCAAACCCTCCGTCGCCCCCTTGAAGCTTTGTCGGCATTTCGAAAGGCCGCTTTGTTTCGATCGCCAGCGCCGGATCCTGCAATCCGAATCCGCGCTTTGGAATTGGCCACGATGATCGCCGAAGAGCATCAGCTGATCGATTCTGCACGTTTTTACGCCGAGAAATTGCTAGAGTCGGTGGATGCTTCGCGCAAATCTGAGGTCGAACAGCTCTGCCGAAATCTTCAAAGTCGAGAACTTTGAGCGTGTACATAGGCGTCTTCGAACGTGTTTTCAAATGTGGAAAACTGCGTCTCGACCCGGGTGGAAGTTGCTAGATACTTTGGAAATCCTCAAAACTTCCAAGTTTGTTTAACGCGGCTAGCGCCCGCGGCTCACATTCTAAAACTCGCTCTTAGCAATATGGCAGCGGCCTGGGTTAGAATGGGGACCTCCTGAAAGCGAATGCGGCTGGCAATTTCGGCCGGTCACGGACGCTCGCTCGTTCGGTGCGTTGGTTTTCGTTTCTCTGACCTCATTCCCCTCCATCAAGTTCTCAATCATGAAGTCCAACTTTTGGCGTTTGCTCTCGATATCTAGCGCGGCATGCCTGTGCTGGTGGTCCGTTTGTTCTGATGTACGGGCCGAACGCCCCGCCAACCAATTGACCCGTTCGGAATCGCTGAGTGGATGGAAGCTTTTGTTTGATGGCGAAAGTACCAAGGGCTGGCGTTCGTATCAGAAAGATTCGCTATCGCCTGGCTGGAGCGTGATCGATGGAGCCATGGTTCGTTCGGACAATGGAGCAGGCGATATTGTCACCGACCGCAAGTACAAGTACTTCGAATTGTCCTTGGAGTACAACATTGCCAAAGGCGGCAACAGCGGCTTGATGTTCCACGTCACCGAGGACAATCCGACACCCTGGCAGAGTGGTCCTGAGTTGCAAATTCAAGACAATATCGATGGCCATGATCCACAGAAATCAGGCTGGCTGTATCAGATGTTCCAGCCCTATCCCGTGCGCTGGGCAGGCGAAACAGAAACACCGGATGCCACACGGCCACCGGGAGAATGGAATCAGTTGTACCTTCGTATCTCGCCGCGTCAATGCGAGGTTTCGATGAACGGCGTGGTCTACTACCAGTTTCAATTGGGAGATGATCGCTGGAATCAATTGGTGGCCAAGAGCAAGTTCGCGGCTTTTCCAGGTTTCGGCAAAGCAGGTGAGGGATACATCTGCTTGCAAGACCACGGCGACAAGGTTTCCTTTCGCAATATCAAAATCCGTGAGTTGGCCGAGGACGGTTCGGCGTCTCCTCCGATCGATGGAGAACTCCCATTGAAAACCGTCTTGGCCTTTCCAAAGTTGCAATGGGAAGGTTGGCAAGCGGTTGATGAGGACGGAACCATCAATCGTCCACTGCGTATCCTCGAATTGACGTACGCACCGGGCGATGGCAAGCGGCTCTTTGCCTTGGATCAGGGAGGGTTGATTTACACCTTTGACAACAATCCCAAGGTGGAGCAAGCGAAAATTTTCTTGGACCTGCGAGACGAGGTTAGCCAATGGGATAAGCCGGGTGGAAACGAACAAGGATTATTGGGCTTGGCGCTGCATCCAAAATACCTCAGCAACGGTGAGGTTTACGTCTACTACACGCGACCCAAGACACATGAATCGGTGGTGTCGCGGTTTCGAGTGAGCGGTTCCGATCCTCTCAAGGCCGATCCGAAGTCCGAAGAAGTCCTCATGGAGTTCAAACAACCGTTCCAGAACCACAATGGAGGCTCGATTGAGTTTGGTCCGGATGGCAAGCTGTACATTGGACTCGGTGATGGCGGGGCCCGAAACGATCCGTTGTCCAGCGGTCAAAATCCCTCGCAATACTTGGGGTCGATTCTCCGCATCGACGTTGATAGCAAGTCCGCGAATTTGCCTTATGCGATTCCCAGCGACAATCCCTTCGTCAGTGTCAGTGGCGTTCGACCTGAGATTTACGCATACGGATTGAGAAACCCATGGCGAATCGCATTCGACAAAACCACCGGCAGGCTTTGGACGGCGGACGTTGGTCAGGATCTTTGGGAAGAGATCAACATCATCACCAAAGGTGGCAATTATGGTTGGAGCATTCGCGAAGCCAGCTTCCCGTTCGGCAAGCGATCACCTAGCGAAGAGGCTGCGCAGCCAATCGATCCTATTTGGGCGTACGATCACAATGCAGGCAAGTCGGTTACAGGGGGTCGGGTGTACAACTCCAACCGGATTCCAGAACTCAAAGGTAAGTACTTGTACGCGGACTATGTATCTGGGCGCGTATGGGCGTTGAGTTATGAGGAAGGCAAATCCGAGGCGGTTCGGAATGAACAGATCGTAGCGGGTGGATTGCCCGTAATGGCGTTTGGCGAAGACGCCAGCGGAGAGGTTTACTTCATGATCGACAGTGCACGTGGCGAATCGATCTACAAATTCGAGAAGCCATAGAACCTTGTGGTCGTATAGTCGTCTTTCGCTCCGCGAAAGATTCGAAAGACGCAACTTTCGCGGAGAGAAAGACGACACTTACTTCCCGAACCATGCCTAGTTCGACCCGCTCGGAAGGTACCCGAGGTTTGGGCTAGATCTTGCGGTAGCACAACGTCCAATGGCGATCGCTGGTCATGGCGATCGATTGGGCGGGGATGCCGATGGGCGCGACGAGGGCTGCCACCTCGTCCACGGTCAGAGCAGCATGCAGACTCTGTCGGAATAGCTGCTTTGAGTACTCCGTTTCACCCGTAGTGTACAAGTCGACGAAACGTTCGACTTCTGAGTTGCTGGTCGGCCGGCACAGATCGCGGACGAAGAGCAAACCTCCCGTCCGCAAAACTCGAAGGACTTCGGCAAAAAAATTCTCCGCAGTCGGGAGATGGTGCACCAGCGAATTGCTCATTACGGTGTCGAAAAACGAGTCTTGGAAGATCAATTTCTTCGCATCGCATCGACTCAATTGGATGCGGTCGAGTAGTCCATGAATTTCGATGTTGTAGCGGGCCAGTTCCAGCATCTCGACCGCGGCGTCGGCGGCCATGATTCGGACATCGCGGTCGCGGGCACAGAGTTCGACTGGGATCAGCGCAGTGCCGGTTCCCAAATCGAGGATGTCTTTGCCTAGGGGACTGCGTTGGATCAAGTCGTCGACGAAGCAGGCGTTGACGGCGCTGTGGTCCATGTCGTTGTACTCGATGGCTTCCTGGCGGTCGTCCATGACCTCGGGCTCGAGGGTGCGGGGGAGCATTGGCGTGGAAACATCCATTTACGAGACGATGAGAAGAGAGACGATGGGACGAGAGACGATGGGAAGACGGTCGAAGGACGAGAATAGACAGAAACGAGGTCGGGCTTAGCAGCAGGAATCGACCGACGGCTCGCCTGAGGAGCGGCGGCGTGGTCCGGGTACTTCGTGGCCGGTGTACGTGATCCGATTGGACGCGTCGACGAACACAACCTTGGGTTCGGGGACACGGATTTCATTGCCAGCCTCCGTTAGGAAGCCGAAGGTGGCTACGATGATGACATCACCTGGCCGTACGAGATGTGCGGCAGCGCCGTTGATGCAGACGTCGTTGGAGCCTTCTTCGCCGAGGATAGCGTAGGTCTCCAAGCGGGTGCCACGGGTGACATTCCAAACGTGGACCGATTCAAAGGGAGCGATGCCCGAGGCCAACATCAGGTCCGGAGGCAAAGTCAGCGAACCTTCGTAATGAAGATCGGCTTGTGTGACCGTCGCGCGGTGAATTTTCGATCGCAGGAATTTTCTTAACATGCGTCAATTGTGATATGCCGACGCGAGTTTTGCTACACCTGTTTCGCGAGGATGCGGTGAGCGAGGCTGCACTGCCTTAGCGGTTGCGGTCTTGCATCTCGCGGGCGATCTGCAAGCCTTTATCCAGGGTTGCATCGGGGCGACTGGCCCTTTCGTCGGCCGAAGCGATGGTGGGAACGTTGGGACGTTGTGCGGACAGGCCGGTACCCGCAGGGACCGATTCCAATCCAGGTTCGGTTCGGAAAACCAATTTTTGGTTATCGGAGTTTGGCCGTAAGGCGACCAGACTCTGGGGAGCGGACTTGGCGTCGTCCGGCACGATTACGTGCGGGATGATACCGCGTGCGCTGATGGCCGAGCCGTTGGGTGAATAGAATTTCGACACCGTCAACCGCAATCCGCCTTGCCCTCGGTCGTTGTGAAACACGCCTTGGACACTTCCCTTGCCATAGGAGACCTGCCCGACCACGTAGCCGCGATTGTGATCGCGAATGGCACCGGCGAAAATTTCGCTCGCGCTCGCGCTGTCGCCATCGATGAGGACCACCAAGGGAATATCCCAAGTCCCTTGAGGATGAGCGGTGAAGTTATGATTTTCCTGACCGTTGCGTCCACGGGTGGAGACGATTCCGCCTTGGGCCAGAAACCCATCCGCCAAGTCAACAGCCGAGTCGAGCAAGCCGCCTGGGTTGCGTCTCAGATCGATCACCAGGGACTTCATGCCGTCGCGGCTGAGTTGGAACATCGAACGATTGACTTCGTGAACCGTTGTCTTCTGGAAGTTCGTAATGCGGATATATCCCACGCCTCCGTCACGGACCTCGGCGATAGAGACGCTAGGGATTTCGACCCGCTTGCGAAACACTTCCAACGCCACGCTTTGGTCACCGCCATTGGAGACCACCAACTGAACACGACTGCCTTCTGGACCACGGAGCAGATCCGCAGCTTTCTTGGCGCCGATCTGAAGGACCGAAAAGCCATCGACTTCTAAGATGTGATGACCGGCCAACAGACCTGCGTCGTAGGCAGGGCTCCCTTTGAACACATCCACGATACGCAGTTCGGTTCCTTCGGCCCAAAGCTCCACGCCCAGGCCGATCAAGTTGCCTTCGATTTGGGACATGATTTCCCGGTACTCGCCCGGTGTCAGGAATGCCGAATAGGGGTCGAGCATTCCAACCGAGCCGCTGACGAATTCGTACATGGTCGCGGCGGGTGGGAGACCGATTTGTTGCTGCGCAACCACCGCGACTTGAGAGACAACATTCCGCAGATCGGCAACAGACAGCACACGTTTGCCAACAACTGTTTGATGAATTTGGCGGCGGAAGCTTTCGATCGTGTCCGCGCGAACGTTCGGAAGATGCGCGTTGATAAAGTCCTGTTCGGTCAACGCGACTTCCAAATAGGCGGTACCGCTCAGGGCGAGTTTGTAGTAGTCGATGGGCTCGACATAGTAAACGTCGAGTTTGGCGATTACTTCGCCGAAGACCTCGAGTGCATCTGAGGGGTTCGATCGTTTGACAGTCTCAATGAACGTGCGATCGCTGTATCGGCGAACAACATCCATATGGATCCGCGCGATCTGCAACCGTTCGGTCAGTTCTGGGTTCCCAGAATCCTGCTTGAGTGACTTTTCATAGTATTGGATCGCTTCCTGCCAGCGGTGTTCGACTTCGAGTTGACGCCCGGATTGAAGCACAGCTGCCGAATCCCGACTCCCTGCTGCGGGTGTCGCACCTTGGCCCGCTGCAAACGGTAACGAAGTGAGCGCGAGCAAATTCGCACAAACAAAAGCGGTCAAGGCTCTTTGGTAGGGATGCATGCTGCGGCGGGGATAGAGTGTCATGTCGGCAAGGACTCGATGGGACACGCGAGTATAAGGCACCGAATGACAGGGTCAAAAAACGGACCTGAGATTCCTCCAGGCCATTTCCTGCAACCGTTAATCTTTCGCGTGGCAGATCTCGACGTGACGCAAAACGGGGTAGTAGCGACTAGGAATCGTGTCCGTTTACCTCCGTCGCGATGCCAGAGGGAATCTGGAGCTGCGCGATCACGAGGTTTTTGCGTCCTGCAATAGAAGTGCGGGAAACTCCGAAGAAATCGACCGTGGCCAATTTCCGCCCGCATGGCAACTGTACGCAGGTCGACGGAAGTGGGCAAGCCGTTCGAAGGACGACAAAGCTGACAAACCAGTCCGGCCTTGGTACGATTGCAACTCCAGGGTTTGTCCTGGCTTTTCTATTTTGCCAGGGTTGCCCTTTCGCATCCGTTTTCACACACTCTCAATAAGCCATGTCTGACGCACCTGTCACCGAGTTTCAAGAACGCAAAGCCGCGATTCGCAAGCAGGCGCATGACAATCGCCGCGGCCAAGACGACAAAGATGGTTTGTCCGTCCTGATCATGAATCGATTCATGGAATTGCCGGAATATCAAGCGGCCCATACGGTCATGTTCTACGTCGACGTACGTGAGGAAGTCCGCACGCGTCAAGCATTACCGGCCGCACTAACCACAGGCAAACGCATTGTCGTTCCGTACTGCGTTGACGGGGAGCTGGAGTTATTCTGGTTGGAGTCGATGGAGGAACTCGAACTGGGGATGTACCGCATCCTCGAGCCCAAGGCAGAGCTTCGCGAACTTTCGCACAAACGGTTGCAACCACAAGATCTTGATCTGATTATGGTTCCAGGGGTTGCCTTTGATCGTGCGGGTGGAAGAACGGGGCATGGCAAAGGGTACTACGACAAACTGCTCGAGCATGCGCGACCCGACACGCCGCTGGTCGGACTGGCCTTCGAATGCCAAATCTTTGAAAACATTCCTATGGATCAACATGACATCGCGATGGATGCGGTGGTGACCGAAGCCGCTGTGTATGCGGGCAAAGGTCGGGGTTGAACCATGTCGGAACCCTGGAAGTCGCCCAAATGGTCCGCGTTGGTAGAAGACACGTATGCCGAAGCGTTTCGTAGCATCTACGCGCGGGTCCTGATCACAGCCCGCGATCGCAAGTGGTTGATGGCTGCATGTCAGAAGGCCACCGGTCATGCATCGAGCACCATCCTTTGCGATTGCGAAGCGGGTATCGAGCAAGTTTTGGACGGTGTATCGTCAGGACAAGAAACGCCCGATGGTCGCATCGGTACGTATTTGCAGTTCCATGTGCCTCGCTTTCGCAAGGATCGCGTCGAACATTTGGAACGCGTCTTGTTAGCGCGTTTATCCCAAAACGTTTTGACCTGCCCGACCGCGCGTTGCTTCAATGCTCTCGATTCGGATCCGTATTTCAAACTCGGCCGCAAGATCGCGTTCTTCGGAGATGGGCATCAGGAACGTACGGAACGATTTGGCAAAAAAGGATGGATCATCCCCATCATGGGTGGCGAGTTCTTTTTGAGCCGTCGGTTTGGATACGCCGATGGGATCATGGGGGGCAACTTGTGGTTCTTAGCACAAACAGAAGAGTCCGCAATCGAAGCCGCGGACCGAGCGGCCCAAGCTGCCGACGTTGCACCCAATGTGATCACCACGTTTCCAGGAGGTGTGGCCGCGAGCGCCAGCAAGGCTGGAAGTAGCTACAAGTTTCTGATCGCCAGCACGTACGCCGAGTACTGTCCGACCTTGCGCAAAAAACTCGGTGATCGCTCACTGGTTCCCGAAGGTGTGGAGTCGATCATGGAGATCATCGTCAACGGTTCATCCCTGGAGTCCGTGGCCTCGGCGACCATTGCGGCGGTCGAAGCGGCTCTGCCAGTTCCGGGATTGGTCCGCATCTCGGCCGGCAACTATGGTGGTCGGCTGGGCAAGTCGTTCATTTACTTGCATCCCGACAAACATCCCACAGGATAAATAGGCTGTGGTATGAGTATCGAATCGGTATGCCCTGGGTGCAGCAGCACGTTGCGAGTCGCTGACGAATACGCAGGTCTAGAAGCGCAATGCCCAATTTGCTCAGCCGTCTATAAGGTTCCGAAACTGGACCCTCCACCATCGGCCGTCGCACCATCACCGCTCGCAGCGCAAGCGGATCTTTACTATGCGAAAGTACCTGCGGGATCGCAGTATGGCCCAGTCTCTGCAGCCGTTATCGAGCAATGGAAAACTCAAGGGCGATTGAATGCAGACTGCCACGTCCGTTCGGTTCAAGCGACCGAGTGGACGCCGCTGCCGATATGGTTAGAGGCATGGGCCGGCAGAGCTTCGGGGCGAGAGGCCGCAGCAGCGACGGATACTCCCAATGCATTTGGTACAAGCAGCACGTTTGGACGCGTGCCGTCCGTGGAAGCCAGCATGACGAGTAGCCCACGTGCGGGCCGCGGCGTTTTGATTTTGATCCTTGGAATGCTGAGTTGGTTCTTTTGCATCACCGGGCTTGGATCGATCCCTTTCGCAATCGCTGCTTTGCTGATGGGGCGATCGGATCTTCAAGGCATCACTCGGGGAGACATTTCTTCGGATCAGCGAGCCTCAACCTTGATTGGCGTATGGTTAGCGGGCATCGCACTTTTACTGAACCTGCTTGTCATCGTCGTGTTGATCGCCACCTTGGTCATCAGGGCTTAGTAGCGTCGAACCCAACCTTCTGACTGGACTTCAGACGCCTAGGAGGTACTCCTCCGACTCGCATGGAACTCCTCGTGGGGGTGCTGCGGGTATCGCGAAGCGCATTGAAGGGAACGCTAGCCTCGGACGCTTGAGATGATGGCCGGCGTGAGGCATCCCATCCGCTCAACGTGACGTCTTTGGGGACGACGCGCGGCAAGTACGTCGTGTCGTCTAAGAAGGGGTCGACCAAGATGTCGGGCAAATCGACTTCGTCATTGCCGATCGGTGGCACCGATTCGATGCGTGGCAGTTGCTCATCTTCTGCCGAAGGAACGGACCGCAGAGCCGGTATCGAAGATTGGCTCGGTACGGGAGACAGCGTCGGTACGGGAGACAGGGTCGGTAGGGGAGAAGGCGTCGGGACTGGAGACAGCTTCGGTTCGGAAGTAGACGTCGGAACAGAAGTCGGCGCAGGTATGGGAGACACATTCGACGAGGCTCCCGACTCGATTAGATCGATCAAGTCCTTTGTCGCTTGTTCGTTCAGCGCATCTGCCTGGGTGTTCGGAGCACCCAGCGATGGCGGGTTCCCAGTGGGAATAGGCGAGGGCGCGGTCGTCGGTACTGGACTAGCGCCATAGTTCGTATTCACTGGCAGTTTGGGTGGGGTCGCGGGTTGGAGCGCATCGCTAATCCGCCCAGAAGCACTGCGGTCCGTTCGTGCCACAGGCGTTTGTGCCAGTGGAACCGCCGACATTTCGACGTCACACGACGGATCGGCCGAGGCAACGCCGCAGTTCGGATCTTTCCGCGTTTTGTGAACATCTGTCGGGGCTGAGCAGCGAGCGCAGTTGCAGGGCTTGGCGCGCCAAGACTGTTCGAGTCGGTCGCCGGCTGCGGACAGTTTGTCCACGAACAGTACCTGGAGTGAAGGGATGCGAATACCCACACCATGCTTCCTAGGTTCGCAGGATTGCCGTCGGCACGGGTCACACGAACTGGATCCATGCGTCTCGGTATCGCAGCGTGGAGACTGGGCATTGGCATCCAGCGACCAAAGGCTTGTGCCAGTGAAGGCCATGCTGGCAAAACAGCAATGCAACCCACGTGCGAATGTTCTGCGAGAAAAATGATGCGTCGATTTACGAAGCATTGCGTTACCACCCTGCATTGCGAAGTTGTGTGATTTGGTTCCCGTTCGCATGACCGCTCATGAGATCCATGATGGAGGATCGTTCTTCGATTCCGGCTACGAATCGACCAGGGCTGGCTCGGCCATGGTTGATCGGGGGCGTGCAGCGGAAGGTGAACCTCGATGATCCCGGTAGAGCTTATCGATCCCGGACGATCGTTACCGTAAGCACTTTCGTTACGGTCGGCAAAGAGTCGCTATTTTACCTAAACCAAGCCCCTGTTGATCCAGCCGCTCGGATCGAGTCGTTGATGCAGGTGATAACGATCGAAAGGATCGCGCCTGCGATAACGCCCTCAACATCTATTATGACGGAGCGGATGATAGCGAGCCGATCGATTGGGAGTACCTTCAAGGGTTGCGACAGGGAAGTCGTGGACGCGAGGAGCACAGCCAACGGCAGGGATGCGATGAAGTGCATGCAGAAGAAAACTTGGCCGGCGCTAAGCGTATGCATCGCTCTATCGATGTCGGCCAGCGGATGCAAAACACCGTCGGTCTGGGCGTATCGATCGTTGCGGTGCGTGCCGAGCCAAGCCGATTCGTCGGCCAAGGTCTTTTGGGATCAATGCCCAGAAGAACCGACGGCGACGCAGCCTGAATACGAGCCCGTGCCGACTCCTTCCGTTGAACCGGGGCCCAGCCCAGCCGTTCCTCGTGCAGTCGATGGAGATCAGGCAGCCACGTCCGATAGCGACGCGGTGTCGAATTCTAAGGTTCCGGTTCGGATGGCTGGTCATGTCCAGTTGGCCGATGGTCGGATGCAACAAGACGAAGCCCGAGGGCGGGATCAAAATCCATTGCGATTACCGCTCGAACTGCCTGGCGCGAGCACTCCACCGCTGGTGGTACCCAACGTGCGAAATCCGGATGCAGATGCCCAACGGGAGGAAGTCCGTCGCTTGTTTCCCCAGCTCGTCCCAGTCCAGCGCGAATGGTTGGCCATGCCCGATGCGACGACTGGCCGTATCGGTTTGGATGAGTTGAATCAGCTCGCGCTGGCCAATCATCCCACATTGCGAGCCGCCGCTGCGGCCGTCGAATCGGCGCGTGGGCAAGTCATCCAGGCGGGGCTCCCTCCCAATCCCAAAATGGGTTACGAAGCGGATACGGTCAAGACGCTCGACACGCTCGGATACCAAGGCGCGTACTTACAACAGACGTTCATCACGGCTCGCAAGTTAGGGATTGCGGCGGAGGCGGCCGCAATGGATTACGCCAATGCCGTGGTCGATCAGCGCAAGAAGTGGGTGACCGTCACCACCAATGTTCGGCGAGCTTACTTTCAGGTTCTCTCGGCCCGGGAACGAACCTTGCTAGCCGGCGCCCTGCTCGATCTGTCGACGCGGGCATATCAAGCCCAAGTCGAATTGGTTGCTGCTGGCGAAGCGGCTCCCTACGAGCCGTTGCAACTGCGCGTGTTGACCACGCAAGCGCGCGCGTCATTGATCTTAGCCCAACAGAATGCGATCGCATCCTGGAGATCGTTGGCGGCGGCCACCGGCATCCCCGATCTCGAGGTACAGCCGCTCGAAGGGCACATTGATTGCCCCGTACCATCGATTCGGTACGAAGAGGCCCTCGATCGACTCTTCGCCGTGCATACCGACATTCGGATGGCAGAGAATTTAGTTCGCAAGCAGCGTTCGCTGGTCACGTTGGCCGATCGAACCCCAATTCCCAACCTTGATGTCGGGCTTGTCGTCCAGCGCGACTACACATGGCAACCAGGTACCTATACCTACAACTTGACGCTCGGCGGAGAAATCCCTGCCCTCAACCAGAACCAGGGAAATCGGATCGCGGCTAGAGCTGATTTGATCAAGGCGGATCAGCAAGTCAGCGAGGTGCGTTTGCTTCTGATATCCCAATTGGCCACTGCGTATGGGACTTACCAAGCCAACCGGGAGTTAGCCGACTCGTTCAAAACCGATGCTTTGGGGGATCAAGTTCGAGCTTATCGCGGTGTTTACCAGCGCTATCTAGCCGATCCGAACGGTGTGAGTTTTAATGATGTGATCGTGGCGCAACAGATCTTGGCGTCGGTCCTCAATCAATACTTGGACATCCTTCAAACCCAATGGCAAAGCGTCGTCGATCTGGGGCAACTGCTGCAGGTAGACGATGTGTTCGAAATGGGGGAGCTGGTGGATGTCGCTCCGATTCCGGAACTCGAGTGAAATTCTTCATCTTGGATTCGTCCCATCGCTCCTTCGCTCCTTCTCGTCGCTCCAGCATGATGGCGTGGCTGCTCGCAAATCCATGGCTGCTCAGGAGTGTGGTCCTCGTTCACTGCTTGACCGTTTTCGGATGTGTGCCGCGTCGGGAGGATGCCGTGGTGCTGTACTGTGCAACGGATCGCGAGTATTCCGCTCCTATTCTCGATGCGTATGAGCGCGGAGCAGAAGGCACCCAAGTCGTTCGGCAGTTCGATATTGAAGCGTCCAAAACTCTGGGATTGGTCACACGCATCGAGCAGGAGTCTCAAAATCCAAAATGCGATGTCTTTTGGAACAATGAAATCCTGCATACCTTGCGATTGCAACAGCAGGGGCTATTGCAGAGTCGTCGCTGGGCCATTCCCGATGCTTGGCCCAAAAGTTTTCGGGGTTCGGATGGCTCGTGGGTCGGATTCGCAGCCCGGGCTCGGGTGCTGATCATCAACACCCAATCGCTACCTGACAGCGATGCATGGCCGAGTGATGCGCGCGCATTGGCCGATCCGCGTTGGAAGCAAAAATGCGGACTTGCGTACCCGCTCTATGGCACGACTGCTACGCACATGACGGTTCTTGCCACGCACGACCACGCGTTGGGTGATGCCGTTGCCTGGAAGGAATGGATCCAGCGTGTCTCTGAGAATGCGGTCGTCCTGGCTGGGAACAAGCAAGTGGCGTTGGCCGTTGCGTCGGGGGAGCTTGATTGGGGTTGGACCGACACGGACGATGCCGTCATCGAACGGGACAATGGAAAACCCGTGGCGATTGTTTTTCCCGACCAGCAACCCGGAGCCTTTGGTACTCTCTTCATTCCCAATACCGTAGCCGTCTTGAAAAAGGCACCCCATCCAGTCGCGGCCGCATCGCTCGCCGATTACTTGATTTCGGAGAAGACCGAATCTCGATTGACCATGAGCAGCAGCGCGCATTTTCCGGTGTGGCCCGATGCGAGCCAGTCTTCACGCGTCGACACACGCGGCGTGCGTTGGGCTGAAGTCGATTTCGAAGCCGCGGCTGGCTCTTGGGATCAAGTTCGAGAATCGTTGCTCGAAGTCTTTGGGAAATAGACAAGCGGCCTGCCCGTGAAGCCGGTAGGGCTTTGTTTGACTACACTGAGTGCGTAGCAAACCCGGGCAATTCATGCCCCACCCGCACCGGAGCTGCCGCGATGGAACTTATTGTCTTACTTTTCGGTTGCGTATTGTTCGCTATTTTATGGGCTGCTACTGGTCACGCGCTATGGGTTTTTGCCCGTCACGCGCTGAACGCTTTTTCAAGTCGACCGTGCCCTTCGTGCAAAAGAACGCTCGCCAAAGACGATCGAGCTTGCCGTCACTGTGGTTGGACCTCGACCAAGGTTGATGCAAAACAAGGATTTGTGATCTGCCGACAAGCCATACAAACGGCGTTTGAAAGGAAGGTCATCGACGACGCAGCGCGGCAGCGCGCCGAGCAATCGCTCGTGGAACTCGAGGATGCTCTGGATCGCGATCGTCGAGGGTTCGCATCGCGCACCCCACCACGTCCTCCGTCGGTATCTAACCCGTCAACCTATCCCACTTCGCAAGAGAATATCCTTCGTCCGACACCGCCCGTACCGGCTCATGCTCCCTCGCTCCCTGTCACCCAGGCCAACGCGATCCCAGCCCGTCCGATTGCGCGCGCCGAAGTTGTATCCATTTCGAAAGCACCGGCCGCGGTGCCTCATGCGCTGGACACGGACTATTCGAACGTGCCGCAGAGGCCCATGGCCAAGCAGCCACCCACACGCTCTTGGTCACAATGGCTGAGCGCGTTCATGGAGGAGAGCAATATCCGCTGGGGTGAAATGGTCGGAGGACTATTGATCGTTTGCTGTTCGATCGCGATGGTCCTCAGTTTTTGGGAACACATTGCACAACGTCCATGGTTGAAGTTCTCGATCTTTACAGGCATCAACATGTCGGCCTTCGGGCTGGGGCTGTACGCATGGCATCGCTGGAAATTGCCCACCACCAGTAAAGGTATCTTGTTCATCAGCATGATGTTGTTGCCCCTCAACTTCCTAGCCTTTGCGATTTTCACGCTCGGGGCGCCGTGGGATTGGCTGACGGTTACGGGCGAGTTGGTTTCGCTCGCCATACTCGGATACCTGGCTTGGCTCGCCGCTAAAGTTTTGACTCCGCACGCGGTCGGGATCATGACTGCTACCCCCATCCTGTTCGCCATATTGAATTTATTGATTCGTCGCACCATTCCCGACGAAGCATCCACGGTCATGCTGTGGGGATGGGGGGGAATCTTGATTGCAGCTTATGCTTCGGTAACGGGCATAGCGTGGCGACCGCTGGTGCAAAAGGTGACCGATCACTACTTGCCTGGCTTGCTCTTCCTCGCATTGGCGACATTCGGCTTGGCGTTGTCCGGTAGCTTGATCTATATCTGTTCTGGCGATGCATGGCAAACGGCTCGGTCGACGAGTCCGCTTCTAGCGTTGGTCGCGCTTCCCGCGTTGGGTTATGCATTAGGGATCGAACGCAGGATCGCGCGGCGTTCGAGTTTGTCGTTGGCGATTCTGTTGATCGGAACGGCTTCGTGTGGGGTAGTTGGGCTGGCGACCTTGCTTGCTTGGCCGACACCCTGGCTGCTGATCGGATGTGCGTCCGTAGGGTTGTTGATGTTGGCTTGGATGCTCCGACACGTGGGTGTGCCCGCTCTGGGTTACGGCATCTATCTGTTGTTGGCCGTCGTCGGAAGTATGTTGTGGTGGGTGGGTGCCGGGAGCTTGGCGTGGAACAATGCGTCGTCCAAGGCATTGCTCCAAACTTTTGCTTCCGCACAATCGGGCTTTCTTATCGCTGGAGGCTCGTTGCTCGTCGCTGCCTGGAGTGTTGTCTTGGCCCGTTTTGGGCAATCGGCGCATGCTGTCGTAGCCTTGCGATCGGCGGCCGGACTCGGCTTGCTCGGCACAATTCTGCTGACCGCCTTTGGATTCGCGCGTCCGGAATACGGCTTCAGTGTTGGCGCGGTGTATGCCCTGTATGCGATCGCGGCCTTGGCCATCGGTGTGGTGCGTCAGCGGCCATGGGTCGAGTGCATAGGATTGGTGTTTCTCACGCTCTCCGCCTTTCAAACGTTGGGGTTCGGTTGGCAGGCACCGGACACCTGGACGAAAGCCTTTTCGATGGCGCTGGCTTGCTCGTACGGTGTGGTGTTGATGCTAATGTTCAAAGCCGCGTTGGGACAACGCGCGGCTCGCGAGCCGATCCTGGAACCGTACGCATTCATCTCACTAGGGCTAAGTACCGTCATGGCCTGCGCTTGGCTGTATTTGGACGAAACCACCGATTGGGTTGCGAGCCCCTACGATCCCGTTGGGAACTTCTTGATCGTCCTATGCCTTTGGGGATTGTTCGCGTGGATCCGGGTTGATCGGAACGCGTGGTCATTTGCACAGATCTTCGGTGTGGTCACAGCCTGTGTCGCAACGTACCTGAACGCGAAGAGCCAGCTGTGGTTGGACGACGTCGAGCTGCGCGTCTTTCATCCCATGCTGTGGCAGTGGTGGATCCTAACAGCCATGACCGTCGCCTTCATTCTCGGGTTGCTCGATTGGTTCGTGCGATGGTCGAAATCAATTCCCATGCATGCCGCAATGAAAACATTTGCCACCATCCACGATCGGCGGGTGGCGCAGTCGGTGATCGTGCTAGGTGCCACGGCGACGGTCGGTTTGCTGGTCTATGGTGCTGGGCCTGGGACGTTGCAGGAATTGCTCCCACGCGACGCGCTGTCAGCAACCCAGACGATGTCTTACTCGTTGCGTGGCGAAACGAGCGAGCGGATCATTCCAAGTTTGTCCGCACTGGAGTTGTCCTGGTCCCCGCATGCAGCCGCCGGATGGGGGATTGGGAGTGCGAGCTACAACGTATTGTGGCTAAAGCCCGGTGCGGCGGTTTGGTTGGTGTCCTTGCTAACCATGATCCTGAGTGTCCGAAGCATCCCGCGTCCGCGGCGCGGGTCATGGACGGCGCTGACGATGACCGTTGGGTTGTCAATCTGGTTTCCGCTAGCCACGATTTGGGAGTCCGAGGTGGCGGTCGCATCCGCTCTGCGTTGGATAACCTCTCTGGCGCTTGTGATCGGTAGTCTGGGTCTTTGCATTGGGATCCGGCGTTTGGATCGAACAAAGAGAATCGAAACGACACGTGCCCTGGCGCGTTTCGATCGCAGGTTCGGCATCCTTGCCTCCAATGCATTGGCGGTTTGGCTCAGCTTGGGAGCCATCGTCTTGGTTGCGGCATTGGTCCAGGTACCGGACATGCCATGGTCGATTTGGGCATGGACGATTACCTCAATCGCCGCCTTCTTTGCTGTGGCGCTGGCTGTGGCTCATGGGTCCCAACGCATTGCACCTGCGCGACGTAACGTATCCTCGGCGCCGATCATCACCAGTGTGACCCTGCTACTAACTCCGTTGGTCATCTGGTTGGTAATGCAAGTCGCGGTCACGGTGTTGGCCCACCCTTTGACGGGCCCCAATCCAGGTAGTCTTTTCGCGAGTATGGGATTGGCAGTTTCGTACGCGGTGCCGATCCTGTTGGTTTCGATTGCCTTGATGATGGTCTCTGCGTCGCGACCGAGTCCACAATTGGCTTTCGTTGCCGCATGTTTCCTGATGGTCACAGTGGTCGTTGGTTACATGCTCGCGCTGAAGGCCCGCGGGTTGCGTCCGGATGCGTGGGTCGGGCTCCTGGCGGCTTTGTCTGCGACCGCATGCGTTTTCTGCGGACTGTGGCGTTGGTTTCTCGCGAGCGTAACGTCTGTCGAGACAATGGAGCCGGACCGAATGAAATCCTTGACCATTGCGCGCGAACAATGGCAGCGATCGTTGCTTCAGATCAGTGCAGGCTTCAGCGTGATCGGGGTGTTGTTGGCTGCATTCCTAATGCTCGCTAATGGTCCATGGATCATTGGCTTGCGCAATCCTGCTCTTGGTCTCATCGCATCGCTGTTCGTCTTAGGAGCGATCTTGTGGTTCGAGCGCGGTGGGTTGGAGTCTGGGCGGTGGTTGTTAGGGTTCGGATTGGCGTGCGCAGGTGTCTTGGCACCCTGGTGGACCAGCAGCGTCGATTCGCTTAGCTCGGTGGCTGGGGTCGTCGGACTCGCCGGTGCGGCCCTGATTGGATTCACTGGCTATGGCCTGGCCGATCGAACGACCTCCCGATCCTTTTGGATCATGCTCGCGTACCTTGTGTTGATTGCGGGCAGGTTGTTGTTCGCGAATTCATTTGTCATCGGACCCTTTCGCACCGGACCAAGCCATGCGGTATGGGTTCTGGTGGGTGCGAGTCTGTTGGCCCTCGCGCACGCATGGATGACGCGCGAGCGGGTCAGCATGCTCGGCGCATTGATCACGGCGCAGCTAGCAGGGTTCGTGATGACACTTTGGGTGAACCCAGCCTCCAACGTAGCCGCGATGGGCTGGGAAACACTTTTCGTGCAGTGCGCGATCATGGCTATTTTTTCATTGTTCGGTTCGGCCCTCGGATTTGGCGCTCGGGTGCGTATCCCATTGCACTTTGCAAACGTTCTCTTGAGCCTCGTGTGTGGATTATGGTTGATCGAAAGTCTCATGGGGCCAAGCGACACTGCCGTCGCCGTATATCCATGGCTCCCGTTTTTGATCGCGATTGTGTCGGTGTTGTGTGCAGGAGTGGCTGGTTACTGGCAACCGCATGCTCAAGACACCGATCGCGTCGTGTATCTGGCTGGACTATATTCAGTGACCTGGTTCCTGCAATGGCTGCAGCCCACCGCCGAGAGCTTGCTTTGGCTCTCCACGATCGTGTTGGGCGCCTACTGTCTAGCCAGTAGTTTTGCGTGGCGCGCCGGTGATCGTGTGCTCGAGGAACTTGGAACTTGGATTTGGCTCCCAAAACCAGTGCAACGACGACCCGCGGTATCGGTGATTTACCTAAATATCGGATTGGCCATTCTGGTGACAGCCATGGCGCTCGGTGCTCAATTTCACAATCCGAGTATGGCCATTCGATTCATGTGCGCCAACACGATTATGGCAGTGAGCTTTGCGGTCGGCTTTCTGGCCCGTTACACCAGTCGCAAAGCGGAATCCCTGCAGGCTCGTGAGAGCGAACCCGCCCAGAGAGCGGCCGCCGTTCTCGAAGAGGGTTCCACCTGGATTCGGGTACTGGCATTGATCCTCGGATTGTTGTTTGCGGTAGCTTTGGGTTGGCATGTTCAGACACCTGGGAACGCTGATGTGTTGGATCGAGTCGGGGTCGCGATGTTGCCGTGTGTGCTCATGGGAGCTGCTTACGGATTCGGGATGGTCAAATGGATGGGACTCAAGGAACAGTGGCAGCGGGCATCGGTCTTGCTCATGCCTGCCATCGTGGCGATCGCGATCGCGGGAGGGATCCTTTGCATCTCCCTTGAATGGCTTGCAATCGATCAGAACCCTTCCACGATTTTCAATACCTACACTTCGTTCAGCATCGGAAGCGCGTTGGTGATCGCGCTGTTCTTATGCCTGGCCGGCGCGTTGCTTCCAGGTCGGGATCCATTGGGGCTGTCCGAGCGAGGGCGCGAGGTGTACGTGTATGTTGCTCAAGGGCTGCTGGTTCTCGGGATCGTCCATTTGCGTTTGACTCAAGCTTGGCTGTTTCAAGGATTGTTCCAACCCTTTTGGCCGATCTTTGTCATGTTGCTAGGCTTCGTCGGATTGGCCTTGGCGGAATGGTCACGGGCACGCGGTTTGCGGGTTTTGGTGCATCCGCTGACGAACAGCGGCATGCTGTTGCCTTTGCTACCGACACTGGCGCCATGGATTGCAAGTTCGAGCGTGAATTATGGAGTCACACTGACCAGCGCGTCGGTTGGCTATGGGTTGTTTGCATACCTCCAGCGTTCTCCTCTTTTTGGTGCGGCGAGCGTCCTCTCGGCCAATGGAGCCATCTGGTACTTTCTGCATCGAAGCCAGTTCACATTCCAAGAGCATCCGCAGTTGTGGGTGATTCCGCCCGCGCTGTGCGTCTTCGTCGCGGCTCATACCTTTCGCTCGTTCCTCGCGCCGCGTCAGTTGGCAATGGTCAGATATCTATCGGTGGGTTCGATTTACATTGCGTCGACGAGCGAGATTTTTTTGCAAGGCATCGCCAAGGCTCCTTGGCTGCCAATGGTACTGGCCGGGCTGTCGGTGCTTGGAATCTTTTTTGGTATCGCGTCTCGAATCCGTTCGATGCTTTGGCTCGGTTCTCTTTTTCTGTGCATAGCCCTCTTCACCATCATCTGGTATGCGGCGGTCGATTTGGAGCAAACTTGGATTTGGTACGCCAGTGGCATCGTTTTGGGAATCCTCATCCTGACCATGTTCGCAATGTTTGAAAAGCGGCGTGAGGATCTCAATCGCATCATGGCCAACATGCAAAAATGGGAAGAATGATGCAAGGCGCTCCATCCGCAGCAAAAGAAGCTCCCCGGAGCCCTTGCGTTGGGTATACTGAAATGTCCGCCAAAGCCCTCGTGGGAAGGTGCTGCGGTTCCCTCCTTTAGGTCCTCCATACCGATGCTCTGGTTCCGATGGTTGATGGGTTGTTGGTCCGTGTGCCTAGTCTCAGGTTTGGGTTTGGCAGCCGACGGCGTTGAACAACGAACAGTCGATTTCAAAACACAAATTCGACCCATTTTGTCCAACCGTTGCTTTGCTTGCCACGGCCCCGACGAGGATGCGGTCGAGTCCGGGTTGCGGCTCGATTTACCCGAGCGTGTTGGCGAGCCTGCGGATTCCGGCCAAGTCGCGATAGCTCCCTCCGATCTCGAGGCATCGGAACTCGTCCGTCGCATTCGATCCAGCGACGAGGACCTGCGGATGCCTCCTCCTCATTTTGGCGAGGCGCTGACAACCAACGAGATCGATTTGCTCCAAGCCTGGATCGCTCAGGGTGCGGTTTATTCCAAGCATTGGTCGTTCGAGCCACCCCACTTGCCCGCCGTAGCCTCGGAGCCGATCGCGCTGTTGAATCGATTCCCAGATTGGAACCATTCACCTATTGATCGACTGATCCTGCAGAAGTTGGAGCAGAAGGGATGGGAGCCTTCGGCCAGGGCTGCACCGGAGACTTTGTTGCGTAGGATCTGTTTGGATCTGACGGGGTTACCTCCGACAATGGCTCAGCAGCGAGCGTTCCTCGACGATCCTTCGGCCGAAGCCTACGAACGCTTGGTCGATGAGCTGCTCGCCTCGCCTGCTTACGGCGAACACTGGGGACGTCGATGGCTCGATTTAGCCCGGTACGCTGATTCTGCGGGTTACGCCGATGACCCCAGCCGAGAAATCTGGGCTTATCGCGATTGGGTGATTCGGGCCTACAACAGCAACATGCCATTCGATCAATTCACCATCGAACAATTGGCGGGTGATTTGCTCGATCATCCCACGCTCGATCAACGCATCGCTACGGCCTTCCATCGCAACACGTCGACCAACAGCGAAGGTGGCACCAACGACGAAGAGTTTCGGAATGTTGCCGTGGTCGATCGCGTGAACACGACCATGTCCGTCTGGATGGGATTGACCATGGCCTGCGCGCAATGCCATACCCACAAATACGACCCGATCACACAAAAAGAGTACTTCGAAGTCTTTGCGATCTTCAATCAAACTGAAGATGCAGATCGACGGGATGAATCTCCAACAGACGCCTGGTTTTCGCCGGAACAACGCGCTCGGCGATTGCATTTGGAGCAGACCATCTCCTCACTCGAGCAGCAATTGGTTGCACAGGATCCGATCCTGACCGTCGAACAGACGGCTTGGGAGGAACGATATCGTGATCCATTGGAGTGGATTCCCATGCGGCCTAGTGAGGTACAAACGACATCCGGCGCAACAGGCGTCGTCGGCGAAGATGGCCACGTGTCGATCGATCCCATTCCGGATACCGATACGGTGGACACCGATACGGTGATCGTCGACCTTCCATTGCGCGATGGACTTAATCCGGCCAGCCTAACCGCCATTCGTCTGCGGACGCATCCGGATCCGGCATTGCCAGGGGGTGGGGTGAGTCTAGGGGATGGCAATTTTGTACTTACCGATTTTTCGGCCAACGTGGTGGACCCGTCGACGGGAACGCTGCACGGGCGATTCGTACGCGTCGAACTGCCCGGCCAGGATCGCATATTATCGTTGGCTGAGGTGCAGCTCTTCTCCGACGGCAGCAACATTGCTCCCTCTGGTAAAGCCACCCAAAGCACCGAGATTCTGGGGGGCGCGGCATCGCGGGCCATCGACGGCAATACGTCCGGCGTATGGACGGAGAACTCGGTCACGCATACGCAAACGTCCGAGTCGCCATGGTGGGAATTGGATTTAGGAGATCTGCGTGCGATTGATAGGTTGGTAGTCTGGAATCGCACGGACATTGGGGTGACCGATCGCTTGTCGGGAGCCATGATCCGTATTTTCGATGCGGATCGCAAGGAAGTTTGGCAAGGGACCGTGGCCAAGGCCGAGGCGGAGAATGCGCTACCGCTGCTCGATCAACGAGCATGGGTCGCGCGGAGTGTGCAAGCGGATTTCGCGCAACACGGTTTTTCGGTCCAACAGGTCATCGATGAAAATGCAAAGACTGGCTGGGCGGTAGGTGGTGCGATCGATCGCGAGCATACGCTCGACATTGCGGGTGGACTGGAGATTCGTCCAGCGACTGAGGCGGAGTGGGGTCCCGACACACTCCTGCGATTGCGGTTCGGTTTCAACTCCGAACATCCGCGTTTGATCCTATCGCGATTTTCAATTGAATTGTCGATCGATTCCGAGGCAGAGAGCCGAATAGCCTTGCCCGCCGATGTGGTGTTGGCGCTCAGCCAGCCGGATCGCGATGCGCGCGCTGAGGAACTACTTCGGATGTACTATGCGCGGACGATCAGTCCAACTCGCGAACCGGTACGCCGAGAGTTGGCCGAGGCACGCAGCGAGCTCAAGAGCATCCAGTCCATCACAAGCGTGCCTGTGATGCGGGAATTGCCGACAGACAAGCATCGCGAGACTCGGATCCAACTGCGAGGAAATTACCGAGTGCTTGGAGACGTGGTAGGTCCTGAGATACCGGAAGCTTTCCGATCGTCGACGGTTCGGGATTCGGTCGAACCAATGACACGCTTGTCGCTGGCGCGATGGCTGGTCTCACCCAACAATCCGCTGACCGCGCGCGTCATTGCGAATCGGGTTTGGGAATCTCTTTTCGGGGTTGGCATTGTGCGAACGAGCGAAGACTTCGGTTCTCAAGGCGATTTGCCAACCCACATGGAACTGTTGGACTATCTGGCCATCGATTTGATGCGGTCCGGATGGGACATGAAACGGTTTTTGCGAAGTGTTGTATTGTCGGAATCCTATCGCCAGAGTTCGGGCGTCGATCCGCGACGGTTCGAGGAGGATCCAGAGAATGCTTATCTCGCACGTGGTCCGCGAATTCGCGTGGCTGCGGAACAGGTGCGCGACATGGCCTTGGATGCAGCCGGATTATTGTCGCATCGATTCTACGGTCCTCCTACGCGTCCTCCGCAGCCTTCGATGGGACTATCGGCCGCATTCGGTTCGCGTACCGATTGGGACACCAGCCAAGGAGAGGATCGTTATCGCCGCGCCCTTTATACACAATGGCGACGATCGAATCCGTATCCATCGATGGCTACGTTCGACGCCCCCAATCGCGATGTATGCGTCCTCAAGCGGGATCGGACCAACACTCCCCTCCAAGCCTTGGTTACGCTCAATGACCCGGTGTACATCGAAGCCGCGCAAGGCCTCGCGCGGCGTCTGGTCTTGCGAGAAATGCCCGACGCCGATGACGCAAAGCGAATGGACGCTTTGTTTCATATGGTGCTATCGCGATCGGCCAGCCCGCATGAACTCGAAACGCTGCAGCGATTGCTCGCAGATGCGAAGCAAGCTTTGGCGACACAAAGCGAGCAAGCCGTTCAGTTAGCGACGCAACCGATCGGGCCGTTGCCCGAGGGGGTCGATCCCATTGCGATGGCTGCATGGACCACTGTTTGCAATGTCGTGTTGAACCTCGATGAATTTTTAATGATCCCTTGAGAACCGCCTTCTCAGATTTTGCCTCGTCAGATGGAGAGATGATGGACCAACGCATCGAAGAGTTTCATCGCCAACGTACCCGGCGGTATTTTCTCGGGTCGGCTGGTATGGGCTTAGGGGCTTTAGCACTGGCGGACCTGTCCGGTGGTAGCTTGGGCAACGAAGCGTCCGATCCCTTGGCGGTCCGCCCGCCGCATTTTGCTGCCAAGGCCAAGCGGGTAATCTACCTGCACATGACAGGTTCACCACCCAATCTGGATTTGTTCGATTACAAACCCAAGTTGATCGAGTTGGATGGGATGGACGCACCCGAGTCCGTACTCAAGGGGCGCGAATTCGCATTCACCTCGGGTGTGCCAAAGCTATTGGGTACGCGGCATCGCTTCGAACCCTCTGGAGAATGCGGGATGCTTCTTTCGGATTGCTTGCCCCATCTCAAAACGGTGGCGGACGATCTGTGCGTCGTCCACAGCATGCATACCGATCAGTTTAACCACGCGCCGGCCGAGTTGATGATCTACACCGGTTCGCCCCGTAGCGGTCGACCGTCGTTCGGTTCCTGGGTCACCTACGGTTTGGGGACTGAGAATCAGAATTTGCCAGCCTTCGTGGTGCTCATCAGCAGCGGCGTTCAACCCAACGGTGGCAAGAACTCGTTCGGCAGCGGATTTCTACCGAGCGTGTATCAAGGAGTCCAGTGCCGCTCTCAAGGGGATCCGGTTCTGTTTGTATCGGATCCACCGGGGATGGATCGATCGTTGCGTCGCAAAAGTCTCGATGCATTGGGCGAGCTCAACGCGCTGCAGGCCAACGCCTTCGGTCATCCGGAGACCATGACACGGATTGCTCAATACGAACTCGCGTTCCGTATGCAAGCCAGCGTGCCTGAGGTGATGGATATCTCGAAAGAGAGTCAGGAAACGTTGGATGCCTACGGTGCCAAAGTTGGCGGGGCGAGTTTGGCCAACAACTGCCTTTTGGCTCGTCGATTGGTCGAGGCAGGAGTGCGCTACGTCCAGCTCTTTGATTGGGGATGGGATTTCCATGGCACCGGACCGAGTGAAGACATACGCGATGGGTTGACCACCAAGTGCGCCACCATGGATCGTCCGGTGGCAGCCTTGATCCAGGATCTCAAGCAGCGTGGACTATTGGATGATACGCTGATTATTTGGGGAGGAGAATTCGGGCGCACGCCTTTCCGTGAAGGCCGCACTGCAACCGGCGCGCAATTAGGGCGCGATCACTACCCCGATTGCTTCACCATGTTCATGGCTGGGGGCGGAACACGTGATGGATCCGAATACGGACAGACCGACGAACTAGGCTTTTCAATCGCTGAAAACCCAGTGCATGTCCACGATTTGCAAGCCACATGGATGCGTTTGTTGGGATTCGATCACACCCGATTGACCTATCGATTCCAAGGTCGCGATTATCGATTGACCGATGTACACGGGAATGTCGTCGAAGCGCTCCTGGCCTAGCGTCGAAGAATTTGACATCGCGAGCGATGCGAGGAGCGGTGCCGATGCTCAAAGTCTCTGTTCAAGATGCCTGGCTTCCTGTCAAGCGACTTCTTTGAGCTTGGCGATTGGGGCAATGCCGATTGCCGCAATACCGGCTTACTTGAACAAGGTGATGGATCTAAGTTGCGGGTCCGCCGCCCTCTGATTGGAAACCAAGAGTCCGCGACTAGATCATCGCGGGCGTTCGCACCCTCAGGCTGTTTGCCCCGAAAGGGGCTTCAGATATTAGCCGGTGGTCGCGATAGCGCACCACCGGATTGCATGCCCCCACGAACCTGTCCAATGCCGAAGGTATTGCAGACCGCACCGCCGGATACAAAACAATCTGCAATCCCTTCAGGATTGTGGGACCATTTCTTCTCTCGAAACCGGTGGTGGCGCCGCTCCGATGCGGCTTACCACCGGCTACTGTCTTGAATCCCTTCGGGATGAAAACCCCGGACGGGATGCGAGCAGTTAACGGTTCATGATCGCTTTTCCATTCCGTGTCCGATACAATCCATGATGTTCGAGGACACGAGAACCGGACGCGAACAACACGATCCACCGATACCGATTGAGAAGCAAGACAGGCCGAGTTGGCGTGAGTTGTTTTAGGGCCAAGCGATGAAGAGCCAAACCCAGACGACACCGAGGAATCGGGATGGGACATCTTCGACTAGATCATTGCGAGTCGCAGCGGATGAGGCGACTCCAGTGGCGTGAAATCCCGTTCTACGAAGCTCAGAGCAATACGCTGAATCCCGTCGCGCCTCGAGATCAAGAAACGGAGCGCAGCATGCGGTTGGCAGGCGTACTTCGCCAGCATGCGACCGGACGATCGGCCCGGTTGGGCTTGGAATTGCCAATTTGCGCGAGCGAATCTCGCCATCTTCTTGCTTAGACCTGTCTGGCCAAGACATGAGATCGACTAGTATCCGCACGTAGGATGCATTCGGTATACTATCCAATGAAATCGGGGCGAAGCCACACAGTTCAACGCACAATCTATCCCACAGTTCCGCTTCGCTCCAGTCGGGATAGATTGCTATTCGTTCTGCGTCTAAATCGAAGATCACAAATGCAGTATATCGCCCTTATTCACAAGAATACAGACTCGACGCCGGCAACTTATGAATGGGATCGTTTCTTTGCCGCAGCGAAAGCAACGGGCATGTTCAAAGGCGGCAGCGAAATTGGTTCGCGATATACCGTCGGTCAAAAGGCGGTTTCTGATATTACGGAGAGCGTGGGTGGCTACATGCGTTTTGATTCCGATGACCTGGAACGATTGCAGGCATTGCTTGAAGATCATCCGGTGGCCAAGCACGGCGGAACGATTGAATTGTGCGAAATGCCCAAATCGTGAACCCGCGCCGACGCAGAACAAGGCGGTCAACCGGACCGGCGGTTGGCGCGTTTTTTGAATACCAGTCCGGTGGCCGCCGCCCGGTTACCTTGGTCCTTCGTCTACAGAAAGATTCAAATGCGTTGCATGATCGCCTTGACGATTTTTGTCGCAGTATCTGGTTGTTCGCATGGAACACCTACGGAGTCTAAACTTAGCGGTGTCCTAATGAAGAAAATGGACGAACAATCCAGTCTTCCACTTGGCAAGAGCGAAATACTTGACAATGCCAGAGTTGAAGTTGCAAAGAACGATACATGGGCCGACCGCGCGGAGTATACGGCGACTAAAGACGAAATCGGTTGGGTGGTGGAGGTGTGGCGTACACCCAAGGTTTTTGGAGGTGTGCGGTACATCGAGATTGATAACAATGGAAACGTGCTGAAATACGGCCGTGGATTGTAGGCACCCGTGTTGTAACAAAAGACAGGTTTGACAAGAGTGGACGAGCAAACGCATGCATCGGAGTCGCGGATCGGCCGTTTTTCCAATTCAGCATAACTCGCCGCGACCGCGGTGATGCCGGCCGTTCTGGCCTACAGGCGATCAGGTCCCATCGTGCTCAGTGCGGCGTAGCGGGCGGTGCTCGTGCTCGTGATCGACCGGCTCGGTTGCACGACGGGGATTCAGGATCCGACGCGCCTAGCGGACCGCATTTTCGTACTTGAGGACCAACTTCGAATCGCAGCCCGCCATCTTCGTCCCCGATTCTGAACCCAATGCGTGCGTCCACCACGACGGAAGGGTACAATTCAACCCTAGGTCAATCGAGACCGAGCACCGTCTTGACAGACTGAGCACGAGCACGGCGAGCAGCCAGAACAAGACGATGCACCGAAGGGCTCGGACCGTGCGTTTTTGACTTGTGGTAAGTCAACTCCTCGACCTCGGTGATCGTGGCCGTTCTCGCTCGCAGAGCCGCGCGCACTCATCGTCTGATCTCGGCCCCCGGGTGGCCTTGAGCCACCGGAGCCCAAGATTTGTCAGTTAGTTGGCGAAGGTCCCACCCTCCCCTCTTCTCGACCCCTGCCGCCTTGTGCGGAATGGCGTGGACTTAAGGGATGTTGGCTGATTTTTGCCTTGGGTTGTCGCTGGCGGCAACAATACGTTTCGCCTTGCTTGGACGTGGAGTTCTGAGCTTGGGATATTTTGTTAGGTTTCGCCGCTTGAGCTGTCGCGGCTCGTCGCGTCCAGGCCGATCGCGGACCATACGCGATGTGGCAGATAGGATAATCCACATCAGGTCGTCAGTGGTCTCCAATTCATCACCGAAGCTGATCCAAGCATCGCGCGATCGGGAAAAGCTAATCTCGCGAGGATGCGCCATGGCAATCGCCGCAGCGTCGCTCATTAACGCCCGAACAAGATTGTATGCCAATACGCTTGCCGCTATTTCACGATCGATGTTGTCGGGTGTCTGACTCCTCAGATCACACTTCCCCATCGTCGATTTCACGCAGCAAATATCTAGTTCAATATCCCAGCGCAAACCGTATAGCGATGCGATCGCTTCGGAGGAGTGGCGAGACGAATCGGTTAGCGTCGTAACAATAGTGATCTTATCTTTGCGTCCGGTTACCCTATAGCGAATCATTCGATACTCGATCGAGGATGGTAATGCTTCCCACTGTTGCCTTGTGAAACGAGCGGAATCAAACTTCGGTTTCCCAATCGTCACCCACGATTCATCCAATGTTTGGCAAACGCCTTCAAACGGATTGTTGCGAGTCCCGTTGATACAGCAAACGATGCAAACGCCCCTGTCAAACAAAAGTGCCAAATCAAGGAAAGTCTCGAAGTTGCTGTCGCCAACAACTATGTCTCCGCTCTTAAAAATGCGGTGATTGTCGCGGAAAAGGCTCCTTTCGCCCTTCCCCTTTCCAGTCAAGGGAGCCGTGTCGTAATTCACGATGCAACCGGTTGCCAGCGATGTCGTAACCAGCACCCGCACCTGAGGATAACC
>JBGSHV010000089.1:0-1855 GCA_041752005.1 Pirellula sp. | reverse complement strand
AGGACGGTCCGAGACCGAAAATTCGGTCTGGAACCATGTGGCCAATTTGGGTCGCTTACGCCAAGAACGGAAAGCCCTGCGGCGTGGGAAAAGCTTGGATTTGCTCGATGCCGATCAGCAGTATGCTTACGCCCGCGTGAGGGATGACGAGGTGGTGCTGGTGGTCTTCAACAACGAAAACGAACCTGCCGAATGCACCTTCTCAGTCAAATCGCTTCCATCTCAGGCGATGGCCGAAGGCTGGTCAGCTCAATGCGACGATCAATTGGGCGTGGCTCCTCCCTTAGTCATCGAACAAAAACGAGCGAGTGTCACGCTACCGGCCAAGACGGCGGCCATCTACCTTTTGCCTGAATGATGCAAGAACGTATCTTCAGCATTGTGTTCCCCTAGTTCTTCTTCGTCATCATCACCTTCGGTTTGGGTGATGGCCCAATCGGGATACGGCGTCTGGCTGCCTTTCATAGTGTGCCAGAGCACGCGGTTGAGTTGATCCTCGGGTGCCCGATCGATCTCTCGGAAATTCATCGCATCGGACCATTCCGCCAGCTGCTTCATCAACGGATCGATGATGGCGACCGATCCTGGATTGAGTTGATCCAGTGGTACGTTCACCGGGAGTGCGTCGAACGGTGCGAGGTTCGCGGTTTCTTGGAAGCAATCGTACATCGGTGTAGCGCTCGCATCGAATTGATTCATAGGTGGCATTCCGAGGATCTGATCGATCGTTCGAAGGATGCTTGTGGTGTTGTATTGAGTGCTGATCAATGCCCCACGCTTGGCATAGGGACTGACGCAGTAGGCCGTCGTACGATATCCGCTAACGTGGTCCCAACCCGCTTGGGGGTCGTCTTCGATAATAAAGACGGCCATCTTGGGCCAAAACGGTGAGTGGCTCAACCCTTCCACAATACGACCTACCGCGAGATCGTTGTCGGCCATGCACGAAGCCGGCGTCGGGCAGTTTTTCGAGGTCCCACTGGTATGGTCGTTGGGCAAGCAGATCAAGGTCAGCTGGGGGTAAGTCCCTTTCTGTGTGAAGTCCTTAAGTTCTTTGAGCACAAAGTCAGCTCGGTACTGATCGGGGACGGACATGTTCCAGCCTACATACTCAGGCGGGGAAAACTCACGGATGCTTTCGATGCCGGGACGTGACTCGAATACGACCAGATCTTCGATCCCCTTCCAAGTCTTGTAGCAACTCATGTAATCGATGCCACCCTTTCGCTGCGGGTCGCGCCAGCGCACAGCCGGCATCATGAACTCACCGTAATTTCGGATCGACACTCCGTGCTTGACCGCGTTGTCCCAAATGAATCCGGCAGGTGAATACGCGAGGGCATCGATATCGCTCTCTTCCATTCCGTCCGGGTAACTGCGAGGGAAGCCGGCAAAGCTCTTTTCGAGGTAGTCGGTCGCGATGGCCGTGGTGCTCCATTGATGCCCGTCGGCGCTCAAGATACCGCAGCAGTAGGTGTTGTCGAGCAGAACAAAGTCGTCGACGAATCGATGCTGATTGGGAGTGACGTCCTGTCCAAAGATGCATAAATCCGCATTGCCTCGACCGCGCTCGACATCCCCGAGCACTTGATCGTAAGTTCGATTTTCCTTGATGATGTACACGACGTGTTCAATCAAGCTGGGCTCTCCGATGCGCTGTGGGATCGGGCGCGGGGGTTCTGCGGCACGCGCCGGCAGTCGGGCTTGTTTCACGGCTTCATAACGCATGTTGCGAGCCGAGCGTTCGGAGAGCTCCGGTAGCAATGCATCTTCCGGCAATGGAACGATCGACAAACTGCCTTGATACTGATGGCTGTTGAAGCCACGCCCCTGCCCTTGAGCTCGTGGTTCGATC
>JBGSHV010000088.1:0-44458 GCA_041752005.1 Pirellula sp. | reverse complement strand
CTCGCGTTAATCGTCCATGAGAATGGAGCCTTCGCAGCTTTCAAGGTTGCAATCGTGGTCCGTAGGATCAGAAACGAATCAACGAAAAATTGCATGAGATCCGCATGTCAGCTGACCATTGTAGAACGATTGTCCCCAATCGTTCAGGCCATAGTGTAGAACGATTGTCCACAATCGTTCCGGCTGTAGTGTAAAACGATTGTCCTCAATCGTTCCGGCTGTTTGGAATTGTTATAAACTTGCATTGTTGGGAGCGATTGGGGACAATCGATTCTTTCTGAGCAGGAGCGATTGGGGACAATCGCTCTACACTGATTTTCTTGAGCAGGAGCGATTGGGGACAATCGCTCTACACTGTGGAGCGTGTCCATGGACGAATTGCAACGGGTTGTCTTCCATCCGCTCGATCGAGATGCCGATATCGATGTTTCTTACCGCAATCTGCCCCATTGGTTTCAAGTCGGGGCAGCCGTGTTCATCACCTTTCGCACCGCTGACTCATTGCCCCGCGAGGCTCTTCTGCGGATGATCCGCGAACTTGAAGATTGGCTGACCGTCAAATCCCTACCGCGCGTACTCGCTTGCTCCCTCTTGGACGCAAAATTATCGAACCATCATCTACTGATGGAAAGCCTCGACGTCACCGATCGCCGAGACCTCCTAAAGAGAGCGGATCGACTGTTCCACGGTGCTTTGGATGAATGCTGGGGAGCGTGCTTGATGCGACGATCAGAACTGGCAAGCATCGTCGCAGAAGCCATACTGCATCATAACGGCTCCAAGTACGACTTGGACTGTTTCGTGATCATGCCCAATCACGTGCATGCAATCGCTCAATTCCGTGAAGATGGCGGCCGAAAGATCGTTGGTCAGAGCTGGATGCGATTCTCGGCACGACAAATCCATCAACGGATCGGTGCATCGGGTGCATTTTGGCAGCCGGAAGAATTTGATCATGTCATTCGAAGCCCAGAGCAATTTGTCTACCTGCAAAAATACATCGCAGACAATCCGAAAAAAGCCAATCTCCATTCTCACGAATATCAATTGTGGGAACGAGTGTAGAACGATTGTCCCCAATCGTTCCGGCTGCAGTGTAGAACGATTGTCCCCAATCGTTTCGGCCATAGTGTAGAACGATTGTCCCCAATCGTTTCGGCCGTAGTGTAGAACGATTGCCCCCAATCGTTTCGGCCGTAGTGTAGAACGATTGTCCCCAATCGTTCAGGCCGTTGGGAATTGTTGTGATGACGTAGGGATGGGAGCGATTGGAGACAATCGACTTTTCTCCTGGGCAGGAGCGATTGGGGACAATCGCTCTACACTGTTTTTTCTGAGCAGGAGCGATTGGGGACAATCGCTCTACACTGACGACTGGTGGTCGTGACTACTTGGCGAAGCACATCAAGTATTCTTCTCTTTTTCCGTCGGTCGTTCGAGCGACTCTAAGGAATAGCTGATCGCCGCATACGGCCGGACTCGCGAACGATTCGTCGCCAATTTGATTCTCGGCCAAGAGCTCGAATTCGTCTGGATTGGTTCGGAAAACATAGAGTGTTCCCAACTCATTCGCCCAATAAATTCGGTCTTGCACCAAGACAGGTGATGCGCTGACTGGTCCCTTCAGTCGCTTGAGCCACTTCTGCTTGCCATCGCGTGCATCCCAGCAATAAAGAATGCCTTTGTCTGTTAACGCGTACACATAACCATTGTGCAGCATCATCGATTGCTCGTAACACTTCTGCTCATTGCGCCACAAAACCTTCCGACTCCCATCCGCCTTGACAGCAATCGTTTCAGCCTTGGGGTATCCACCACTCGCCACCACGATGTCCCCTTCCCAAACCATCGTTCCGCAAGTTGCATTCGTTGTGCCATCGACGTCCCAAAGGAGTTTTCCGTTCATGGGATCGTACGAGCTCAACTTGAGATTTCCGCTGATCAAGAGCTGATCTCGGCCCGCGACATTCGCCACGACAGGTGAGGAAAATGAAATGCTCTTGGGCCGTTCGGTTCGCCATACCTCCTTGCCGGTCTCGCGATCGACGGCGACCAAAAAGCTGTCGCCATCGAACTCGGCGGCAACGATCACGTACGATTGATAGAGACATGGCGAAGGGGCATATCCGTACTCGAACATCTTGGGCTTAAAGTATCCGAGCGATTGGCTGCGGAGCAACTTTCCCTCCAAGTCGAGGGTGACGAGATGAATCGCATCGTGATGGTAGAAACATCCGAACAGTCGCTCTCCGTCACTGGCCAATGTCGGGGATGCCTCGGTGTTCTTGGGATGATTCTTGTTGGGAAATCCACCTTGATTGACATCAGTTCTCCAGAGCTGCTTACCGCTCGTTCGATCGACCGCAATCACGGAATGCGTTTTCTGCTTGTCGTCAGCCACCTGCAGAAAGACGCGCTGGCCAACCACGATCGGTGAACCGTGACTTCGTCCAGGGAGCGCGCAGCGCCATTGGAACGCTTTGTTTTCGCCGAACTCGATCGGCACGTCCTGCTCGATCGAAATCCCATTCCGCGATGGTCCTCGCCACCAAGGCCAATCGGTCTTGCTATTCAACTTCGGGAAATCAGCAATGCCTTTGTCTTGTCCAAAAACCATCCCCGTTTCAGACACGACGAGCAGGCTCACCGCGATCAAAACGACGTCTCGAAGCCAGCGGGTCGAAAAAACCATATCGGATGCAACCTATCAATGGAACGGAAACCGAAAAAATCATTGTAGCCAAAATAGGCAATCGCTATCTCTCGCCAAGCCATTTCTTTCACGCATCCTTAACTTCGTCGTCGACGAGGATGCCGCTGTTCGAAGATATGGCCTACGACTCCTAAGAAATCGCACCCGTCGAGCTGGGTCGAATCTCGATATGAATATCGCCATGGTCACTCCAGTCCGCTGGTACCGATGCAACGATCGCGACCAGCTTGGTACGATCCTTGTCGAATCGGTTGGTGATGAGTTTATCGACCATATACAAAACCGATTGAGAGCGTGGCCAATCGTCGACAGATTGCGTGACCAAGTGCCATTCGACGGGCGCGCGTCGATCTGCCGTGACCCAATCGAGTCGAAGATTCAACGCAATCGCTTCGATGTGAATCGCGATATCCAGGAACTTAGGGATCATCCACAGCTTCCCATGGGACCTGTTTGATCCATGGGATTGGTAATCCTGTTCCTCTCCCTGCATACTGAGACATTTTCGCTGCGCGACGACGAGCAACAACGATTCGTCCCAAGCGGTCTCTTGTAGTGCACTCCCCTGCGCACTCTCAGGAACGGCATCCAAGTCGAGAGCCAATCCCCCGCCGACCAGATCTCGAATCGCCTCGTCGACCTGCACAATCACGGACTCGATTTCCTCGGAATCCGCGTTGGTTTCGATGGTGGTTTGGGCCGACTTCACTTCCGATGCGAGACGCTCCGCCTGATCTGCATCCAGTTGGTGCAAAACAATCTCTAGCTTGGAAAGGATGCGTTCAGTGATATGACTCTTGCTTCGTACGGCGGCAATCTCGGACCGCAGTTGCTGAAGATGCGTTCCACTCTTGGATTGTTTCGATCGTTCGATATTCTGCACTTCTCGGTCCCAAGATTGAACACGCTGCTGAAGCAAATTTGCGATCCGCAGCACATCTTGAATCGTGTCCGGAAACTTTCCGTGGTGCTGCAAGACACGTCGCGTATTCTCCATTTGAGATGCCAAATCGGAAGTTTGCGCGACGATTCGGCCGTCAAGTGACAATCGCAATGTTTGCAACGCCACTTGAGCTTGACTGAAGAATCCGAAGAACGGCTCGCTCCCGTTAAAGACGCTGTTCGACGAATCGGAGGTGGTCGTCGGAATGGGATTGGACATGGTGAAAAAATTCTTGGCGTGAAACGCTCCCTACTTAAATCACATTGATTCCGGACATCCAGAGAACAACGCGGTTCACCTCTGTCCAATCGTTCAACGAAGTAAGTCACCATGGTAGTCGATCCGAGGATGCGGAGCGCCGATCATCGCTTCGAGCGTGCAATCAGGCAGGATAATGGCCTGGGAATCGTTTTCAAGAACAGCCTGCCAGCACAAGGTGGCTGGAAAATCGCGAAACAGATTGAATTGACACATCGCGATATTACGATATGATATCCCTGGAGACAAAAATGACGAACGATACCGCATCCAATTCGAAACCAGCCCAAAATCCCGAAGCCTTCGCTAAGGCTGCGGAATGCCTGAAAGCCTTGGCTCATTCGGTCCGGCTAAGGTTCGTTCAAATGCTGCTGCACGGTCGATACACCGTGGGTGAATTGGCCGAGGACAGCGGCGTTCCGGACAATGTGGCTTCCGAGCACTTGCGGCTGATGCAACGCTGCGGATTCGTCACCAGCCAACGGGAAGGCCGAAGGGTCTTCTACCAAATCGCCGAACCGCACTTGGCGGACATCATGAAGTGCATTGAGAGTCGTTTTCTTGTGCACTAAACCTCCCGTTCCTTTGGAAAACCATTTTTTTGATGAAAGTATCGCCATGTTGCGAGGCGACGAATATTCATCGCGATTCGAAGGGAGGGGTGGCATGGACGAGTGTCCGACCGATTCGGCTGGGTACGTTGAAAGAACGCGGACCGCATCCATGGCCGCATCCATGGCATCGTCGAGCCCAATCATGAGCACGAGCCAACGAAAGGTCCGATCATGTTGAGTTTAGCGATTCTCTTTGGCTGCGCGGTTGGATTCGCGTTGGGTTTGACCGGTGGCGGAGGCGGAATATTTGCTGTTCCAATGTTGGTCTACGGGCTGGCCATCGCACCCCGCGAAGCCGTGGGAATCTCGCTGGCGTCCGTCGGTGGCATCGCTCTGGCAGGCGTTTTGCCGCGACTGCGTCGAGGCGAAGTCGAGCTCCGTACGGGATTGCTTTTCGCCATGGCAGGAATGATCGGCGCTCCGCTCGGCTCGTACTTCTCGACCCTACTGCCCGAGCCAGCCCTGCTGTTGATGTTTGGAGTTTTAATGCTGGTCGTGGCATGGCGCATGTGGGCGAAAACAAGTCCTTCAAAACCATCCGCTGCACAACCGGCCGAATGTGCTCCTACAACTGAAAGTCCAACCCTGCGCGATCGATCGGCCTGCCAGAGAGATGAAGATGGCACGCTGCGATTGACGTCCAAGTGCGCTCGGCTGCTGGTCGTTGTGGGACTGCTGACAGGAATCCTTTCGGGGATGTTCGGAGTCGGGGGAGGATTTGTCATCGTACCGGCGCTTGTTTTGTTTAGCGGCATGGCCATCCATCGCGCGGTCGGTACATCCTTACTAGCCATCGTTCTGATCAGCTTTAGTGGCGTAGCTTCGTATCTGGTGTCCGGGAGAGAACTCTCACTCGCGATCACTTGGCAGTTTCTCCTCGGCGGCTTGATCGGCATCTGGCTCGGCGGTTTGGTCGCCAAAAAACTGAATGGCCCAGCGTTGCAAAAAGTATTCGCGGCTGCAGTCGTGCTGGTCGCGGTTTTCGTAATTTTCAAATCCATCGTTCTGTAATTCTAAGGGGACCCAAATATGTTGCTCAAGTATTTCTACGACAGTGCTCTCGCCCACGCGTCCTACATGGTCGGCTGCCAGCGAGCCAAGGTAGCGATCGTGATCGATCCAGGTCGAGACATTGACCAGTACCTGGAAGCCGCCAAGCGCGAGGGCCTTACGCTCTCAGCGGTCGCCGAGACGCACATCCACGCCGACTATGTGTCCGGCGCTCGCGAATTGGCCGATCGTGTCGGCGCCAAACTCTACGTGTCCGACGAAGGATCCGCCGATTGGAAATACTCGTTCCTAGAGCCCTACGACCATCAACTCGTTCGTGAAGGCGATTCGTTCTTGCTCGGGAATATCAAATTCGACGTGATGCACACTCCGGGCCATACTCCGGAGAGCATCTCGTTCTTGCTGACCGATCAAGGCGGAGGCGCAGATGAGCCGATGGGAATCTTCACGGGCGACTTTGTCTTTGTCGGTTCGATCGGCCGACCCGACTTGTTGGAAGAAGCGGCCGGCATGGCCAACACGGCCGAACCCGGGGCTCGCGATCTCTATCACTCTGCCGAACGCTTCAAATCACTGCCAGAATTTCTGCAAATCTGGCCAGCCCATGGAGCGGGCAGCGCCTGTGGCAAAGGCTTGGGCGCGATCCCGTCATCGACGGTGGGTTATGAAAAACGCTTCAATCCTGCCTTGCAGTTCACCGACGAAGACGCATTCGTAAAGTACATCTTGTCCGATCAACCCGAAGCACCGAGGTACTTCGCGGTCATGAAACGGGTCAATAAGGAAGGACCAGACATCGTCGGCGAGCGGGGGCTTCCCAAGTCACTGCCGATGAAGTTAATGAGCAAGGGGCTCGATGGAGCCACCGTTATCGATTTGTCTGCGTCGGCGCAATTTGCCCTCGGTCATGTACCGCGCAGTATCAACATCCCTGCCAAGATGCTGGCCGCATGGGCCGGATGGCTCGTCGACTACTCGAAGCCGGTTTATCTGATCGCCGATGCAACTCAACTTCCGGAAGCCACCCGCGTCTTGCGAAAAATCGGATTGGACGATGTGCGTGGATACTTCAATGTTGCCAACGTCCACAAAGCAGGACTTGCCACAGAAAATTCAACCTGGGCTGAGCCAGCCGACTTGAAGCCTCGCATCGAATCGGGTGAGGTTCTGCTGCTGGATGTTCGGTCCGACGAGGAGTGGAAGCAAGGTCGCATTGCGGGTGCCAATCACCAGTTTCTGGGTCGATTGCCATACCGATTGGATCGTCTCGCGCATGACAAACCGATCGTCACGCAATGCCAGGCCGGCGGGCGATCGGCCATCGCTGAGAGCATCCTGCTCGCCGAGGGGCGCGAGGTCATCAACATGACCGGCGGCTTGGACGCGTGGAAGAAGTCCCAGTTACCGATCGAATCAACGGAATGCGACCTGCCCGTGTGCGATGCCGTGGGTTAAAGTCTAAACAAGGCTGCTCGCCCGTCGGATGTTGTTCCCAATCCATGGATTGCAAAAAGGGTTCGCAGCCCAATCACTGAATCGAAAGTTCTTCAGTCGCGGAATCGAAGCCTCTTCGCCCCGCGCCCTAACTATTTGTTTATGTTTAAGGGAGTCGATCCATGAGTGCATTGCAGACTCTGCCTCAGAACCAGACGGGGCACCCCGCAGCCGCCAAAGAAATCCTTCGTCACCGTATCGTTGTCGTCGGTGGCGGCACCGCAGGAATCACCGTGGCGGCTCAATTGACGCACGGCTGGTTCAGCACCATGGATGTTGCCATTATCGACCCATCCGACAGCCACTACTACCAACCCGCTTGGACGCTGGTCGGAGCAGGTACCTTCCGCAAGGAGGCCACGCGCCGCGATGAAGCGTCGGTGATTCCACCCAAGGCCAAATGGATTCAGGATGCAGTCACCGAGTTCGATCCGGAACATAACCGCATCCATACGCGTGACGGTTTGACGATTGAGTACGACTATCTGGTGGTCGGTGCAGGCATCCAGCTCAACTGGGAAAAAGTCGACGGACTGAAGGAGGCGATCGGCAAGGACGGAGTGTGCAGCAACTATTCCTACGAAACGGTGGGCAGCACCTGGGATGCGATCCGCAACTTCAAGGGTGGAACGGCGCTGTTCACCCTTCCATCGGGGGCCGTCAAATGTGGCGGGGCACCTCAGAAGATTTGCCATCTTGCCGAAGACTATTTTCGCAAGCAAGGACTGCGCGACAAAACGCGAGTTGTTTTTGCATCGGCCGGCGCCTCAATCTTCGCGGTTGAGAAGTACCGCAAAGTGCTCGAAGAGGTCATTCGACGCAAAGGCACCGAGACTCTGTTTCATCACAACTTGATCGCGATCCGCCCGAAGACCAAGGAAGCCATTTTCCAGAACATGGACACAAAAGAAGAAGTGTCCATCGTCTACGACATGCTGCATGTGACGCCACCCATGGGACCACCGGATTTCATTGCCCATAGTCCTCTGGCCGATGCCGCAGGCTGGGTGGATGTCGATAAGTACACATTGCAACATGTTCGTTATCCCAACGTGTTCGGGCTTGGCGACTGCAGCAGTCTGCCAACCTCGAAAACCGGCGCGGCGATCCGCAAAGAGGCGCCGGTCCTGGTCAAGAATTTGCGATCGCTCATGGCGGGTAAATCGCTTGAAGCTCGCTACCACGGATACACATCGTGTCCCGTGGTCACCGGCTATGGAACCATGGTCTTGGCCGAGTTCGATTACGATGGGAACCCGGCAGAATCGTTTCCGTTCGATCAAGCCAAAGAGCGCTGGAGCATGTGGCTGTTCAAAAAGTATTTTTTGCCAATCCTTTACTGGCACGGCATGTTGAAGGGTCGCGCATGATGCGAATGGAAATGCCTTGCCGAAAACAGAGATTTGAAATGCACTTCAATTGGAAACGATTGCCCCTACTACTCTGCTTTGCAACCATCATGGGAATAGCGATCGCGCAGACGCAAGACCCTGGAAAAGTCTCGGAAACATTTCAGTACTCGTTTCCGGCGATTGCAGGGTATGGCAAAGTTGTGAGACTCTCGGATGCCGTGCACCAACCACGCGACGGCAGTAAGATCGTTGTCGATGTGACCCAAGGAGGCAAGCCGGACGTGCTGAACCCGGCCATCGAGAAGGTCGCTCGCTACTTCAACATCTACCGCGGCGCAGGCAAGGACCCCGCACAAGTTCACATGGCCATCGTGTTGCATGACGATGCGACGTTAACTGTGTTGACCGAAGACGTTTATACAAAACGTTTTGAGACCCAGGGGAATCCAAACCTGGATTGCCTGCGTGAACTTCACCAAGCCGGAGTCGAAATCATTGTCTGTGGTCAGTCGCTCGTCAGCAAAAAACAAATACCCGGCGACGTGCTTCCATTCGCGGACGTCGCCGTCTCTGCATTGACATCGCTCGTGAATCTGCAGTCAGACGGTTACGCATACGTGCCTCTCGGAAATTGACCCTGCGGCTACTACGAGCAGCCTGTGTTCGCCGAGTCTCCTGTCGTCGTGTCACTCAGAGACTCGGATCGAAGCTATCTGAAGACCGAGCTTTTTCCGGAATCGGGTAAAAATTTGCCTTCAAGCTGTAAGATTCCGGGCCGGCGCGCAGATTCACGGTAGCGGATACGACTCAGATTCCAGGAAACGTGGCGATGGACGATCAGGAGATCATGCGATTTACGACGCTTTGGGCCAGGGCCCAGCCGTCCGTTTTCGCTTTCATTTCTTCTGCAATTACCAATTTTGCAGATGCCGAGGACGTTCTGCAGCAGGTGGCTGCGTCCTCGGTGCGTAAATTCTCCGAATACGATGCCTCGAGGCCTTTCCTCAATTGGTCCATCGGCGTGGCCCGCTTGGAGATCCTGCGCCATCTGCGAGACAAAGCCACTGACAGGCATCAGTTTGTAGCCGAAGCCATCGAACACATCGCTCAGGCCTTTGAAACCCTTGCTCCCGAACTCGAAGCGCGCGGGGGAGCACTGTCGGAGTGCATGAAGCATGTCGAAGGCCGCCAACGCGACGTCTTGACACGCCGTTACAGCGAAGGATTGTCGATGGCAGCCATCGCGCAATCGCTCGGTCTAACTTCTGGAAACGTATCGGTCATCCTGCATCGGACGATCCGCAAACTTCGCGAATGCATCGACGGCAAAATGTCGGCGGACGGTGCAAATTGAAATTTCCCACCGCTGCGATCCTAGACTATTTGAACGACGAAGCCTCCGCCGAAGAGGCCGCAGAACTACTGCAATGGGTGGCCAAATCGCCCGAGAACGCGCTCGAATTCGCGCGGGCGTGCGCTCTGCATGCCGATCTGCGGGAAAGGCTCTGCGGAGAACGACGATTACGCGAATCCGGCGAAATGCCCATCCTCCCGCCCCTGGTCCCGACCCGTCCAATTCGTAATCCGTCACGCATGGCTTGGAATGCCATCTTGGCGTTGGCCGCATGTTGCATGCTGGCTCTGGGCCTTCGCTACGGTTGGCCAAACCGGTCTTCTTCCCTGATCCCAACATCTCAAAGTACCAAACAAGGCAACCGTGAGTCATCGCCCGTCGAGAATTCGTTTGTAACGTTGGTTCAATCCTCCGATGCGAACTGGGGCCAGTCGAAGAACATCGAAGACGGCGAACGCTTGGGCAGAGGCGAGTTGAAATTGGAAAGTGGAATCGTTCGCATTCGATTCGATGACGGCGTGGAGGTCACGCTTCACGGACCCTCCGAATATGAACTGCTGGAACTCGGCAAGACACGGCTCGCAAGTGGATTGTTAACAGCCAATGTTCCGCCGGGTGCGGAGGGGTTTCAGGTCGATACTCCTTCGGGTCAAGTTGTGGATCTTGGGACTGCATTTGGAATCGACCTGAGTCGAGCGGGCTTGGCCGGGGTCGTCGTTTTCGAAGGCCAGGTGGAGGTGACACCTCAGAATCAGACCAACAAACAGTTGTTGAGCGAAGGAGAATCGATCCTGATGGACACTCAGGGCATGATCCGTTCGACTCAGTACGCCACCACGAACTTTGAAAAACTCTGGCCGGTATCGTCTGGCATCGCTGGTTCTACCGGTGCGTTTCGGTTTGCTCCGCAGTGGCCGCACAAGGTCGCTCGCATTCAAAGCGATTCAGAGATTTTCGTATTGCCTGAGGGCCATGTGACACGACTGGCAGAACGCTGCAGTGTCGATCTGACGGAATCAGGCTCCTACCGCCTGGATAGTGAATTGACACCCGGTGAAATCGATCCTGGAACGCGATTGCGCAGTTTTCTATTGCTGTTCCATCCCGCCAGCGAGTCGCCGTTGATCCGCGATCCGAACGCAGCCCAGAGGATCGTCGGTAGCATCACTTTTGCTCGGCCAGTCCTGGGCGTGATCCTAGACGGCGAAGCATTGCGCGCTAGCGATATCCAATTCTTGGGTAGAGTCGTACGTGTTCCCTCGGCACATCGCGGTTTGGAGTTGCATCACGGTCGCATGGGTGACCGACTCACCCTCAGCCCCGACCGTCGCACGGTGACCTTGGATTTAGCTGCATTCGGGCAACATAGTGATCACGTACGCATCTTGGTGGACGCATCGGCGCCCCCCGATGGACGTCCGCCCCATAGGAGACACCGTCATTAAGAACAGCCACAAGCGCGCATGGAGCATCGGCATCGTAGGGGGTGGTCCAGGAGGCCTAATGACTGCGTACACGTTGCAAAAGATGGTCGGTGTTCCGTTCCGTATGACCCTCTTTGAAGCCAGCGAACGACTGGGGGGAAAGATTTTAACGCCGCAGTTTCATGCCGCTCCCGTTCGTTACGAAGCCGGGGCTGCGGAGTTCTACGACTACTCGCTCTTCGATGTCGATCCTCTCAAGGAATTGATCGCTGAACTCGGACTCCCCATCGCTCCTATGGGTGGTCCAACCGTCATCATGAAGGACCATATGTTCTCAAACATGGACGACCTTACGAATCAGTTGGGACCGCGGGCGGCGCATGCGGTTCGCGACTTCGATCGCATGGCCAGAGATCGAATGACGCCCGAGGAATTTTTCCATTCGGACGATCCGGAAGGGCTTCTTCCTCCAGCGGAAAAAACCTTTGAGACGATGCTGTCACAGATCCAAGACCCCAACGCGCGGCAGTACATCGAAACGATGATGCACAGCGATCTCGCCACGGAGCCCAGCCTAACGAGTCTCGGATATGGTTTGCAGAATTACTTGATGAACGATCCAGCCTACATGCTTCTGTATGGCATCGCGGGTGGGAACGAGCGGCTACCCAACGAACTTGCTCAAAGAATCCAAGCCGACTTCCGACTCGATCATCGCGTCGCGAATGTGCGAAAGTCAGGGGACAAACTCCGCATCGAGTCGATTCACCGAGGTGAGGTGAAGCAGGACGACTTCGATTTCGTGGTCATGGCCTTGCCTCATAGCCACCTCAACTCGGTCCAATACCTCGGTGATCGGTTAAGCCGTGCCATGCAACGGCATCATGATCAGTACAACTATCCCGCACATTATTTGCGGATCACCCTCCTGTTCGATCGTCCATTTTGGCGTGCCAGCTGCACCGATTCGTACTGGATGCTCGATCGCTTCGGCGGTTGCTGCCTATACGACGAATCCTCGCGAGATCCAAGCTGCGACGTGGGCATTCTTGGTTGGTTGCTCGCTGGCGATGCAGCCCAACAAATGAACGCTTGTAGCGATGACGAACTCGTCGCCGAAGCCTTGAAGTCGTTGCCGGCAATCATGGCCCCAGAACACAGTCGCTTGCTCGAAGGCCGTGTCCACCGTTGGATTGGCGCCGTAAACGCGATTCCAGGTGGTTGCGTCCCGACCTCTATCGATCGAAGGCATCAGCCCGAACCGATCGAACATCCCAATCTTTTCGTGGTGGGTGATTATCTTTTCGATTCCACCCTTAACGGTGTCTTGGATTCGGCGCAATACGTAGCCTCATGGTTGGCTGCAGAACTCACCGAACGCTTCCTCCCTGTAGAAACAATGGAAAACGATGATTCGAGAAAGCTCGCCGCGCAGCTCAGTCTTGATCGACCCCAGCCTCACACCGGAATTGCCCAAGGGAGCCCTGATTGAAAAGTTAACATTGGTCACGCAGTGCTCGGCCGACGACGACGTGGTGTTGGAGTTACCACCACCGCTTCAGCGATGGGCGGTGCGATCTTCCACCTCAGCTCCTCCGCTTCCGAAATGTATTGCGGAAGTTTTGATTCTGTCGTTGCCTCTCGAAGACCGGCAGAATGCCCAATCCCTAGAGCCGACGTCGATGGCTGCAATCCAGCGCTGGGTCGGACATACGTCTGGTGGACCGATCGATACTTCCTGTCACTTGATGCAGTTCCAAGGCGCCCAGATATGGTGGTCACCGGAGCGATGCGCCATCGTGGCCGCACCCGATCGACTCATATCCATCCGCAATGCCCTCATCGAAGTCACTTTCTACGAACTCGAACTGCGACACATCGAACGGCAGGTCGGGGCCGCTTGGCCGGAGATGGAGGCCGACTTACCCCTTGCATTCCAATTCGATGAGCGATCGATCCAGCGTCGTTCGGAATTGAAAAAGCGTTTTCAACTAGCGTTGCTCGGTCGGGCTCGATTGGCCAGGATCGGTCCGTATGTGCATGCGCCCCATCTCTATCCACCCACCTTGTCCAGTCAACTCAGCGAGCGACTTCGCGAACGCACACGGATGATGCATCGCCATGAATTCCTGAGCGAACAGCTCGAAGTATTCGGAAACGTCTACGAACTGTGCGGGCAACGTTCGAGCGACTATGTGCACACGCGCACTGGCACAATCCTCGAATGGATCATCATCATTCTTCTGCTCGCACAAACCCTATTCACCGTCGTCGAAATTTTCGCCGCTTCGGGGACGTAGGCCATGCGTTATGCTTCAATCGATATCCTCCGAACCTTTGCCATCGTCGTCATGGTCCTGGTCCATTTTTCAGAAAACCTCGCTGGGCACACCTCCTCCATCGCTGGCCTGGGCGCGCCTTTGTTCGCGTTTCTATCCGGGGTCAGTTATTACCTCTGGGTCCGAGGCCAAGAACGTAAAGGTCGCAGTGAAATCGACATCTCAAAAATATCGGTGCGCCGCGGTCTATTCGTATTTGGAATGGGATTCGCATTCAATGTCTTGGTATGGCTACCTGAAGATGTCTTCAACTGGGATGTGTTGACCTTCATCGGAGTCGGTTTGCTGCTGCTCAATGGCGTGCGACGGTTGCCCGTACCGGTCACGCTCGTCATGGCCGCGACCGCCGTTCTGGTCAGCCCCGTGCTTCGTGAGTTGGTCGACTATCAAGCCTATTGGAACGACACGCACTTTGATCCCGATTGGACCTTCTCCGATATCCTGATCGGATTTCTAGTCACAGGCTACTTTCCCATCTTCCCATGGATCGCATTCCCACTGGTGGGTTTTGTCGCCGGGTCCCAACTATTCGAAGATTCAATCACATCTACCCAGAAGGAGCCTTCCACCTGGCCAGTCCTCCGGGTAGGAGCCATCCTGATTGCAATGGCTATCCTATGTATCCTTGTGAAGGACTACCTGCCGGCAGTCTTGTCGCAAAAGTTCCTTGGCAGCTGGGCCATGTATCCAGCCACCATTACGTACGTTATGGGTGCGCTTGGCATGGCGTTGGTACTTCAAGGCTGGCTGCACCGCGTCGTCGATCCCATCCCTAAGTTGGATCCCACCCCTAAGTTGGATCGGTACGAGGCATGGTGGCGAATCCCAAAGACATTTAGTCAGTACTCGTTGACCATCTACATCGCGCATCACCTCGTTCATCTCTGGCCTCTTTGGATCTATGGTATCGTCCAAGGTCAGGAGCCGACGTTCTACTGGATGCAGGCCATGCCCCTATGGCTGGCCGTATCCTTGGCCATAGTATTCTTGGCCGCAACGTACGGAGTCTTGCGTGGTCTCGGCGACAACCGCAACTTTGGCTTCGAAGGCTGGATGCGCTGGGTCTGCGACTGAACCGGTGTATCTATCGAAGCATGGGTCGAACATCGAATATTCCTGTTCATGGAATTGTTGCGACAAAGGCTCACATGCCAGATGTCTTTCGATAGTCCACATCGCGAAAGACGAGAAGTGGATCGATTCCGACGACCAAGTAGTTATCGACCTCGGGTTCGCTCCCTTCAACTTGCAACTTCACTTGGAACGTAGGTTGCCCCTCCCCTTGAACTTGGTCGAGTATCTCGTACGAAATTAGCTTGGCTCCGAACTGCCACCGGGCATCGAACACGTTGATCGAGGGCTGACCTGCGATCGGACCATACGCAGTCCCATTCTTCCAAGTCTCAAGTGCCGATTCGATTGCTTTCTTTGCCGTTTGCGATCTTGGAATGAACCTGCTCGGCGAGTTCTGCCGTTCGCATCCCAACAGGCATAGTCCACAAAAAAGGCCAAACGCTACCGCGGCTTTGCTGAAACCAGTCACTTGTCGCCCTCCACTAAAAGCGATGAACCCAATCGAGACCAACGACGCTTTCGCGTCCAATAAAACAAAATCGGCACAAGCAAATCGACCACTTCATCTGCGATTAGAATTCCCCCAATCACAGGTGCCGCCATAGGTCGGATAATGTCCGCTCCGATCCCCGAACTCCACATCAATGGAGCTAAGCCCAAGATCAGCGCTGCTTCCGTTAAGAGTTTCGGTCGCAATCGCTGTACGGCTCCCCGGACAACCGTCTGTTTCAATTGCTCGAGAGTTAAGGCTTCCAACCCTCCTGCGTCCGCCAGTGCTTGTCGTAAGTAAACCAACATCAACATGCTGGTGGCGGCCGCCATGCCAAAACAAGATATGTATCCTACTGCGACAGCTAAGGAGAATGGAAAACCGAGAAGCCATTGGAGGACGACTCCGCCTGCCAAAGCACCTGGAACCGAAAGCAACATGAGGACGGCATCCATAGGATCGCGAAATGTCCAGAGCAGCAACAGCCAGATCAGCGCGATGCAACCGGGAACGATCCACGCCATGGCCAATCGTGTTCTCGCTGCATGCGCGTACTGCCCAGTCCATTCAATGTGAACTCCGCGTGGCATCGACAATCCAGCGATTGTTGGCTTCGCTGCGACCACCCAAGCCTCTGCGTCTTGTCCACGTACGTTAAGACGAACATAAGTTCGCAGCTGGCCGTTCTCGCTCTTGATCGTCGAAGGACCATCGCGATGCCGAACGGTGATGAGTTCGCGAAGCGGCACGCAGCTAGAGGATGGCAATTCCGAGGAAGCAAGATCGCGAACGACGAACGGAACGACGGCGTCAAGTGCGGATGCTCCATGCGGAGGCGCTAATACGAGACGAAGTGGAATGCTGTCGAAATCCCTTGTGTCGTTGGCAAGGATCCGTCCATCGATTGCGGCTTCCGCCGCCGCGTTGACATCCTCCGTTTCAATACCCAACTTTTGTACGTGCTCGGAGTCGATTATCCAGTCGATATAGTCTTTTTCACGTACCGGATCACATAACACGTTCGATGCACCAGGTATCTGTCGAATCACTTCCGCGATTCTTTCCGAGGTTTCGACGACCTGGCGGAGATCATCGCCTAGAACTCGGATGCCGACTTCAGAATTGACTCCAGACGCCAGCATATCGATCCTGTTTTGAATAGGGCGTGTCCATACATTGGCCCAGCCTGGCATTTGCAACGACGCATTGAGTTCACCAGCGGATCCAGAAATTGTCGCATCGCTATGAGGCCAAAGCCAAACTCGCTCCGAAAGTCGCTGAGCCAAACTTGCGACCATTGCCTGGAACTTGGGATGCGGATCGATGATCGGTAACTTCGAAACCGATGGCATACCGACATGGCCCGTGGCATGATGGGATGCCTCGGGCGCCCCAACTCCGTACCGTGCGTTCTCAATCTGTTCCCAAACAATCGCAAATTCGTTATCGGAAATAGAAACCCTTTGGCACAGCTCTCCGATAACGATTTGTGTCCAAGTGCGCCCAACGCGTGAATAAAGGAGTTGATTCTCGAAGGCGATAAACTCTTTCCGGCGTTGGTCAACCTGCCGCTTGAGATCCGCAAGAACTCGTTTCAATTCGGCCTCTGGCATCGATTCGATCGCGTGGGATCGACCAATCATTGCTCCGCTATCGCGAAGTGTTTGGTCCGACAATTCGAATCTCCGGACATGCCGTTCAACATTGCGGAGCGCCAGTAGATCCAGGTGCTGGACGATGCCCAATTGATCGGCATAGGGAACAGCCGCTACCCACTCCTGCAACGTCCATGGCTCAATGGGTTTGGGTAGTTCGCCCGCATGCACCCAGTGGACTGCCAATCGATCTACGAGTTCCCGCGTCAAATCCTTGGCCAATCGCTTCTCAAAAGACTGCAAGAGTTGCCAGCAAAACTCACGTTGTACGGAATTGAAGCGATCTAGTCCTGCATTCACAACCTCAGCCAACAACGGCCCCGCATCGTTTAGGGACTCGATCAACCCCGCTGCCACCAAATCATGATACACAAGCTCTGCGTGGCTTCGCGCATCGGCTCGAAGCAGCCTTCGGCGGGGCCAAAATTCTTTAGGCCGAAACTCGACCATCGTCTCAATCATATCGATGGGTGCTGGATCGAAGGCTGTCTCGGCACGACCTACTTTCCCAGTGACCATCTGTACCTCCGGAAATCGGCACAGGATCATGTTGCGGGCCTTCAAGTCGTCGACGGCCTGAAGGACGGTCATACGCGGGGTTGTGATCGGCATATCCATCACCATTCCTTCGTCCAACGGGAGTCTCAATGCCATCGAGATCGGTTGAATGTTCGTTTGGAGTGTGAGTGCAAACACAACAATCGCCAAGGTTGCTATTGCCTTGGGCCATCGACCCGACATCATCCACCACAAAGCTCCCACCGTAAAAAGTGTGGTCGACCTCAACATCCAATCATTGCCGATCATGGAGGCCGCAGCGATGATTACCATGCCCAACATCATCACCACCGGCCAAGGATTGTCGAGTAGATGGAGTAAACAGGGGCGATACACGCGACTTACGGCGCGCAAAACAGCACTCTCCTCTTCACTTCGCAATCGCCCGCGTATCAAGAAACTAGCTAATGACGGTACCAGTGTCAGTGAGAGAATGATCACCGAAATGAGCGTCATCGTTTTCGTCCAAGCCAATGGGCGATACATTTTCCCATCAATCCCATCCAGGGAAAAAATCGGCAGGAATGAGACGAGCATGATCAAAATGGCAAAGACGGCAGGTTTCGCCACCAGCGCGGTGGCTTGAACGACATGTTCTGATATATCACCAGTTACAGGTTGGTCGCCGAATTGAGTTTTTAAACGATGCGTAATGTTGTCGACAATGACGATCGAGGAGTCCACTAAGACACCAATCGATACCGCAATGCCCGCGAGAGACATGATGTTGATGTTCAAGGTGGATCCAGCGAACGTCAACAGTCCCATCCCTAAAAAAGCACCCAGGACTGCCAACGGAACAGTGATACCGATCACCAGCGACGTACGCACGTGCCTCATGATCAACCAAATGCCGAGGGTCGTTATTAAAATGGCTTCTATGACGGTTCGCTTCAATGTCGCGATCGCACCTTCGATCAATGCGGTTCGCTCGTAACAAGTGCTCATGCGAATATGCGGTGGTAATCCGTCATTTAAGGACCGCATTTTTGCCAGTACCGCTTGCGTCACCTCCAGAGGGTTTTCACCCGCGGCCAGATGCACAATGCCTGCCACAGACTCGCTACCCTCCATTTCAAAGACGCCATCGCGCGGTGTCGGCTGCATGGACACGTGGCCTAGTTCCTCCAGTCTCCATGATTGGCCCGTAGAGGTTGAAATAGAAAAATCTTCGAGCTGTTGGCACGTATCTAAGCTCGCTCTAGACGTCGGTTCGAGTGGGCCCCTGGCAAGCAACCCTGCTGGAATCGATCGCAGTTGCTCCTCCAAATCTTGAAGGGAGAGTCCTGTCCTAGCGACAGCTTCGCTATCCAAACGAAGTTCGACCTCGATCCGCATACCACCGACGCTTGAGACTTCTGCAACACCCGGTAACGAGCTTAACTGGGGGGCGATGAATTCGTCTTGCCATCGCCTTAACTCAACCAGATCCGTTCCATCTCCTGTCAGTCCGTACCATACAATTTGGCCAGTAGGAATCCCCTCGGGCGCCAGTTGTGGATGAACGTCAGCGGGCAATTCAAGCTCTAACTGCTGGAGCCGTTCCGCGACCTGCCGCCGGGCTTCGTCAAATCGCAAGCGATCGTCGAATATGCAATGAATTAGAGAGAATCCCATTTCACTCGAACCACGAATCGTGCGCAGGCCAGCCATGCCTGCAAGACTCTTCGATAGCGGTTGAGTGATCGACGAATCGATTTCCTGGGGACGATGAGTATGCCACGGCGTGTAAACGAGGATTTGATTCTCTGACAGATCCGGCAAAACATCGATTGGCGTTCTGCGGGCGATCGCGAATCCAAAGATCGCCCACAGGGATGCGGACAAGAGGATCGCAATCCGCCAACGAACCACCAAGCGTAAGAAAGGGACTAACATCGCACGGCTACTTGGTCGAGTCCGCGCCAGCGAGATATTCATCCAACCAGACCAGATATTTTTTGGGGTCTTTCACGAGTCTGGCTTCGCATCCGCTGCAGCAAATTGCGATCCTTCGTTCCTCAATCATTACAAAGTCGGGGGTTCCCATCGAACCCAATTCAGCCCGCGTGACGGGACAGATTTTTTGTGCATCCACAATTGCAGCGTCCTCGGGATTCAATGCCTTCGGTACTTCCAATGCGTTGTCGAGAATTCGGCCTACGGGAGGCGGGTTCTCGATCATGCCCAATTCGTTGGCGCCAAAATATTGAGTGGAAAGATTTGGGTTCAAGCGATTCTCAGCGTCGATGAGCAGCGTTCCCATGACGACGACACGATCGCCCGATCCAATATTCGTTCCCACAATTCTAAAAGAGTCCTGAAATCGCCCCTTCAGCTCTACTTGAACACCGTCGAGCATGCCTGGACTCCGCTCCACATACAAAACCGCTTCGTCACCTCGGAATACGATCGAAGTCCTCGGAACCAACAGTATTGGGTTGCCAGCATCGTCATTCTGACCACTCTCATCGATTGCCGCAGTTTGCACACCAGCCAACGACAGTCGATAGGGCGAAATTTGCATGCGCGCAACGGTACCGCTGGGTAGTATCACGCCGCTGCCCTTGGTCCGCGTAATGAGATCCATGTTGCAAATAGGACAGATCGCTGGCCAGACGGAAACGATGCCTGGATCCATCGGGCAGAAGTACTCCTGGTTCGACGAAACCGATGCATCCAGTCGCGTGGGGCGAATCCATGCCATGCCGCGTTCCCAAACGTTGGTGATCCATGGCCACAACAGTGCCAATGATAGGAGCAACCCAATAGCCACCAGGAAACGCATGCGAACCTTGATCGCTCGATAAACGATCCTCCATTCGATCGTGTGAGAACTTGGTCGCGATGAATCTCTTGATGGCATAACTCTTCGAGTACCTATTCGTTCTGGTTGAGTTGGCTAGGAAGTTCCGGCATGTGATGATCCCAATGCATGAACAGCTCATAATCGTCTCGACGAAAGACCCAAATGGGATCGATTCCGACAATGATGTATTCCGTTTTTAGTCGTTCCGAAGGTTCGTCAAGCTCTAACTCGACAATGTAGGTTCGTCCCGACTTTCCTGGCGTCTCACCTAGGATTCGATATGCGATGAGTTTCTGACTAGGAACCCGGCCTTCATCCGTCACGAACACCTTAGGGCTCGTTCCAGGAACCTCCCCCGCAATCCCTTGCTCGCGCCACAAGTCCAACCCACGGACCAGCGCGGATTCTGCCACGTCGGGTTCGGGGACGAAATTGCGAAGACGCTCGCCGCAGCCCGCACTTGCGACGAGCGCGAAACATGCCGCCCAGATGCAAGCTCCTAAAGCCATCGGACTTTGTCTTGAGAACTTCGGCATGCTAATCCTCGAGCGTGACAACTTCGCCATCCGCTCGACTCCCAATCGCGCGCCAGACTTTCAAATCAATGTTGCTGGTCATGAACCGCACTGAGGTATCCCCCATCATGGTTTGAACACCACCTCCATGACGACTGCCAGCAGAAACCTGCATGGCCATATTGGTCATTGTGCCAGGGAAACCCGTCCCGCCACACGATGTGGTGTTGGGAACGGCAACGTGGTTGTATTGCGTGCAGCAGTTTTCGCCCATGACCCAGCTATATCCCCATTTGCTCGTTAGCGGTGTCGCGGTGGCCGTGTTTAGGTTCGAACACGTATTGAAGGTTGCATCCAAACTCGTTTGATGGGGAATCACGAACAAGTCGGAACGACGATCAGGAGTTCCTTGGCCCCGAATCTTCTCGCTGAAAAAGACCGTGTTGCTCATGCCATCGGTAACCGCCGCCGGCTTAACGCGACTCAAGTAATAAAAAATGCCGGTCTGAACTTCACTAGGTGCGGTATCGCCCGGACCTCCACCCTTATCGCTGCGGTCGCATAGCCAGCCGCCCTGATTGCCAACGTAGTTGTTTTGAGCTTTCCAATCATCGGATGCGGTTACGTCCGATGGGCATAGAAAACCCGGCACAATGGTTCGGCTGCCGGCCGCGTTCTTACCATTTGCGTTGGTATAGGCAGGCATGAATGCTAAAACACCACCCATACCGGGCGTTTCCGGAGGATAGCTGAAGTCGAGCGAGCGGTACAGCGGAAGTTGTTCCATGTACGGTAGCAACAATGCATGCTGCGACCAGCGCGCGTAGACAGGTGCTCCAGGATAACTCGGCCCCTTTCCGAAGGGCAGGATGCGATGTGCGCTGACATAATTTTCGATCGCCAATCCAATCTGCCGCAGGTTGTTCCCGCACTGCATGCGTCGTGCTGCCTCACGCGCCGCTTGCACGGCTGGAAGTAACAGTCCAACCAAGACCCCTATGATGGCGATAACAACCAGCAGCTCGACTAAAGTAAAGGCGGTTCGAGGACGGTATTGACGATTCATGATCTTTTGCGCTCTTTTCTTGATGAGTGATTTTGTGTTCGAATAGAAAGTATCGACGGTTCCCTGCAAGCGAGCCAATACTCGCGGGCGGAACGACTTACCGATTGGTATGGAAACCAAAGGGCCGGCGACATCGTGAATTCAATGAGCAAATTCCGAAACTTAAATTCAATCCCGCGACACACGAAAGCCCAGGATGACAACGTGCTAGATAAGAGGATCTAGCAATGAGAAGCTAGTATTGCGGAGGACGTTCCAGCACACTTAGATTGCTGCTATCGCAAAAGCAATCGATAAGACTCACACGGAAATTGGGTGGGGTCGCTCGGACCACGAAACCAATTTTATCGCACGCCAATAAGTGCGACACAACGGAGCGAGCCACGGGTACTCCATTTAGAGGAGATTGTTCGTCCTCATTGCGACAGCGGCATACCGTGCAAGGTATCTCGCGGCCGTCAAGATCGAACTGATGTCGACCTTCGTCGATAACCGTCGTCGAGGGCGCCGTGAGTGAACCATCCCAGGAAATTAATTCGGGAATGGAAGCATAACGCCAAAACAACTCAACTCTGCCGCCTCCACACTTCGCAAAAGAAGCATTCGAACCGATCCCGAACAGGACGACGACTAGAAGCGAAAGGACAAAACCTCTTTGTCGCCGGCAATCCCTCATCCCGTGGCAACCCATCCGCGAACAGTGCGCGATGATTCCGTTTTGGGGTTGGGAGAGTAGATTCATAGAGGTAAAGCAATCGGGTCGCAGGTGCATTCCGGAGCTTGGCGAGCGATCCTCACCAACCTCTATTGTCTCGTAGCTCGGCTAGCTTGTCAACGGAAATGCAACCTCTAAGCGGCCGGAGTCTGAGCCAATCGGCAGCAGCGGAACACAAAGGGCCCGGCCAGTTACCCGACTCAACTTCGAAAAACTGTTGCGATCGTAGCTACGGGCTCAGCAGTGCCAGACAGCGATCGATGCGGGCCATGGCCCGATCCTTGCCCAGCAGCTTCAGCGTATCGAACACGCCCAATCCTGTGGCCTTGCCCGTGAATGCAACGCGCAGCGCGTTCATGCAAGTCCCCTGCTTGATCCCCTCGCGCTCGGCATAGTCCTTGATCAGCGGTTCGAGCGTCGCGTGGTCGAGCGATGCGGACGCTTCGATCATGCCCCGCATGGCTGTAAGGGCTGCGGGCGCGTGCGGTTCATCCTGAATCCGCTTCTTGAAGACGACCGGGTCGTATGCAAGCTCCTCGTCGTTGACGAACAGCTCATCGAATTGAAGGATATCGCCGGCCACTTTGATTCGATCTCCCGCTGCGGAGACAACTTCTGTCAGGAAGGGAGCCAAATCGCAATGGGGCGGATCGGTAACCCAACCTGCGCTTTGTAGATACGGCAGCACCATCGCCACTTTCTTCTTCAGGTCCAGTTGGTTCATCCAACGCGTTTGAAAGGCCAGGAGCTTCTGCGGATCAAAGGATGCCGGCGATTTGTTCACCCGCTCAAGTGAAAACAATCGGATCGCATCGTCGAGCGAGAAGTCTTCCGTGCTGTCATCGAGGGACCAACCTAGGAGCAACAAGTAGTTCAAGATAGCGGCGGGCAAGAAACCAGTCTCGCGATAAAAATCAACCACCACGGGATTGAAGGTTTCGGGCGTGGTGTTCAAGTTGGCTTTCTTAGCAATCGTATCGCCGAGCTGGAACAAGGTCGCGAAATCCTTTTGCTTGACGTACTTATCCAGCTTGCGTTTGCTCAACTTGGATGTCCCACCCGGTTCCGCCACGTATGGCAAATGCGCGTAGATCGGTAGCGCGTACCCCAAACTTTGTGCGATAAAAATTTGGCGCGGCGTGTTCGAGAGATGCTCGACCGCACGCACAACATGCGTGATCTTAAAATCGAAGTCATCGACGACGCTGGCCAAGTGGTACAGGCAGGTACCATCGGCGCGCTGGATGACGTGATCCTGTTCGTCCGCCCATTCGAAACTGCAATCGCCTCGGATGCCATCGTGGAACTGACATTGCCCGGTCCTCGGCATCTTCAATCGCACCACGCTGGTTCGTCCTTGGCTGCGAAACAATTCCGCTTCTTCGTCGCTGTTGGCCATGAAGGCCCGATCGTAGATGAAGGCTTTGCCTTCCTTCTCAGCCACGGCTTTGGCGGCGGCGAGCTCTTCGGGTTTTGCAAAGTCGTGGTACGCATGGCCCGACGCGAGCAGTTGCTCGGCGGCCTGTTGGTACCGCGGCAGTCGCTGCGATTGGAAGTAGGGTTCGTACGGGCCGCCCACTTGCGGTCCTTCGTCCCAATCGAGTCCCAGCCAACGAAAACCTTCCAGGATAGGCAGCAAGGCTTGTTCGACATTCCGCACTTGATCGGTATCATCGATCCGCAGCAGGAACTGACCGCCGGCTTGTTTTGCCAAAAGGTAGTTGAACAAAGCGGTCCGCACGCCGCCGATATGAAGGTAACCGGTCGGGCTGGGAGCAAATCGTGTTCGAATCGTCATAGGGTCCGAAGGTGGCTGGTCGCGCGTTAACGTCGTTCGCGCTCATCCATGGCTTGCGCGAGATCGGTGATGTAGAACTCCCGCAGCAATCCATACAGTCGGGGATGGTACTCTCGCAGATCCCTCGGGATCTGAAAATAGCACTCGCTGGCAACGGCGAAGAATTCGCTGGGGTGAGTCAACCCATAATCGTTGATGAGGATCGGGTTTCCCCGTTCCACCGCTGCCCGTGCTGCTTCAAACTCCCCCATGAATTCACGCTTCCAGCGGGGTGCTTCGACGCTCTCAGGCAACGGAGGGACGCCATCGGCATTCGGGTCATCGATCATGTCCAATTGATGCGCGAACTCATGCAAAATCAAATGATCGCCGTCGTTGTGGGGGTCGATGGCCAATTCGATGTCGCGCCAATTCAAAACGATTGGACCGCGTGCGCGTGTTTCTCCCGCCCGATAGAATTCACCCCCGAGCCCGGAATGCAGATCACCGCCCCGCGAGCGAGCTTTGTAGGGACGTGGGTAAATCAAAACCGTTTGGGTGGATGGAAAGCTCCAGTCGGGGTACGCCAGAACCAACAGCGAAGCGTTCAATGCGACGGTACGCTGCACATGGGGATGGATGACAAACCCCTCGCAACCTTCCCAGTTCTTGCCGGCGATGAACCGCTTGGACCAGCCAATCATCGTCCTGCGGGTGGAATCGTTGAGCAACACCGACTGCCAAACCAATCGCTCCAATTCGCGCAGTTCGGCATCGGACACTTCGAATGCTGCCGGTCGCGGTCGCATGCGTTGCAGCGCGTTGATCATCCAGTTCCAGATCCGAACCATAGCATTGCCTCATCCGTGTGCAGCGAGTTCCCTTGCGACCTGACTGGGTTCAATCCACCGCGATCCATCAACATCATGCACGCGCAACTCAGCATCGAAGCGATTGACATCGAAGCCATCGGCATCAATGGCTTTGTCCGAATCGCTGCGTTCGGTGACTAAGGCTTGGCACAATTGATGCCAATGCGACGGATCGCAATTCCCCTTCAACTCGACATACTCGATGCAGCCTTCACGATCGTAAATCATGCCGTCGAGTTGCAATCCTTGTGGGGGCTGGGCGATGACCCACACCAACGAGCCATCGGGTTCGACGAACATTCCGGGCCAGGAAGCGATCGCATCGCAGAACAACTCGAACGATAGTTCGAACCGCTTTCCTTCACGGGAATAGAGTCGGAGGAACATGGCCACCGGTCGCTGAGCGACTTATTGTTTTTGGTTCTCGGCCAATTCGTCCCCAAAGTCGAGCACTTCCTGCTCTTCCGGCATCCCGTCCTCCCCTATCTGAGGTTCGGCAGTAACAGGTCTGGGCTGACGCTTCGGACGGTTCCTCAGGCCCACAACGATCGGAGCCACAACGACTGCCAGCATGAACGCCATACAAAGGTAGGGTAGCAAGGCAAACATAGGATCACGGGGTTTTGAGTAACGGACCAGAGAAGCGATCGGCCGATCGAACTCCGTTAGCTTAGTTCGCCACCTCAGGCGAAGCAAGCGATGGCCCGCGGACCCGTACAATCGCAATCTCCGTCAAATCCCTCGCAATTGATCTGCGATGGCCAATTTTTAACCGCGAAAGCGGCGATTGGAGGGCGTGGCCGAACGGACGGGAATCGAGGCAGGATTGGTACGATACCGGCCGGGCAAGGGACCCGCGGTTGGACCTTTACCAATTGGACCAGATCCGATCGAACCCGTTCCAATCGATGCATTCACGGGACTCGCAGCCGATGGCGCCACGTCGGTCGGTGAGGATTGCATCCGAACGGCGTACAAGGCCAACGCTCGGGTGGCGTGCCCGCGCGGACCAATGGGCCATTTCGTATCTCGTTTGTCATAAATCTGCGTCAGAAGGAAATCGATCGCCTGTTCCACCTGCGGACTTCGCAGTTCTTCGTCACCGATGGTAAACATCAACCATTCAAGCATGTGGCCCGATGTCTGAACCTTGCGTTCCGCATTTGGCTCGTTCCCACGTCCATCGTACCAGTTGGTACTGAAACTGCCGTCTGGGTTTTGCAATCGCCACGTGTACTGTACGTATTCATTGATGAACTTGGCAGCACGCAGGTACTGACCGTTGATGGGTTGTCCTTGAAGCACACGCTGTTTGAGCGAGAACGTAAAGCCCATGAGGCGATGCGTACCTCCGCATGCCGATCCGACAATCGGTTGGGCCAATTCCTCCTGGACCAATTTTTGAAGACTCCAAACCTTGCCGTCGTTGGCCCGCCATTGCTTGTTCGAATCGACGTAATACGACAGTCCAATGAGTTTGAACGTCAACTCGGAGCGCTCAGTGCACGTCGCCATTTCATAGCGGACAAGATCCTCAACGGTAAATTGTTTCGTCCCAATTTGAATCGGATACTCGAGTGGTACCTGACACTGGGCGAGGATGGCTAAGAACTGTCCTTGGTGCCCTTGGACGCCACCACCCACGTTGGGAATGAACGAGTTGCCGCGTGGAGTGAACATGCGCTGCGTGCGACACAAGCCGTTGTGACACATCCAACCGATGGCGTTGACGCGTCCATTGGGGCCGGCCAATTCGTAGTCCGCGCCGTAAGGGAGGAGCGCGTGCATGACCGCCCAAGGCGAGCGATTGGTAGTCGTTTCCGGATTCTTAAGGTAATGGTCCAAACAGCCCTGTACGCGCTGCAATCGCCGCGATTCGGCCGCATGGATGATCGGCACTTCGCGGGTCACCGAGGGTTCGGGCAGCGTGATAGGCATTCGAACAGGCGGTGTGCTGGTTCCAGGGCCGGCATCGGGCCTCTTGGCTTTCTCCGCATCGATGCCTTGCAGACCATCGTCTCGACTCGAGTTCGAACTTTGTGCCGAGGGTTCTTCCTGGGCCAGGTAGTCACGCATGTCTTCATCGGCGGATTTGAGCGTCAGACGCGGAGGTTCATTGGCGGGTTCGTTCGCCCCCTTTTTGATCGTCACCGACAAAGGACGCGGTGGCCTAGCTATGTCCAACTCCATGTCACGGACCGGCGAATCATCCTCGACTTCATCGAGCGCTGTCAGATCCATGGGGGTTCGCAAATTTCGAGGCGATGATTCACGCCGCGACGGAACAGGATTCAGTTTCGGCATGCTTGAGACGGCAGAGTCTTGGATCGCTCCCATGGTCGATTCCGAGATCTCGATGATCTCGCCTTCGCTCATGGGTTCCTCGTCCAGCACATCGTCTGGGTCAACCTCTGCTAAATCCTCCGACATCGACAAACCGATGGCTGAGCCCATGACTAACGGCGTCGCGCCGCGGCCCGATGGAACGTCGGATGGCGTTTCGGAAATCGTTTTTTCGGTTGGCGTTTGGGCTGCCAGGGTTAGCCACGTCAGCCACGGCGACGCGTGTTGACTGCACATCGAAGCCAGTCGTTCAGCGGCTTGCTGTTCCTCGAGTACCAACCCTTCGCCCGTCTCCCCGTCGCTGGGTTTGATGACCTGAGGTTCGGCTGCCCTGACCTCAGGGACAGCCAGCCTGACTGCAGGACCTGGCGGCCTGTTTGTAGAAACTGGCGTGGGGGGCAGAACCAGCTTGGTCTGGGCACTTGCTACCTGGCAATAGCAAGTGAGCGTCAGCGCGGCCAACATCAGCACTGGGACTTGGCCACAATGACAGCAGGTGAACAATCGCATAGATTCGGTGGTTGGTCAGGAGACTTGGAACGCTAGGATACTCGATGTCTATCGGCCCACTCATCCGGATCGATACAGAGATAAAAATCGGAATATTTGCTGGCCAAATGGTTCGCGAGCACCCTACATGGCTGGCCGAGGCTCTGAGGAAAAAACCTGCATGACGAAGGCTGCTAGAGCAAGGTAAAGGCTGCGGAAGCAAGACAAACTCGGAAGTCGACACTACCGCCAGGTGGGCACAACGGACTTGAGCGAATCGGCGATGGATGGCCTGCTGGGTTCCGGTACCTCTTCGCCGTTTAGGAACCGTTTCCAGAGCTCGATATCACCTCCAAAATCTTTGCCCGTCTGGTCCTTGAGGGCCAGCGACGCTTGATACTGCATGGCGGGCGAACGATCCTCAAGTTTGCCTGCTAGAAACGAGCGAACTTCGGGAGTCGGATGTTTGCCGAGCGCCTTGGTAGCCGCCAATCGGACATTGTTGCTAGCATCGCTTTGGGCCATGGCCATCAAGGCTTTTGTCGATTTCGGGTTCGCTTCACTTCCAAAGCTGCGGGTGACTGCCAAACGAACTTTTTCGTTTTTGTCGGTTGCCAACGCCGCAATGGCGTCGACCGCATCGGACCGACCGATGACTGGTTGCAGCGCCAACACAGCTTCGCGTCGGATTTCAGGGCTGGTTTCGGTCGCGACGATTTGGGCAATTTGGGCGATCCATTTGGACTGTTCGTCGTCGCTCATCCTGCCGATCTGCGCCTTAAGGAGTCGCATTTCGTCGACCCGTTGCGAATACACGACGGCCTTCTCCCGATCCTTTCGCCATTGCGATTGGATGTAGGGATTGAGCTTTTTCATGTGGAAGAACGGACCATCGGTGCACCCCAAGGCTGAGATCAGCGCGCAAACCAGGAGGAGGATCGCGGTTGAGGTGTGAGTTGATTGCATTGGTTTTCCCAGGGATTCGCGGACCGAATACGGGACGCTGGTAACATCGTTCCGCGCATGCGGGGGCCGAGGCAACCAAATCTAGGTCGGGACCGTAGCAAATGAACCGAACCTAGGACCAGATCAAGATGTCAAAAATTGGGCCTCAAGCGTGCGCTGTATTTCGACTTGGCCGCGGCCAAGTCCCCGGCCCGCCACGCGACCGGACGCGTGGGACGAGGTTGACGCGAGTAAGTCCGAAGGAACCCTTGCGGGGAATTTAGTGACCGGCGATTCCCGGCTTGCAAATTGGAGAAAATCTGGCAAACTGGCGATCGTCGCTGGCTTGACCCCAGCGAACACTGACTTCGACAGCACTGCAGCTCTTTTAGACGGCATAGCAACTCGGTAGTCGGACGAATTGGAGAGGTGGCTGAGTGGTCTAAAGCACCGGATTGCTAATTCGGCGTAGGGTTAACTCCTTACCGCAGGTTCGAATCCTGTCCTCTCCGTTGATCAGGAATGCCCGCACTCGGGCATTCCTGATCAAAGAGTTCCAAAAAGAGGGCATTGGATTAGCAGATCCCGAATTGTTGTCATGCTCAAACGGGCAAGACCGCACATTTTCTTCAACGTTTGCTCTCTTTTTGGATCGGTCTACTTTTTACAGCTCTACTCTCTTGGCTGCCGATTTCCCCAGGGTTTTTTGCATATAGGGCCAGTTCCTTTGGCTTTCGTGCCTATCCATGCCTGTCCATGCCTGCAGGTGCTGCGTCGTCTTGTGCGCTGCCTTGTACCCTGGTGAGTCGTCCAGTGAGTCGCGAGAGTCGTCCCAAAACCTCCGTTTTCCCAGGGAAACATGTGGTTTTGTAGTCGAGGCGCAGGATTCGAACTAGGGGAATTCCATACTCCGATGAAGCGGGTCTGAATCTTTCAGGCAACGGCAGAACCTGAGGCCCCATGGCATGTGCGTATGCAACTCGGTGCATGGCGGAATGCGGCGTTGCATTTCGCGTCGCGCACCCCGAATCGAGTCGTTTTTCGAGTCGCGCGAGTCGCCAAAACACGGGGGTTCTGCTTGGCTACCCACTGCCGCATTCTGGCTAGCTGAGGCGGTAGGATCCGAACTCCGGATACCGCACAAGCGTGGCGTCTCGTCTTGCTCCTAACGCGGACTGCCGCCAGTCATCCCAGTTCGCTAAAATGTATGTGGGTAGGAGTTAAGTCGTTGGCAATGAGTAGTCGGTCTATGTACACGCATGCACGCCAATTTCCGCACATCAGCCTGCCGTTGCGATTCACGATCCGGAGGCTTTTGGTGTGCACATTTCTCATCGCAATTGCGTGCGCTTGGATAACGCGTCCTATACCACGTGCTTCAACCATCGTTTCATTTCCGAAGATTCAAAGAGCAGATCCGAAAGATGTTCAGATTTTTTACAATACGCAAGTGCAACTTGTGAAATGCGTTTTCGTAGTTCGTGCGGCAATTCGGCAACTCGATAAAATAGACTTGCCCGACGAACTCAGGAAAGCAGATTGGGTAGCCGCGCGGATGCGGGTAACGCCCCAATCGGATATCGCTTTTGCTGAGGTGTCGATTTCGTCAGACAAAGCTACTGCCGACCAACTCCAGACGATCGTTGACAGTATTGTGAAGGCATACGAACAGGAGGTTGTGTCAGTTGCAAAAAAAACCTCGATGCCGCGTTAGGCAGCCGCGATGTGATACAAAGTTGGTCCGAAAGAATCGGAAGGAATCGGATAAGCATGCCTGCTTCCAGCAACTCTGACCACACCAACTAGCATTTCACCCCTCGACCATCACGTTCTTCATGCCTGCCGCATTTGCAAAATCATCTTCGGTAACCAATTGATAACTACGCTGTGCGATGCCTCGTGAGTTGCCAAGCCAGGTGCAAACCACATGCAACGGGAACTCTTGCTGCAGTTCCGTCTGTCTGCTAGCTCGCATCGAATGGAACAATCGTGGCCAACCCGAGATGCCGGCACGGCGCAGTAGTCGCAACATCTCGCTCCGCAAGTTGGCATTCTTCCAACCCATCTTCGTATTGGCTGCCTCGCGATATTGTGGAGCAGCGACCACATACTCGCTCCGTTCCCCAACGATTTCGAACGCCACATCGAGGATCGATCGAAGCTCAGGAAAGATCGGACAGCTGCGAATCCCACGACCTGCGTGATGCGAGATCGTGACTTAGGTCCAGTCCTGAACCGTCAATCCAGAGACTCTGGAGAACTCCGACAAATTGTTTGTCACGAGGACTAAGCCATGGCGACGACAGATCGATGCGATTTGTAGATCGTAGGGTCCAATCACTTGCCCTTGGAGTTCCAGATCATGTCGAATGGTCGCGTAGAAAGTAGCATCCATTTCGTCGAACGGCGAACGTCGAACGGCGAACATGGAAATGGTGCGAGCAATGACTTAATAATACCCACTCGCTGGAGACGGTTCCCGTATTTTTCGGCGCCGTGCAGTAACTCCGAAAGGACCTCGGAGCAGGTGACGACTTGCTGAGGAGTGATCGTAGCAAGCTTGGCACGAATGCTCGAACTAGGATCTTTCAGATAGAGAATCCAAGCGTTCGTGTCGAGCAAATACTGCATTACCACTTTCCTCGATTCGGTAATGCTCCTTGGTCCGGCCGACAGAAGAGTTCATTCGCAAAAGCACCCGCAGTAGCTTCAAAATAGCCATCCGGCCAACCAGCGTTTTTCTCAACGACTCTCGGTTCAAACTCAACTTCAACCTTGTCTGGCAGATCGACGGGTTCCACGGGTCGGAAGATCCCATTTTCGAAGACTGCGTGAATCGTTTTTGACATCGTTTCGAAACTCAACTTTTCGGTTGCGGGGCCTAGTTCTCGATGCTCAATAGTCCCATCGGTTCTTGGTAGAGTCAAGTCGCAGGCAAGTTTCGAGCCCGATGGCAGCGATGCCGTAATCCGAAAAATAGATTGTGGTTCCTTTCGAACTAATCCAAGAACAATGGGAGAACATGGAAATGTTCGAATCCTGTCCTCGTCCGAAGGACTGCTCTACTTTCTACTCACCACTTTCTGACTGTTTTGGTATCCCCAGGGTTTTTCGCATAGGTGGCCAATTGCTTTGGCTTTCCTGCCTATCCATGCATGTCCACGCCTGCAGGTGCTGCGTCGTCTTGTGCGCTGCCTTGGACCCTGGTGAGTCGTCCAGTGAGTCACCAGAGTCGCCCCTAAACCTTCGTTTTCTCAGGGGAAGCATGCAACGTCATAGTAGAGGTGCAGGATTCGAACTCTGTATTACCCTATGCGGTGTATCCACTTGAGGCACACCTGACCCGACGCTTGGATGGAATGGTGAAATCTTGGATCCAAACGGGAATCGATCGCTGGCTCGCGCCGGATGCGGAAGTGCGGTTCGTCTTCAAGGTAGTTCCGTACCCAAATATGAATATCGAGCGACCGCGACGACTCAAAGCGTTGGACCCACCTGAGGACAGTTACACGACGATCACGTCTCTTAAAAATATCCGAGGATGCTCGGTCACATCCCAGGCTGGTTGGGATCTTCCTCTATGGAAGCATGTGCTGACAGGCTAGCATCGTGTCGATTCCGGTCCTGCGGTCAGTCGCAGCGACGGAGTTTGCTGCACCGAACGATAATATTGCAAGCCAATCCAACAACAGCATGCCAGTCCCGCGGCGGCCGCGATCGTGGGGAGCAGAGGGATTAGTTCTTTTTGAGTTGTCAGGTTCATCTCGGTTCCGTTCCCTTGATTTCGAGGAACCTATGCAACCCATTTTCTGCCATCGACGACAAGTGCAGATGGTATCCAGAATCCCCTGGGGGCGAAATGAACCGGTGTGACGTTGCGTCTACGGGCCCATTTTGCTATTCGATTTCTCTATAGAAAGCGATCTGTTCAAGACATTGTTGCTGGGGTTTTGCTGCCTGGTTTCCCAGGGTTGTCGGCACATCGGTCCGAGCACCATCCGGGACGATCGCATTCCCTACAACGAAGCCATTGCGGATTCTTGGAAACAGCAAACGCTGCTGAACCTCGTGAGATTGCGCTACGGAGACTTGCCCGAATTCATCGACGTTTCTTCCGTGGTGAATGGATTTGAAAGGGGCCGGACGGCGAACGGAGCGATCGGGATGGATTTGTTTCCCAACGCTAGCCTTGACAACGGTCTATTGCTCGGAGCCGGCGGAACGCAAACGTTCATCGACCGTCCGACGATCTCCTACTTGCCCCAAGCAAATTCGGAATTCGTGCGTCATCTGGTGGAACCGCTGATGCCGATCGCAATCCTCAATCTCATCGAGAGCGGAGCGCCGGCCAATATCGTGCTCGAACTCACGGTCGAATCGATCAATGGCATCCGAAATCGAGGCTTCACCGGAGAGTTTCAAGAAGGGGATCCTGAGTTCCAGGAAGTGGTGCGCATTTTCAAAAAGGCCCAAGATTCCGGTCAAACGAGTCTCCGGATCACCCAAGGTTCCGATTCGAAAAACCCCGACGTCCTTTTCGGAATTCGCGACAGCGAGATCTCGTCCGAACTTAACGAAGAGCTCGACTACATGCGACGACTTTTGCGTCTCGATCCCGATCAAAAGGATTTCAAAATCGTCTTTGGAATGCTGCCACAGAAGAATAACGAAATCGCCTTTCGAACGAGAAACATCATCCGCATCATGAATTACCTCTCCTTGAACGTCGAGGTCCCCCTGTGCCATCTGGAGGATGGACGGGCCGAAGACTATGGCGTTGTCAACACGGACCAAGGGACGTCGTTCATGGTGCACTCGGGTTGCGAGCCTCCGAGCGATTGCTTCACGTGCGTCCAATACCAAGGCCATTGGTTTTGGATCGACCATCGCGATGCTTTTTCAAAACGCGCTTTGTCCCACCTGAAGGTCCTGCTGGCCCTGGTGGATACCAAGCAAAAAGAGGGTGCTCCCGTCTTGACGATCCGGGCCAATTGAACCGGTAGGCGCTCCATTTGTCTGCGCATTGATGTCAAACGCATCGCAACACTCGTTGAATCATGGTGTTCCTGCACCAGGGATATCTACGTCGACGATCTGCACGCAAGCGCTGGGGTTTCGGTGGATTTCCGCTGGATCGTGTGACGCAGAAGTGCTGATGAACAAGTGCTTTCGCTCCGGCCCGCCCAACATCACGGCATAGGCGTGTGCATCCACCCTGATTCGATCCGTTATCTCGCCACCTTCAAGGACTCGCACAACGCTATCCTCGCCTTCTGGATTTGCGCACCACACGCCTCCCGCAACGTCTAGGCAGATGCCATCAGGTCCAACCGAGGAGGGCAACTGGGCCCAGATGCGTCGGTTGTGGAGAGAACCATCATCCTGGATATCGAACGCGGTCAAGCGATGGCCAAGCGTCTCACCGACAATGAGCATTTTTCCGTCGGGCGTGATCACCATGCCGTTCGGAAAGAAGAGCTTGTCAGCGACCACTGACGCTCGACCCTCCGGGGTGACCAGGGCGATCACGCAGGTTTCGACGGGCTTGGCCGACGGATCAACGAAGTTGTAACCGATGTCCCCCACGTACAGCCTCCCCTTGTTGTCGACGATGCCGTCGCTCAAGCAGAAAGTCGTGAGAGAACTGATGTCGACCACCTGTTGCAGGGAAGCTCCGGCGCTGCGGTAAATTTGGCGCTGAAACGCATCGCCAACAACGATTACACCATCGGGGGTAAGCCCGAAAGCATTCGGGATGAATGGAAGTTCCAGTTCCGTTGCAACAGAACCACTTAGGTCCACGGTCTTGATCCGCTTGTCATGGATGTCGATGAACCAGAGCTTGTCGTTATGCCAGCGGGGACTCTCGGTGAACTTGAGGCCCGATCTGGAATCTGCCAGTATTTTCATTGGGTATTTCATTGAGAACTTTCAGATGGATGTTGCGGGGAAACTACTTTTTCGTGACTCAAGATTTGGCGCGGTTGACAAAAGCCACGTTCAGATCGGTGATCGCACGAGTCACATGTCCCTTGCCGGTCAGGTCGTTACAAAAGAGCACCTCGCCAGGATGGAATCGTCGCGCTTCGCCATCGCTGGTTACCACCTCACCATTTCCAGAGAGAATGATCGCAATGTAGGGCTGAGGAGCGTTATGAGCGGGCACGTCCGTCCCCGCCGGAACAGAGAACACAAACATGGTCTCGACCGCCCCAAAATCGCTCATCTTACCCGTGGGATTTGGCGGCGGGCCGAAGGGAACTTCTCGCTCTGGTACGTCTTGAACACCAAAGTGTGTCTCGCCCTGTTCGTCGGCAAGGATCATTGGGAACTTCATGACGGTTATCCTGTTAGAGTGTGACTAATTCAAATCGTTAACGAGCATTGGCCGGGATTAAAACTCGGCCTCGATCCCTTTGGCTTTCGCTACCTGGTAGATCGCATCAAACGTCGCAGCAGACTCCCAGGGGGCATCAGGGGGTTCGTTACGAAACTCTCGATAGGCCCGTTCGACGTTCATGTAAAGTCTCGCTGGAGCACGCCACTCGGCATACGGCCCAAACTCGATTTTCTTGGCGGCTTCCAGCGAAGTGATACCAGCATCGAAGCACTTACTCGATTCATCACGCACATAATGCAGATACGCCTTCATCTCCATCGCCCCCTCGATCCCACACAGCGGACCGTGTCCTGGAACGATGACCTCGGGGTCGAGTTCAATCAGCAAGTCGAGGCATTGGAACCACTTTTCATAAGAGCCGGTCCAACCCATCGGCGTGCACTGCCGAAACAGTACGTCGCCAGCAAACACCACTCTTTCCTCTGGCAAATGAATGATGGTGTCACCGACCTGATGGCATGGCCCAACGTAAATCAGGTGAACATCTTTGCCATCCAGATTCAGCTCATAGCGCGTGTCGAACAAGGTCGTCGGCAAAACGAGTTCGATCCCGTCGAAGTTGTAGTCTTCCAACAATTGCTCTCCTGCAGCCTCCAGCCCAGGATGCAGAGTTTTGAGGAACAGTCGCGTGAGGAATCGGCCCACGCCATGCAATAGTTTTTGGCTCTCTTTGGGCTCGGCAACTTGCTTCATGCGTTCAGGGACCGAGCGGTGGGCGATGATTTCCGCACCTTCGAAGAGTTGATTGCCCCACACATGGTCGGCGTCTTCATGGGTATTGATCACGCGTTGCGGCATGGCAGGCCACACCTTGCCGAACATCTCAATCATCTGGCGGGCGTGGGCCAGGTCGGACTGTGTGTCGATCACTACCCCCCCACCGCAATTGATGAGACCAGAATTGGCATCGCATACCCGATTCTTCTCGTTAATTACCGCATAGCAGTGATCGCTGACCTGATGCATTTTCATGGGTGACGTCTCCCGTCTGAATTAAGGTTCAACTTGAGCATAGGGACCGGCTTCGGAAACGATCACTCCGTTCCGCTTGACGTATTCATTCCACAACTCCAGCAATGCCTCGCGTTTGTTCGGATGCTTCGCAGAAAGGTCGTTCAACTCGGCGGGGTCTTCTCGAAGATTGAATAGCTCCCAATCGCCGTTACCGCCCGCACCCTTCAATAAGTACAAGAGTTTCCAGTCACCTTGTCGGATCGCCCGATTGCCGAACAGTTCCCAGCCGAGCCAATCCGTTTCCGTGCGAACTCCATTTGACCTGCCAGAGAGCAGCGGCCACATCGACTTCCCTTGTGGCGGCATGACTGTACTCCCTCGTTTCTTCGACGGATGTTCGACATCGGCAGACTCCATCAACGTCGGCATGATGTCCATGACGTGCAAAACGGAGTGATTGACTGCACCCTTGTGCTTGACGCCGGGACCGCTCACGATGAGCGGCGCGCGGATGCCCCCCTCGGCCTCCACCCCTTTGAACAAGCGAAATGGCACGCTGCTGACCTGTGCCCACGCAGGGCCATATTCCACACTCGAACCCGGATGCCCCCAATGATCGGGACGGTTGTCGAATGTCTTGTCAAACCAGTCCTTTGCCGTCGGGGCTAACTTGTCCACCAACTCGCCCAAGTCCTCGCCGGCCGCCCCATTGTCAGAGATAAAAACAATCAGCGTGTTGTCGTACTTTCCGGACTTTTTCAGATGGTCGAGCAATCGGCCAATCTGGTCGTCCATGTATTCGATCATGGCCGCATAGAGTTCCATTTTACGGGCCGCCAATCGACGCTGTTCATCGGTTAGCTTTTCCCAGGCGGGGATATTTGGTAGCCGCGGAAATGTGACAACTTCCTTGCCGACAATTCCCAGTCTCTTTTGCCGCTCCAGCCGCTCTGCCCGGATGGCATCGTATCCCTTGTCGTACCGGCCCTTGTACTTGTTTCGCCACTCGGCAGGCACGGCTAATGGGCCGTGCGGGGCCTGGTAACCGAGATAGGCGAAGAACGGCTTACCGTCACTGCCGTTCTCGTCGATGCTCTGCATTATGAAGTTGGTAAAGTACTTCGACGAGTAGTAGTCGGCCGGCAGTTCCTGGACCTCCTCCCCATTGTGGGTGAAGGTTACCTTAGGTTCCGAAGGAAGCAGACCCAGCATGTCGGACCAGTGGCTACCGGCCCCTTGCAATAGCGCAAAGTCCCGCTCGAATCCTCGTTGCGACGGCCATTCATCGGGTTTTTCACCCAGATGCCGCTTTGCGGCCATGTAAGTATGGTACCCGGCCTCGCGCAGCAGTGACGCCACAGTGACGACACGGGTGTTGAGATAGCCTTCGTAGCCAAGTTGGCCTCGTTGCGTCGGACCAGTCCACTCGGCCATGTTACCGATCCCGGCAATATGGTTGTCCGTCCCGGACAAGAGCATTGAGCGTGAAGGGGAGCAACTGGGAGCGACGTAGAAGTTCGTCCCCCGCAGACCTTGCGCGGCAAGAAAGTCGACGTTCGGAGTGTTTATCTCACCGCCGAAACAACCCAAGTCCGAGTAGCCCATGTCATCGGCGACGATCAGCAGGATGTTCGGCGATTGCTTTTGCGGGTCGGCCGCTCGGCACGTGGCTTCGCGAAAAACAATGAGCGTTGTTAGAATCGAGCAGGCAAACGTTACCCAAGCACGCAGCATGATCCCTATCCCTGGATGGTTGCCTATGATCTGAGATGACGATAAATAACTCTTTTAGTCTCCACTGAGCGAATCCCGGTCGCTATCGAAATTCCGCAAAGCATGAAGAATTCAAAAGCCGAACAGGACATGCCCGGCTCTGCCCCGGCTGTCACTGTTGTTGAAATGAGCGATCCGACAGCGGTCGGAGAATCCATCGAGGTGATCAAGCAGGACGTTGTGCAACTGGAATCGAAGCCCCTCAGGGTGCAAAGGGTCGTTGTTCGGCTAGGTTATTCGCTCGTGTTGTTTCATTCCACGAATCTTGCGGTCCGAACGCGCACCAGACTACATGTCGATTTTGTGGCGTATACTGCCTTTGGCCCAAATGCGATTGGCACAGTGAATGGCTTGTCGGTATCCCCCGACCTCGTTTTGGCGAGCATGCCAGGTGTCGAGGTGGAGATCGTCGTTTCGGCTGGCTACGAGAGCATAGCCTTCCTTTTGCCGCCAGACGTCATCCGGGCTCACCTTCGGGGCCGGCATGGCGAAGGCGAGTTCCATCTTTCCGATGGTGTCCGTCTGCTTGCACCTGGCCCCGATTCCGCTCATCGACTTTACGGCTGGGGACGACGCCTGATAGATGTCGCGGCGCGACAGCCCGAGCTGTTCGATGCTCCGCAGGCGCAGGCCGCAGCCCAAGCGGAACTGCTCGAAATTCTCTTTGTGACCCTTCAATCGGTAGTCCAAGTCGAGTCGTTACCTCACGAAGTGACGCGACAGAGTCACAGTCGGGCCGTGCAGCTCGCCGAAGACTACGCATTGTCTCACACCGCCGAAAGGCTTCATGTAACGGACCTGTGTGAAGCGGCAGGAGTCAGCGAGCGAACCTTGCAATACGCCTTCAGAGAGTTGATAGGAATGTCCCCGATGTCGTACTTGATACGGCTCCGGCTGCATCGCGTCCGCCAGTCGTTGCGCGCGGCGACTCACGGAACTACCACCGTCACCACTGAAGCGTTACGCTATGGATTCTGGCATTTTGGCGATTTTTCTCGCGCCTACAAGAAATGTTTCGGCGAATTGCCATCCGACACACTGCGAGCGCGGCCCGATATGGAGCAATCGATGTGATTCGTTTCAGCCACATACTACTATTGTAGCACCCGCCCAAAGTTGACGCGTTTGGACATGCCTTCGATTACCATCGACGTGTCGATAGGATTTGAACTTTGCATGGACTTATGCGGAATCACGTTTCGGCCAATGCCCTGTTCCGCATCAAGACATTCGTCCCTTTTGCGTACGAGAACTCGGCCAGCCGCTGGGCGGCTAAAGAGTGGAGTCGAGAAAGTGGAAAGTCGAGGCAAGTCGTTTCGATCGCAGTTCATTTGAAAATCGCTGAGCAGACCTTTGACCGTTGGATCCTGAATCCGTTGTTCGTGCGCTGCCTGTTTCGCGGCGCGCGTCGGATTCTGCGCCGCCTCGTTTTGAAACTTCGATTTCCCCATGGATTTCGTTGGTTGTTCGCGTCCTGTCCTCTCCGTTCCTAAACCCTGGTTTCCCCAGTGTTTTTCGCATATGTGGCCAATTGCTTTGGCTATCCTGCCTATCCATGCATGTCCATGCCTGCAGGTGCTGCGTCGTCCTGTGCGCTGCCTTGCCCCCTGGTGAGTCGTACAGTGAGTCGCGAGATTCGTCACCAAGCCTGCGTCTTCCTAGGGGAAAAATGCTGTTTTGTAGTGGAGGTGCAGGATTCGAACTAGGTTTCTGTGGTTTGAAGAGTTGATGTGATGATATGAGGCCGATACAGTTTACCACTCCGCAAACGTGTTGCCCCATCAGAAAGTATTGGATACGCTTGGCCCGCGACATAGCGGATTCGAGTGATAGGCTGCAGCGTTGCAGCCATGAACCTGCCTAAAAACAAGTTCGGCAAGCGTAGGGCCCTTTGGATGGTATACTACAATCGCACTCAGCAAGTGAGCCTCGGAATTGGCACGCTGATTCTGATCGCCTTGATCGTGATGATCTTCGGCGGGGGAAGCGGTGGCATGAAGCGCGAAGTGCAGGGCCTGCAGTCGGAGGTGGCCGACGTACGGAAGGCGGTGGGCGAACTCCGAAAGGCGGTGGAGGCCCAGTCAACCGAGATCCGCCAACTCCGCGATCGTCTGCCGCCTACGGTTCAGTCGGAAGGCAAAGCAAGCAAGTGAGAAGCGCCGAACCATGGGACTCGGTCAACAGCGTCCTTGGGCCTCAACAACGATGCGATTTGCAATCCTAGGAAACTCGGGCTCCGGCAAGTCCACATTGGCCAAGTTGCTGGCACAATCCGCAAATCTTGCCGTCCTTGATCTCGACTCAGTCGCTTGGGAACCAGATCAGCCAGCCATAGCGCGCGCTGACGCACTTGCTGAAGTTGACGTTTCTGAGTTCTGCAACGCGCACCCGAACTGGGTGGTCGAAGGCTGCTACGGCAACTTGATCGAAACAGCACTTTTGTTCGATCCGTTTCTGATCTTCCTGAACCCAGGGATCGTAAGCTGCAGACTCCACTGCCTGAGCCGACCATGGGAACAGCACAAGTACGCGACGAAAGAGGAGCAGGACGCCAACCTCCAGTTTCTGTTGTCCTGGGTAGCTGAATACTACGTCCGAGAAGGACCAACATCGCTAGCCGCCCACAGCTCGCTGTTCAACAAGTACTTGGGACGCAAAATCGAGTTCCAGCACGTACTGCGGTTGAACCCACCCGAGGCGGAAGTTTTGGCACTGCTGCGCTGAGGCTCAAGCTCGGTCGACGCGAGAGTTGCAACTCGAGGTTTGGTGCTTTACTTCAGGAAGTTTGGCTCCCTTCGACCGCTGATGAATCCACGTCGCACGATGTGGAGGTGCCTTCACGTCGTGCTTGTTCTCTTGAAGTGATCATTCGGTATACTGAACTCCTAAAAAATTCCGATCGCGCTCGCGTTGTCTTCCATCTCAGTAATCGCTTTTCGAGGATGCGAGATCCATGCCGATTAATTCGAAATCACAGCCCGTGAAAGTCACCGCGAGTGAATGGCAAAACCCCGGGCGAGCATTGCGCGGCCTGCTTGAGGGAAAGGACTTGCGAACAAACATTACACTCATCCGTTTCGTCACTGAAGTGGTGGGTGAAGGGCCGACGCTCCATGTTCACCCCTATGATGAGATCTTCACGATCACCGAAGGTCGAGCTCGATTCACCGTCGGCGATAAGGTGATCGATACCGAAGCAGGTGACATTGTTTTGGGGCCTGTAAATATTCCGCATGGTTATCAAAATCTGGGGCCTGGACGACTTGATTCGCTTGACATCCACCTGAGTCCCGAGTGGATTCAGTTCGATCTCGCCAAGGCTTGGGATCAATCGAGCATTCTCGTTTCGGCAGATTCGAAGGTTGAAACCGATGGACAAGATTACTGACCTGAGCAAAGCACAACTGCGAGTAGCCCGGCCGACTGACAATCTGGATGCCGTCGTAAATTTTTATCGGGATGGGCTTGGGTTCGATGTGCTTTATGAGTTCAAGAACCACGATGGGTTCGACGGGGTAATGATTGGTCGAAAGGGGGCACCCTTCCACCTGGAGTTCACTCGCAAGGCAGGGCACAAGGCCGGCCGTGCCCCGACGGAAGACAATCTGCTTGTCTTCTATCTTCCCGACACAGACGCGTGGAACAGGGCAGTGGCACGGCTAGAGCAGGCCGGGTATCAGGCGACAAAGTCATTCAATCCGTACTGGGACAAGAACGGGAATACGTTTGAGGATCCGGACGGATACCGCGTTGTGTTGCAGAACGCAAGTTGGTAACGAAAACAATCTCATGCACGCGCGTAGCGGTGGTCAGCAATTTTTTTGAAAGCAAAGCCAATTACCGCCGTTCCGTGATGCGGGGCGTTGAGAACAAAAGATGAAATGTCCACATTGCTCAGATAATTTTCATTTGGCTGGCTGTTGTCTTCAACACATGATCAATCACCAGAGGTATCGATTTGGTCTGAGCGATGCGTAGTGAGTTGCCAAGCCACGAGCAGACTACGTGCAATGGGAACTAGGACGGATCAAGTGGAGCAATCGTGGCCAACCCCAAACGCCAGCCCAGCAGTTCGGTACATACGGTTGACATCTTCCAGTCCTGGGAACAGAAGCGAAGTCTCAGTCGACACTTACAGACTTGGCTTTGTAGTCGACAGTGAAAATCCGATCGACCAATAAACCGGTTCCGATGAGTCCGTACTCCGATTCATTCCGACCTGTGCATCGTAAACTTTCCCGAACCAATGTATTGAGCAGCCGAAGGTTTCTAATTCGACAAGTTCGCCGTTTGCAAGAATCGCTTCGGCAATCGACTCTATAGGCAATCCGAGTTCGAAAGCCACCTTCTTTGGCAGGACCATTGTGCCATTGAATGCCGTATCTAACCAAGCATAAATCTCTAGCTCAGGTGTTGCGTTTCGTTTCCCAATACGAATGGGCAATAATGCCCGCATTTCCTGATCAACATGTCCCTTCATTGCTCCATAAGCCCGATATGAAAGGCCGCTTGATGTCCAATCCGAATGGTATGTGTGACTCGATTTGGATGAGCCTTTCTCGCAGCGGTTACTGCAGAATCGAACGATTGACCGACAAAAAATTCTTGAGATTCCGGTTCGATCGCCACGAATTGCCCCTCGAACTCTCGCTCGAGTCTCAACCGCATCGACTCGTAAAGCACTTTGGCTTTCGATACAAGAGATCGTCTTTCACTAGCTAGCATGTCAGACTCCTTTTGGTCACATGGTTTCCTACGCAATAGTCTCATCGGAATGTATGGATGTCAAGTTTCAATGCCGATGTGCCCTTCACGTAATTGTTGCGCACTTTTTGGGCGGAAATTGTTGAGGAATGGGCCTCCTGGTAATGACGAGATACCCCAAGTCCACGAGGACGTGGCGGGCGGCTCGTCGGTGAATCGCGATGCTTTTGATGTCGGCTGATACGTGTTCGCACGGGCAGTTTCCTTCCGTTGAATTGTGCACGTATTTTACAACGGTGTCGACTAAGATTCGACGTTCTAGCAAATATACTTGGCGGCGGGATTCGAATGCGTCGGAAGGCGTGCCGTGGTAGAAGCCGCGAGGATAGTTTTCGTGGTTCGCCATGGTCTGAGCCGCCAACAGATCGTCAATGGCCAGTTCGTCAAGAGCACCGATCCCCAGGACGTTATTCGCACCAACCAACGCGTGACCGAACAGGTCTTCAATGCCAATGGCCAAGTCATCAAGACGATTTATCCATATGGAACCAATATCCAGCAGGAATTCGATCTTCTGGGCCGCGTCACTGCGGAGATCGACCAAGCTCGGGAATCGCAAGGACATGACCTATAACGCCGCAGGGCAATTGACGCCGATCCAATTGCCTTCGGACCCGAACCCGCTCAATGCCAATACTCCGATTTGTCCGACGTTTTTGTACGAGTACAACGCAGCCGGGCAAATGACCAAGCTGACGGATGCTAACAATCGGGTCGAGAATTTTGGCTTCAATGCCCTCAACCAGTCGACGTCGAGGACACTACCGCTTGGAAATCAGGAAACGGTCTCGTATGACACACCGAGGACGACAAGTCCTCCAGGTGACTTTCGAGGGCGTGGACGTCAGAATGGTGTACGACGATTCGGCTACCGGGGGAAGCCGTTCGCCATCCCGGCAAACAGAAAGTTGATGGGAGAAAGTAGTAAGTAGACTGGAATAGGGGTTAGAGCGACGAGTTGCGAGACACCCAGCGATGGGTTAAGCCGCCGCTTTCTCCCAGCAACTTGGTCTACGGTTCTACTTTCCACTCTCTGGCTGTTTGTGGGAAATTCGAGAAGCAGTTCTTTGACAATGCGGTTTCTTACTGCTGGACTACGGCACGCGCGAAGTCGGATTCAATTACTACTTCTGCGAACTCACCCCCGATGAGGACTGCCCACTTCTCGACTCCGTCCGTCGCGAAATCCACGAAAGCATTATCGCGTTCCACAAAGCAAATCGCCGTCAAAGCGACATGACGCATATCGACAGTACCTTGGAATCCGATTGCCGATTGGAACCGCTTGAGAACTGGCACTCCGCGATCAAGGCACGATTATCGTAATGGGTTGTCCGGCCTCGCGCCTCCGGTCTCCCGCCTCCCTTGGTCGGTCGTTGCACTGGGTGCAGATCATTCGCGAATCACCGCAGGCGTCGCAGGCGTAGTCGTGCGAACCGTAGTGCGAGACTGCGGTAACAGACAAGTAGTACCCGTACTCGTTGACCGTCGGCATGAGGCCTTAAACCAATCGACGAACCATTCGCTCCATGATCTAATTGAGCGTTCCTAGATCCGAAGCAAACATTCGTACGTTCATCCATTTGCCACTGGAGTCAGCTGTGAAAAACAGTAACCCAATAAAAGTAGTCGCCCGCTTGTTTCGAGGGGCCAAGATTACGTTGTTTTGCGTGTCTTTGTCGTCAGCTTGCTTTCTCTTGATGCTAACGCCAGCGTTTGCTCAGCAAGCGGCACGTCAAAGCGCACCGAACGAGAGCGCCCCTCGAGACGCCATGACA
>JBGSHV010000087.1:0-120861 GCA_041752005.1 Pirellula sp. | reverse complement strand
CCATGCCGCCGCCGCCCATGCCGCCGCCACCCATACCACCACCCATGCCGCCGCCCATGCCGCCGCCCATCATGCCGCCGCCAAGGTTGATGACGGGGACGACCAAGTCGCCGACAGGGTAGACTCGAAGCACGTTGGCCGAGTTCTTCTTATTGGTGATTTTCATGACTTCGTCTTGGATGACGTAGGTCAGGTTCATCGGTTCCAAGATCAGCTTGAGCGCCGATCGCAAAGAGATTTCAGGCACGGTCAGGGTGACCGGTTCTTCGGGAGTGATGGTTTCGTCTTCGAGCCCTTGGGTGTCGATCACGATGGGGATTCCATACTGATCGGAGAAGGTCTGCATGACGCTGCTCAAAGGCTGGTTGTTGAAGGCCACCTCACCGCGCATCCGCAAGGAATTGAAGATCCGACGTTCGGTTTCATTGCCGCCGGACAAATCGATGGTGCCGTAGCGTTCGAGACGACGAGCGCTCAAGGCTTTCCATACGTCCGCTGGCGGGTACCGGATAGGTGGTTCGTCGACGAAGGGGACGCAGGCCATTTCGCAAAGATAGAGACTATCGACAAACCCGCGCTGGCGTTGGTTGACGACGTCCATGATCAGGCGGTAGTTGGCCACACTGTTGGACTCACGATTGACCACGGTGTCGATGACCGAATTGGGATCCAGGTCATGAATCTGTGGAGCAATTTCGTTGTTGGCTGCCGAGTACAGTTGTTGCTCGAGCAGCGACGTGAACCGTTCGACCAGTTGTTGGATCGTTGCTCCGCGTCGCTCTTGATCGGCCAGCAATCGACGCGAGGCTGAAGCGTTGGCCTGGACCGATTCGGATCGCGCAATGCGTTCGCGAAGATCGGATTCGGATCTAGCTGCTGCTTGGATGCCGGCGGTCAACCGAGCTTCCAATTGCACGCGGCTGGCCGGGTCGAGTTCGGACGACCGACGCACTTGATCAAGCATGGTCTTGAGTCCGAGCTTGGAGCTGATCGGATCATCGGAGGTCCGCGATCGGCTCAATTCGGCCATGACTTGGCGTTCGAGAGCTTGTGCTGCAACGCGTCGCATCTCGGAATCTCGAGCCAGCAGATCCCCGGCCGTGGCCAACTCTCCGAAAGGATCGAAGGCGGGCGGAGCCGCAGGTGCCAAAGGTCTGGAGGGCATCGAGGCCCCATCATTCGTCGGGAAAGGATTGGCCGGTACCGCTGGAGTCACGACTGTCGGAGGGACCGTGGCCGGAACCTCAGCAAATGGATCGTCCAACGCTGGCTCGTTGCCCGCAGGTGGTTGACCAAAGGGATCGTCTTGGACACGCGCCGATACGAACTTGGCAATCGTTCCCACAGCACCGTTTTCATTCACGGGCCTGACGCGGTGCGACGATTGATCTTCACTCACCGCAACCTGGGCGGCTTCCAGTATCGACTGAGCTTCGAGGTTATTGGGAGAACGAACCAAGGCTTCGCGAGCGATCGAGATGGCGGATTGATGATCCCCCATGTGCAACGCAAACTTCGCGTCTTTCACCAACTGTTCGGACGATATCGATAGGCTTTCTCCCAAATCACGCAACGCATCGGAGCCAGCGGTGGGAAGGAGCAGTCCGCCATTGGCCGAAGACTTTTGAACCAACAGCCCGACGAATGCGAGGTCAGGGTTGCTCGGTTCGCTTTGAACTTTCCAAGCGATCGAATGCGGTTTGCCTGCCAGCGTGCCATCGATTTGCAACGTGCCTGCGATCGATGAACCGGCGAGGGTTCCGATCATGATCGAGTCCCGATCGGATCGAATCGGAGGAACGCGGTCTGGGTAACGCGCGACGATGCCTGCGGGCCAGCTTGATTGATTGGGCCAGAACACAGGATGCGAAGCCACATCGGCCAATGCATCTCCGATCTGTTGGAGCGTGACGTCTTGGATATTTTGTCGAACAAAAACTCGGCCTCCGGTGTGGTTGGCGATGGTCGCCAGGAACTCGCAATCCGTGCGTGGGCCAATCGCGAGCGAATGGACCGCGCAACGGGCTTCCACCAATTCATGAATCAATGTACCGAACTCTTCGGTATTCATAATGTTGCTCAAGTGCACGCCGTCACCGATGTACACAATGTTTTGGTCTTGATCGCCGCTTAAGGATTTGGAGGCCGCACGCAGGGCGGCTGCCAGATCCGTTGTTCCCAACGGAACCCGCCGCTCGAGTTTGGCCCAGCCCGCCGCCACACGCTCCATCGAGGGAGAACCGGCGTCGAACAAAACCGTTGGCTCGACGTCGCACGCCAGAAGCGAAACCTGTGCTCCTTCGGGCAACGCAGCTACCAAATCTTTCGCGATCTCGATCGACTCGCGCCGATAGTCTCCGTTCTGCGTGGCAGAAGTGTCGACAACGATCGCCACGTGGGGTGCTGGAGTTGAGTTGGGTAAATCCCCAGGAACGACACTCAATGCAAACGCGGTTTTTCCAGCGTCCTCAAAGGTCGCCATCCGACTCGCTTTGACAAGCGAATCTGCCGCGATGCAGTTCGTGGTAGCAGTCAAACAAATTGCAAAACCCACGGCAAGGGAAGGTACGGCTACCTTGGTTGCGCGTAAAACGCGATGAATCCGCATAGCGATTCGCTCCGAATGGTCTCGAAGAGTCAGTAAGAAATAGGTTCGGCGAGACGGATCCCTATTTTGGGTCCGGGCACTTATTCCTAATCCTATTTCTGTTCTCTACTCGATGCCATCAAAAAAGGTGCAAATGATCAAGAAACTGTTGGGGTTTGGCCCACCGTCATAGGTCGCAGACCCTCAACGCTGTCAATAACCATGCAAACGTCGGACCAATTTTTAAATTTGTGGGGATTCTGTTGGTCACCGTCGTGCGATTTGCATGGCTTCGGGCGTCCGCAATGCGACTAGGGCCAAGCAATCTCCTACCACCTAACGCAGGATCCCTTGCGCATCGGGTCCCACAAGCATCGGTTTGACGGCCGCAGTCTCACGATGTGATCGTCCCGGTTTTGAACAAGGAATTGCCTGCCTGTGTATCGTTTCACTACACAGGTGCGATATCCGTTGAATCCGGCAAAATCGGACAAAGCCCTAAAATCCGCTTGATCCGTCCGGGTTGTGCGTCCGATCTTTCTTTCGATGGACGCTCGGGCTCAAGGAGCGCGAATGATGCCTTCTCGAAAATGCTTCAGTTGATTGACGGGGACGATGCGATGATGGCCTATCCCAACTTGATGCGCGTGCTAGTTCTCGCTTGCTGCGCGCCGGTCCTGGGGCTCTGCCCTGACGTTTGGGGGCAAGAAGATGCCTACCGCGAGGTCCCTCCGAACGTGTCGGGAACGGGTTGGATGGGGCGTTTCTTTCCGTCTGCTCAAGCTCGGAAGCCTCAGCCTCGCCCGCCCCGCGAAGGAGGCGCCATGGGTGGACTTCTGGTCCCTCTGAAGTCGTTCTCGAATGCATTGCGCGGTCGATCGGACAGCGAACCGGAAGTCTCGGAAGACCGCCAGCTAGATGCTCCGCGAAAACCGCGAGAACCTTTCCAGGATTCCAAACCGTCGGAGGATGGTTCCGAACCTACCTCCGAAAAGAGCGAGTACGAAGCGCGGGATTCCGACCAACCTGCGGAAGTCGACATCGCAAATGCTTCACCGAAGTCGAACGCATCGAATGCCACACGCCGAAGTCTTTCCGGAGATGCTTTCCAAAAAACGGCACTTCAAACGACTTCTCAACGCTCGGTCTCGCAACCGAACACGGTAACCACATCGCCAGTCGTGACGTATGAGGCAACCCCAAAGACCGAAGCCATCGATCGCAAAGGCACCACTCGCCGAAGCTCCTCAGTCACGCGAACCGCATCCACTCAGAGTCCCACGACCAAGCCGATTGCCACGTCAGGCGTGACCAACGCCGACACGCTGTCAAAGAAAGAATCATCCACACGAACGTCGCCTCCTGAAGAAGCCTCCAAAGGAATATCCGCGTCGGTGGTTTCATCGCCGCGACCTGTCATTTCCAATCCGCCGATCAAAACGGCCAACGTTGGCGTACCGCCGGTCAACGCTGCCCAACCGGACATAAAGAAATCCGATAGCCCAATCGTCGCATCACGCTCGTCCGTTCTTCCCTCGTCGGACTTCAATCTCACGAATGAGGAACGGAAGAGCGCTGCCCTTCCTGGTCCCAATGGATTGGAACTCCAGTCTCCCGGCGTGAAGCTCAAATTGGCTGGCCCGAGTTCCATTCGCGTCGGCCAGACCGTTCCTTATGAGATTACAGCTACCAATGCTGGCCAAGTCCTACTGGAAGGCCTCCTCGTCCGCGTCTCGGTCCCCAAAGATGTGCGCGTGGGCGAGATCACATCGACCGAAGGTGCATTCGAAATCATTCAAGATGACGATGGCAATGCTGTGGCTTGGGAACTCGAGCGATTGTTCGCTGGAGCCAGCCGCACTTTACGGTTGGTAATTACGACCGAGCAAGCCGAACATTTTGCGATGAGCTTGGATTGGACGGCCTCCAATCCGGTTGCCCAAATGCCCATCACTGTCCAGCAGCCGCAATTGCAATTGGCACTGGAAGGGCCAGCCGAAGTGGATTACGGTAGCCCTCAAACTTATCGCTTGCGTGTTCGCAATCCCGGCAATGCCGAAGTCCCGGGTGTCTCGGTCGAGTTGGCGGCAGAACCCTATGGTAGCAATCAATCCGACATCGGTTCGATTCCGGCCGGCGGCGAGCGTGTCGTCGAGGTGGAATTGACTTTTCAAAAGGCCGGGCGATTGCCGGTTCAGGCCAAGGCCACCAGCCAATTGGCGAATCTTGAGTCGTCCAGTTCCATCGAAGTCGAGGTGCGGCAGTCTTCGCTCCAAGCTCGCTGGACAGGTCCATTAGAATTCTATCAAGGCAACCCGGCAGAATACCGACTGACGGTCGTCAACGATGGGAATATCGATGCGCTCGACACGGTGTGTCGTATCGAACTGCCGAGCAATGCCGAGTTGGTTCGCATACCAGACGGTGTCACGCGCACGGAGAGCAGATTGCGTTGGGATATCCCGCGTTTGGCCAAGGGGGAATCGACGGAGATCGCACTCCTGCTGTTGATGAATCAACTCGGCGAGAATGTGTTGGTGTTTGAATCCGAAAGCCGGACCGGGGAATTGGTGACCACTTCGATCACAACCGATGTCGACGCCATCGCCGACTTGCAATTGACCGTCAATGATCCGGTGGCACCCGCACCGGTTGGTCAAACGGTGACGTACGAAATCACCGTTGCCAACCGCGGCAAGAAGTCGGCCGAAGACATCTTTGTCATCGCCCAATTTTCTGACGGCATCGAACCGATCCGAATCGAGGGGCACACCGGCAAATTGATTCCTGGGCAAGTTCTGTTCGACACGATCCCGACGATCGCTGCGGGTGAAACGATCGTCTTAAAGATTCAGGCGGAGGCGTCCAAACCTGGGATGCATCGCTTCCGTGCAGCTGTTCGCTGCCAAGGGACCGAGGATGATATTCTGAAAGAGGAATCGACGCGGTACACTGCCTTGTCGACCGTCGGTTCCGATCGTCGATAGATGCTCGCTAGAGCTGTCTTAAGAGCGCGTTGACCAAACGGTTGGTGGCCAGCCTTCGGTTGCCGGCTGACCAATCCAGCACCTTTTGAGCTTGTTGCCGTTCTTCCGATGATGGGAATCGTCCGGCACCAACCAAAAAACTGTGGTCGATGATCGCGTTCCAATCCAAGTGACTATCGGCCAACGCTATTCCAAGGGCTTCAACGCGTGCGTAGGGCAACGCATCGGAGAGCTCGAACTTCACCCGAGCTCGATCCCAACCTTCAAGCGATTGATCCATGGCCTGCTGCTTGGTCGTAATCACACCGATCGGACCCGATACGCTGGGTTGAGCCAACAAAGCGTTTCCAGCCGCATCTACCGAACCGCCAATCCACTTGGCCAGCCCGTCGATTCGCATTGCGGTAGGCGTTGCTGCTGTTGCTCCGGGGGTGGGCGTATTTGGAAATCGTACAAAAAGACGCGTTTCGCGCTGGAATTGGGCCAGAGCATTCGGGTCGAGCTTTAGAAAATCCTTGGCCTCGAGATCCGATGGCTTGACCGACATCGGTGCAGACATTGCAATCCAATACACCAATTGCCGCAGGCTGGTTGAATCATCCTGAGTCTTGTCGACCAAAAACATGAGCAGATCGCGCCGTTCGACTGCACCTTCGTCATCGGTCAATCCAACTCGTGGTAAAAGCGGTTGACCAAACATTCGGAACCAGACGTAGTCGACAATCTCGGCACGGGTTTCGCGAGAACCTTGCATCCAGCGACCCAAGGCTTGGCGTCGATCCTCACCCGCGGCCACCTTTTCTCTGTTGGGCAGCATCGGTGACGCGATCACGAGCTTGCCCTCGGCATCGGAATAAAACAAGTCGGGTTGTGCACTCTGAATCGAAGGGGCAAACAAGGCCGCAACGCCGAATAGCGGACCAGGGGGTATCGCAGAAATTACGGACCGTGTTTCGCCAAACATGTCGCTGACATATCCCAACGGGCTGTCCTCATTTGCTGTCGTAGAGACGTGGCATTGTTGGCACGCGACTGACCTTTGCCCTGCAAGTCTCATGGATTGCATCGAGACGCTTTCGAGCGATCCCAATTGGCTATCCGTCATTCCGATGGCTTGATTGGTTTTGGTCTTTAAAAGACTCGGTGATTGTCGGGACCCAAAGGAGACCCAATGCTCCATCCAATGCGCAGCGGGTTGTTGCGCAGACGACTTGGCGGACATCAAGTCGTTCTCGACAGCACCCAATGGGCGGTCATTGGCGATCGATTCCTGTAGCCAAGCCATGAATTGCCCTTTGGCTTCGCTGCTATTGTCGGTGGTGGGTTCTTCGAGGTAGTACTCGGCCAGCAGACCGGCCCAGTGTCGATCGAACTCTTCGCTTTCGATCCATCGCTTTGCCAGCACGTGTGCCGATTCAAGCATGCCAACGCTCGCTCGTCGAACCCATTCACGCTCAGCCGACGTGGGCAACCGCCCGAGCAAAACCATCGCGTAACGATTTTCGAGACTATTCAAGTCCGATTGGTTTTCCGCCGTCAACGATACGCGCGTCCAAAGATGTTGGAATTGTTGATCGATGACCGCCGTCCGGCTTGCGTCGAGGCTGGTACCCAATGGAATTGCGGTTCTCGCGAACTTCCGTTCGCTGGCGGAAATTTGATCACTGGTTTGGTTCGACGAGTTGGGTTCTACAGGATTGTTGGCGGCACCCATGGAGTCGGCATTGGCCACGCGTTCCGAGGTTTCCAGGCCGCCTGTGAGTTCTTGGGACGGTTCCAAACGGGAGTTGGAGGCAACCGTATCGGTCGACCGATCGCTGGGTGTGGATGCTATCGCTGAGTCGGCTGATTCGGCAGCGGTGCTGAGATCGTTAGCCCCGCTCCCGAGCTTGGGGAATGCAGGTCGCGAATCCGCGAGTTTTACCGTCGTATTCCAAGGTTGCAGGACGGCCACCGTCAGAATGACGCCGATGGTCGAGGCGGCCGATGCTAAGAAGAACAAGCGTCCGGAGTTCCTACGGAACGTTCGAGTGTCAGGACTCTGTGTGTCCAAGCTCGATTGGCGACCAAGCACGACAGGCGGGGGGACGACCATGGGTGTTCGAGCCACGGCGGGAGGACGCATCGGCTCGATCTCAGCTTCCAGTTGCGTTTCGTTCCAAGCCAAATCGGCGGCGGCGCGGAGTTCCTCGAGTGTGAAGGCGAGAGGCGTTCGATTTTTACCGGACAAGTTCCTTGGGTCGCGTCGCCGAGTGGTGGTCGATGGGGGCGTGACCCCGCCGAGCATTTCACTCAACAGCGCGTCGAGGACCGCAGGCGATTGGTCGTCGTCGGAATTTGGATTTCGGTGGGTAGGGGTCCGACTCATCGTGCTCGTTTCTCTTCCAGGCACTGCTTCAGTTGCAGCTTGGCTCGCTGCATCAGATTCTTAGCGCCGTGTTCGGTGATACCAAGTGCGCCGGCGATTTGATCGCGCGACGCGTTTTCTGAAAAACGCATGGTCAAAGACTTTTTAGCGCGTTGTGTGAGACGCGTAAAACAATCGGCGAGGGCGTCCATTAAGTCGCTTCCAGACGCATCGGATCCGACCCAGCGGGCCCAATCGCGATCGAGCGTTTCCAGGTCATCGGTGACCAGAACTCGCTCCTCGCGACGGCGGAGCGTGACCAGCAAGTGGTACGCGACACGTCGGAGGTAAGCGGCGGTGGAGGAATGGCTGAACTGCTGGAACGGTCGTTTCAAGACCGCCACAAACGTTTCTTGGGTGAGGTCATCGGCCAAGCTCGGATCGCAGCCGATGGCGCGCAGGTACCTCCACACCCCGGCTTGATGTTCTGCAATCAAGCCTTCGGTGTCTAGTTCCGTGTCTTGTGTCTTTATTGGATCCGTCAATTCATCGAGCACGCTATGCGAACAATCCTTTGATAAGTTTACCGCTATTGGCGATCTTCATCGGCCGACCATTGCGACTGGTAAATGTCGTTTCCAACGAGATACCCAGGGCATGGCAAACCGATGCCATGAGGTCTTCGGATGAATACGGTTCGCCGACAATCTCTGTGCCGTCCTCATTGGTAGCGCCGATGGCTTGGCCACCGCGAATGCCCGCACCACCTACGACCACGCTCCAAGCTCGCGCCCAGTGATCGCGTCCTGCGTCGGCGTTGATCCGTGGCGTCCGCCCGAACTCGCCCATCCAAACAATGCAAGTGTCTTCGAGCAACCCGCGTTCGTCCAAATCCGAAATCAATGCGCCCATGGCCTTGTCGAGGGTGGGCAAGCGATCGTTTTCGAGAGTCCGGAAAATGTTTTGATGATTGTCCCAGCCGCCGAGGTCGACCTCAACGAACGGAACGCCTTGCTCGACGAGTCGACGCGCCAACAAGCAGCCTTGGCCAAACCCATTCTTGCCATACCGCTCCTGCATCGCCTCGGGTTCCTTGGTGACTTGGAAAGCCTCCATCTGCTTGCTGGTTAGCAAATCAAACGTCTTGTCGAGCACCTTGCGGTGATCTTCTAACACGCTGCCTCGCTTCTGCGAGATGAACGAATTCTCAATCGCTTCGAGCGCGAATCGACGTTGCAAAAGCCTTTCGGATTCCACACTCATTTCCAAGTTGCGAACGCGACCATTGCTCGTCACGCTGAAGGGTGCCCAAGCCATGCCGAGGAAACCAGGGCCTTCACTGGCTCCACCGACCGATACGAAAGGAGGAATCTCCAACTCGGGCCGCTGGGAAATCAACTCGTGGGAAATGACCGAGCCATAGCTGGGGTAATCGACGTTGGAATCGGGTACGTACCCAGTGTGCATGTAGTACCGTCCACGATTGTGATCGGCCTCGCGAGTGCTCATCGATCGGACGATCGACATGTGATGCATTTGCTGCGCCACGGTTGGCATGTGCTCGCAGATCTGTACATCGCCCGATGTGCTGATCTGTTGGAAAGGCCCCCCGTTGTCGCTCCCGGGCTTGAGGTCCCAAATATCCATGCTCGAAGGGCCACCACCCATCCAGAGCAAGATGCAGGACTTGCGATTGCTCTTGAGGGTATCGGCGTGCACCCGCAACGAGTGCCCCAACGAAAGCGACGCTCCCACCATGGCGCTCGCGCCCGCAGCATGCGACATGAAATGTCGCCTGGTCATCCCACTCGGAGTTGCGAATCTATTCCACATGGCTGAACCTTTCGCGTTTACCTATTAAATCAATGGTTGAAGATAAATTCGTTGCTGTTGAGAATCGCCCACCACAAATCTTGCAGCATGGCTCCCACGTCGCGCTTGCGGGCTTCGAGCAGTTGGTTGGCAATGCTCAACTCTTCCGTTTTGGGTTTTCGTCCCAGTCCAGCGATGAACAGATACTGAACCTTTTCTTGCATCGAGGAACCGTTTTGAACTAGTTGCTGAAGCCAGGAGCCTGAATCCAACGAGATGGCTTCGCGTATCAGATCACCGTTGAACATCATCAGGCTTTGTGGGATCGAACCGTTGAAGGTCGTTGTCTCGTCCCCTTCGTCCGTTCCGAAAGCGACCACAAACTGACGCATCCAATCCGCTCTTCGGCGCTGTTGCTCTTCCAGGTTGCCTTTGCGGTTGGCTTGCGTGGCCACGGCTAGCGATTGGAAGAGCTGCTCCGCAGACATCTGACGGGTGTAGAAGTGCGAGAACTTAGGGGACTCCCCGAGCGACGGATCGTCCGATGCATTGTCCTTGGTGGTCCTCGAGGACAATTGGTACGGTTTAGACATCGTGATCCAAACGATCAACTGCTTTAAGTCGTAGCTCGAATCCCGGAAATCGTGCGAGAGCTGTTCAAAGAGTTCGATTTGTGAAACAGGGTTGTGCGGGCCAAGGTCATCGATGGGCTTGGTGAAGCCGTACCCGAGGAAGTGTGCCCACATGCGGTTGACGATGGCTTTGTCTAAGAATTCACTTTCGAGAATCAGCTTGCCCAACTCCCCGCGACGATCGACTTGCGAAACATAGCCGCTCTTCGCGATCGGTTGACCATCGATGAAGACCGGATACGCAACCTTGCTCATCCCATTGCGAGTCTGATAGTAGATTTCGGCTTTATCGGGATGCCGCCCTTCGCCCGCGAAGTCCTCATTGATCAATTCCACGTGATCGATGTCGCGTGTGCCTTTAACGTACCGGCGCAACGCTCGGGATTGGCGGAAGAATGCGTTGAGCTCCCAGAACTTTTGTTGCTTCCACTGATTGAATGGGTGGTTGTGGCATTGGGTGCACTGGACTTGCAAGCCAAGAAAAATTCGGGAAACCGCCGCCGTGGCCTGAACGCCATTCTCGTCGTTGACTTTCATGGCTAAGAAATTGGTGGCACCATTGAAGTTCTCGACGCCAGGACGGGTCGCGCCATTGGCCGTCACCAACTCCAGCACCATGTCGTTGTACGGCTTGTTCCGAGCAAAGCTGTCGCGCAAGAACTTCTGCATGCCCTCGCGGCTGATCAGCGATCGATCCTCCATACCCCCGTTCCGCCCAATCAACGTATTCGTCCAGATTGACGACCAATGTCCTGCGTATTCTTCGGTGTATGCATCGTCCTGAAGTAGGCGGGTGACCAACAAGTACCGCTTGTCCGGCGAGCGATCTTTGGCGAAAGTCGCCATTTCGTCGTAGCTAGGGATACGGCCGAGGACGTCGAGGAAGACCCGACGGCACCACTTTAAATCCTCTTCGACGGCCGAGGGACGGATTTTCGCATCCGCCCAAGCCGTCTCCATGGCTTGGTTAATCAAGTCCACTTGTTTCGGATACTGGAGCCGTCGCTTGCCGCCCGAGGTGTCCTCCGACTGTTGGGCCATCGATGGTTGGACCGTCAGCGAGCACCCCAGAACCATCCCTACCATCGCCGCAGACCACACGTTCGCCGAAAGCAGCACGGTCGGACCGGTCTTGCCACCCGTCCATTTGCGAGCGCAACCGTTTCGCAGCCTGGATGTTAGGTTGTTTTCTGACGCGGCATTCGACATGTCCACTTCTCCCACGGCGATTCGTTCGCGACCGACTGCCAAAAAAAATTGCAAAAAAACAGCAAAGTTCGCGTTCGATTTCAAGTCCTACAGGATCCTAGCACGTGATCTGTTGAAATTGTACTCAATGACTCAGGCCAGAGCGGTTGGATTTCGACGGTGTTTGGATTACCGCTCTGCTGATCTTAAGGGCGGTTAGCTTTGCAGAGGTATTGTGGGCTGCATTAGTTCCTTGCCAACCGATCCGAAACGGCAGAATCCCCGGAAAAGAGCCTCAGAATGCCTCGGATCGAGGGGGGGGAGGAGCCTTTGGCCTTCGTTTTGAGTCCGGCAGGGGAAAGGTCGTGGTCGCCGCGATTCGATTTTTGGCGTTGCAATCCCCCGACGAGTCGGTACCATTCCGACCAGATGATATTACGGTAGGCCGGATAGAACACGTGTGTTGCGGCCGAGAAGTTTGGTAGTAGTTGTGGGCATTTCTCTCAATGAGCGTCACGAAAGAGCATAAGCAAGAAATCATTAGCGGATTTCAAAAGCACGAGAACGACAGCGGATCGGCTGACGTGCAAATTGCGATGTTGACCGATCGGATCAACAGCATGACCGAACACATGCGTTCGGCCACCCGCGATTACTCGAGCCGTCGGGGGCTGCTGAAAATGGTCAGCAAACGGCGATCGTTGCTGGATTACGTCCGAAAGCACGAGCCGCAACGCTACCTGGACCTGATCACCCGCTTGAGCATTCGAAAATAGTCGATTGCAAAGGAAAAGGCTGATGCGAAAATGCGTCAGCCTTTCTGCATTATTGGTTGGAAGTTGCGATCGGTGGCCAGGCGGCCTTCGGGCTCGGAGCTACTCGATGCGGTGTTTGGCCGATTCGGTATCTCGCCGTTTCGGTCGGAAATGGAAGGATGAACCCGGCGATGCGTTGTGACCGGGATGTCGATTGTTGTTGGCCGTTGTTGATGCGGGTGCATATCGCTCGCCTCTAATCCTGTGTTGGTCTTGGAAACGGCCATCCAGCGGTAATCTACTTCTTTGGTAGTTGTTTAAGGATTGAAATTGTTGTGAAGATTCGAGTTGAAAAGCAAATTGGTGATTCGGTATTGTCCTTCGAAACTGGGCAATTGGCCAAACAAGCTGGGGCTGCTGTCCTGTGCCAGTACGGCGAAACGGTGGTGTTGACTGCGGTCACGTCAGGTCCCTCGCGGCCAGGAACCGATTTCTTTCCGATGACCTGCGATTACCGTGAACGCTTTGCCGCAGCGGGAAAATTTCCTGGCGGATTCATCAAGCGTGAAGGTCGTCCGACGACCAAGGAAACGTTGACCAGTCGTTTGGTTGACCGTCCCATTCGTCCTTTGTTCCCCGAAGGCTACATTGACGAAGTGCAAGTGCAGGCGTTGGTGCTCAGTTCCGACGGCCAAAACGATGCCGATGTCCTGGCCATGAACGGCGCCGCATGCGCCTTGTTCGTCAGCGCCTTGCCGTTCCGCGGCCCGATCGCTTCGGTGCGCATCGGCCGAATCGAATCGCGATTGATTCCGTTCCCCACGGCAGAGCAACTCGAGGAATGCGATCTCGACATGATCGTCTCGGCCAACGAGCGAGAAGTGGTCATGATCGAAGGCTTCGGCCACGAAATTCTTGAACCCGAGATGATCGAAGCCATCAAATTCGCGCACGGTGTGTGCCGCGATGTCATCGCTCTGCAACGTGAACTCCACGACAAGATTCGCCCTGTGCGAATGGAGTTCGTTTCGCCCGATGACTCGGCCTTGGTGGCCCAACTCAACGAGAAGTACTACGATCGCTTTCGCGACGCCAAGCAGACCGACGGCAAGAAAGCTCGCCAAGAAGCTTGCAGCGCCCTACGGGACGCTGCCAAGTTGGAAATGATCCCAGATCCGGCCGCCGAGGGAGCGCTCGTACCCGCTGTCTTCAGTCGCGCTTGGCATACCTTGGAAAACAAAGTCGTCCGCGACTTGATCATGGCCGGTACACGGGCCGACGGCCGCGATCTGACCAGCCTACGATCCATTCATTGCGAAACCGACTTGCTCCCTCGAACGCACGGTACGGCATTGTTCCAACGGGGCGAAACCCAAGCCTTCGTTACCGTCACTTTGGGCACCACCCGCGATGAACAACGCATCGATGGGTTGATGGACGAGTACAGCAAGAAGTTCATGCTCGATTACAACTTCCCGGCCTTTTCGGTCGGTGAGTGCAAACCCAACCGAGGACCGGGTCGACGCGAAATCGGTCACGGCATGCTGGCCGAGCGTTCCCTCGAGCCTGTGCTGCCCGATCCCGATGATTTTCCATACACCGTCCGCTTGATTAGCGACATCCTCGAGAGCAATGGCTCGTCGTCGATGGCCAGCGTGTGCGGCGGTTGCTTGGGTCTGATGGCCGCCGGTGTTCCAATCACCAACCCCGTGGCTGGGATCAGCATCGGATTGATCCGCGAAAGCAATGATCGGTACGTCTTGCTGACCGACATCCTGGGTGACGAAGATCATTTTGGAGACATGGACTTCAAAATCGCCGGTACCCAAAACGGTATCACGGGTATCCAGCTCGATCTCAAGATCGATGGGATCAGCGAAGAGATTATCCGCGCTACGCTCAAACAAGCACGCGAAGCCCGAATGGAAATCCTTCGCAAAATGCTGACCTGCATTCCGCGTCCGCGAAGCGAAACCAGTCGTTATGCACCGCGATTGCTCCGAACCAAAATCGATCCGGACAAGATCGGGTTGCTCATCGGCCCGGGTGGGAAGAACATTCGTTCGATCCAGGAAGATACCGGCGCTACCATCGATGTGGACGACGAAGGCAACGTTACCGTTGCCAGCTCCGACGGTGACGCGGCTCGCGCTGCTTTGACACGCGTCGAAGCCTGCACGGCGACGGTTCAGATCGGCAAGATCTACGATGGCGTGGTCACCAGCATCCGCGACTTCGGCGCGTTTGTTGAAATTCTGCCAGGCAAGGATGGACTGTGTCACATCAGCGAATTGTCCAACGGATACGTTTCAAACGTGGACAGCGTATGTCGAGTCGGTGATGCCATGAAAGTCCTGGTCATCGACATCGACGACCATGATCGAGTCAAGTTGTCGCGACGCCGAGCTTTGGAAGAACTCGGCATCGAGGATGATTTGGCTACGGAAGAAGGCGCTGGCGAAGAAGGATTCGGTCCGGATGAAGAAGGGGGCGAACGGCCAGCCGGCGATCGACCTGACCGAGGCGAACGACGACCTCGTCCTGAAGGTGGTGCCGGTGGTGGCGGTCGCGATGGATTCCGACGTCGTGGCCGAGGTGGAAGCGGCGGCGGTGGTGGCGGCGGCGGCGGTGGTGGTGGCGGTAGTCGTCCCCGAAGCCGTGGCGGCGATCGTCGCTAAGACATCGCTGGGTGCGCAAGGGTTGTGGCAGCGTGAAGTTACCCAACCCACTGGCGGCTAGGCTGGCTGGCCAGAATCGTAAAGAATCATCGACTGGAGGATCAACCGAACGGGTGCTTCTCCAGTCTTTTTTTTTATCCTTTCAGCAACGTTCCTCGATTCCATGCTCTTTTCGAAAACGGAAAATCTCCGATGACTCATCCAATGACTCAATCGCGCATCCGTCGACCCATGCACTGGCTGCTCCTCGCGACACTATGGCTGACCGCGGTGTTCTTTGCCTCCGAAAAGGCGTGGTCTCAGGAAACGGCTACAGCTACTTCGTCCGGTCTTAAGCCTCCGGCTACCATGACGGCCGAAGGCATTCCTGAGATTCCCCTCACACTGGTCGAAACGGTGCGAACGTACACTGAAGCCCGGGCGGCCGCTATGCTGTCCTGGCATCCCACCGAACGGTCCATGCTCATCTCGACTCGGTTCGCAAACTCGAATCAAGTCCATCGCGTGTCCACCCCAGGCGGAGCACGCTACCAACTCACCTTCTTCAACGAACCCGTTGGCGCTGCGGAATACACTCCAAATGATCCGTCGATATTTCTGTTCAGCCGAGATGTGGGTGGTAATGAATTTCAACAGATCTATCGCTTTGATTTGAACAATGGTTCGTCGACTTTGCTGACCGATGGTGGTCGAAGTCAGAATGGCGGTTGGGTTTGGGATCGCTCGAAACGTCGCATCTGCTACGCATCCACCCGTCGCAATGGTGCGGATCGGGACTTGTGGATTATGGACCCCAACGAACCGCAGTCGGATCGATTGGCCTTTTCGATGAAAGGGGGGGGATGGGCAGTCGATGATTGGTCGTCGGACAATACGAAATTGCTCATCCGCGAGTACCTGTCGGTCAACAAGTCCAACCTGTACCTAGGCGATATTGCCAACGGTCGTCTGCAGCCACTCAACGATCCCGAAGAAACGGTTTCGTATGGCAAAGCCCAATTCACCAAGGACGGCCTCGGCATTTACGTTACGTCCGATCGCGACGGCGAGTTCCGCCAACTGGTGCGTATGGAGTTGGCGACTGGCAAGTCGACGGCCATCACAACGGATATTCCCTGGGACATCGAAAGTTGGGAATTGTCCGGCGAGCGCGATCGAATTGCCTTCACGGTCAATCGCCAAGGCATCTCGGATCTCTATGTGTTCGACGTTGAAAGCCAGTCAAGGCGCTTGGTGGAGGGAATTCCGAAAGGCGTCATCAACCTGGGACCATGGCATGCGCAACTTCCTGAGTTTGGACTATCGATCTCATCGGCCCAAAGCGCTTCCGATGTATACAGTGTCGACGCCAATACGCTGCAACGGACACGTTGGACCGAAAGCGAGCTCGGCGGGTTGTCTCCCGACTCAATGGCGATCCCCCAATTGATTGAATGGAAAAGCTTTGATGGCCGCGCCATCAGCGGCTTTTTGTTAGAGCCTCCGAAGTCCTTCGAGGGACCTCGTCCGGTGATCATCAATATTCATGGTGGACCCGAAGGCCAGTCTCGGCCCAATTTTCTCGGACGTAATAACTACTTCATCAACGAACTCGGTTGCGCGATGATCTATCCCAACGTGCGGGGAAGCACCGGTTATGGCAAATCGTATACGCAACTTGACAATGGATTGCAGCGTCTCGACACCGTGAAAGATATTGGCGCCTTGCTCGATTGGATCGCTCATGACAATCGCTTCGACAGCCGACGCATCATGATTACGGGCGGCAGCTATGGCGGCTACATGACCTTGGCCTGTGCGGTCGAGTTTGACGATCGGATCGCTTGTTCGCTGGATGTCGTCGGCATTTCTCACTTTGGAACGTTTCTGAAGAATACCGAGTCGTACCGGCGCGATCTTAGACGCGTGGAGTATGGCGACGAACGGGATCCGAAACTCAATGCCTTTTTCGAAAAGATCGCACCCCTCAACAACGCGCAGCGCATTACCAAACCGTTGTTCGTGGTTCAAGGTGGCAACGATCCGCGTGTTCCGCTGAGCGAAGCGGTACAGATTGTTGCGAAAGTCCGCGACAACGGTGGAGACGTGTGGTACCTGATGGCCTCCGACGAAGGGCATGGCTTCCGCAAGAAGAACAACGCTGACTTTCAGTTTTACGCAACCGTTCTCTTCATCCAAAAGCACTTGCTAGGAAACCAATGATCGAGGAAATCCCCGCACCACAACTCCCAGTTCGTCTTCCTCCACGTGTGGAAGAAGGCCGATTGTTGGAGGTGGTTCGATCCTGGTGCGATGGACAGACGCAACCGTTCCGAGCGGCCGGCATCTCGACTGGACGTGGTCAAGCGTTCGAGACCATCGCGCGCTCGCGCGCGGATGCATCGGTCAGCTTGTGGTACCTGGATCTTCATCCCACCCAGCTGGCCATCGCGCATGCCACCTTTCCGGCTCGAAGGGAGACAGGTTCGGAAGGTGAGAATCCAACGCAAGCTCTGCCTGAGAACCTGCGAATCCTGTGCGTGGCAGACATTCCGGATCAGGATCTGGACCTGTGCTTGGTGCCTCTGAGCAGCAGCGGCGAACAGGAGCTGGCTCGCGATCATCTGCAGCAACACTACAACGCTCTGCGCGTGGGTGGTACCCTCATTGCATCGGTGGACAATCCCAAAGACCGATGGGTGCATGAACTCCTCAAGACCTATGAGCGGAGTGTTCGCGTACGCCCATTCGAGGACGCAGTGGTTTACTTGGTCGAGAAGACCAAACCGTTGAAGAAGCTCAAGGACTTTTCGTGCCAACTCGCCTTTCGCGATTGCGACGAGCTCATTCAACTCGTCACACGACCAGGCGTCTTCTCCCATCGACAACTCGACAACGGGGCGCGACAGTTGCTCGACGCTGTGGATGTCTATCCCGAAGCCCGTTTGATCGACATCGGTTGCGGCAGCGGATCGGTCGCGTTGGGATTGGCCAAACGCGATGCCTCTGCACGGGTTCATGCCGTCGATTCCAATGCCCGCGCGTTGTGGTGCGTGGCCAAAGGTATGGAACTCAACGGGATCAGCAATTTGAGCTTGGAACTCAATGCGACCGGCTCGTACCGCGATCCCGGATCGTATGACATGGCCCTCGCCAACCCACCTTACTTCGGCAACTTCCTGATCGCAGAAAAGTTTTTGATCGCAGCCCACGCGGCCCTGCGACCTGGGGGAAGGTTGGTGTTGGTAACGAAACAACCCTCGTGGTACCAAGAAAACATGCCGCGATGGTTTCTGGATAGCGAAGTCTTTGCGTCCCGTCGCTACCACATCGCGTCTGGGACTCGATAGGTCATCGCGACACATAAGTGGCAAACAAACTAGAACGAAGTTAAAAAACTGTTCTAAGTTGGAAAGAGTCGATCGTCGATTTGCGACAGCGCCTGTTGGAGGGCTGGCATCGATTCGAGCGCGCATTGCGTCCCGATATCAGCCATTTCGCCGGCTCTTGAAAACTCTGTAATATCGAAATGGTTCACATCGGGTTGAATAACGAAGTCGGCGGGTTGCACCCCCACCGAATTCATATTCACATTCTGAACCACGTACGTTCGCAAAATGGTTTCCAAAATCGATGCAGGCTTCATTTTTGCTGTGGGTAGACCGGGCCCATTCTTAGCAAATTCCTGCTTGATTTTGGCTGTGACGCTTACGGCGATCACAAAGTTACAGCCTTCGGTCGCGAGAACGTTGGCCGGGACGTTGTTCACGATCCCGCCGTCCACCAACGCACGGCCGTCGCGGTTGATGGGCTTGGACAGTACAGGCAAGTTGATGCTTTCAAGAATCGAATGGACGGTGTCCCCTATGTCCCGGACGACCGGCACTCCGCAGATCAAGTCGACTGTTACCGATTGCACCGGAATGAGGAGCTGTTCGAGCCGCGAGTCTAGCAAGTACTTCCGGAGAAGCGGATCGAACTTGCCCATCCGGTATTTGTAGAGCAGGTCCCAGTAACCTCCTTTCGCGAACTGTCGAAACAACCAGGGAGGAGTAAGCTCCCTGACAAAGCAATCCACGCAATCGCGAGGGTCCATGCCCGACCCGTACAGGATTCCGGTCATGGCGCCGGCGCTTGTGCCAGCGATCCGATCGATGACGATTCCGTTGTCTTCCAGCGCCTTCAAGACACCTAGGTGGGCCATGCCACGGGCTGCACCTCCCCCTAGGGCCAGACCGATGCGAACTCCTCGAATCTCGTGTATCAAACGTTCGAGGCCTCGCTGCAACAGGATCCCTCGTTGTTTGGGGGGAGGATCCAACGAGAGTTTGAAATCGCGGGCTGCGAGCGATCGAAGTTCGGGCGCTAGCGGTCCCCGCAATGCGTCGCCGGGTAGCAGCCAGACCAGATTGACTTTGTCACGCCAAGAAGAAGATCGGTTCAGGATCTCCGAGAGTGTTTGGATCGACTCACGCCAAGAATCCTCGGTCACGCACCAGAAGATCTTTTCACTCAACTCGAACGTGTCGAACATCCGCTTCTGTTCAATCTCCGTGGAAAAATCCAGGACGATGAGTTTTTTACCAGGAATGGAATCGACGAATTGACGAACCTCCGAATCCGATGCAGTGCCTCCCCTTTGGTTCAAAGGGAACGCACGCACACCTTCGATTGGTGACCAGGAACCAGCGTCATACACTACGCCGACCGACGGCCCCAAGGCGTGGAGCCGTTCGATCAATGGACGTGCTATCGGTCGGGTGGCTGTAGTTGGGTGGATCAAGGAGATGATGGTTGGAGGTTTCTGGCGACGGTCGCCGGTCAGGGCGTTTCCAACGGATTCTGCAATCAACCGAGTGAGATTCTGTCGGAAGGCATCGAGGCTTTTGGTCAACTCAAATAATTCTTTGTATTCGAAGCGCAGCAGTATCGCAGGCTCGATCACTTCTAGTTGCACTGGGACCGGTTCGCAAGCGGCGGCGGCCAAAGCATTGAACTGCGCACCAGCGCTTTGAATACGCTCCATCAAAACGTTGCCTTGGAAATCCACCAGAGATTGTTTGACGCGGCCGCGGACGAGGAAATACACGAACGTAGCCAAATCACGCGGCCGTTGGAGGATATCTCCCGACTCGCGTTGGATCGCTTCACAACGCTCGCTGATGGCACGCAGCGATTGGTCATCCAATCCTTCGGAGCAAGGATGAAGCTTCAGCAATTGGAACTTGTCATCGGTTACCATTACGCGCGTTCCGTCGATTCCAGTGGCACGGGTATCGGGATCGCGGTTACCGATGGACCGGCAGCCCGCGAGCGGCCTCGGTCCCAAAAAATGGACGTGTCGACCTTCCGTATGGTACTCGCAAACATCGCGTTTGTGGTATCCGCGATCCACAGGAACGAAGAGAGGGATTTTCGCCGAATGACGAACCAAACACAGCGTCGCACCAACATCATGCGCATCGGACTGGCCGTGTTTTTAGGATGCGCGGTTTTGGCAGCGGCAAGCTTGTTGCTCGAGTTCGCGCGATTCAGTCCAACGCTCTGGGGACATTGGGATCGCGGCGTTGTGCGACTATTGGTACTCGTCCTGTTGAACTTGATCTTTTCATCGATCTTGGCATTTATTGGATTGCTAACACTCTGGGTGCGAGTGTCAAAAAACTTGCCAGACCTATGCGGCTGGCACCTGCAATCCCCTGAATCGGAATTCTGTGCCAGCGATGCGACGCCGGGATACGATTTCGACGATTACTTGGAGCAGGAGTCGCGTGTGTACACGGAGCTTCAAGCGTTGATTGCCGGCCCTTGGTCGAATCAAGTCATGGGAGGGTACACGAGGTACAACGCATTGTCGGTCTCCAGTCCTCTAGCAATTGCGGATCGCGACTGGAATCGCTCTTGGATTTTGGAATCGGATTTGGATCGACCGAAAGGGGGAGTGCTGCTGCTGCACGGCTTGAGCGATTCTCCCTACTCGCTTCGAGCATTGGGACAGCGACTCCATGCAGAGGGCTACACGGTTCTCTGGCTGCGATTGCCGGGTCATGGTACATGTCCTGCCGCTCTTGCAAAGGTTGCATCGAACGATTGGATCGCGGCCGTTCGAGTGGCCATGCGTGGGTTGCGGGACAGATTGCCACCAGAAACACCTTTGGTGTTAGGGGGCTATTCCAACGGCGGTGCGTTGAGCGTGCTCTACACATTATCCGCCATCGACGATTCGGATTTGCCTCAACCGAGTGCGCTGATACTCTTCGCACCGATGATCGGCATCAATCCGTTGGCCAAGTGGAGCAGGCTCTACCATACCGTTGCATTGGTGTCGCGCAATCGCAAAGCCCAGTGGTCAGGAGTCGCGGCTGAAATCGATCCGTTCCGCTACAGTTCATGGCCCATGAACGCGAGTGTCGAGGCATGGCGGGTGACGCAAGCAGTCGAACGGAAACTCGCCGCATTGCAGCGGGCAGGTCGTATGCAGGCCATGCCTCCGATTCTCGCGTTGCAGTCGGTCGTGGATTCGACCATCATCGTCCCCAAGCTGATCACCACACTGTTCGATCGATTGACATCGGCCGACAGCGAATTGCTTCTGTTCGATATCAACCGGTTGGACAAGATTGAGAATTTGTTCAATCGATCCTTTGAGGGGAAAATATTCCCCAAGCTAGATCGCACGGACTTGCCCTACACACTTCGCGTGGTGCGGAACGAACACTCGGAATCCGCGCGGGTGGTGATGCAGACTCGCCAAGGGAAATTATGGAAGGAGTTGGCAACGGAATTGTCTTGGCCGCGCCGCGTCGTTTCCCTGTCGCATCTTTCGGTTCCGATCCCACCCGAGGATCCGATTTACGGATCCGACGAGGCCACGTCGGCCGGTGGGCTACCGTTAGGCACGCTGAACTTGCGAGCGGAACCGAGCGCGCTGCTGATTGCCGACTCGCTCTTTTTCCGTTGTCGCAACAATCCTTTTTACCATCTCGCAGAAGACCATGCAGTGCAATGGCTTGCCGACAGGCTTGCTTCCTAGGTCACGACTTCTTTGATCTTTTGCAAGAAATGATCGTGCCCGTCCTTACTCAAATCCTTGGCGTGCTTTTCGGCCTTCTTGACGTCTTGGTATTCGAACACGGCGACGCGTTTTAGGTGTTGATTGAAAACACCCCAATACAATTTGATGCGTGGTTCGACGGCGGCTTTACGCGTTCGCTTGGGCTTTGCTACGACGGCAGTAGCGTCTTGGTCGACGTCCTTGACGGCCTTCTTAGCACGTTGAGCTTTCACAACGCTTGCCATATTTCGGCTCCAGACTCTTGGGTTAAGAAGAAAGCAAAAAATGAAAAATCCCAGAGGAAAACCCGCAGTGGAAAAAACCACAGCGGAAAAAACCGCAGTGGGGAAAACCACAGAGTTGGCAGTTTGGTGGGTAACCGACCAGTGGCGGATGGCCAACTCGAGGTGAGGATGCGGCTCCTCGTGAGGAAACCCCATTATAAACGAATTGACCTTCGACCGCACCATCGTTCCTCAGAAGTCCTGAGAAAAACCGTCTTCAAGCCGTCGGGGAAACGATCGGGCTTTCGAAAACGTGCCTCTTTCGCCAAGCGACGCTTGGTCCGATCCGACTACTGACGGGGGTATCCACAAGGTTACGAAAGCGTCAGTAACGGAATTGCAATCCATAATTGAGGCTGTGGAGCGCGAAGTTGCTTTCGGTAAACGTGAAGCTTGGTCGGGTTGGACCGGTGAGTGGATTGTTGAGATTGGACGCCAGTTGTGGGTCGATCTGGTCGGCTGCGCGAGCCACTTTGGGCAAGCCTAAGTAGTTGTAGCCGAGTGAGAATTCCAGGTTTCTGGTCAGTCGGTAACCGAGCGTTACATTGACCTCGGGCGAAACAATGAACGTGTTATTGTTGTTGTACATGCCACTATTGGTGCTGCGTGCCAACAGTCCTTCGAAGACGCTGCTCGACACCGGCGGCGGTGCAACGGTGATCTCTTGGAATCCAGCGATCCCCACGTAGCGATCCATGTTGCCCAACCCGAGCTTGAACATACCCGACAGACTCCAGTTGGGAGAACGTGTGATTCCGGAGATACCGATGACGCCTGCGTTGAAGCGATTGTTGGTATCGAATCGGTCCTGGAGTCGTAGCACGCTGCCCGACACGGTTGTCGAATCGAGCGAGATGCTTTCGGACAAGCATGCCGTTTGGTAGCCCGCCAAGAAGTCCATGCTGCCATAGTGGCTGCGATGAATGTTTTGTTGCAATAACAGATCTCCCCCGTACACCGTGGAGGTTGCGTGCGCCAGGATTGATCCGGTCGATACGCCGGGTTGCAAGATCGAAATCGATTCCTGTTGGTTCGTGTTCGGATCGAAGTACGGTCGGACGACGGATGTATTGTTCGTCTGAACACTGTCGAAGATCAGTGAATTCGAGCCGGCATCAAAGAACCGCACTTGAATCCCACTGCAAACGTCATTGCGGCACTGCCATCCAACTTCACCACGGAAGCCTTGTGAGGTCGATTCCATAGGGACGGTTCCACCGAACAGGTCCGACGAACCCGCCACGCCTACGTCTGCGGTCCGCACCAAGCCGGGAATGTTTGCATCGGTTCCGTAGAACGTCGCGGCTTCCATGCGGGCCGTCAATCGCTGAAACGCATGCGCAAATGGGAACGCCAATCGTATATTTAAGTGCGGCATGCGATAGCAGTCGCAACCGCCATCCATGCATCCGCACGCATCGCAACCGTCGTCGGGTGCATACGTTGGTGCATACGTTGGATCGACCGCATAGCCTTCGCTCGTCCCCGCATCCTCTTGGTATTCGGACACGACAACGTCGGGTTCGGGACTCCTCAGGGGGCGGCCGTGCGAATGCGCGACGCCTTGAGCGCACGCGGTGCACGATGCCAGGACCACTCCGCTATCGGCCGGTGGACTCTGAGTCGAAGCGGTCGGGGATTTGGACCTCGAAGCTTTCGGTACGGGTGTCTCCTGATAAAACTCCCGCGCACCCTCTCGGCCCGTTCGAAGCTGTCCGTATGCTTGCTCGGTCATTACGCATGAGCCACCGCATACCCCGCCAAATGCGAGAGTCGACAGCAAGCGACAAAACGCTAAACGCCGTTGGTTTCGTTGCATGTTCCTATCTTCCTATCGAACGCCTGCCACACGCATCGGTAAAGTCTTTCTGATAGATCGGATATTCCGCCTGAGTGAATGAAGCAAACCCGGGGGAATTTAACGATCGCGTGGGGCATGACGTCATGGTTTGCTAGCTTACGGGAGCTATCGACTTTATGGGTCACGCAATGTCTGCTTGCTGCAGACCCACCAGTCACCCACCAGGCCTTCGCGTCCGATACTGACCTGTGAACGGCAACCAAGCTTCGGCTGTGTCGGGTTGGCAAGCTAAGGATGGTTCGATCATTTAGGGAAGGGACGTACGCATGCGACGCTCTATGAATGCTTTCGCAGTCGCGATCTTACTGGCCGGATTCACGAGTTCGGTGAACGCCGATTGGCCGACGGCGAACCATAAGGCGCACGTGGACGTGGCCCGCAACAACTCTTGGCCGCAGCCATTTCGCGGCCAAGACGCATACTCGGTGGTTGCTCCGTTCGAGATCATGAAGCACAACGGCTGGCGGGATAACAATACGATCGGCTCCATGATGTTTGGCGACGCCGGGTTGACCGATGCTGGGAAATTAAAGGTTGCGCAAGTCCTCACGACATCTCCGAGCAATCGACGCATGATCTACGTGCAGGCTGCTCGAACGAATGAGGAGACGGCCTCGCGGGTCGAAAGCGTACAAGTGGCGGTGTCGGAGTTGATCCCCGATGGTCAGTTGCCCCAGATTCTCGTCACCAACGTCGGACCGACCACGTCGCCTGGTGCGTACCAAACCCTCGTGCATCGTGCGATTCAACGCACCACGCCTGTGCCTCGTTTGCCCAAATACACAGGTATCAGCACTCCTGGTCAGGCGCAGATGCCACAGGCAAATCAAAAGTAGTTGCTCGGCACATCGGTGGTATTCTCAAATGCGGATGAAGATGCGTTGGCGCATCATCCAACGCAGGATGAGCCAAAACAATGTCAGCGTTAGCGCGCCGAGTAGAAACGGACGAAGGCTGTCATTGATGATGCGATCTAACATCCAACCAAAATGTCGCTCAATGGCCTCCTGGATCGGTCCTTCTAAGGTCCAGCTCATCACGTAGGCTGCAATCGAGTTCGCGCCGATGACGGCCCAGAAGTAGCCCCAGAGTTGGATTCGGCCGACATCACAGACCGCGTGCAACATCCACAACCACAGGAAACAAAGCCCGCCGCTCCACAGGGTCCAACTCGGTGTCCAGATCCGCTTTACGATCGGACATAGGGCTTGTTGATCAAGCAGCCACGCCACAGCCATGCAGAGAATGCCCGCCGATACCATGGAGGCCGTGCGTTTGGCAAAACTGCAATTCCACTGCAACCACTTGCCTGCGATCAGTCCCAGAAGCATGGTGCCCAACGTCGGTAAGAAACTCAGGGTGCAATAGCCTCCAGGCGAGAATAGAAACGGTGATTCTCGGGAAAAGAGATTCATCCACCAAGTGTCGAAGGCCCAGGCCAGGTTGCTGTTCTTGTTCCAATGCGAGGCGAACCCCGTGTAGTGCTCGGGCCATGCCACCGGTACACCGACTTGTTCGTAAGGAAAATCCGGTCCTGGGAGAGGGTAAGCGACAAACGCGCCCCAATATGCGAGCAGAAGTACCGCGACAACGCCCCACAACCATCGCGGTGCCAATGGCGCGCACAAAAACAGCAACCAGTACCCAAGACCGATTTGGGTGAGGGTGTCGTCAAAGGTGAAATTGGTCTGGGGCCGTCCCAGCGATCGAAGAAATATCCCGAGGAAGATCAGGATCAAGCTTCGAACGATCGCATGCCGAAGCATTGCGGACCACGATTGTCCATGGACCAAGCGTTTGGTGTACGAAAACGCGAGCGAGGTTCCGACGAGAAATGAGAAGCTGGGTTGGATCATGTCGTGCAGCGAGCAACCGCTCCACTCCACATGGGACGTATGAAACGAAATCCACTCGAAGAGCTGTTGCAGCCATGGGCTGAGCCCTTCACCATGTTGACTCAATTGATCCAGATGCAGGACCTCGGCCAGCATTAGGAACATCACCATGCCCCGGTAGATGTCGATACTCTCGCGTCGAGCGGTGCTCGGAGCCGTTGCGTCGATCGGCGTGCTCGCATTTGGCTGCGAGCCGCCTCCTTTCGAAACCTGTACTTCGGTCGCGTTGGGTTCGCTCTGCATGTTCGATGCTCAATCGGAGAGGTGGGAAGGAGTGGGTGAAGTAGAAGAAGTTGATGAAGTAGGTGTGTGTACTGGGGATCTAACGGCGAAAAAACGGGAATAGGAAATCGATCAAGGGCGAGGCTGCGATGATTAGAAAGCCCCACAACCACCAGACGTTGTCCCACAAGGTGGCTGGCAGCATACCGGCAGCAGCCAACAGGCCGATCGCAGCGATCACGAAAAACTCAGGTCGGTAGGGACGCTGCCATGCGGAGTACCATAGCAGCACGATCCAAAAGGCAATCGTTAGCCCTGCAAAACCCATGGCCATCCAGCCGAACACGAGCAGCAACGCAAGATGGATGAGGTAGTAGTAACTAATGCGGAACGAGAGAAATGGTTCAAGATCAGGGAATCGGAACCTGGGCATGGTGTGTCCGATTCTACGAGCAAAGCGCGTGGGCTTCGAGATCAAGCAACCGACGCTTGATGTCAACTCCGCCGGCAAAGCCGACCAGTGTGCCGTTGCTGCCGATCACGCGATGGCATGGAACCAGGATTGAGAGCGGATTGCGCCCGACCGTTGTGCCCACTGCCCTGGCCCCTTTTGGGCAACCAATGCGCTGCGCCAATTCAACATACGAAGTTGTCTCGCCGTACCCAATACGGAGCAATGCGTTCCAAACGCGATTCTGGAATTCGGTGCCTTGCCAGCGGATCGGAACCGTGAATTCCCTTCGATGTCCTTCGAGATACTCGACGATCTCCCGCTCGGCCTGGTCCAGAATTGTGTTTTCCAAGGACTTCTCTCTGTCCGCCAGCCATGGGCTACCATCGACACCCACATCCATTGCGGACGACCCAAAGCGAATCTCAAGCAGATGTTCCTCGTCTGCGACCAGGGTCATCGGGCCAATCGAAGTGGAGATCACGCGTACTGTTCCGACGCTATTCATTCTTCACCATTGCGGTTGATTTTGGATCGTTTGCCACACCACTACTCCGATAAGGATACCCGAGATCGCGGCGGCGATCAGCGCCCTAAACCATGGATTCCAACCACGAATCGCCACATCGACCCCTCCCACGATGCTCGGCAAAAAAAGAGTTCCCGCCAGTACCCAGGCGGGCGCCGACGAGAAAATATAGAACTGCGATACTGCGGTCGATGCGGCAGCTAGCACGGTCAATGCTAAGATCACAGACGCAAGTGGCCAGCCGAAATCGACGGTGCGAACGCTGGGTGTGAAGAGGCTGACCAACGACAATCCTGCAGTCACACCAATTGCGGCCAGGACCCACTCACCCAGGGAAGCATAGGACTGCAATACCAGTGCGGCGACACATCCGAGTTGCGCCAGCAGCACCAATGGACTCCAGCGTCCTCCGGGCTGGCTCGCAATGCCATTGAGCGCACAGGCGTTCCAAACGGTTGCCAGCACTCCCAAGCCCGTCCATCGAACCGCTTCGCGAAGTTTGTCTTCGTAGCCTGCCCCTTGAGGCAAGACGACCAACATCACACCCACGGCAATCCCGAAAAGGCTGGGCCAACTCCACGAGGAGATTCGGGTTGTGCTGCGGGCTGCGAGTCTCACGATGGCCAGTAAAACCATGGCGGCAGGAATCATCCAAACCATCCACATCCAAGGTTCACGTGCCTCCCAGCTCCGCCATGTACTGGGTTGTGTCAGAAGTTCGCGTTGCCAAAGATCGGATACGATCAACCCAGACCCAACAAACAGGGCTCCTAAAAGACTTGAAATTCCTCCCGCGGCACCGGATGCTGGGCTATCTTCGGAGTGCCGTACCCACGGACGGGCGATCGTCAAACCACCCAAAAGGCCGATCAGGCCGGGGATGACGAGGCGTTGCAATACGATCTGTAATTCAAAGCTCATTTCCATCGACGGCGCTCCTCAAAAGCATCAGCTTACAGGTCCCGGACACCTCTGGGTAGATTTCCTGCATTCCCCGCCAATGCCTTGGGACGGTGATTTCGGATCCTGGTGATTTCGGTTCCTAGCGATTTTGATTCGTCAAAAGCACGAAGCCGGCCCATCCCAAACGGACAAAAAAAAGGGGACAGGTCGAGATTGCTTGAAGGTAGGCTATAGTAACGATGTCGCCATCCAACCTCCCAGCATTTCACGAGCCACCAACACCGTACGAGCCCTGAGCAACGCACGAGCATGGACCGAGTAAAGAAACCGATCGAAGGCGCACCCTCCATGCCGAACTCGTCTTCTGCGACCAACCAACCACTCGCGTCGGTTTCCGTCGCGATGACGCCGCTGGCTCGCTACGAGGAATTTCTCCAATCCCGCGGACTGCGGAACACCCAGCAAAAAAAATACTTGCTCGAACAAGTCTTCAATCGGCATGAGCATTTCGATGCGGACCAACTCATCGACCAACTCCCATCACGTGGCGACACCAACTACGTTTCGCGACCGACAGTGTATCGAACGCTTAAGGAATTCGTCGATGCGGGACTGCTGCACCGGTTTGAGCTGGATGGCAGGAGCATGTATGAGCTCAATTATGGCTATCCCGAACACGACCATTTGTACTGCTCGAAGTGTCGGAAACTGATTGAGTTTACCAGTGAGGAAATTGTAAAAATACGCGATCTGGTTGCGCGTCAACATCGCTTTCGCGTGCGTGACCATCGCTTCATCATCCAAGGCATTTGCGATGAATGCGCCAAGAAACGATCGCAAGGGCGCCGTCAAGACCGTGTCTGAAGCAACACGCCTTCTTTCGGCTTTGAATTCCCACCTTCTCTGCCTTGCCTGATCTACCTCGTTTGGCATGAGCAAATCTTAAAAAAAGGGAATCGTTAGTCCGCCTGACATTGCTGCGAGTTTTCTCATCCTGTATTCACTCAAGAGGATCATCCCTCGGGATGGAACCTTCCTTAGGGGGAGGAATCGCCTGAATGCTGTCGTTTGCGAGGAACTCAATGAAAAGTCTGCTTACCTATGAACCGATTGGGACGACCGCGATGGTTCTCCTGTTGCTTTTGGTCAGCTGGGCCAATCCGAGCCTCGCGCAAATGGGTGGAGGACCCGGCGGCGGCGGCGATGGTGCGGGCGCACCGGCTTTTGAAGAGGTCAAGTTTCGGGATCGCCTCTACCAAGCGGGTGGGATCGCGACCCGCGAAGACCCGAAGGATGGCAGCGTGATCCTGTCGGTCACCCTCGAAGGCAACCAAACGGTATCGGACAATTACATCCGATCGCAGATGCAGTCGCGTGAGGATCGGGCCTTTGACAAGGAATCCTTCAGTCGCGACATCAGTGTTCTCTACCGATCCAATCTATTTCGCAAAATCGATCCTTACTTCACCGAAACGCCCGAGGGAGTGCACATTCGCTTGATCGTCCAAGAGCGACCGATCGTTCGCTCGGTTTCGTTCTTGGGCAACGAGCGCTTGGAAGAAGGCACGTTGAACAAGCATGCTGGTTTGCAAAAAGGGGATCCATTGGACCCTGTCGCTTTGAATTCTGCTCGGTCTCGGCTTGTGGAGCTCTACCAGGACAAGGGCATGAATCAAGTGGACATCCAAATCGTCAAAGGCATGAAACCTTCGGAACGCGACGTCGAGTTTTTGATTGCCGAAGGTCCTGTCGAACGCATCAATACCATCCAAATGGTTGGCAACGCAGCCTTCGGTCAGGATCTGCTCAAGGCTCGTATCAAAAGCCGTGACGCACGCATGGGCATCACCAGCTACTTTCAGAACAAGTGCTCCGATAATCAATTGCAAGATGATCGCGATGGTTTGCTGGGCTATTACCGTTCGCTGGGGTACTTCGACGCACGCGTCGATTACCACAAGGAGTACAACGAAGAGGGCGACTTTGTCGACGTTACCTTCGTCATCTTCGAAGGGGAGCGTTACGCCATACAGTCTATCTCGATTGTTGGCATGAAACGTTACCAGCCAAGTGACCTGATGCCCTACATGCTGGTCAAGGAAGGTGAGCCGTTTCTTCAAACCAATAAACTCCGCGACGAGAAGTTGCTGCGAGACGTTTTCGGCTCGCTCGGACACATCTTTTGCGATATCGAAGGGGAGGTTGTTTATCAGCCCAACAACCGCGTGGATATCGTCTACCGCGTTTCGGAGGGTGACGTCTACCGAGCCAGCGACATCCGCGTTCATATCGACGGAGATTTCACACGTCGGCATGTTGTATTGCAGCCACTGCGCAATCTTCGGCCAGGTGACATCATCGACAAACGTGAACTCGAAGCTGGTGAACGGCGCTTGAGATACTCGACGATTTTCAATACGGATCCCTCACGCGGCCCCGTACCCTCGATCACGGTCAAGCCACCTGATGAATTTGATGACGACGGAAACTAAAGGCTCAGCCGGACATTTCCCCTTGTTGTTCCGCAGGCAGTACGAGTCCCAATCCATGCAGCTCATCTCTCAAAAACATCCGAACCACCACGCCAGCGTGACGTCGTCGATCACGGTTGTGGGCATATTGGTCGCGTGGTGCGTCGCCTTCTGGCTGATGGCTGGGTCGTCTGCCCTCGCGCAATTCGGCGGACCTCCTTTGCCACCTACGCCGCCCGCGTCGCCGTACAACACGCCTCCTGCAACCTCCTTCGGACAGCCCGTTGGCAGCGGTCCGACATCTGTTTACGGACAAGGTGTCGCCATGCCGGTGAATGGACCGATTATCGGCGCGCCTCTTTCCCAGCCTCCCATGGCGCCCGGGGCGATGAACCAACCCTTGCCTCCTTTGAATGTGCCTTGGCAGATTGAACCCAATCCTGGATTCATGGGGCCTGCACCGCTGGGTTACAATCCAACCTATCGGGATGTACCGATCGACGTAAACGTGTCCGAGGGGCAGACGGGTCGTTTCTCTGTCGGTGGTACTGTCAACAGTGACTTGGGCGTTGCCGCGCAGGTCATGGTCGAAGAACGCAATTTCGATTTGTTTCGATTCCCCTCCCGCCCTCGAGATATCTTCAACGGTGCCTTCCGCGGAGGTGGACAAAACTTTCGCGTCGAATTGGTTCCTGGGAATCAAGTCCAGCGCTATACCGTGAATTGGACCGAGCCGAGTTTGTTCGGGTACTCGCCCTTCAGTTTGTCGGTCGGTGGATTCTATTTCACGCGCTTCTACCGGGACTGGACGGAACAGCGGCTTGGGGGCCGCGTGGCGCTCGGCTACGACATCACACCCGACCTGTCACTCTCCACGGAACTGCGAGGCGAGGACGTGAACATTTCCCGTCCGAGCACCAATGCGGTTCCGAGCCTCAATTCGGCGTTGGGCAGCAACGACCTCTTCTACGGTCGCGTCCGGCTAGCGCACAACACACGGGATAGCCCATTCCTGCCCACCGAAGGCCATTTGCTCGAAATGATCTACGATCAAGCGTTCGGCGAATACGATTTTCCGCGTGGCCAGATCAACTACAGCCAATACTTTCTCGTTCGGGAACGAGCTGATGGAACCGGCCGACATACCTTTACAACTGCCTTCCGAACAGGTTTTGCGGGTGCCCAGCAGCCAATCTTCGAAAACTTTTTTGCGGGTGGTTTCTCCTCGATGCGAGGATTTCAATTCCGCGGGGCCAACCCGGTTGAATCAGGAGTCCAGGTCGGCGGTCGATTTCAGTTCTTAGGCACGTTTGAGTACATGTTTCCGATCACCGCCGACGACATGTTGCGCATGGTTGCTTTCGTGGACTATGGTACGGTCGAAAACAACATTGAGCTCAACTGGGATGACTTTCGGGTTGCTCCGGGGTTGGGACTCCGAGTCGCTATTCCAGCCCTCGGTCCGGCACCGCTGGCTTTCGATTTCGCGGTCCCCGTCTCGTACGCCGATACGGACGTCCGCCAGGTCTTTTCCTTCTCCGCAGGCTTAACCCGATGATGCACGCCTTCGATGTGGATCTCCCCAGCTACCATGGGCCACTCGATTTGTTGCTGTATTTGATCCGTCGCGAAGAGCTTGAGCTCGAGTCCCTCTCGCTCTCCCGGATCACGCAGCAGTACACGGAGTTCATCGAAGTTTTGGCCGAGCTGGAACTCGATACGATTAGCGAATTCGTCGAGATCGTTAGCGTCTTGATCGAGATGAAGGCGGAGCGCGTGTTGCCCATTGCACCCAATCCGGAAGGTGAGTCTGAGATCGCGGCTGCCGGAGATTCGCCTGCGCTCATTGAACGATTGATTCAATACAAGCGGTTCCGAGACCTGGCGAGCGTTCTCGACGAACAGAGCCGACTGTGGCAGCTCCGATACCGCCGCTTGGCTAGCGATTTACCGAAACGCCGAGTTCAAGACGAAGAGCAACCCATCGCTAAGATTGAGATCTGGGATTTGGTCAGCGCTTTTGGGCGGATCCTCAAGGCTCGGCAAAAGGCCCCAACGCAAGAAATCCGGTACGACGACACCCCGATCCACGTCTACATGCAACGCATCCATGCCCAGGTCACCCTGAGCCAGCAGATCGAGCTGCAGGACATGTTTGAGCCGGGGATGCACAAAAGTACGCTCGTCGCATTGTTTTTAGCGACCTTGGAAATGACCCGTTACCACGGCCTGATGGCCGTCCAGCACGAGCCGGAAGGACCCCTTTGGCTTCAGAAAGGCTCGGATTTCCCAGCTGTTTTGGAAATTCAGGAAGTGGAAATGCTAAACGATGGCATTCTCGAAAACTCCATCCTGCCGATGCGTCCACGTTGACGGTAGAATGAAGGTCCGGTGCGATCACCCTTCCTCTCCCGACACTTGGCTCTCAATGCGTCGACTGATCGCCTGGACCCGTTTGTCCAGCCCTCGAGCACCGCGATCCTTGGCCGCTGATGCATGTTGACTGAAATCGACTACCACAAAATAGCGCGCGTGGGTTCCCTTACGCGCGACAGCGGTCTACGCGCTTCGGTCGAGCACGCCTTGGCCACCCAACTCCAGTCGGTCCGACATCCCTCTTTGTGTGCAGATCGATTGCAGCGCTACGTCGAGAATTCGCGTATTCCGACAGCGCTGCTCAGCCAATGGGACCGCGATAAAGATTTACTCGGAACGTTGGTTCAAACCCTCGATTGCCTCAGCCCAATGGTCGAATGGCTGATCGACGATCCCGATGGCTTCGATCCATTGCGGTTTGCTTCGGATCACGCCGTGGACGCACATGCGCTCAAAGATCGCTTGTTGACCGAATTGCGATGCCTCGAGGATGACCGACAATTTCTGGCCGCATTGCGTCGCTTCCGTCGGAGGGAATGGCTGCGTGTGCTCTTCGGAGTCGAATTGCACGGACTTTCGGACGCGATCGCCGAAGAACAACTTTCGGCCATCGTCGAGGCCGTGGTGATGAGCGTCTTCGACATTGTTTTCCAGGAGCGATCGAGCTCCACAATGCTACCCTCAGATGGCTGGGTTGAGGAACGGGAACCCACGGCGGTCACCCTCCTAGCGATCGGTACGCTGGGTGGACAGGCTATGGATTTCAATAGCCCCTGCGAACTGATGGCGATCTACACCCGCAAGGATCTCGACGCGAGCGGTCGCGAAACGACGATGCAGCAGGTTGAGGTGTTGCAAAAGCGCATGCAACGCTTGCGAGAGTTGCTCGAGTCGTTTGACCCCGAACACTTTCGCGTCCTCTTTCCGATGGCGACCCATGCCCCCGATCGCGAGCTTTCTCTGATGCAGCCAGCCTGGCGTTGGTTGGAGAATGCAGCAGCCAACGGGGACGCCAGCCATCGCTTGCATCTGATCAAAGCCCGACCGCTGGCTGGAAGTCGCATCCTCGCCGATGCTTTTTTGGTCCGAGCAGAGCCATTTGTTTATCCGCGCTACGTGACCCGTTCGGAGATCGCATCTCTTTCGGCATACCTTCGCAAACTCGATCGTACGACGCGCGCCCCCCATACCGCGGCGAGCCCCGAAGAGATGTCCCTGCAGGTGGTCGAGCGCCTGCAACGCGAAATTGAATCGCTCGTGATCTTTCTGCAGTTGATTCATGGCTGGGAGCTACCCGAGTTACGAGTCACCAAAACCTCGACCGCCGTCGATGCACTCGCGAAGTTCGGAGTTTTTCATGGAGTGGAGTACGCTCAGGTCACTCAAGCCCATGCGCTTGCCAATCGATGCAAGTTCGCGATTCAAACCGAAGCGATGTCAGACTCGGAACGAAAATCACTCGCCAGCCAACTCCGCGACGCGACGATCAAAATCCAACAACTCGGCGATCGACTCCGTGGCGAAGTCCTGGTGGATCAGGAACCTGGGGGCGATCAAGTCGACTTGATCTTGGATCCCCAGCCCGACCCCGATTGGGCCCGCTGCGTGGTGGAACCTTTTCATTTTCAGAAACCTGACCTAGCAGTAAAGAACCTACAGGAATTGGCGACGGAGGACTCGCAGGTTTTATCGAGTCGTCGCTGCCGCTACTTTCTATCAACCATCGCGCCCAAGCTTTTAGAGCGGATCGGACAAACGCCATTGCCCGATCGAACACTCGATAACCTGGTCGAAACCTGTCGCTCTATCGGTGCCAAAGGAGTTTTGTGGGAGTTGTTTAGCCTGCATCAACCTTCGATGGATTTGTACGTGAGGCTTTGTGGGGCAAGTCCGTATTTGGTGGGGATCCTGACCAGCAATCCTGGGATGGTCGATGAACTTCTCGACTCGCTGATGCTCGGACGACTTCCTAGTGAGGAGCAACTCAGCGTGCTCCTAGACGAGCTCTGTCGTGGCGCTGAAGACATCGAAGCTATCGTTCAATCGTTTAAAAATACGATGCACCTCACGATCGGGGTTCGCGATATTTTAGGCAAAGAGAGCATTTCTGAAACACACCTCACGCTGGCCAATGTTGCCGATGTCTGCCTCCAACAAACGATACAAAGCCACTACAACGCCTTGGTCAAACGCTACGGAGTTCCGAGCTTGGAGGGTGGGCATCGATGCCAATTTGCAGTTCTCGCGTTGGGGAAACTCGGCAGCCGCGAGCCCAACTATCATAGCGACGTCACGATTCTCTTTCTGCATGAGGGCGCGGGCAACACGCGGCCGTCGGGGCCGATGCGGCATCATCAACCGATCAGCAATGACTTTTTTTTCCATCAACTTGCGCAGCGCGTTGCCCAAGGGGTGAATCGACTGACGCGTTTCGGGCGATTGTTCGAACTCCAAAACTGGCGATTCACTTCTGCCACCCAAACCAACCTCGCATGGTCGCTGCAAGCCTTCGAGGAGCTGATGCTCTTCGCTTCCAACGATGAGAGCTCACGCTTGATGCTGGCAACGGCGCGTGCGATGGCGGGTGACCAAGCCTTTCAAACCGCCGCCTATGAATGCGTCCGACGCGTGCTGCACGCGCGACGTTGGACCGATTCGGACACCGCTCACGTATTGGCGAATCGCTTTGCGTCCGAAACTACAGCCTCCCCTCGCAACCTCAAACGGGGTGTGGGCGGGACGCTCGATATCGAATTGCTGACGCAGATACTTTCCTTGAAGCAGTTCAATACAGATCCCAACTTCGTGGTGTCGGGAACGATTGACGCATTGGAACAACTTCGCCGCGCGGGGCACATCGAAGCCCACGATTCACTTCGATTGAAGGACGCGTACAACTTTTTGCGTGGCGTCGAGTCCGGACTTCGGCTGATGCATACCAAGGCTCGGCACGATCTTCCCAGCGATCCAATGGAATTGGCGAGGCTCGCCTACGGACTGCACATCCCCGACCCAAACCAATTGGAGAAGTCCTGCGATGAGTACCGGGCCGAGGTTCGATCGATTTTTAGGAAAGTCCTGAGAATCCCCTAAGACTTATGGCTTCGGTTTCTCACCTACGACCAACGCTTGACCATCTTGCAAGTCTCCTTCGAGAAGTTCCGTGAAGCGGTTATCGGAGATGCCGATCTTGATCTCTTTCGCACGCAAAAACTTGCCCTCTTCAATCCATACGTGCCGCTTCGTGAGAGCTTGGCTGCTCTCCGCCTTCTCGTCGGCCGACATCATTTTGGGTGTGTCGGCAATGCGCTTTTGATCTTCGAAGCCATCCAGGATATACCGATCCTCCGGATGAACCCGCTCGCGGGCCGGATAGAATCGGATGGCTGCGTTTGGAATCTTTTTCACATTCTCCCGCTTATTGATTTGGAACGACAGGTTGGCAGTCATGCCCGGCAAAAGTTTCATTCCAATGTTTGGTGTCTCAACGATTACGGGGTACGTGATGACGTTCTGCTCTTCTTTGCTACTCAAACGAACCTCGATAATCTTTCCTTGGTCGAACAATTGATCTGCATAGGCGTCGACGGTGAAACGGACGGTTTGGCCTGCGTCTTTGGCTTTGCGAATCAGTCCGATATCCGCTTCATCAACCGACGCATAGATGTACATGCGTTGATCCATCTCCGGCGCAACGGTGAACATTTCCGGTGTCTGAAATTGTGCGGCCAAGGTTTGCCCAACGTCGATTTTCTTATCGATCACGATTCCATCGCAAGGCGCGATGACTTCGGTGTAGGCAAGGTTGGCTTCGGAATTGTCGAGTTGCGCCTGGGCTTGCTCGACGTTCATTTGCGATACCAGCAGTTCGGCTTCCCGCATCATCCGCTGGAACTTGAATTGGTCGAGTTCCGCTTGCGAAATGAAACCCGATGATTCACTGTTCAGTTCGCCGCCTCGACGTTCGTCATTGATGGCTTGTTGCAGCATGGCAGTGGCTCGCGAAACTTCGGCCTCGCGTGTCTTGAATACCGCTCGATCCCGCGCGACGCTGGATTCAAACAACCGCGGATCGATGCGGGCCATGAGCTGACCCTTGGTCACGTGGCTATTGAAATCAACGTTCAACTCGAACACCGGACCACTGACCGTGGCTCCCACGCTCACGCGTTTGACTGGCTCGACCTTGCCGGTCGAGTTCACCGACTGAATGATCTCGCCCAGTTCGACGGCTTGTGTCCGCCAATCAATCTTGTTGCGGGCTTCCCAGTATGCCAAGGCCGGCCCGTAGGCTGCCGCTCCGATACCGGCCAAGACCGCTAGGACGATGATGAATTTAAGCAATGACTTCATGCGTTCGATGCCGTGTGGATGCAAATAGGATTCCCAATCCGGCTAAGATCACGATCACGCTGGCCGCGATCCAAACAACCGGAAAATGCTCGTTGGTTCCTCCGAACCAACCCTCCAATTCTTGTTCGGTGAATCGAGTCAACCAGAACACCAGTCCATTGTGTATCGCATGCAGCAAAATTCCAGGCCAAAGAGCCCCGCTCCGGATGGCTAGGAGTGCAAGAGCCAAACCGAGGAGGGCGGTCGGTAAAAACCGCTCAATGGACAAAAGGCTTCCATTGATGACGTGAAACAAACCAAAAAGCACGGCGCTATAAACGATGGCGCGCGAGGCATGCATGCGTGTTCCCAACGCCGAAAGGACGAATCCGCGAAAAAAGAATTCTTCCGCGATGGCTGGAATTAGGGAGGTAAACACCAAAATCATCCAAAACGGGATCGCCCGATATGCAATTTGAGCTTCCTTAAGTGCTGGGTTGTTCTCGATCGCAATGCCGCCCAAGCCAAAATCGTTCAGGACCTTGATGGCTTCGAGCGCGACGATCCAAAGGCCGCCTGCCATGAGGATTGCGGACAACGCAATTCCGATCAGTCGACCCGTGCGCAGGATTGCTGTATCCGAGCTCGCCTCATTGTCCATGGTCAACAGAAAGGTTGTTCGAAAGCTGAGTTTGCGATACCACGCAAAGCTAGCCGGCGCGATCAAGAATAGCACTACGAGCAGGACCGCATTGACCGCCAGCCGCGACTGGATTTCCTCAGTCCACTGCCCGGCGAGGTTGGTGGCCACGAAGAATACTGGGAAAAGGATGGCCATGTAGATGGCGAGTTCGCCCAGGTCCGGAGTCGATCGCATGCGTTTCGGGCGACGCAAGAGATCCGACCAAGACTCCTGGGAACCGGACGTAGCCGATTCCGCGCCGAAAAGCCGCGCGGCGACGACGAGGGCCGCGCCGGCGTATAGCAACGTCGACAATACCGCTGCAAAGGCGGGCAAGGCATTGGGGGTGCCGGTCATGATGTCGCGCGACAGGAGCAAAATATTGATTAGTGGCACGATCCCGAGCAAGGTCGAGAATTCGATGTTGGGCATCAAGGTCACTAGGGCGGGAGCCAGCGAGACAAGCATCACCGGAATGAGATACGACTGCGCCTCCTTGAAACTTCGCGCAAACGAACACATGGCTAGCAAGATGGCGCTAAAGAACGCGGCGAAGATGACCAACAACGGGAGAATCTGCAGCAGCGTCCAAAACGAAAATCCACGATCACCCAACAACGCTTGCCCCAATCCTCCCGCCGTCAAGGTCACCCAACTCGCAAACAAATTCGCCAAGGCTGTGAGCACGGCCACGGTGACTACGGCCACGTATTTGCTCAGCAACAAAATGAAGCGTGGTGCGGGCGTCGCGATCATGGCTTCCATCGTGCCCCGTTCGCGTTCACCAGCCGTGAGATCGATGGCTGGATACACCGCGCCGGTGATGGTCATCAAGATGAGAACGAGAGGCAAAATACCGGCCAAGGACGCGTTGGTGTCCAACTTCTGACGAATGGCCGTCGCGCGCACATGCACGGCTTGATCCATGCGAGGCCCTCGGAAGATCGCGGCTTGATAGTCGTTGACCAGCTGCATGGCCTTGCGAAACTCAAACATCGCCATTTCGCTGCGCGTGTCTCCATCGCGAAACTCCATCGTGAAATCGAAGACCGGGTTGCGTTCCCCGCGCGGGCGCTCCTGAATGGTGAGGTCGGCACGGAGGATCGCGATATCGAGTTGCCCATCTCGAAGCGATGACGTGACCGTGTCGCGTTCTGGAACAACGATGCTGAAGGCCGCTTTTTCTGGTGCCTTTGCGGGGGTTGCATCCAACGAAGGTTCCACTGGGGACTCCGTTTTCTGCATTGTCGCAGCCGCGCCAGCGATGGTTGACTGCGAGGTGGGTCGAATGATTTCGATGGAAGGCCGCAATCCATCGGCGGCGGCCCTTTGCGTTTCGCCCAACGCCTTAGCCACTACTTTGGCCGTCTCTTCATCGGGAACACCCAGCACGTACTCGGTGGTTTCGGAACCGGGCCGAGCCGTCCCAAGGATGAGTCGCTGCAGTGCCATGCTTAGCAGCGGGTAGACCAGGATCGGCATCATGATCAAGGTAATGATCGTGCGCCGATCGCGAAGGCTCTCGCGAAGCTCCTTCAAACACAAACGAAACAATCGCCCATTGGCAAGGAATTCTTGCATGACTTATTTCTCCGAACTTCCAACGAAGGTTTCGGAGCGATCATTCCGGATCAAATCGATGAACATGTCGACTAAATGCGTTTTGCCCGTCTGTTCCATCAATTCCTCGAGACGCCCTTCGTAGCGCATGGTTCCGTGGTGCAGCAATCCAAATCGATCGCACACCCGCTCGGCTTCGTCCAAGCGATGGGTCGACAGCAAGACGGACTTGCCGCGGCGTTTGAGGAGTTCAATGAATTCAAAAACGTTCTGGCTACCGACCACATCGAGTCCGCGCGTGGGTTCATCGAGCAGCATCACCGGAGGATCGTGCATCAGCCCGCGGACCAGCGTTACCCGTTGCTTTTGGCCTGTGCTCAATGTGCTGCAACGTTGGTCGAGAAAACTGCGGATGCCTAGCAATTCCGAGAGTTCGTCCAACCGTCGCTTGGCCAGCGGGATTTCGACCGCATAAAGATCGGCAAAGTACATCAGCATTTCACGGACGGTGAGCCATGGATACACGCCGTCGTTGGTGGAAATCAATCCGAGCTGCGATCGGATTTCTGCGGCATGCTGATCGGTTCGGATCCCCCCGATTTCTACGAACCCTTCGTCGGGTTCGATCAGCCCCATGACCATCCGCAATGTGGTCGTTTTTCCAGCACCATTCGGACCGAGCAGTCCATACACCTCGCCCGCTTCGACTTGAAAGGAAATGCGATCGACCGCGATCAACGGTTGGCCTCGGACTAAAAATTGCTTCCTGAGGCTGGTAACAACAATCATCGCAGGCTGGGCTTTCGTCGCGTCGAAGAGGGATGCGTCATTCTTATCCATCGGCAAGTGAACAGCCATTGGGCCGAAGGTAGAAATCAGGCACTACCTGGCAAATTAATCGGTCGCTTGCGACGCTTCGGCTAATTCCTGCAGCTTGAGAGCTGCACTTCCTGAATCGATGGCGCGGGCCGACATGGCGACCCCTTCGATGAGAGAATGCGTGCGGCCACTCACCCACAAACCGGCCGCAGCGTTGGCCAATACGATGTCGCGAGGTGGCCCCAAACGGCCTGCCAGAATACCCCGGATCATTTCCGCGCTGGCCTCAGGACCATCGACCATGAGGTCTTCGTTGCGAATTGGCTGCAGGCCAAAATCCTTGGGACTCCAGTGCAATTGCGTTGTCATTCCGAACTGAATGTGGAGCACCCGGGTGTCGGCGGCGAGTGAAACCTCGTCCATGCCGTCCATTCCGCGGACCACGATAGCCGCCTCAACGGGCAGATGTACCAAGGCGGCCGCAAGTTTCGTTTGCAAGGCTTCGTCGCCCACACCGATCATTTGGTACGAAGCGCCTGCAGGGTTGCATAGCGGGCCCAAATAATTGAACAGGGTCGGGACTCCCAATTGCTTCCGGACCTGCGCCACATGCTTCATCGCCGGATGAAGCTGCGGTGCATAGCAGAAGCACAATCCGATCCGGTCCAAGCACGCTTCGACACGTTCGCGATCGGCATCGACCGCTACCCCGAGGGCCGAGAGGACATCGGCGGAACCGGTGGCGCTGGTAATTTTGCGGTTGCCATGCTTGGCCGTCGCCGCCCCAGCGGCCGCCGTCACGATCGCCGTCGCGGTTGAAATATTAAACGTCCTGGCGCCGTCGCCACCGGTGCCGCAGGTGTCCAGCAAGCCCGTTCGCTGCGACCGGATCGGAGTCATCAGCATCCGCATTCCGCGGGCCGCTCCGACGATTTCGGGAATGGCTTCCCCTTTGTTGCGGAGCGCCAACAACAGCTCGCCGATGGCCGAATCCGACGATTTACCTGCCAACATCCACACGATGGCCTGTTGCATCTGTTCGATGCTGAGATCAGTTCCGGAACGGGCGGTGGCGATCAAGTCGTCGAGCATGCTGGCTTTCGTGCGGAAGGCTGAGTCTGGCAAAATCCAGGTCAATCAAGTACAACACAGGGGAGAACAAGTCAGGTTCGGAACCATTACATTTGAGTCTATATGCCCCGAAAAGTCATTATTGATTGCGATCCGGGAATCGACGACGCTGTCGCCCTGATTATGGCCTTGTTCGATCCGCGACTCGACGTAGTGGCCATCACGACCTGTTCGGGAACCGTGGAGGCCGATCAGTCGAGCAAGAATGTGCTCGGCCTGTTGGAAAAGCTCGATCCTCCGCGTTTTCCACGTTTGGGAGTCGGCTGCGATCCGGACGATGCGCCCGTAAACGATGGACGATTCCTGCATGGCGAAGACGGATTGGGGAACATCGGTCTCTATCCATCCGAGCGCCAGCATGTGATGGGGAGCGACAAACTGATCATCGATCGGCTCAAAGCCGATCCAGGCGACGTTTCGATCCTTTGTTTGGGACCATTGACCGGCATTGCACGAGCCTTCCAACGCGACCCGAGTGTGATTGAAGCCGTCGGCCAGTTGATCATCCTCGGAGGATCGTCGTTGGGACTCGGAGACGTAACTCCGGCTGCGGAATTCAACATGCATTTCGATCCCGCCAGCGCTGCGAGTGTTTTGAATTCGCCCACCACCAAAACACTGCTCCCCTTGGATGTGACTAATCAAGTCACCTTTGATTTGAACATGCTCGCCCAAATCCCGTCCAAATCGACTCGGGCGGGTGCCTTGTTGCACGCCATGCTGCCTCATCTATTCCGTTCGTATCGGCAGCACCGCGCTCAGGAATCCATCGCACTGCAAGCAGCGGTAGGCGTCGTGTACCTGACCGATCCGGAATTGTTCCAATGCGAAGCCCATGCGCTGGAGATCGAGGAAGTCGGAGTCCTAACACGCGGGGCAACCATCGTCGATCGCCGATCCTTTGCCTCCGTCTCGCGGGCCCTGGAGATCGCCCACAGCGCCGAACCCGAGGCGGTCCGCGATGCGGTGTACAATGCCCTCAAGTTCGCTGGCCAATGCACGGAGTGAGAGTCCGTCCATGACACGATCGCGGATCGGACCACTCGCCCTCGAAGCTTCACTGGGTGGCCCCCGTTCGAATATCTATCGCGCGATCCATGTGCAACAGCGGATGCAGGTCGCGGTGCGTGTCTTTCCGCTGCCAATGGGCATGACGCCTGAAGCCAAGCAAGAGTTTTCCGAACATCTCGAACGGCTCAAGGGATTGCGGCATCCACACCTCGTACGCTGTTACGGCGGTGGTTTTGATGCCAAGGTGGCGTACCTCGTGTACGAGTTGATCGACGGTGAATCGCTCAGTGAAACGCTAGCCCGACGCGAACGCTTGGCTTGGGAAACGGTCCTCGAAATGGGACTCCAATTGTGTGGTGCTCTTCAACTAATCCACGAAGCCGGCGTGTTTCATAACCGGATCCGGCCCGACAAGATCTTGGTCAGCGACGATGGTTCAACCTACCGGTTGAGCGATCTCAGGATTGAATTCACGTCGTTGGCGCCTCCATCGCCAGATCAACTGATCTACTGCGCGCCCGAATTGTTCGTCGAGCAATCGCCGCGGAACGCCGGCATCGATCTGTATGCGTTGGGCGCGTGCATGTACCACGCGCTCACGGGTGAGAAACCCTTTGCAGGGGAGAACGCTTCGCAAGTCCGACATGCAGTCATGGAAACGACGCCTCCCGGTGTCGCGACGTTGGTCTACGACTGTCCTGTTTGGCTCAGCACCATCGTCGAACAAATGATGCATCGCGATCCGATGCGAAGACCCTATTCGGCAGCCGCGGCAGCCATGGCGCTCAAGGAAGCGCAACGCCGAGCTAGCGAAGGCATTGGGGTGGTCCAGCATGTCGCATCCGGATTTAGCCCATTGCAATTCAACTCGGATCGCGAGGAAGCCCAACGGGTACTTGGGATCAAGAAAAAGAAGAAACGAAAGCGATCGGAGGACGGCTCGGAGTCGGATAGCGGTGCATCGCTTTGGGAACGGCCCTCGGTACTGCTCGCCTGCCTCGCACTGCTAATCGGCATCATCACTTATTTGGTCTGGCCACTCAACGAATCGCAGATGCGGGCGCGGGCGGAGGCGATTCTGGCCGTCGAGGATGGTTTACGCTGGAACGACGCCCGCGATCGTTACTTGGTACCCATGCTCGAGCGCTTTCCCGAAGGGAAACATGCCGAATGGGCGAGCGAGCAAATGGATTTGATTGAAATGCGGAACGCCGAAGATCGTATGCGACGGAATTTGCGTGTCGGCCGCGAACCTTCCAGTGAGGGAGAACGCAAGTACAGCGAAGCCGTACGATTCGAACGCTTTGGAGATCGCGTCACCGCCTTGGACAAGTACCAGGGGATTGTCAAACTGCTCAAGGACGAAGAAAAGGAACGGCCGTTCGTGAACCTCGCCAAACGTCAGATTGCAATTTTGGAGTCCAATCCGCCGAGCATCGAAGAACTGCGGCGGTTCCTGCAAGACAAATTGGCGGAGGCCGATAGGCTCCATGCCGACGGCGACGTATTGGGTGCTCGCCAAATTTGGGAAGGAATCATCAGTTTGTACAACGGCAATCAAGAGATGATTTCGGTCGTTGAAACCGCCCAGCAACGACTCGATGGAAACCGAGCCAAGGACTGAGCACGGACCCATGGCATCGCGCAACGAACCTCCGATCTCTTCGGCTGCCGTGGCCGATTCTCTAGCCCGCAACAGCCCATTGCTGAGATCCTCCATCTGCTTGGCATGCAGCGATCATCGGACCATCGTTTCCGGAAAAGGTTCCGTCTTCCTGCTTTGCCAGTCGCAAGCAGTCCCAGAATCCTGGCCCAAGTATCCTCCCCAACCCTTGGCTCGCTGCCCGTATTTTCACGACATTGCCCCGCCCATGCCCCCACCGATGCCCCCACCGGCGGCCGATCCAATCGCCTAGCCGTTACCCCATCCACGCGTAAAATCCGCCATAAAATGGATAAAATAGGTAGTTTTATCGACTTGTATGATTGAAAACAGTCGCAGGTGTGCGATATTCATTCAACTGCTGAATGATTTCTCTCATTGTTTGCCGTAGGCCGTGATTCGGAGGATCCGATCGCGTCCGCGACTGAAAGTTTTCCATCATTACTCGGATGATTCCCTCCAGTCATCTTCACGGATCCCAAACGCACGGTGCCCAATCTCACGGGGCCCCGCTCCACGGTGCTCAATCGCGGCGCGCCCAAATGCGTGAATTGATTCGCCAGCAGGGATTCGTGTCGATTCCGGACTTGCGGGATGCGATGGAGGTCAGCGAGTCGACCATACGTCGCGATTTGGAAGCCCTCGAAGAAACCGGAGAGGCCAAACGAACGCATGGGGGCGTTTTCTTTACCGGGCCGAGTGCCACGGTTCGGCAATTCCAAAGCCGTACGGACGTAGCGCATGAGACCTGGGACAAAAAGCGGCGGATCGCGGTTGCAGCAGCCGCGTTGATCGACGATCACGACACGGTTTTGCTCGATGGCGGCAGCACGACGTACGAATTGGCGCGACAGTTGGTGGGCCGACAATTGCAGATCGTGACCAATTCGCTCCCCGTGGCCAATTTGTTTTCTGGCAGCGACTCGATCGACTTGGTCCTGCTCGGGGGTGCGATCCATCATCGGACGGGAGTGACGCATGGGCCGTACACCGATCAAATGCTGCAAGGTATCAATGTGCAAAAAGCATTCTTGAGCGTTGCGGGTGTGAATGCCAAAGGTTTCTTCAATAGCAACATGCTGCTGGTCGAAACCGAACGCTGCATGATGCGATCGGCCGACCGCACAATCATCGTGGCCGATAGTACGAAATTCGGTCGTTCCAGTTTGGCCCGCATGTGCGAGTGGCAAGACGTCGGAACGCTCGTCGTCGATGACGGCTTGAGCGCGGCGTGGCAACAGCATGCGGACGCATACAACGTAACGCTCCTTTTGGCCGGTGACGGAGACCTAGCCGGTAACGCCGACAGTGCCCCTTCAGCAGAATCCAACGACGCCGAAGGTTCGCTACCCTCGCGGCGATCCCCACCCACTCCCCACGGATTGCAATAAACCTCATGAATCCTGCTTTGAGCTCCATCGATCCCAACAAAATCGAAGCCTTGGTTCGCTCGACCATCGCTCGAGTCCTGCAAGGGCAGCAGCCCTCTGTGGCGACGGCTACGAACTTGGTGGTGAGTATTTCGGCTCGTCATGTCCATTTGACGGACGCGCATGTGGAAAAGCTTTTTGGTCCGGGGGCCAAATTGACACCGGACAAGAGTCTGTACCAAGATGGATTCTTTGCGGCGGCAGAAACGGTCATGATCGTTGGCCCGCGTCGCCGCATGATTCCAAACGTGCGCGTGTTGGGTCCGACTCGCAAAGCCAGCCAAGTTGAATTGGCATTTACGGACACCATATCGCTGGGCATCGATGCCCCCGTACGGCACTCCGGTGACATTCGGGGCACACCGGGTTGCGTTCTGGTGGGACCCGCCGGAGCGGTCGAATTGAGCGAAGGAGTGATTCGTGCAGCCAGGCACGTGCACATCAATCCGCGCGACTGCGCCCACTACGGTGTTAAGAATGGTGATTTCATGTCGTTGTCGGTCAAGAGTCCGCAGTGCTCGGTGACGTTCGACGACGTGTTGGTGCGCGAGGATCCGAACTCGAAGCTCGAGGTGCACATCGATACCGATGAAGGCAACGCGTGCGATCTCGACCACGCAACCTTGATCGAACTCAAAAAGCAGGTGCCTTGCGGGTGCCATGCACACTGAGTTCCTTATGGAAAACACAACCCTCGACGCAAGTGCCTGGCATCGCGCCATCGCGCGACCATGGATGCAAAAAGACCCGGTAATTTTCAATAACGTAAATAGCTTTATCCCTGTTTGATTGACCTTTTTTTGGAGTTTGCAACTGATGGCAAAGAATAACGAAGCGCTCGGCATGATTGAGACCAAAGGCTTCGTCGCCTTGGTCGAGGCTGTCGACGCGATGACAAAGGCAGCGAACGTTCGCTTCCTGGGATGGGACAAGGTCGGTAGCGGCTTGGTCTCGGCGTTTGTGAGCGGCGATGTGGCTGCGGTCAAAGCAGCCACCGACGCAGGGGCCGCAGCGGCCGGCCGAATCGGTACTGTTTTGAGCGTTCAAGTTATCGCGCGTCCGCACGATGATTTGCACAAAGTCCTCCGCATTTCAGCCCCAAGTTCGTCGGCTGAATAAACCCACCTACCCAACTTCTCGGATCCATTCTCAGAGCGAAAGTATTCATCTTATGAACAATGCAATTGGATTGATTGAAACCAAAGGTCTCTTGGCCTTGATCGAAGCCACCGATGCCATGGCCAAGGCCGCGAGCGTCGAAATTGTCAAGCGTGTCGACATCGGTGGCGCGTACGTGACGACGATCGTCAGTGGCGATGTTGGCAGCGTCCGGGCTGCGGTCGAAGCCGGCGCTGCGGCTGCGGCACAGGTCGGTGAACTGGTCAGCAGTCACATCATCCCTCGTCCTTCCGAAGGATTGACTTCGGCGTTCCTAAAGTAGTTTTCCAGTCAAGGATCGACACGTGAAAATTCTCGTTGCGAATTTGGGGTCCACCAGTTTCAAGTACCGTCTCTTTGAGATGGACGACGAACGTCAGTTGGCCCGCGGAGGAGTCGAACGGATTGGTTCCGCATCGAGTCGCTGCTTCGTTGAAATCGGAGACCGCATCACCGAAATGGAGCAGGCGGTTCCGAACCACGGTGTGGCGGTTGATGCTTGCATCGCCCAATTGACCGATCCGTCATTGGGTTGTCTGAAGGATGCGTCGGAGATCGCTGCGATCGGATTCAAAGCTGTCCATGGCGGCCGTCTGTCGGGTGTCCGTGTGATCGACGATTCCGTACTCGAGGCTATGGAGGAAATGAATTCGGTCGCTCCAGCCCACAATCCGCCCTACATGGCTGCCATGCGTCAACTAGCGAGCATGGCGTCCAAGATTCCGCTGGTGGCCGCATTCGAGACCGACTTTCATCAAACGATCCCCGAGGCTTGGAAACGCTATGCGATTCCCGAGGCCCTCGCCGAGGCCTACCCGATCCGTAAATGGGGATTCCACGGCGCTTCGCATCGCTACATAGGTTGGCGGATGGGTCAGTTGCTGCATCGCGACGATGCTCGCGTTATCTCGCTGCATCTGGGGGGCAGTTCCTCGATGTGTGCCATACAAGCGGGCAAGAGTGTGGCCACCACGATGGGCATGAGTCCCCAAACCGGATTGCCGCACAACAATAGGGTCGGGGATCTCGACCCCTACGCGCTGCCGATGATGATGAAGGCCACTGGATTGACGTTGGAGGAAACGCTCAAGTTGTTGGCCACACAAGGAGGACTGCTCGGGCTATCGGGCGGGTTGTCCGGCGACGTTCGCGATTTGGAACTAGCGGCCGATCAGGGGCATGCAAAAGCTCGACTGGCACTCGACGTGTTCGTCGCCGAGATTCGGCGCCAACTCGGTTCGATGCTGGTGGCTCTTCGGGGCCTCGATGCATTGGCCTTTACGGGCGGCATCGGCGAAAACTCCATCAGCATCCGATCCGCTGTTTGCGAGGGATTGAGTGAACTCGGGATTGTGCTCCACCAAGACCGCAACCGCAGCGGCGACAAAGAACGCCGCATCGACGATGCGGATCAGGACCGTGTCCAAATTTGGATCGTCCCAACCAACGAAGAACTAATGGTGGCTCGACAGACCGTCGCGGCCATGGTTCCCAACAAAGCGAGTTGAAGACATGTTCGTCGCCAAAGTCACCGGTTCGGTCGTATCGACCCAAAAAGTCGATTCCATGATCGGCCAAAAATTGCTAGTCGTCGAACCCTTTCGCCTGGAGCCTAAGGAGCGTGCGGCGCTGGTTACTACCGGTCGCACCTTCATCGCCGTCGACGCGCTCGGAGCGGGGGTCGGCGATATGGTCTTGATCACTCAAGGCAGCAGCGCCCGCTTCACTCCGGAAACAGGCAAGCTGCCGATCGACTGTGTCATCATCGGCATCGTCGATACCGTCAGTATCGAAAAGAACAACGTTTACAAACGGTCGTAATCGAACATGCAAATCAATGAATCCCTCATCCGTTCCGTCGTCGAGCAGGTGATCCAGCAAGTGCGAACGCAAGCGCCGGGCGCGCCAGCGCCGATGCCAGTGGCTTCGTCCGCGTCCGTTCAAGGCATGCCGCAAACGCGTGGCCAATTCGGACTGTTCAACGACGTCGAGGCTGCGGTATCCGCCGCCCGTCACGCGTTCGAGGAACTGCAAAAGCGGCCGATCGAAGACCGTCGCAAGGTGATTGAAATCATCCGCCGAATCTCCATTCGCGATTGTGTCGAATTGGGCACGATGGAGATGGAAGAGACCAAGATCGGTCGTCTCAAACACAAAATCGAAAAGCTCAAAACGTTGGGCGAACTTACCCCGGGTGTCGAGTTTCTGAAAACAGAATGCTTTAGCGGCGACCGAGGACTAGCCGTTATCGAACATGCACCCTTCGGAGTCATCGGAGCGATCACACCCGTCACCCACTCCCTGCCGACTATCACCGGCAACGCCATCAGTATGATCGCTGGTGGTAACACCGTGGTGGTCAATCCGCACCCCAGCGGTCGACGCGTCGCGGCCGTCGGGGTCGAACGGTTCAATCAAGCCATTCGCGCTGAGGTCGGTATCGATAACCTGATCTGCTTGATCTGCGAACCCACTTTGGAAACCGCCCAGCAACTCTTCAAGCACCGGCGCATTGCATTGATCTGTGTCACGGGTGGACCTGCGGTCGCCCGCGCCGCCCTCAACAGCGGCAAACGGGCCGTGGTCGCGGGTCCCGGCAACCCGCCGGTCGTGGTGGACGAGACCGCCGACCTGGATCTGGCAGCCCGTTGCATCATCCAAGGAGCCGCGTACGACAATAACTTGCTGTGCATCGCCGAGAAAGAAGTCTTTGTCGTCAACAGCGTTTTCGATGCCATGATGGAAGCCATGGAGCGGGCGGGTGCTGTTCAGCTCAACAGCGCCGAAGTCGATCGACTCACCGGGGCCGCATTGCAGCAGGTGGGCGAAGGAGCCGATGCGCATTGGGGAGCTCGCAAAGAACTTCTTGGTCAAGACGCCTACCGTCTGGCGGAGGCCGCAGGACGTCGGATCGATCCAAGTGTCGAGCTCGTTTTCGGCGAGACAACTTCGGAGCATCCGTTTGTTCAAGCCGAGCAGATGATGCCGTTTGTTCCATTCGTTCGATGCCCCAGTTTCGAAGTCGCCGTTGAACGAGCGCAACAAGCCGAACACGGATTTCGCCACACCAGCATGATCCATTCGAGGAACGTGCGCAACATGACCCTCATGGCCCGAGCCATGGACACGACGCTGTTCGTGAAAAATGGGCCTTGCATGGCTTCCTTGGGGCTGGGTGGTGAAGGCTACCTGTCATTCTCCATCGCGGGTCCGACCGGCGAAGGCGTGACGACCCCCATGACCTTCACCCGCGAACGCCGCTGTTCGCTGATCGATGATTTGTTCATCCTGGGCCGGTAGTCACGGCCTAAGCTTTTGCATCCCTCCCTCACCAATCAACACGTTCTCTCCAACAACACGTTCTCTCCAAACAACTACGATTCCCCAAATCCCCATGCAAACCGCACTCGTACTCGGAAACGCGATCGCGACGGTCAAGCACGCCAGTTTGAATCATCTCAAACTGCTGGTGTGCCAGCCGGTTGTCGGCGATTCGTTGGAGCGCGATGGTTCGCCCATTCTGGTCGTTGATCATTTGGGTTGTGGGTCCGGAGACCGGGTGATGATCACCAGCGACGGCGGCGCTGTTCGCGACCTTTTGGGTCTCGTCAACAGCCCGATCCGTTGGACGGTTCTAGGCCTCATCGATCCACCCGTGGAGGATGCATGAACATTTCAAATGCGGAGATCGAACGCATTGTCCGAGAAGTTTTGAAGTCGGTTGCGCAACCGGCGGTCGCTTCGCCGATGCCACGCGAGCACGCAATGAACGAAGCCGTCGTTAGCTTGGCATCCTTACGAGGCGTGCCTGCTGGTACGGTTGCGATCCGACTGCCGGATCGCGCGATCGTGACGCCATCGGCCCGTGAATGGTGCCGCGATCACGCCATCACCCTCCTGGTCGGATCCTCCCTGGCCAATCTTCCAAGCGTTTCGACGGCCATGTTGAAACCGACGGCCACGATGAATCCAACATTGACTCCGCGCCCCGTTCGCATGCAGGACACCCACCAGCCAGCTCGTTTGTTCGTGACCGGTTCGGTGGCTTGGATGCCGAGTTTGGCGGGGCAGCTTTGTCCGCGCCAGACGCGCATCGACGATCGGCAGCCCGACGACGCCTCGGCCATCCGATCGATTGCAACGGCGATTCGTCAGGGGCATGCCTTGGGCCTGGCGGTGGTTGACGCTCCGCATTCGGCGCTGTGGCAAGCCGCACGCGACGATGCCTTGCGACCAGCGGTGGTGTCCCAATGGAGTGACCTCAACGAAATATTCCGCGAGGTTCCCACGAATACGTTGATTGTTTCCTCCATTCATTGGAACGTGGCGGGTGCGGCCAACATCGCGCGGCGATTCCTCTCGCATTCTCTCGCACAGTCCTGACCCGTAACTCCCAACCTATCCATCCAACCACCATGCAACCGGAACCATGCAACTCTACCGTGTCCTAGGAACCGTCACTTTGAATCGCTCGCATCCGAGCATGCACGGCGCAACCTTGAAACTCGCCATGCCGATCGGAGATGAGCTATTGGGGCGTCCGATCGCCGAACCCGATTCCGTCATCGTATGGGATGAGCTCGGGGCGTCGGAAGGTTCCATCATCGCGGTCAGCGATGGAGCGGAAGCCGCTCAACCCTTTCGGCCCGACCTCAAGCCGGTGGACGCGTACAACTCCGCCATTATCGACGAACTACAACTTCAACCCGAACTTTTGAACCCGAAATAAGCACCACCCATGAACGCACATAAAATCAAGCAAGACATTTGTGAAATCGGACGCCGCTTGTACAACAAAGGCTTCGCGGCCGCCAACGATGGCAACATCACTGTCCGCATCGGCGAAAACGAAGTCCTCTGCACCCCAACAATGCATAGCAAGGGGTTTCTAAAGCCGGAGGATATCTGCACGATGGACATGTCTGGCAAGCAGACGGCGGGGATTAAGAAACGTTCGAGCGAAGCACTGCTGCACTTGGAAATTTACAAAAAACGGCCGGATATCAAGAGCGTGGTGCATTGCCATCCACCGCATGCCACCGCCTTCGCCGTCGCTCGCGAACCGATCCCACAGTGCGTTCTACCCGAGGTTGAAGTGTTCTTGGGAGACGTGCCGATCACTCGCTACGAAACCCCGGGCGGCAAAGCGTTTGCAGAAACGATCTTGCCATTTGTGGACAAGACCAACGTTATTATCTTGGCCAATCACGGGACGGTCAGCTACGGGGTCGATGTTGAACAAGCGTATTGGTGGACGGAAATTCTCGATGCCTATTGCCGTATCTTGATGCTCTCAAGACAACTCGGAAACGTTAGCTATTTTGATGAGAAGCAAGAACGCGAGCTGTTGTCGCTCAAGCAACAGTGGGGCTGGGCGGACCCTCGTAACACCGACGAGTACAAGAACTGCGACATTTGTGCCAACGATATCTTCCGGGAATCGTGGGAGCACTCGGGCGTCCAGCGCCGTGCCTTTCCAGCTCCGCCAGCCATGCCTCCTGTGACCGCGAGTTCGGCATCCCCAGGCGGGGCCGCGCCGGTTCTCAAACACGCTGCGACGCCAGCAAATGCCCCCGCTGGCGTCGACATGGAACAACTCGTTCAATTAATCACGGCCCAAGTCATCCGCGAGCTTCAAACCAAGTAGCGCGCGATATCCGATCGCTCGGTCCTACATCGGCAATAGAAATACAAGCACCACGGAATCAAGTGAGAGAAGCATGAAAGTTAGTATCATCGGCGGCGGAGGTTTGGTGGGTTCGTGTGCCGCGTACGCGCTGCAGTGCGGGGGCATCGTGCGTCAAATCGCATTGATCGACTTGAACGCCAAAATGGCCGAAGGCCATGCCTTGGACCTGATGCACGGTGCGCCGAGCATTGCAGACCAATTGCTTACCTCAGGCGGTTACGAACACATTCCGGACTCGGACGTGATTTGCATCACCGCCGGATTGCGACGTAAGCCCGATGAGTCGCGATTGGAATTGATCAATCGCAACACCGATTTGTTCAACGCGATTTTGACCGATGTGCAAAAGGCTGGCGTGAAGAAGTCGGCAATCGCGTTGGTTGTTTCGAATCCGGTTGATATCCTGACTTCGGTGGCTGCGGTCAAACTCGGTTTGCCGATGACCCAAGTATTGGGACTGGGTACCCAACTCGATACCATTCGTTTCTGTTCGCTGATCGCCGACGCGCTGCAAGCGCCACCGACGCAAACCAAAGCCATGATCTTGGGCGAACATGGCGATAGCATGATTCCAGTTTGGTCGAGCGCTGCGATCGGTTCATTGGCTTTGGACAAATATCCGGGCTGGAGCCATGCGTTGGCAGAAAAGATCTTTGCACGCACCAAAGCCTCAGGCGCAGAGTGCTTGTCGAAGAAGGGTGGAGCCGGTTTTGCCGTCGGCATCGCGATCCGCGATGTGATCCACTCCATCGCCTTGGATCAACGCCGAATTTTGCCGGTCAGCACCGTTCAGGATGGGGCTTGTTATGGCATTCGCGACGTGTCCATCAGCGTGCCGACCATGGTTGGCCGGGCAGGCGCCGTACAGCGGATCGAAGTGGAGCTGTGGCCTAAGGAATTGCAGGGCTTGCGGGCCAGTGCGGCAGCCATCAAGCCGACGTTGGATGCGGTACTCAAGCGGATCGGCTGAGAATGGAGTAGTGATACGCGTCGACTGTCTCTTGTGCAACGCCTTGAGATCCTCACAATGGATCGGACCTTTCCCAGTAGATCCGAAAACTCCCATGCCGAGGATAACCCGTGGATTATACGTACGCTGACGTCTCCAAAATGATCGACCACTCCCTTTTGAATCCCACCCTGACGGTGTCGGATTTGGAAGCCGGAATTGACTTGGCAATCCTTTACGACGTAGCCAGCGTCTGTATCTTGCCTTACTACATGAAGCGACTTGCCACGCGACTGCAGGGAACCACGGTCATGGCCTCGACCACCATCGGCTTTCCGCATGGAGGCCACACGACCTCGATCAAACGCGCCGAGGCAATGCGGGCGCTCGAGGATGGATGCCAAGAGCTCGACATGGTCGTCAACATCAGCCAAGTCCTCAGCGGCGAATGGGACTATGTCCGAGATGATATCGGCACGGTCATCGAAGTTGCACATGCGGCCAAGCAGAAAGTAAAAGTGATTTTTGAGAACTGCTATCTCAATGAACAGCAGAAGATTAAGCTGTGCGAGATTTGTAGCTATCTCGACGCCGATTGGGTCAAAACATCGACGGGCTACGGCACCGGGGGGGCCACGATGGATGATTTGAAGTTGATGCGCCAGCACGCTGCGTCGCATGTACAAGTGAAAGCAGCCGGTGGAGTTCGCGATTTGCCCACACTGCTACAAGTCCGCGCCCTCGGAGTGACGCGGTGCGGTGCAAGCCGAACGCGGGAAATGCTCGACCCGGCCCGCATCGCTTTGGGACTCGATCCATTGACGTCGTCATCGAACGCATTCGGCCAAGCGGCATCGTCCGCCAATTACTAATTCCCATCACTGTCCATCGCTTACCCATTCGATCGCTTTAAGGACCTGTGAACGCATGCGCTCTCAATCGATTAGGTTACTCGTTGCGGCATTGTGGATCTTTGGGGGAGCAGCCTGCGTGGTCGCTCAGGACAAGACTGGGGGTACAGCGCCGACGACCCAGTCATCCAAAGGGCTCGATGGATCGACCTTAGAGTTTCTCGACCAATGGATAGAGACGAGTCGAACACGTTGGGCAGTACCGGGGCTGGCCGTGGCCGTGGTTCAGGATGGAAAGGTCGTACTCTGCAAGGGGTATGGCGTTCGAAAGAACGGGACTGAAGAGGCGGCGGACGGCGATACGCTTTTCGCCATTGCTTCGAATAGTAAAGCCTTCACGTCGGCGGCGTTGGCCGTGTTGGTCGATGAAGGCAAACTTCGTTGGGACGATCGCGTTGGCAAGTACCTACCTTGGCTGCGGTTGTCCGATCCATTGGCCAGCGAAGATTTGCGGATCCGTGACTTGCTGTGCCATCGATCGGGTCTCGGTACATTCAGCGGCGATTTGCTGTGGTGGGGAACGCCCTACCAGCCGCGCGAGATTCTGGAACGGGCCGTCCACTTGGAGCCAGAAAACCCTTTTCGAGGCGGATTTGGCTACTCGAATTTGATGTTCTTGGCTGCCGGAGAAGTCATCGCTTCGGTCAGCGGTCAGTCATGGCAACAGTTTGTAGAGGACCGATTCTTGACGCCGCTTCACATGGAGCGCACGCGTGTGTCGGTGCGGCAGCTTGAGGGGATGGCCAACGTCGCGTCGCCTCACAAGACCTTGCCAGGCGAATCGGTGCCCATCGACTGGATGCCTTGGGATGCGATGGCTGCTGCAGGTGGAATCATTTCCAGCGCAGACGATATGTCGCATTGGCTCTGTCTGCAGCTTAACGACGGCAAGCTGCCGGATGGTCAGTCGCTGATTAGCTCCAACAACCTGTTCGAGATGTGGCAACCTCAGACCATCATCCCCATTTCACGCGGTCGATCGATGCGGACTCCTTCCACGCACTTCAAAGCGTATGGGCTGGGCTGGTCCTTGTCCGACTACCAAGGCGTCAAATTGGTTGGGCATAGTGGGGGGTATGACGGCATGTATTCCGAGGTCTTGATGGTTCCGGAGAAGAAGCTCGGAATTGTCGTGTTGACCAACAGCATGACCAGCATCGGATCTGCGATCACTTACAAAATTGTTGATAGCGCACTGGGAGTTCCAGACCGCGATTGGAGCGAAGAGAATCTTCAACAATTCCAGCGCAGCCGCGAGGCCTTTTATCAGCGCATTCAAAAAGCCACCACACCAGTGGTGGAGAACACGCAACCCAGCCATGCTCTGGACAGTTATACCGGCGCGTTTGAATGCCCGCTGTATGGCAATGCCTCGGTGGAGTTCGTCGAGGGCAAATTGCAATTGCGACTGTTGCCCTACCCCGAACTCGTCGCCGACTTGGAACATTTGCACTACGACACGTTCGTCGTGAAATGGAAGCGATCGTTTGCCTGGTTCAACGAAGGTACGGCTCTTTTTGTCCCCGACGCATCGGGTACCTTTCAGCGGATCGAGCTCAATGTTCCGAATGATGACCTTTGGTTTCACGAGCTCAAACTTCGGCGTGTTGCGAAGTAGCTGAGGTCGCTACAGCGGCGCGGACCAAAGATGAATCGGTTTTAAGTTCACTTCTTTGGAGACGATTTTCACCGTGCCTACCCATTTTCAGACCCTCAGGTTGGTCTTCGCACTTGCGAGTTTCTTAGGTTGGAGTCTCCCTGGCTGGGCTCAGACCGACACCATCGTTCGCACCCGCCAGCCATTGAGCACGGGCTGGGAATTCCGTCAGGAAGGGCAACTCGAATGGAAAACGGTCGACTTACCGTCGACCTTTGAGTCCCACGAAGGAATCGAATTTGACGGGATCGGATGGTATCGCCGAACGCTTCAACCGATGGAATTGGGTCCGAATGAGCGCGTCGCCGTTCGCTTTGAGGGGGCGGCTACCCAAGCCAGCGTGTGGTGCGCAGGGGAAAAGGTCGGCAGTCACCTTGGCGGATGGACGCCGTTTTCCTGCGACATTACGAATTTTGTCCGGGCAAAAGAGGCCGCCGAAGGCGAACAGACACCGGTCGAACTGTTAGTGCGTCTCGATGAGCTTGTGGGGCACAACTCGCAAGGGTTTTTGCCAGTGTTTGCGCCTCACTTCGGAGGCTTGTGGAAAGATGTCTCGCTCGAGATCTATCCTTCGGTCCGGATCGATGCCGATCGATTGTTTGCTTGGGGCGATCTCGAGAAACGCTCTCTCGAAATTGAGGTGCCCATCGTCGCTCCGTCCGGCACGGAAGCAAAGGATGCGCCGCGATTGCATTCCATCGCAGTGCAGTATCGGGTGCGCGCCCGGGCAGGCGAGCCCGCCGAAGCTTGGACAGCATCCGCAGTCGTGCCATGGACTTCACAACATGCCAGCGAGTTGGCCGAACACGAGCAAGTGCATGTCCCAATGTCGATAGCCATCGACGCCCCTCGGGCCTGGTCGCCGGACGATCCGACGCTGTATGAGGTTGTTGTCACGTTGCACACCCAGAGCGATCCTTCCTCTGAGGGTTCGGGCATTCTCTCGGATCGCGTTGAGACGACGGCCGGGTTTCGATCGATCGAGGCGCGCGGAGATGAGTTGCTACTCAATGGCAGACCACTGCAAGTCCGCGGCATCTTGAACTGGGGTTACGCGCCGCCGAGTACGGCCCCTTCTTTGGATCCGGAGTTTTGGGCTCGCGAACTGGATCTCGTCCGCGAGAACGGCTTCAACCTGATGAAGTTCTGTTTATGGGTTCCACCCAAGGAATACTTGCGCATGGCCGATGAGCGCGGCATCTTGGTATGGATGGAGTACCCGACATGGCATTCGAAATGGACGGCCGATCAACTCCCGACCTTAGAGCGTGAATTCGATGAATTCTTTGCCTACGATCGTCCGCATCCCAGCGTCATCTTGAGAAGCCTAACCTGCGAGACGGGGCCTAGCGCCGATCTGGAAGTGATTCGCGCGCTTTACGACCGTTGCCATAAGATCATTCCGGGTTGCATCGTGGAGGACGACAGCAGTTGGATTCAATGGAATCGTGTGCATGATTTTTATGACGATCATCCCTATGGGAACAACGATACGTGGGTCGACACTTTGAGTCGACTGAAATCCCACATCGCAGCTGGAAAAATAAAACCATTGGTTTTAGGGGAAGCAATCGCTGCCGATACGTGGGTTGTTCCGGAACAGCTCGATGACGCTCTTGGTAGGTCCAAAGACGAACCCCTTCCTTTTTGGCTTCCTGGTTTCTTTGAGGCCAATCGTCACTGGAGTCATGATCGTCGATTGGACATGGGCGCGACGGCGGTGGAACGACTGCAATCCGATTCGCTCGACTACGCCATTCGGATGCGCAAGTACCAAATCGAAGCATATCGCAGAGAAGTGCCGCATGGTGGTTACGTTGTATCCGTCGTCCGCGACTTCCCTTTGGCAGGCATGGGATTGATGGATTACCTCGGACAGTCGAAGTGGAGTCCTCAGTCCCATGCTTGGGACTGGCATGGCGAAGACATGTTGCTGTTGCAGATAGAAGGTGATCGACGAAGTTTTGTTCGCGATGAGCCCATCCATGTTGAATTTTTGTCCAGCCACTATTCGAATGAACGATGGGATTCCGCAACGTTGCAGGTCACCCTCACGTGTGTCGACGACGGCCGATCCGCAACGGTTGGCGGCACGGCCACCGTCACGTTGCCGCTGGCAAAAGCTGCGCATGATGCCTTTGGACGGGCAGTTCAAGTCACCGAGTTGGGTGCGCTGGAGTGGGAGTTAGGGCCGAGCACGGGAGATAGGGTCGCAAACCCAGAAGAGTGGCTGCTACGAGCTTGGGTGACCGATTCGGAGGATAACATGCTCGCGCAGAATTCATGGTCCCTGTGGGCTTTTCCCGATCTCAAGATACCAGCTGGCGATATCGAGTTGCATCCGTCGTGTCATGATCGCGTCCGCACTTCGTTGACTCAGAGGATGACTGGGGATGCAAAACCTCATGCAGAGGCAGTGGAACAACCGGCAATCGTTTGCCAACGGTTGGATGAAGCCCTCTTGGATCGCTTGGAATCCGGCGCGAACGTGCTGATGATCCCCGATGGCCAAACGCATAGTTTGCCGTTGCAATCGCACTGGTTTTTACGTGGGGGGCCAATCGTCAGCAGTCGTGGCGGTTGGAACGATTTGCATCCCATGTTGGTCCAGTTACAGCATTTCGATCTCGCATCCCAAGTCGTGCCCGACATCGCATGGCTTGAGGAACTGACGCCTTTATTGATGCTGTGGGACAACCATGACATTCGAAGGGTCAAGACACACGGGCTGGTCTTTGCCAGCCGTGTCGGACGAGGGACCTTGTTGGTCAGCGCATTGGACCTCGACGATCGTTCGGGTTCGGTGGCAAGCTCCTATATGATCGCCCGGCTTTTGGCTTCGTTGACGAAGCCTGATGGCGAGTCTTCGTTGTTGGCCGGGATGAATGTCACCGATATGAAATTGGCGACCCGCGAGCGCATGCGAGAACAGCTACGCATGCGAACGATCCTACTGACGGATCGCGAATGGCGATTCCGTCCCGATCCTCAAAACGAGGGACTCGATCGGGGATGGCAAGGCCGGAATTGGTCGCACCACGATTGGGATACGATCCGCATTGGAAGCCATTGGGAGTCGCAGGGTTATGCCGATCTTGACGGTTGGGCATGGTATGCGATCGATGTGGAGTTACCGGAGGATTGGGTGGGGGATACCGCCTACCTTTGGATGGATGGGGCCGACGATTATTGCGAGGTGTACGTCAATGACGAGCTCGTCGGAACGGCCGGCGATCTGGTTAAGCGGCAAACGGCTTTTGAGGAACGCTCCAGCTTTCGCGTTCCGCTCGATCGATCCAAGAGGATTTATCGCGTGGCGATTCGCGTCCAAGACTGGGTGGGATCTGGCGGGCTATTTCGCCCCATCGCTTGGTGCAATGCTCCGCGATCCGATCTGCCACCGATTTTGCGATAGCAGCTTCGAAATCAAGAAACCGAGCCGCAAAACCGCTTGGAAAAGTTGGCGATTCCCCCCTTAAACCACCAGTTGAGGGGGGGCAGTAACCCAACTTAGGGTCGAAAGTCTCTCGGAAAATCGTAAATTTCTGAAAAAATTTCCCGACTCGCGTACCAACGTATTGTCGAGGATTACACCAACGGCTACCGTTAAAGGGAATCAGAGCCACTTTGTGGTTTTTGGGTCCTTTTCCTTTTTCATTATTGAGGTTTTTATGAAGCTCAGGTCTTCACGAGGCTTTACGCTCGTCGAACTCCTGGTGGTCATTGCGATCATCGGGATTCTGGTCGGGCTCCTGCTGCCCGCGGTTCAGGCCGCGCGGGAAGCCGCACGACGCATGTCGTGCAGCAACAACATTCGTCAAGTTGGCTTGGCGTATTTGAACTACGAGTCGGCTTACAAGAAGTTCCCTTATGGCTGGGGCGGACCAGCACCTGGTGGAACCGGTACGGACCAAGACACGAACGTCGGTCGAGTAGGGCTCAACCGCTGGTCGGGCATCTTGTGCGTATTGCCACAGATGGAACAACAAGCTCTGTACACCCAGATCTTCAATTCCACCTACCGCAATCCAAACAACGGGACGATTATCAATGGCTATCTGTGGCCATGGGATATGGGCCCAGGTGGCAATTACCTGCCATGGCGGACTCAGTTGTCCAACCTTCGATGCCCATCGGATCCAGGGAAAATGAATCCAGATGCCAACTGGTTTGACGACGGCAGTGCACGTACGAACTACGTCATGTGCTACGGAGATACGACTCAGGACAACCACATTGGCTGGCACCCTGCAGCCAACCGCGGAATGTTCCAAGGTCGATATCAGCGCCGCATGTCGGAAGCCACCGACGGTACGGCCTACACCATTATTTTGGGTGAAACCGGAACTACACCTAGCCAAAACATGGGCTGGGGTGCCGGTAAGTTCCGTATCCAAGGTGGAACGGTTGTGAACGTCCCCAATATGAATGCCGGCACCGGAGTTCGAAATTGCAAGGCATTGGCAATTGGAGATCGTTACGTGCCTGCAGCTTCTTTGGGTGGTCACTGGCGTGGTATCCGCTGGGCGGACGGTGGGCCAAACTTCAGTGGTTTCACAACTATTCTGCCTCCGAACTCGGCAACGTGCAATTCGGGCGCAGGAGACTGGGACTGGGGTATTTTCTCGTCGAGCAGCTACCATGGAAGCGGTGCTCACGTTTGCTTCGCTGACAACAACGTGCGCTTCATTCCCGGCTCGATCGACACTGGAAATCTCTCGGCGGATCCACCGCTTGGGGCAGACGGTGCCCGATCGAACAACGTCAGCCCCTACGGTGCTTGGGGAGCGATGGGAACGAAGGATGCCGGCGACATTTGGGATGCTTCCAGCATCGAATAGTCGTTGGAGATTGGGATGCTAGACCTGCTGACACAGGTCGAACATTCGAAAATACGAGCAAAAAACAGGCCCGCGAGAAATCGCGGGCCTGTTTCGTTTGGTAACTCAAATCAATGCTCTGAAATCGAACAGCAATTCTGACAATTTTGCCCAAATGTCCCAACTGCAGGGAGCAAAATGCTCCCCGATCCAAATTGCGACAAATCCTGCGGTAAGGATGCCTCCATTTTGGGTGCTATAAAGGTAGTTTCGTGCCGAAAACTAACGGCAAGGCGATTTTCAATCGAAATTTTATCGAAAAATCGTAAATTTTTCAAAAGCTATTCATTCCTGCCCACCAGAGCATTGCCGAAGGATACCCCAATGGCTAGGGTTAAAGGCAACCAATGCCACTTTGTGGCTTTTTGGGTCGCTTTCCTTTTTCCCTATTGAGGTTTTTATGAAATTCAGGTCTTCACGAGGTTTTACACTCGTCGAACTCCTTGTGGTGATTGCGATCATTGGGATTCTGGTCGGGCTCTTGCTGCCCGCGGTTCAGGCCGCGCGGGAAGCCGCACGACGCATGTCATGTAGCAACAACATTCGTCAAGTTGGCTTGGCGTATTTGAATTACGAGTCGGCCTACAAGAAATTCCCCTATGGCTGGGGCGGACCAGCACCTGGCGGAGTTGGTATCGATCAGGATCTCGGCGCTGGTCGCGTAGGGATCAATCGCTGGTCGGGTATCCTTTGCGCGTTGCCACAGATGGAACAAACAGCTCTGTACACTCAGATCTTCAATTCCACCTACGTCAATCCAAACAACGGGACAATTATCACTGGCTACATGTGGCCATGGGATATGGGTCCTGGTGGCAATTACCTGCCCTGGCGGACTCAGTTGTCCAACCTGCGATGCCCATCGGATCCAGGGAAAATGAATCCAGACGCCAACTGGTTTGATGATGGCAGTGCACGTTCGAACTACGTGATGTGCTACGGTGATACGACCCAGGATAACCAAATTGGTTGGCACCCTGCTGCCAACCGCGGTATGTTCCAAGGTCGCTATCAGCGCCGCATGGCGGAAGCCACCGACGGTACTGCATACACCGTTCTTTTGGGTGAAGTTGGAACCACGCCTAGCCAAAACATGGGTTGGGGTGCTGGCAAGTTCCGGATCCAGGGTGGAACGGCCATCAACGTTCCTAACATGAACACCGGTGCTGGCGTTCTCGCTTGCAAGCAGTTGGCGATCGGCGATCGTTACGTGCCCGCTGCGCAACTGGGTGGTCACTGGCGCGGGATTCGCTGGGCGGACGGTGCTCCGAACTTCAGTGGTTTTAACACCATTCTGCCACCGAATTCCGCCACGTGCAACGCCGGCGGAGGCGATTCGGATTGGGGAGTTTTCTCGGCCAGCAGCTACCACGGAAGTGGTGCGCACGTTTGCTTCGCTGACAACAACGTTCGCTACATTCCTAACTCAATCGACACTGGAAACCTCTCGGCGGATCCACCGCTTGGGGCCGATGGTCTCCGATCGAACAATATCAGCCCCTACGGTGCTTGGGGTGCGATGGGAACGAAGGATGCCGGCGACGTTTGGGATGCGTCCAGCATCGAATAGTCGTTGGAGAATCGGATGTCAGACCTGCTAACGCCGGTTGAACATCGTACGTTGCAAAGATTAAACAGGCCTGTGAGAGATCGCAGGCCTGTTTCGTTTTGAAACTCAAATCAACGATTTGAAATCGGTCAACCCGACCGGCTCCTTGGAAGCGAACGGTTCGCCGTACCGCACCCCAATGGAACGCCCCCAGTAAGCAGCTTCTTCGCGCAACTGTTCGACCAAGGGCGGATTGAGATGCTCCCGACCTTGAATGAATTGGCTATGGTAAGCCGCGATCGATTGTGATTTGGCGTTCCATTGCTCCGATATATCCACAATCCAAGAGGGTTGGGGATTGAGTTTCAGATGGATGCAAAAGTAGTAGTAGATGCGTTGTGGGTGGAACGGTTCCCCAGGCAAATCGGACTTCGTCAGCTTGCTCCAAAACCGTGACGCTTCGACCAAAGTCGTGGCAGCACTGTGATCGGGATGGGCGTCGAGCCAATAGGGCGCAAACAACCACTTGGGTCGCGTCAGCCGAAAGAGACCAGCCAACCGATGACGGTTTTCCAGGCTCGGCTCGAGCGACCTATTGGGCATTCCAAGATTGTATCGCCAACGGACCCCAAGAATCTTCGTAGCTACTTCCGTTTCAGCAGCCCGGATTGCAGGTGAACCGTGCGGGGTAGGTTCGCCACTCGTTAGATCGACGATTCCGACATGTAGCCCTTGAGCGATCATTTTTAGGATCGATCCACCCATACCCAACTCGGCATCGTCGGGATGGGGCGCGACGATCAAAACATCAAGTGGAATCTCTGTGGGAGGTAGCCCGGGATAAAGCGGATGTGTCATGAGCGATTGGGGTCCAGGATCAAATGGGATTCGATGAGGCCGAGGATGCTCCTCGCCACGGCTAACTTCGGTCCATCGATTTGTTCAAGAACGCGTCCATCCTTGAGCAATACCTCGACCGAGTTGTCGTCGGAATTCATAGCTCCGGCGGAGTTGGATACGATCATGTCACAGCATTTCTTGGACATTTTGACGATGGCTCGAAAGCGGATGTCTTCGGTTTCCAGTGCAAATCCGACCACCCACTGGTCGGGGCGTTTGCTTGTTCCCAGTGTGGCCACGATGTCCGGTGTCTCGACAAGTTCGAGATGTAGGCCATGGCCTGTCTTGGATAGTTTGTTGGTTTCCACCCGAGTTGGCATGTAATCGCATGGGGCAGCAGCACCGATCAAGCCATCGCAATGTTCGAATTCACGCAGAGCGGCCTCAAGCATTTCTGCGGTGGTGAGGACAGGGTGGACAGTCGCAGCATCTGGATAGTCGATCTCGACGGGCCCAGAAATGATAATTACCTCGTGCCCGCGTTCGATCGCTGCGGAGGCCAAGGCCGTGCCCATGCGGCCACTCGATGCGTTGGTGAGGTAACGGACGGGATCCAAATACTGTCGCGTGGGTCCGGAAGTAATCAGAATGCGGGCCATGCGGAATCTACTCTAGCCATTCGCGGCAGGCATCGAGAATGGTTTCCGGTTCGGACATGCGACCGATGCCTAAACGACGGCAGGACAACCAACCCGATTCGGGACCGACCAACCGCACACCATCGGCCAGGAGCGACGCGACGTTCCGCTGCACTGCCGGTTTCTCCCACATCGGCGTGCTCATGGCTGGGGCCAATACGACGGGGCATTCCACGTTCAGGTAGAGTGTCGCAAGAAGATCGTCGGCCAACGCGTGCACGCAGCTGGCCATCAGCCGTGCGGTGGCGGGAGCGATCAGTAACAATTCACAGCCTTGGGCCAGTTCGATATGCGGGCCGAGGGGATAGCGTGGGTCAAATCCATTCAGCACTGGGGCTTCACCGCACAAGGCAGCGAAGGTTGCGGGACCTATGAATTTTGAAGCGCCTTCGCTCATCACGACCGAGACGCGATGGCCAGCCTGAACCAGATGGCTAGCGATCATCGCGCTTTTGTACGCAGCGATTCCGCCGGAGATACCTAGGACGATTCGCCGAGACGACATGACAGGCTACATGTCGCCTGCATCGAGATCGAGCAGGTCGCCCAGGTCCGCGGTTTCACCGAACATCTTCATTTCACCATTGCTGGTTAGAAAAATCTTGTCCTGCAAGATTTCTTGGATGACGATCTCCATCTTGTCTTCGGAGTTCATGTCGACCAGCGGACGACTACCTCGGTTCAGTTGAACCAAGCGTTTTTGGATCAAGGTCGATAGTTTGAAACGACCGCCGACCTTATTGACAATCGCTTCTTCCTTCAACTCGTCGAGCATGCAAACCTCAATTAGTGTTGTACTGTTGGAGCAATGTGCAAAGGCGTTCAACCGCCTGATGGATCTCGTGATTGATGACTTCGTGTCGGTAGTGATGCCGCAGGGACATTTCCTCGCCCGCGACGCGCAACCGTTTCGCGATCGCTTCCTGAGTTTCGGTGCCTCGGTTCCTGAGTCGGCGTTCCAATTCTTCCATCGAGCCTGGATGGATGAAAATGGTAATTGCGTCGGGGCGGTGTTCGAGTACCGACAAGGCACCTTGGACGTCAATCTCCAAGAGTACCCATTTTCCCGAACTTAGACCAGTCGAAACGACCTGCCCAAGGGTTCCGTACCAGTATCCACTACCGAAAACCTCTTTGCACTCAAGAAATTCGCCATTTTCGCGACGCCGAGCAAACTCCTCCGGAGTAAGGAACCAATATTCCCTTCCATTCTCCTCACCAGGCCGGGGTGGCCGGGTGGTGGCCGAAACGCTCAGCGTCATGGGCAGCGGGCATTTCGCGAGGAGCAGTCGAACCACAGTCGACTTGCCAGCCCCCGAGGGACCCGACAGGATGATCAGTTTGCCAGTGTCGCGCGACGTGGCTGGTTGGATTGCCGTGTTCACTCGATATTTTGAACCAATTCCCGCATTTGCTCGAGCACGGTTTTCATGCCGACTACATGATGTGCGATGGCGGCGTCGTTGGCTTTGGATCCGATGGTATTGATTTCGCGAAACAGTTCTTGGATCAGGAAGTCGAGCCTTCGCCCTTGGGATTCCTCCTGCAGCATGGATTGAGAAAACTGATCGATATGGCTGGTCAATCGCACCAATTCTTCTCGAATATCGCAGCGGTCGGTGTGCAGCAAAACTTCGCGCAATAAATCCAGTTCCTGGACTGGTTGACCGAGGCTAGCCAAACCCTTCCTCAACCGGGTTTCCAGCCGTCGCTGGTACTCCTCGAGAACGACGGGGCACTGTTTTTCAATTTCAGCGGATAGCGACTGCAATTCCGCGAGACCGCGTTGCAACTGGTTGGCCATCGATTTGCCCTCCTCCAATCGCATGCGATTGAGGTCGAGCAGCGCGGACTGCAGAACATTGGTAACCGATGCCAACAGTGCTTCGGCATCCTCGAACGCAGGGCTCTCCAGAACGCCGGGCAGTTGGAGGAGCGAACCCAATTCCAGTTGGAATAGAACGCCGATCCTTTGGGTCACCGCTTGGGCTTGTTCAACATAACTCTGCAGAGTTTCGGTGCAAATTCGCGAGGCATTGGACCGATTTTCGGTCGCGACGCGTATACCGACTTGAACGGTTCCTCGCCGGACCTGTTGCCGCACCAAACCTTCGAGATCCACTTCGATCGCCGCAGCGACTTCCGATACCTTCGAGTGCACCTTCAAAAAGCGATTGTTTACGGCACGGACTTCGACATCGATTGCCAGATCACCATGGCGGCCCGATGCATGTCCATGTCCCGTCATGCTATGCAACAAATCAGCGGCACCTTGTGCAGTGAGACGACGGCCAGAAAGCGGATGAAGAACAATCGAGACGTTTCGAATTCGACGCTGTTGTCAGTTATCAGCGTTTTCAGCGCGAAAAAGGATGCGGCAACGTTTATTGATCGTTGGCTTTGGTCGCCGGGTCCTCTTCAACTGGCGGAGGCACAGCATCGGGAGCAGAGGCGTCGCGTGCAGGGGCAACATCCCCGGTTTCGTTTCCGCTTGGAATGCCTTCAAATCCTGGGCCAAAACCATTGGATCCGGTGCTAATGGAGCTGCTGGAAATGTCGGCGTCGATGTCCAACCCTTCGGGTTTGTACCAACGGCACGCCAGCGCGCACGTAAAAATCCACATTAAGACCGCAATGGCGGTGATCCGCGTGAAAATATCGCCGGCCTTAACACCGAACGCGCTCTGGCCACCCAACCCGCCGAGGGCACCTGTCAAGCCACCCCCTTTGCCACGTTGCAGCAAAATAATGGCAATGATGAACAGGGAAAGGAGGAATAGGAGTGAACCGAAAATGTATTGGGACAAATCGCCGAGCGGAAGGAACACGTGTGCCACACTCCAAAGGGGAATAAGCAAAATCGATCGTAATCGAGGATGGTTCAGCGACGGGCATCGATCGTAAATCAACGCCAGGTAGCCCGTTCCAATGCTCGAAGTGATTTGGAACTGTATCAAAATTTCTCTTGTTTGTTGAGTCCGCCAGGGCTTCCAAAAATGGAACTTCTTTGAATTTCTCGATTTTTGTTGATCTTGTCCCGAAGCTGTCCGGACCGGAGCTGGTTCGCGAGGCTAGGTTGACACGGCTTCCAAGTCTGATACTCTTCCGAGTTACCTAAGTTACGCAAAGCCCCTAATCGGCAATCTCGACCCGTTGCGACGTGCATCGAGTCGGGTGAACCGCACGGAAGGTAAGGCGAGGTACCGTAAGGCTCGATCCATGTTTTCAGGATGTGCTTCAAGGAGTTTTGCGTGGATCATGTTTATTGTTCTCTCGATTGTTCTCTCGGAGGAAGGTTCGAATGATTAATTTGCGTTTTGCCGCTATGGCACTGGCCGCATTTGCGGTCGTTGGATTTAGTTCGTCGGCCATGGCTGGTCATCATCGTCGTGGTTGCGGCGGGGCTTCGGATTGCGGAGGTCGCGTCGGCCTGTTGGCTCGCATGCACGCCAAGCGTTGCAGCGGTGCCGTCTCCGATTGCTGTGCACCTGCTGTCAGTGATTCGTGTGGTGGTGGCAGATCCTGCGGCGGCGGATTGTTCGCTCGCATGCACGCTCGCAAAGCTGCTCGCTGCAGCGGTGCATCGTCCTGCTGTGCTCCTGCCCCAACCTGTGGCTGCGAAACAGCTCCCGTTAGCTGCGGCGGCTGCGAAACAACGCCTGATTGCGGTTGTGGTTCCGTCATGACGACCACAGTTGCTCCTTGTGCCAACTGCGGTACCACCATGGACGCCGGAACGATTGAAAGCGCTCCTGCCGTTCCACCAGCACCACCAACTCCCGAAGTCCCTGCGTCCCCAAGTGATGCTACTCCGCCAAGCGCCTAATGCGACGCGTGGAAGAACTTCAAATAATAGAAAAAGCCTGGGAGTGCATCCCAGGCTTTTTTATTGAACTGAATGGAGCCGGTTTTCGTTGCCTTCCGGCTGGTCAGTCGGAGTTTTGATCAACCGTAGCATCAAAATGCTCACGCGAACGCATGGGTCCGGTACAAATCCATCAGGGCGAACTCTAACACCAGGCTGTCCGAAGAAGGCATATCCGATGCGTCGGACCCGCGTTCCTCGCTCCACCCATCGGCCTCAATCACGGCTGCGTAATCCATGCCTGGGAACTCTTGGTCGGGATGAAGTGCACCACTGTGTGGTTCGAGCCGAAACGCGTGCAGTTCCGAATCGATAGGTGTATCACTCTCGGAGGGAGAATCTGAGGGAAACTCTTGCGTAGGCATGATAGCGATGCCGACGAATGCAGCATCCCCGAGTCCACCAGGCGGGTCGATAGGACCGGAGCCCGCTGGATCGGTGGTGGTGAAGAGGATGCAGTTGGCGACCAGCTGAGCCCATGTCAGGGCGGCTGGATCGTTGAATCCCCATGGATTGTCGAGCACGAATGTTCCATTGGAGGGCTCGTAGCGAACGACCGTGTAGGCATGGCCTCCGACCAATCCGTTTCCGACCGAACCATAGGTTCCCACGGACACGGACTTGCCAGCCGCCAAGGCATCGATCATGACTTGGGGCTGCGAGGAAGAGAAGAAGAAGTTGGAGGAGTTATAGCCGAGTACCTGAGCGTTTGTATTGTGCATCCATCCGCCTTCGATCCCGCTGTAGGTATTGGTACCGTTTCGGCCGGCCTTGCCCGTTTCATTCCACTGAGCGTAGGCTTTTTCGGCCAGAGCGATCCAGAGCGTGGTCGAAGCGCTCAGAGCCGAGTGCCCGGAACCTGAGTACGCGAGGTTGCCATTGGAGTAGGTAGGCAGTTGTCGGTTGACCGTGACGTAGTCCGCAACGCCCGAGGCGAAGAAGCGTACGGTGAAGGTACCGTCGCCGTTATCGACGAACATGTCGCGAATGGCATCTGGGTTTTTGTTAGCGATCGAGACCATCGAAACAATGAAGTAGCAGTCGCCAACGAGACCTTGCTTTGCATCGTTGAGCGAAGGGTTGTTGACGAAGAGTGTGCCTGTAGACTCGCGGTACGCGATTCCGGATCCGATGAGAGCTGGAACGTCGGCGCCATAGAACCACTTGTCCACGAGCTTATTGAGCAACGTAGACGAGCTGCCAGCGGCAAGGTTACCCAGGGTTTGCCCTTGGAACTTGGCATTGGCTGGACTATCAAAAACGACATCGCGAGCCAATTCACGGACATATCCAGCCATGACAAAGGCGGTGGTGTTGACGAGCAGTCGCAAATCGGCCAGTTCGGTTGCATCGACCAAGCTATCGGAACCTACCGACCGCAGGATCTGGATCATCTCAGTCCGGTTGATCGATTGATCGACGTAGTAGGAGTAGATGAGTTGCGAGAGAGGCTGGTTCTGGAAGATACCGATGACGATGGAAGCGGTGGAGGTCAAGGATCCTTTGGTGACCGTGACCGATGCATTGCCTGCGGTCGATCCGGCGGTGAACAGCCCACTGCTCGAAACGGTTCCTCCGGTTGCCGACCAGGTCACTGTGGGAGTGCCGTTCATGTAGTTTCCGAACTGGTCCTTGCCACGCACAACAAACTGCTGGGTCGCGCCCGTATTCACCGCCACCGTGTTGGGTGTCAACTCCAACGATGTGAGAACGGCGGGGACACTCACGGTAATGGCTGCCGTGCTCGTGATACTGCCACTGGTCACGGTCACACTGGCATTGCCAGCGACAGTACCCGCAGTGAAGAGACCGGCATTCGAAACGGTCCCAAGGGTAGCGGACCAGGTGACGGCCGGCGTGCCGGTCATGTAGTTTCCGAATTGATCCTTGCCACGCACCACGAACTGCTGGGTTGCACCAGCATCGAGAGATGCGGTGTTGGGGGTCAACTCGAGGCTGGTCAAGACAGCGGGCACACTGATCGTGATCGCGGCCGAAGCCGTGATCGTCCCACTGGTGGCTGTGACGGTTGCATTGCCTGCGGTCGCACCGGCGGTGTAGAGGCCAGCCGTGGTGATTGTGCCACCGGTAGCGGTCCACGTGACGGTTGGGGTACCCGTCATGTAGTTACCGAATTGGTCCAAGCCCCGTACCTCAAACTGCTTGGTTTCGCCAGCGTTGAGCGCGTTGGTTCCGGGTGTGACTTCGAGCGAAGTCAGAACGGCTGGGATGGTGATGGTGATGGCGGCAGTAGCGGTGATGGTACCACTGGTCACTTTGACACTGGCTGCACCTGCAAGGGCACCTGCGGTGAAGAGGCCGGTATTGGAAACGGTTCCACCACCTGTTTTGGACCAGGTAACGGCCGGCGTGCCTGTCATGTAGTTTCCAAATTGATCCTTGCCACGCACCACGAACTGCTGGGTTGAACCGGCATCGATAGATGCGGTGTTGGGAGTCAACTCGAGGCTGGTCAAGACGGCAGGCACACTGATGGTGATCGCGGCCGAAGCCGTGATCGTCCCACTGGTGGCTGTGACGGTTGCGTTGCCTGCGGTTGAACCGGCGGTGTAGAGGCCAGCCGTGGTGATCGTGCCACCAGTAGCGGTCCACGTGACGGTTGGGGTACCAGTCATGTAGTTACCGAATTGGTCCAAACCTCGCACGACGAACTGCTTGGTTTCTCCAGCGTTGAGCGCGTTGGTGCTAGGTGTGACTTCGAGCGAAGTCAGAACGGCTGGGATGGTGATGGTGATGGCAGCAGTAGCGGTGATGGTACCGCTGGTCACTTTGACACTGGCTGCACCTGCAAGGGCACCTGCGGTGAAGAGGCCGGTATTGGAAACGGTGCCACCACCTGTTTTGGACCAAGTCACGGCCGGAGTGCCGGTCATGTAGTTTCCGAATTGATCCTTGCCACGCACCACGAACTGCTGGGTCGCACCGGCATCGAGGGAAGCGGTGTTGGGCGTCAATTCGAGGGTGGTCAAAACGGCAGGTACATTGACGGTGACTGTGGATGAGGCGGTGATCGTTCCACTGGTCACGGTCACTTTGAAGTTGCCAGCTACGGAGCCAGCGGTGAAAAGTCCGCTATTCGAAACGGTTCCGCCGGTTGCGGACCAAGTCACGGTGGGAGTTCCTGTCATGTAATTCCCGAACTGATCCTTGCCTCTCACCACAAACTGCTGGCTTGCACTGGCGTCAAGGGATGCGGTGTTAGGTGTTAATTCGAGGGAGGTCAATACCGAGACGACAGTGACTGTGACGGATGCGGTAGCGCTTATCGAACCACTGGTGGCTGTCACGCTAGCGGCACCGGCTAGAGATCCGGCAGTGAAGAGGCCTTTGTTGGATACGGTACCGCCAGAGGCGGACCATGTGACCGACGGTGAACCCGTCATGTAGTCTCCAAACTGATCTTTGCCGCGCACGACGAATTGGAGTGTAGCACCGGCACTGACATTGGAAGTACTTGGAGTCACTTCGAGGGTAGTGAGGACCGGGTTGACTTGGATGTTTACGTTTCTACTTTTTCCACCACCTGTGAATCGAACTTGGTAAAGCCCTGCGCTTGAAAATTCTAGGTTTGCGATTTCACCGTCGTTGGTTATGTCGGTGGAACCTCCGAGCGGGGCCAATTGAATGGTCCATGAAATTTCGGCGGGTTTGGCCATCACGTCGCGGAATTGGTCGCGGATTCTAACGGTGAACTGTGTGTTGTCGGACGCAATCTGATTCGGGTCTGGGTTGCTAACTGGTTTGCCATCCTTGTCCAGAATATCCCAGTACGTTGGTTTAGGTGTTTCATTCACAAACACTGCGAATTTATAGGTCATATCGCCTGAGGTGACTCGCACGACGTAGCGTCCAGCTTCACTGAAGGCGAGGTCGGTACCATTGTCGTTCTCGAGGACTCGCATTTCGCCGGCAACGTTTGCTTTGAGCAGCGTCCAGTTCACCGCTGGAATCTCACTCATCGCGTTGCCGAACTGATCGCGGGCTTCAATACGAAACTTGGCCGTCGCTGACGGGGTTACATAAGCGCCATTGATCGGGATGGCGGTGTTGTCGGGTTTGATGACGCGAAAGGTCGTCAGGCTCGATACGACTTTAAAGGACAATTCGGCGGTAGCCTTGAGGCCACCGTTATCGACGATTCCAACGCGGATACGATAATCTCCAGCGCGATCAAAACGGAGCGTATTGTTCTTGGCTCCATTCGTAGCATGCTGAGCGAAGGAGATCCCGACATCGTTCGGAGATTCAAGCACTTTCCAGTAGTACTTAAGATTCGCTTCCCCTTGATCATCTGCCCCAAGGATCGAGGCGTTCACGGTTCGCGTCGTGACTACATTACCGCCCGCGATAGTCAATGGTACGGCGATTGTCGGCTCTTCGTTGCTGCCGTTACTGAATAGCCCGCTTTGAAAGTAAGCGCTTTCAGGGAGGTGAGGCCCCATCTCGTGCGTTTCGGCAGCGAGCGCCGCCTGCAAACCCATCTCAATGGCATCGGCAGCCATCATTAGGCGGCTCTCGAGTTGTTCGACGCTCAAGGGGGTGTTGCTGCGTACGGGCGTGGTAACAGGCGTACGTGGAGCGCGGGGTTGTGATTTCATGGGATCGTACCTCAAGATGTGCGTCAGGGATGTCGATGAGGGCGCTGCAGCATTCTGTTCAACGCCAACCGGCTATCATGGGAAGCCTAGGTCGTAAAACCTCCGCGATCGCCATGACGTTACCCAACTATGGGGCATTCGATCCTGTTTTTCGTTGCTACAATCGTTACAGAATGAACGCGAACACCGGCAAAGTCATCGTTTACACCGACGGCGCGGCGGAACCCAACCCGGGGCCTGGCGGCTACGGGGTCGTGCTGATGTCCGGCTCCCATCGCAAAGAATTGTCCGGAGGATTCGCGAAAACGACCAACAATCGGATGGAATTGATGGCCGTGATCGTGGGTCTCGAGAGCCTTACCCGCCCCTGCCGAGTCGTCGTTTTCAGCGACTCCAAATACGTCGTCGATTCCGTCACCCGCGGGTCGGTCCATCGCTGGCAAAAAAAGAACTGGTTTCGAAACTCCAAAGAGCGAGCCAAGAACGTCGACTTGTGGAAACGATTTCTCGAGGTTTACAAAACCCACGAGGTCGAGTTCCGATGGGTGAAAGGGCACGCGGGAGTTGTCGAGAACGAACGCTGCGATGAGTTGGCGGTGGCTGCTGCCCAACAATACGATTCGCCCCCCGACGCGGGGTACCTCGAAGAAATCGGACAGTATTCCGAAAAACTGTTCTCTGCTGACGATGCTTCCGAAGCCGAGTCGCCGTCTGCTCCAACATCGTCACGTGCCGCTGCCGCGGCGAGCGCGAGCAACTCAAGCCAGGATCAGGACCAAGCCGAGATCGAGAGTCGGCTGCAGCAGGAAGGCGATCCCTGCAAAAAGTGCGGCGCTGCGTTGATCAAAAAGGCGACGAAGAAAGCAACCCACAAGCCGGGGCAAACCTATTGCTATGACTGGTATCTGCGTTGCCCCAGTTGCAACATCATGTACATGGTGGATGCAGCCAAACGAATGTTGAAATGACTACGGTTGGATGTCCCATCTCAAGACCGGTACATTCAATTGATGTTGATACCTTTGTCGAAACAATTCGAAGCGGCTGTTGGTTTGCTGCTGACCCTGCATCGTGGCGGCACCGATTTTGAGGGACTTCTCGATCACATCGTCGGAAGCGATACCCAGCGGTGCAAGTAGCGAACGTAACGATTGAATTTGCGGATCCTGTTCGAGCTGGCGCATCGCAGCCGGTGTTACCTCCGTGGCGCTCACTTTCTGCGACCACTGCCAAATCGGGATCCAGGACCCATCCGCCAACTTGACGACAAACGCGGAGTCGATGCTTGCGGAAGCATCGAGCATGTCGGTGTTCACCTGCGTGACGCGAAAATAGTCTTCTTTGGGATCGCTCAATTTGTCCGCAGCCGAGGAGATCCAATCGGACTGTCCGGAGGCTGTGCGACTGGACGGTTTTCGATCATTGAGCAATTCATCCAGTAGATTTTGCGAACGATTGCTGAGTGACTGCTGGAGGAGCTTGGCAACATCCACTGGTTTTCCATTCTCCTCGACTCGCAACATCATGCCCGTGGTCCCTTGGAAATCGATGGCGGCATCGCGCGAGTAACGCACGAGTGCCAGGCGAGCATGCCACTCCTCGTCCGACTGAGGCATCGCCTGGAAACGCCGTCCGAGATCGGGCGGCTCACCTTGGGTGTCGATGCCTTGTTCTTCCAGGCGAGTTTTCAGCACACTCAAAGATTCGGATTCCGCGTTCTCAATGCCCACTTGCCATGCAGACCAAGCGAGATTGGCATACTGGCGATTTGCCAGTTCGAGTCGCACGATGTCTCGGCGTGGCAGACTCAGGATTACCAACTCACTCAGAGGTGGCTGGTTATCCTTCAACCAACGCGTTGCCCGATCTCGTTCTGCGGTAAGCAAGAACTGATAAGGGGCATTGGGCTCGCTAATAATCAGTGCTTCCGTGCGATCACGAAGTTGTTCGTAAGCGAGTTTCTCCTCGGCCAGCAATGCGCTCGCGCGCCGTTTTGCAGCGCGATCGTGCTGGTCCATCCAAGCTCGCCGCACGGCAAAATAAAAGTGCTGAGCATCCTTGCCCAATCCCACACCGCGCAGCTGGCTTTTGTCCGAAAGTGTTAGTAAGTCGTATACCCTCGCTTCGCGAACCGCGGGCTCGCGATTGGTTTTACCCGGCCGCTTTTGGAACGCCTCGCACCGCGATGCGATCGGCAGCGCGATGCAGGTCGCTAACACGCACACGGCGACTTGGGAATGACTAAGCCGTCTTTTGGGCCAAATGGTGCCACAGTCGACTACTGGCTTTGATCCCACGGTAGAAATCCTCCAAGCAGAATTTTTCATTGGGGCTGTGGGCACCATCGTCGTCGAGCCCCCAACCGATCAAAAGTACATCGCAATGCAAGGCATCGACCATTTGGGCCACGATCGGAATGGATCCACCCTCACGGATGAGCACGGGCGCGACGCCAAATCCCTCTTCGACCGCCTTCACGGCACCGTGCATGAACGGAGAATGCGGATCGACGACTACCCCGCGGCCACCATGCAGATCAATGATCTCGACATGTACACCGGGAGGCGTATGTTCGGCAATGAAGGTTCGCAGTTGCTGACCAACTGTCTTGGGGTCTTGATTGGGAACCAAACGGAAACTGATTTTGGCACCCATCCAGGAAGGGATCACCGTCTTGCCGCCTTCGCCCTGGTACCCCCCAAGCAGCCCATGCACATCGAACGTGGGGCGGGCCCAACGTCGTTCCAACGTCGTGTACCCTTGCTCGCCTGTCAATTCTGAAACCCCCAGCGATTGCGCAAATTTGGCATCGGAGAATTCTAGTGCTTTCCACATCTCTCGCTCCGAATCCTCAAGGGGGACCACAGAGTCATAAAAACCCGGCAATTGGATGCGACCGTCGGGAGTTTTGATTTTTGTCAGGATCTCCGCCAAGGCCAGGCCTGGATTGGTCACGGCGCCGCCAAAGGAACCGGAATGCAAATCCACCTTCGGACCATGCACTCGGAGTTCGAAGTACGCGATACCGCGCAGGCCGTAAGTAATGGCTGGCTGGCCCTTGGCGTACTGTGAGGAATCACTGATCACGACCACATCGCATGCCACTTGCTTTGCGATTTCTGGCAATTTGGCTTCCAAGACCTCGCTCCCTTGTTCCTCCTGGCCTTCGATCAAGAATTTGACCTGGAGAGGCAATGGCATGCCGCATGCGTGCCATGCCAAGACGCTGAGGACATGCGTCAGCATCTGACCTTTGTCATCCGTCGAACCTCGAGCCACGATGTTTCCGTCGCGAACGACCGGTTCAAAGGGCGGAGTTTTCCATAGGTCCAGTGGATCAGCGGGCTGAACGTCGTAATGCCCATACACCAATACGACCGGTTTTCCCGGCACAGGAGGGGTTTCTGCATACACCAACGCAGGCCCATCTCCTTCGATCATGCGCGTTGTTAAGCCAGCAGACGCAAGTCGGTCTGCAACCCATTTGGCCGCTCGATCCATCTCCGCCCGTTTCGTACTGTCGGCAGAGATACTCGGCACCCGGAGCAATTCGAAAAGATGGTCCAAGTGGGTTTGACGATTGTTCTCAAGATAACGATCTAGTGCGCTAAAATCCGTCATTTCCGTTTGCAACTTTTGTTGGAATTATTCTTGCCAAAACCGTATCTGTCTCTCATACAATATATCCGCTCGTAGCGGTTGTGCGGGACAGTAGGATTGCTTTCGCGACGCGTACGAACAAGTCTGGATTCGTTGAGAGGTTTTTTATGGCATCTTCCAATGCAGCGGTTGCCGTGCCGGACATTCAAGAGCAACAATCGTCGGCAAAGCCACGGCGGCAGCCCCGTTATCATGTCATTTTGTGGGACGATCCAGAACATACCTTCGATTATGTCATCGCCATGATGCGTGAGTTGTTCCATATGTCGGACTCGCAAGGCCGGCGGTTGGCCCAAGAGGTCGATTCCCAAGGTCGAGCGGTTTGTTTGACGACCACCATGGAACATGCGGAGCTCAAACGGGATCAGATCAAAGCCTACGGCCGAGATATCAATAGCCAACGCTCCAAGGGTAGTATGTCAGCCTCCATTGAGCCTGCTCCGTAACGCTCTGGGTCTTTTCGTTGGGTTGGGGCGGGCTGTGCCGCACGACCCCATTTGGGCACGCTTTGCCTCGACGCATCATTTCCGTAACGGCGTCGAATACGGTTCTCGCTCGGAGACCGTACCGAATCTGGACGTACACATCCCAAGTAAACACGTCCGCCTCTCCTACTGCGCGCTTCTAGGCCGTGGTCCGATTGTTATTGGTACCGAAACGGTGGGCAACGACAGGCTGGGACCTGCCGATCCCTTCAAAAACCTGAAAAACTTCGAAGGATCCATGCGGCCTAGCGACTATGCTTGATCGGACGTCGTGCTTATGACCCGTAGATACGGGACGCAACCTTTCTTCACTTCGAATCGATCGCTTGAAGCCGGTGGAAACATTTTGAAAGCCAACGACTCGGTCCGGGACAATCTGGCACGCAATGTGGCTCAATTCGTGACGTTTCGGATCGAAGGTCAAGCCTATGCGATCCGAATTGAACAGATTCGGGAAATCGTAATCCTGACCCAGGTCACGCGGATTCCCCAAGTGCCAGTCTACGTCGAAGGGGTCTCCAATCTTCGTGGTTCCATCATCCCGATCGTGAACCTGAGGACACTCTTCGGGTTGCCGGCCAAACCCAATGATGCGGACACACGCACCATCGTGGTGAACGTTGGGGATCGAACCATCGGATGCTTGGTCGATTCCGTAACCCAAGTCGTACGCATCGATCAAGAAGCCATACGATCGGCGCCCGAGACCGTGACCGGTCAAGGTGCCAGTTACATCGCGGGCTTCGCGCGCGTGCAAGAACAATTGATTGTGCTTTTGGAAATCAACGAGCTACTGTCTCCCCAACGCTTGGAGCAATTTGGGCGTGGCGAATTACCCGACATCCTAGGCAATTTGAATAACTAGACATTCCCGACAGGAGTCCATCCGACGATGGCTGAAATCAAAAAGACACCCACTTCTGCAAAACCAGCCAAGCGCGCTCCGAGAGTGACCACAAAGGAGCCGCAAACCACTGCGCAGGAGAACGGTCATTCGAGCAAAGCTTTGATCTTCGATGCATTTAGCCGATCGATGGCCATCATTGAGTTCTCGGTGGATGGAACGATTCTTTGGGCGAATGATAATTTCTTGCGAACCATTGGCTACACCATGGACGAACTTCGTGGTCGCCATCACAGCATGTTCGTTGACCCGGATTTCCGAACCACCCAGGACTATCGAGATTTCTGGCACGAACTGAGCCAAGGCAATTTCAGGGTCGCGCGGTTCAAACGGTTGGGCAAAGGCGGCCGCGAAGTCTACTTGCAAGCGGCCTACAGTCCCGTGATCGATGAGAATGGCGTCACGGTTCGCGTCGTAAAATTAGCTTCCGACATTACCGAAGACGCACAGCGAGAATTCCGATCTCAGGAGCGCGAACGCATCATTCAGCAGCAGCAAGCCGAGGACAAAGAAGCCTTGGAAGCAAAGGCAGGTTCGTTGTCCATGAGTGTGGCTGCCGCATCGCGCGGCGATCTCACCCAATCGGTTGACGTCACGGGCGACGACGATATGGGACGCCTGGGCTCGAGCTTGAAGAAGATGATTTGCGACTTGAGGACGATCATCGGTGAGGTCATGGCCGCCGCTCAGCAGCAAAACGAAGGCGCCCGGACCATCGCGGAAAGCAGCGCTAACCTGAGCGAAGGGGCTCAAACGCAGGCGGCTTCGGTCGAGCAAATGACGGCCAACGTGGCACAAATGCTCGATTCTATTGAAGTCATTTCCGAGAACGCGATTTCGGCCAAGTCCAAAGCCATTGAGACATCGAAGTTGGCAAAGTCTGGCGGTAGCACCGTCGACGAAGCCGTCAACGCGATGAAGATGATCCAGAAATCGAGCGAGCAGATCAACGATATTATTCAAGTCATCAGCGAGATCGCCAGTCAAACCAACCTGTTGGCGTTGAACGCGGCCATCGAGGCTGCTCGAGCTGGCGAACACGGACTCGGCTTTGCCGTGGTGGCCGATGAAGTACGGAAACTGGCGGAGCGATCGAGTGAAGCGGCCAAGGAAATCTCAAAATTGATCAAGGAATCGTCGCGACGGGTTGAGGAAGGTGCCAGCTTGTCTCAAAAAGTTGGAGACTCCTTGCGTAAAATCGTAGAGTCGGTCGATGATACAGCGGAGCGGATCGTTGAAATCGCTTCTTCGACCGAAGCCCAAGCGGCCAGTGCCCAGCAGGTCAAGGCTGCCATTCGCAGCGTTTCCGATACGACCGAATCCAATGCCGCAGCTTCGGAAGAAATGGCAGCCAGTGCCGAGCAACTGGGAGCTCAAGCTCAGGGACTGCGAGATCTGGTCGCGAAATTTAAGACGTGATGCCCCCGGCCCCTGCAATGAATGACTTGGAACGGCTAACTCCCAAGCAGTTTGAACTCTTCCAGGAGTTCATTTACCGTCGTAGCGGTATCAAGCTAGAGATTTCCAAGATCACCTTGGTCAGTAACCGCATTCGTCGACGGCTCAAGGCTGGGAACTTCCCGGGTTTCGACGCCTACTACCAACACCTCACTTCATCCTCAGGCACAGCGGAATTGCCTAACTTCCTGGACGCCATCACTACGAATGAAACATTCTTTTTTCGCACTCAGTCCCATTTCGACTGGTTCAAAGACACGTACATCCCGGAACTAACACGCGCCAAAGCACAAGGTCTGCGGCCTGCGAGTTTGAGAATTTGGTCTGCGGCCTGCAGTTCCGGCGAGGAGCCTTACTCCTTGGCCATGTGTTTGGAAGAATGCAGTGTTGTGCTCAAGGGCTGGGACATCAAGATTCTCGGCAGCGACCTCAGTGAAACCGCACTCAGTCTCGCGCGGGCAGGCGTTTACCGGAAGCGGGCACTGCAAGAAATCGATCCTGTTCGTCGTCGTCGTTACTTTGTGGAAGAAGGCCCGGAGGCCTGGCGACTGTCCCCCTCAATCCTCCCCATGGTACGCTTCAAAAACCATAACCTGCTTCAGCCGCTGCTCGAAGCACCGTTTGATTGCGTCTGGATTCGCAATGTTTTGATCTACTTCGATCGCGAATCCAAAGCCAGAGCCGTCGAAAATCTCATCCGCAGTATTGCCCCCGGTGGCTACTTGGTCGTCGGGCCCTCGGAAGGTCTCTACGACATGCTCGGAATGTTGGAAAAACGGGCTCCGTTCCTTTATCAAAAGCCCATCGCAAAGGGGACGCCATGAGCGAGGAATTTGATTTTGCAACCGGCATGCCATCGGATGAGATGGCGCAGTACCTGCAGATGTTCGTCGACGAAACATCGGAGCAACTCGATGACCTCGTCGAAGTTTTGCTTGTCCTCGAGGGCCAACCCAACAGCACGGAAAACTTGAACGAGTCCTTTCGATTGATTCATTCGATCAAAGGAGCGGCAGCCATGATGGGACTCGACAGCATCACGATGCTGACCCACCATCTCGAAAACCACTTCGAGCGATTGCGCTCGGGACTTTGGACGCTCGACCAAAACATGATGGATTTAGTCCTGAAGTGCGTGGATTTCCTTAGGGAAGCCACCGTGAAACTTCGGGATGGGAAGCCTCTGGCAAGCGCCCCAGACCTGATCGAGCAATTGTCCCGCGCAGAAGAGGCTGAATCTCCGATTCGGGAAATCGAGGAATTGTCAAGTTCTCATCGACCGCTCGAAACGCAGATCGCGACGTCGTATGGCGATTCAACACCCGGCCCACCAACCGCGCCAGGAGGAGAAAGCGAGCTCGAGCGGCAAACCCAACACAAGCGAGTGATCGCATATCTCGATCGCGGCATCGAATTACCGGAACTCAAAGCAGAACTAATCCTCACACGCCTCCGGGCAGTGGGACAAATCGAACGCAGCATTCCTGAACCCGATCAATTGGCGAGCGTTGCCCAATTGAGAACGTTGCACGTATGGCTCCTGACCGACCAAGTCGACGACGCACTGCGGGCTGCTGCGGATGTGGTCGGGGTTGAAATGATCGAAATCGATTGTCTTGAAAGCGATGCGACGACTGCAATCGCTTCCGAATCGACTCCGAGCGAAATCCTCGTGGCCGATTCAGGGGGCACCAAAGCCTCCGTGGAATCGGGGGAGACAACGACCAAGGTTGCCGAGACAGTGCGTGTCGATTTGGAGCGACTCGATCGACTAATGAATCTGGCTGGCGAATTGATCGTCAATCGGGCGAGATTTGTTCAGTTGGCCTCGCAAATGAAAGAAACGTTTCAAAAGTCGGGGCTCCAATCGCGATTGAGGGATTTGTGCGATTCGCTCAAGGAGCATTTTTCCACCGAAGCCCGAACGTGTCTGGATCAAGAGGAGAACGCGGAGCGCGAGGACAAGAATCGGGAATTGCAAGCCTCCATCGCGGCCCTCGAAGAACAGTTGATCGTTTTTGAGCAGGGACGACGCAGCTACCTGCAACTCCATGAAGCCATCGATCAGTACTCGCGCGTTTCCGATGGGCTACAGCGCGGTGTTCTCGATACTCGGATGATTCCTATCGGTCCACTGTTCAATCGATTCAAACGAACGATCCGTGATATTTCCGTCGAGCTCAATAAAAAGGTCAACTTGGTCATTCGGGGCGAAAACACTGAGCTCGACAAACGCATGATCGATGAACTGGGAGATCCACTGATCCACTTGGTGCGAAATGCGATCGACCATGGGCTCGAATCGGAGAAGGTGCGACTAAGTCGAGGCAAGGCCGAGATCGGAACGTTGAGTCTTGAAGCTGAGCATCGAGGCAATAATGTCGTGATCACCGTCAGTGACGACGGAGGCGGTATCTCGAGCGATAAGGTCAAACGCCGGGCGATCGAACGCGGATTGGTTTCCGCCATCGATGCCGAGTCGATGTCTGACTTTGAACTGCAACAGTTCATTTGGTCCCCAGGTTTCAGCACCGCGGAAGCCGTCTCCGACATCTCTGGGCGAGGGGTCGGTATGGACATCGTTCGAACGCGGATTCGCGAGCTGAGCGGAACCGTGGAAGTTCATTCCACGCCGGGCCAAGGGACCAAGTTTCTCGTGCGGTTGCCATTGACTTTGGCCATCATTCGAAGTTTGCTATTCGACCTCGAACAAGGGACCTTTGCGGCCCCAATTGAACATGTCGGTGAAATCGTATCGATCCATCATCGGGACATTATCACTGTCCATCATCGCAATTCCATCGAGGTGCGAGGCGAGTTCATTCCACTGGTTGCGATTCATGACATCTTTCGGTGGAACGATCAACAGTCCTCCCAACAACCAGCCCTTGAAGTTCGCTCCGAGAGCGGGGCGGGAACATCCAGTGTGTTGATCTTAACCACCGGCAGCAAGTCGATCGGATTGGTCGTCTCCGCCCTTCGCGGTTGTCAAGACATTGTCGTCAAGTCCCTCGATGAGAACTTTACCTACATCCGCGGACTCTCCGGGGCCAGCATTCTCGGCGACGGATCGGTATGCTTGCTGCTGGATGTTGCGTCGTGCATCGAAATGTCGCGACAACCTCCGCGTGAAAAACGTTCCGGATCGACGGTCCACGCATGATACACACGCTCAATGCATCGCAACTCGAAACGTTGTCTGGAATCGTTGCCGAGAGCGCGAGGCAAGCGACCAAATCGCTCTCGCTGTGGTTGGGAAAAGATGTCCGCGTGCTCGTCGACCCGTTGGAGCAAACGTCGCTGGAAGCTGCAACCGAAGCGTTGGGGGCTCCCGATGAGACCATATGCGCATGCTGCATGCGTGTCTCAGGTGGCATGCAAGGCCACTTGTTGCTCAGCTTTGATGACCCGAGTGGTTTGGCCATGTGCGACGCTCTGCTCGAGGAACGCGAACCTGCGGAAAATTGGAGCGAACTAGAGATCTCAGCCGCCAACGAAACGACCAACATCGTCGGATGCGCATTTCTCAATGCATTGGCAAAACTTTTTGCAGAGGAACACAGCCCCGTAGGTTCCGAAGCAGCACTTCGTATCGGATCGTTGATGCCGACGCCACCCCTATTTGCACGCGATTACGCTGCCGCCATCATGCAGTTTCTGTTGCTTGATCAAGCGTCCGAAGTGGACTCCGTACTTTTGGCAAAAACCCATTTCTTTGTCGATGCGACTCCGGTTTCATGGCAACTACTGTTGATTCCTGATGCTCCCAGCCTTCTCACGCTTTCGGAGAAACTGAGGTGAACAAGGGGGCGACTCAATCGGACCAATTGGTAGGCATGGCCGGAATCAAGGTGGCTCAAAGTCAGGGCCTGCTCCGGACGTTGCTCGGCTCCTGCATCGGGCTGATTCTTTTCGATCGCAAATGCAAGCTCCTCGGGTTGGCCCACATCGTCATGCCGGATTCGGCAGGTCGCGGACAACCGGTCGGCAAGTATGTCGATACGGCCGTTCCGGAAACGATCCGGCAGATGATGGAAGTGGCTGCGGGTTCTAAGCTGCGATTGACCGCAAAAATCGCGGGTGGAGCCAACATGTTCGCGCATCTATCGCCCAGCAGCACCCAGTCCATTGGCGATTCGAATATTCTGGCCGTGGAGCGGGCTCTGTCGATCCATCAAATTCCAATCGTCGGTCGCGATCTAGGCGGCACCGTTGGCCGCCGCTTGGTCGCCAATGTAGCGACAGGCGAAGTCGAAGTCTTTTACATCGGAAAAAGCTCCATTCAACTTTGAATCATGGATCGCTTCTACAATTCAGCATTGTCCGAACCTCGCGCCTTAGGTCACTCTCCATGACTCGCAAACTCCTCATCGTCGACGACGCCATGATCATGCGATTGCGCCTGCGCGAGATCGCCATCCGGACCGGTTGGGAGGTGGTCGGTGAGGCAGCCAACGGCGAGAATGCAGTGGAGCAATTCCAGAGCCTTCGCCCTGACTTGGTCACCATGGACATCGTGATGCCGAAAATGGACGGCATTGAAGCGTTGCGGGCGATACGGGCTGCCGATCCCACAGCCAAAGTATGCATGGTCAGCGCGATCAATCAAAAAGAGAAGATCGCTGAGTGCATTCAGTTGGGTGCGATCGACTTCATTGTCAAACCCTTTGACACCCAGCGCCTCGAAAGCTTCTTCGAAAAGCAAGGACGAAATCGATGAAGCTCAACGTATTGGTGGTGGACGATTCGGCGCTCTACCGACAATTGGTACGCAACGTTCTTCGCAATGTGCCCGGAGTGGAGGTTGTGGGTGTGGCCTGTTCCGGACACGAAGCCCTCGAAAAAATCGCCGAACTCAAACCCCACCTGTTGACGCTGGATGTTCAAATGCCAGGCATGACGGGGGTCGAGCTTCTGTTCGAAATGAACAAGACGGGATTGCCGGTCAAGGCGGTGATGCTGAGCAGTTTAACGTCGGAAGGTGCCCAGGTTACCACCGACGCATTGCTCGCGGGTGCCTTCGACTTTATCCAAAAACCAAGTTCGTCCGACGCGAATGCGAACCGCATTCAACTCGAAGCCTTGCTGACCGAGAAGATCGAGGCCTTTCGCGAGAGTCTCAACACGACATTGCCCCGCGCCTGTGCCGAGTCTGCATCCCGGGATTGTGAATCCATCGAGAAATCGTCGCCTCGCTCGTCGGGTACGGCCCAGGTTGGAAAAGGATCTCTAAGAGCCACTCGCTCTGCAAGTCCGCAGCGCATCGATGCCGTACTGATCGGCACGTCGACCGGCGGTCCGATCGCCCTGCGAGAAGTCATCCCAAAATTGCCGAACTCCTTGGGCGTGCCGGTGTTAATCGTTCAGCATATGCCTCCTAAGTACACCAAGTCATTGGCCGTACGACTCAATGAGTCGAGTTCCATGGAAGTTCATGAAGCTCAGTCAGGAATGATCGTTGAACCCAACCACGTCTACATTGCCCCAGGCGGTTTTCACATGGGCCTCGGTCGCCAACGAGGCATGATCGTTATTGAGACCAATCAGGATCCACCGGAGCACAATTGCCGACCCGCCGTCGATTACCTCTTTCGTTCTGCGGCCGACGTGTATGCCGGTCATCTGCTGGCCGTCATTCTGACAGGCATGGGACGCGATGGAACCGAAGGCTGCCGGCGAATCAAGCAAAAGGGAGGCACGGTAATTGCGCAGCATCCTGAGGGATGCGTTGTTTACGGTATGCCGAAGGTGATCGTCGAGGAAGAACTCGCCGATCGCGTGGTTCCGCTGGAGAAAATTGCGTCCTGGATCGTTCGCGTGGTGGAAGAGAATCGCAAGGCAATGGCAACATGAACGAATCGATAGAGACTGGAACTCCCGCACCCAAGCGACCTTGCATTGTTATTGCCGAGGATAGCCGCGTGCAGGGCAAGGTGCTGCAGCAACGTTTGATCGCGGCCGGTTACGATGCCCATGTGGGGCTCGATGGTCATGCCGCCTTGGCATTGGTCCAGGAACATCGTCCCGCCGTTGTTGTTTCGGACATTGAGATGCCCAAGATGAACGGTTACGAGCTTTGCTCTGCCATCAAAAGTTCCGAGAACCTCCGGCGTACGCCAGTCATCTTGCTGTCGACCCTCAACGATGCCGAGGACATTCTTCGCGGATTGGCGGCCGGTGCGGACAATTACATCACCAAGCCCTACGAGACCAAGTACTTGATCTCACGTATCGAAGATCTGCGCACCAACCCACTGAAGGAAGTCGACACTTCGGAGGCCAATTCGACGCTCCCCGTTTCGTTGGGTGGCAATGTGTACCATGTCAAAGCCGGCAAACAGCAGACACTCAATTTGCTGGTTTCGGTCTTCGAGAACGCGGTGGAGAAAAACAAGGAGTTGCACCGAAGTAACGAACAACTGATCCTCGCTAAGGAAAAGTTGTCGACTTGGAACGCCGAACTGGAGTCGCTCAATAGTCGGTTGAATCAACTCAATTCGCGCATGACGCGTGATCTGCAAGCGGCGGCCCGGATGCAACAGTCGTTGCTTCCCAACAATCCGTTGGCTTGCCCGGGAGTTTCGATCGCTTGGGATTACACTCCGTGCGAGGAATTGGCGGGTGATTTCTTGAACTACGCGTTGCTCGACGACAATAATCTTGCCTTGTATGTCGTCGATGTCAGTGGCCATGGTGCGGCGTCGGCGTTGTTGGCCGTCGCCATCGGACGCGTTCTAAGTTCCCTGGTATCGGCGACGTCGCTGTTGGTGCGATTGGACCCATTCACAGGGAGACGGGTGATCACACCGCCGGAGACGGTGGTCGAAGAACTCAATCGCCGCTTTCCCATGGACAGCCAGGGTGGTTTGCACTTTACCATCCTCTATGGCGTATTGGATTTGAAAACCTACATGTTCCGATACGCATGCGGCGGTCATCCACAACCTGTACATTTTTCCGCGAGCCAAAAGGCCCGCTTTGCCGATGGCGATGGGTTGGCGGTGGGTTGGGTGGACGATGCGGAGTTCGATCCGTTCTCGTTGCAGTTGCAACCTGGAGACCGCATGTACTTGTATTCCGACGGTGTGCCCGAAGCCATGGATGCGGAGTTGGAACAATGGACCAACGAACGCATGTTGGCCGAGTTGGATGCCAGCCGCAGCGAGCCGCTCAGCGATCAAGTGCAGCGACTTCGGCGAGCCGTGGATTGCTGGTGCGAGCCCAAAGGGCCACTCGATGACGTATCGATCCTGGCCATCGAAATCAAAGCGCAGCCGGATCCTGCGTAACGGTTTGCCCCGTCTCTTTGCCATGCTGGCTGTTTGCCCTGACAAGGGCAGGAGAGATTAGCCGGTGGTTGCCTGGAGGCGGGCGGCGCGTTGGGCTTCGATTTCTCCGAGTAGATCGTCGAGGCTGATCCCGTATTTGCCCAACACGTTGGACATCACGCCGCCGATGTGCTCGCATCGGCCACGGCGTTGAGAAGTCGATTGGGATACCGTGGTGACGTTCACATGAGATTTCGGAGTCGCCACCCGCCCACCTTCGACTTCGACATCCCATGCAAAGGTTTGTTGCACCATTTTCGATTGTGTTGCGACAGCGGTTGCCATGTTGCGACTCGTTTTGGTTCCAAAGTATTCCAAGGGAGCTCGCATGACTCATGCGCGAGCGACACCCTAAGAATCGCAAGTCATTGGACACGTTAGGTCACACGTCTTCGGAATCCAATTTTTTTGATGTCTCTCACGGTAATTTTTTCGAGAGAACCTCTCCCGACAGGTCGCCTGAGTCGGGCTGGCGAGGCTAATATGGCAAAGAATCCAGCCCGCGCCCTTTGCCTGATAACTGTTTTTCATTGCAAACACCAACCCCATCGATTCATCATGACCTATCGTTTTCCACTGCGTTTTTATCTTGCTATGCTGTGTGTCGCTTCTGTGGCTGCATCCTCTGCATCGGTCGTGGCTTCTGAGCCCATCGACGATGCTTTTGTCGGGGAACAGCTCGGTGGATGGGTGACTCTGTACAAAGAATTGCATGCCTCGCCCGAGCTGTCGTTCCTCGAAGAGAAGACGGGTTCCAAACTAGTTAAGCGGCTTCAAACCGATGGATTTTCTGTCACGACTGGGATTGGCAAGACGGGTTACGTCGCGGTCTTATCGAATGGCGAAGGCCCGACGCTGATGTTGCGCACCGATTTGGATGGTCTGCCCGTAACGGAGCAAACGGGGCTCGAGTATGCTTCCAAGGTACGGGTCGACGACGCCCGTGGCGTGGAGGTGGGAGTCATGCATGCCTGCGCACACGATATCCATATGACCTGTCAGATCGCGGCCGCTGAGTACCTGGCCAAGCACCGGTCCGACTGGAAAGGAACGCTGGTCCTTTTCGGTCAACCCGCCGAAGAAATTGGCGGAGGCGCGCGGGCCATGATCGCCGACGGCGCACTTGTTCGTTTTCCGCGACCGGACTTTGCCGTCGCATTGCACGTCAATCCGGAGTTGGAGGCAGGAACCATCGGCTATCGGGCTGGTAACCTTTACGCAAGCGTCGATAGTGTCGATATCATCGTCCGAGGCAAGGGAGGGCACGGAGCGTTCCCTCATCAAGCCAACGACCCGATCGTCCAGGCAGCCCATTTGATCGTGGATCTGCAATCCCTAGTCAGCCGCGAAAACAATCCGCTCGAGCCCGCGGTCATCACGGTCGGATCGATCCACGCGGGAACCAAGCACAACATCATCGACAGCAGTTGCAAGCTGCAGCTCACCGTTCGCGCGTACTCGGCCGACGTCCGCCAACGCTTGCTCGACGGCATCGTTCGCAAAGCCAAAGCGGCCGCAATCAGTGCGAACGCAGACGAACCGAGCGTTGAGTTTTCCGACGATACGCCAGCCACGATCAACGACGAAGCCTTGGTCGGCCGATTGGTCCCGGTCTTTCAGCAAACCCTCGGCACCGAACGCTTGATCCCTGTCCCACCGGTCATGGGCGGTGAAGATTTTTCGCAGTTCGGATTGGCGGGAATCCCGATCGCGATGTTTCATCTGGGAACTCAGCCTGCTGAACGGATCGCGGAGTTTCATCGCGAAGGCAAAACCCTACCCTCGCTTCACTCACCATTTTTCTTTCCTGAACCCAATGCCACCATTCAAACCGGTGCTCGCACGCTCATTGCGAGCGCTTTGGAATTGATGGCACCGTAAACGTCGATCCAAACAATCCTCAATCCTGAACCTCTCTCTGGATTTCTATCATGCAACGCTTCGATCGCTATGGGTGGATTGCTTCCTGTTTGTGGATTGCCACCATGGTCCCATTGCAGGCGGATGGGCCGGCGGACAACCAGACCAAAAATGTGCGACCTGTTCCGCCGTCGGGTATGGCGATTCCCGAGGATAAGCGATCTGCGTTGGAGGCTTCGACGCGGGAACTTGCGGCCATCATCGCTACCCTTCGCGAGTCGAAGGAGAAGATGGTCCAAGAGTTTCTTCCGGATGTTGAAATCTTTTACATCGCGGTCGACCGCGCGCTCCGCGAGGACGGATTCTTTGAACCCTCCGATGTCGACCATGCGGAGGAGTTGCTGCGGACGGGAAAGCAGCGGGCGGTCGATTTGGCCAATCAGAAAACGCCATGGCGTTTTGACCCTCGTTACCCGTCGAGAGGCGTGAGCGCAACCGTCCGTGGCTTTCGCTCCCAAATCGATGGTTCGATTCAACCCTATGGCGTGGTTATGAACAGCTTCGGGGCTGGCCATACCGACGCTACGAATTTTCGAAGAGCGGATGTGTGGTGCCGTGGGCGAAGTGAAAAGGGGCTCGAATTGCAGTTCCTCTCGGCCCGCATGAAGAACTTCGATCCGGTCCCCGATTCACTGACAATGATGATCCACCCCTTCGGCAGGTATTGCAACGCCAACAAACTCGCTGGAGAAATCGACACCCTCGAGGCTTTGGAACATGCCATTAAGGAGTATGGTATCCATCGCGACAAAATCGCAATCCGCGGCTTCTCGATGGGCGGCGCGGCGGCTTGGCATCTCGCGGTCCACTACCCCGACCGTTGGTTTGCAGCCACGCCAGGCGCAGGATTTTCGGAGACGCCAGAGTTTCTCAACGTCTTTCAGTCCGAAACGCTTGCACCTACTTGGTACGAGCAAAAGCTATGGCAGCTTTACGATTGCCCGGTATGGGTCCGTAATTTGCGCATGTTGCCGACGATCGCGTACAGCGGTGCGATCGACAAACAGAAACAAGCGGCGGATGTAATGGCGCGCGCCAGTTGGCAGCTTCCCGACGACGAACGCTTTGAGATGGCGCACATTGTCGCCCCCAACACCGGGCATCAAATCACAACCGCTGCGCGCGAAGAGATCGATCAACGATTGCGAACCATCCTCGATAGCAGAACCCGTGGCGCTCCCGACGCCTTTGCGTTCACCACCACCAGCCTGCGTTACAACAAGGCTCATTGGCTGACGGTAGACGCTCTCGTCGAGCATTGGGTGCCTTCTTCCATGCATGTGCGGCGGACCGATGAACACGTCATCGTCAGGATCCATTCGGGCATCCAGCAGTTTTCATTGAACTTCACAGCCGATGCATTGCCAACATCGATACAGCGGATGACGGTGCTCATCCTCATTCGCAATGAAGAGGGTGTCGAGGATACGGTGGTTTGGAGCGGCTCTGAGGCGATCCAAAGACGTTCAGATCTTAGCTGGGGCGCGACGTTTCGAGCGACAGACGGGACGTGGAAACTGGTCTCACCGGTCGAGCCACCGGATGGCTCATTGAAAAAGAAGCACTTGCTGCAAGGTCCCATCGACGACGCGTTCATGGCTCCGTTCCTTATGGTACGGCCTTCGGCGGATGGCATGCATCCCAACACGGCTGCGTGGGTTCAGAGTGAATTCGATCGAGCGGTCCGCGAATGGCATCGGCAAATGCGAGGAGACGTTCGCATCAAGGCGCCCGAAGACGTTACGCCTGAGGATATGCAGAGATTCCATTTGGTTCTCTGGGGAGATCCCGTTAGCAACCCACTGATCGCAAAAATTCAAGCGCAACTGCCGATCGGGTGGACGAAGGAAGTGCTGCAGGTTGGAGAACGCTCGTTCGATGCCTCGGCGCACATGCCTGTCTTGATTTACCCCAATCCATTATCTCCCGAGCGCTACGTCGTACTCAACAGCAGTTTCACCTACCGCGAATACGATTACCTCAACAATGCCAGGCAAGTGCCCAAGCTACCCGATTGGGCTGTGATCGACTTGAAAACACCCCCCGACAGGCGCTGGCCCGGACGGATTGCAGACGCAGATTTCTTCGATGAACAGTGGCAATTAAAACCAAAATCCGACGAAGCGAATCAACGCTAAGATTTGAACCTGGAATGAGTTGGCGGCTGGCATGTAGCCACGACGTTATTCGCATGAATCGATGCGAGGGGAATTATCCGCAGCTCGCGTCGCTCGAATTCAAAATTACCATTCGCACAGTCCGAGACAAATCTGCATTTATTGGTCTGTTAAGGCTGCTGAGCGTTGGCAAACATTCGTTCCGACCAAGCGATGAAGTGTGGGATGTTCGGAAGATCGGTGTGACCGCCGTCGTGCTGACGCCAGGCCAGTTGTCCTTCGAGCAGTCCACTGTTGACTGGCGGCATCTTCTCGGATTGGTAGTCATCGCTTCGGCCGAGCGCGCTCGCCCCTAGAAGTCGATATGCTGGCTGGGCAGCAATCGTTGCCATGAAACTACCTTGTTGGTCGAGCCACAGCGCATCTCCTTTTTCAGGAACGCCGTAACTGATCAGGGTCAATCGTGGTGCGCATAGTGCGATCAGCATGTGTGCGTCGATTGGAAGATCGTTGGCGGTCTTCGAGCCAAACGACGATTCGGCCGTGGCGTACTTCAAAAAATTGCCCGCCATCCAATGGTATTCGCCCGAGCCAGCAAGATTCTCGACCGCTTCTCCGAAATTGCGTCGGTAGAGGCTCGCACCTCCTTCACCGGAGGAAGCGATCAATCCCATGGCGAATCGAGGGTCAAAGGCCATGGTCACCAAAGCTGCTTTTCCGTAACGCGATACGCCGTCAATGCCAACACGCTGGGCGTCAACCGCCGGATCGGTCTCGAGATAGTCGAGTCCACGTGAGGCGCCCCATGCCCAGGCGCGGAGCGCGCCCCATTGCTCGGGTGTTCGGGGCTGCCCATGGTTGGTCAAACCAATGATGCCGCGCGTTAATCCGCCACCCGTTTGGCCTGCCGGCCGCGGTGGTCCAAAGCGATTGGGTTGTTCGCCACCGGCATCCTCTTGAATACTGCCTGCATTGAGTGTGGCGTATCCCCAACCTGCTTCGACCAATTGTTGCGTGGCGGGGGGCGGGGCATCGGGCTTGCGATTGCGATTGCCGCGGAATCCGCGACCAAAGTCGATGTCTTCGCCATCTGGGCCGAACATTGTGAAACCAAACATCATCAGTAACGGGACAGGCTCGGAAGCGGTCTTGGGAGTCACGACGGTCATAAGCATGTTGACCGTGATCTCAGGACAGCCGGAATTGTCCACGCGGCCGACGAGCCGTTTCTCGATTACTTCGGTTTCGCCCAACTTCTTTTCGATCGTCTTCAGCACATGCCACGTCACGCCGGGAACATTTTCGGGAACCCGGCCGAGAACTTCGCGTTCCAAGTCTTCGACGATCTCTGGGCGTCGCTCGTTCCACCACTGCTCCGGCGTAGTAACCGACCCACCATTGTTGAGAGTCATCAGCTCCGGAAGTCGCGGATAAGGATTCGCCAAGGACTCGTCCGTATTGGCTGCCTTGGGATCCGAAGGATTGCCGCTGGGGCCCGGTCGAAGTTTGGTGATTCCCAATTGCTTCATCATATCGCGATGATCGTCCTGGGTAGAAAAAGTGACGATCGTCGCGCGGGTCGCGGCCGGGTCCGTCGTCAAGGGTTCTTGCCCATTGCTGAACCAGGAGAACCCGAAGACACCAAGGAAACAGGCCATGGCCCTTTGGCAAGGGTAGAGGAAACGCATGATGCACCTGGGAGAGGAGAGATTCGTAACGAAGTTAATCGCAACGAGATGAGGACTCACCTCCCAGTATACTTTCTTAAGACCGTCATAACGACGACGGAAGGGCCTAATGGTTCGTACGGGCGCACGAAAAAACCCAAGGCGGATGAGGCCCTGGGTTCATTTCTAATTTGTGCGATCCGACTACCAAGCGAAGTGGGCGAAGGCCTTATTGGCATCGGCCATGCGGTGGGTGTTTTCGCGTTTGGTAATGGCGGTGCCTTCTTTGCGATACGCTGCCATGAGTTCGTCCGCCAACTTGACCGACGTGGCTCGACCCTTCTTGTCGCGGACGGAGGTCAGGATCCAACGAAAAGCCAAAGACTGTTGGCGGTTCTTGTTGACCTGCATCGGCACTTGATAGGACGCACCACCGACCCGCTTCGAACGAACTTCGATGTAGGGTTTGACGTTCTCAATCGCGAGTTCGAAAACTTCGACAGCCGGTCGATCCTTGATCTTCTCAGCGATCTCATCGAGAGCATCGTAGAAGACGTTGAAGGCAACGGACTTCTTGCCGTCGTACATCAAGCAGTTCACGAACTTAGCGACGAGGAGCGAGTTATGACGGGGGTCAGGACGCAGGGTTGTGCGTGATGCGGTGATCTTGCCCATAGCGAAACAGTTTGACGTCTTAAAGGAGTATAAAGTGGAAGACGGGAGACACTAGGCCTTCTTGGCACCATAGCGGCTACGGGATTGCTTGCGTCCATTCACGCCCAGTGTGTCACGGCTACCGCGAACGACTTGGTAGCGAACGCCTGGCAAGTCGCGGACACGACCACCACGGATCAGCACAATCGAGTGCTCTTGCAGGTTGTGACCTTCACCTGGAATGTACACGGTGACTTCTTTGCCGTTGCTGAGTCGCACACGCGTGATCTTGCGAAGCGCCGAGTTGGGCTTCTTGGGAGTCATCGTACGAACGATCAAGCACACACCCTGCTTCTGCGGGCAGCTCTCGAGAACGGGACTTTTAGTCGATTTTCTTTGAACGACGCGATTGCGACGAACCAATTGATTGATGGTTGGCATACGTTTGCGGTCGAATAGGATCCTTGAAAAAACTCAAACTAAAAATCAAAGGTGCTAAATACCAAAGGTGGGAGTCGAACCCACACGTCCTCTCGGACACAGGATTTTGAGTCCAGCGCGTCTGCCATTCCGCCACTTTGGCGTTACTTAGTCACGATTGCTGCATATCGAAAATCAGGAGCGAAAGTGTACCGCCGCCCCCAGGTAGTGAGCAAGTCCATAAGCCGACAAATCGCCGAAATTGGCTTGGCTTTGCTTCACTGAACTCGAGCGATCACGCACTTGAGGTAATCCGTCTCTGGGCAGTTCACAGAAACAGGATGATCGGGGCTCGCCCCACGATTTTCAAGGATTTGGACTTCGCGATGGGTTCGAACCGAAACTCCCTGGAGCATTTCAAGAAAATCGCGGCGGGTGACCCGGCCCGAGCAACTGCAAGTAACCAATATTCCACCCGGACGCAGCAGTCGTACCGAAAGGTAGTTGAGACGATGGTAAGCGGCCATCGCCCTGGCCAATTGGTCCCTCGCTCCCGCTAGCCGCGGCGGATCCAGCACAATCATGTCGAATTGCTCCCTGGCATCGACCCGATCGGACAAGGCCTTGAAGAAGTCATTTTGCTCCCATTCGACTCGGTCTCCAAGCCCGTTGCGGACCGCATTTTCACGAGCCATTTCCAAAGCCTTAGGGCTGCTATCAATTGCATTAATGCTGGCAGGGTAGGCGTGCTTGGCGATGGTCAAAGCAAAACCGCCCGCATACGTGCAAACATCGAGTACGCGGCCACCAGCCGGCGTCCAGCGTGCGGCCGCCAGTCGGTTGTCCCGTTGATCCAGGTAATAGCCGGTCTTCTGTCCGTGTCGCAGGTCCGCGGACCAAAGCAATCCGTTTTCCCGCAGCAGAATCGGTTCCACCGGTGGTTCGCCGATCCAATGCCGGGTGCATGGCTCCACGCCTTCGCTTCGAGCGGTCTTTTCATCGAGTTGGAGGGTCACGCTGGTTACAGGACCGACCGCGACCAACCGTTCAATCAACCGTTCGACCAAGCGATCGATCCAGGGTAGCAGGACACCGGCCGTCAATTGAATCACTAGATGAGCACCGAATCGATCGACAATGAGCCCGCTAAGTTGGTCGGCTTCGCTGAAAACCAACCGCATGGCATCGTGTTCGCAGTGGCTGGCCATGGTCCTACGCAGCTCGAGGGCACTGTCCAATCGCGCATCGAAGAGTTCGCCATCAATCTTCTGTTGAGAATCCCATGTGTACATCCGCAATCGGATACGGCTGGTGGGGTTGTAAAGCCCTCGCCCTAGCCAGCGACCATCGGTGTGCAGCAAATCGACAGGTTCGCCCAACGCCAAGGGCTCGGAGGGCTCCACGATCGACGTGGAAAGGATCCATGGATGGCGCCCCAAGCGATGCGACCGCTTGCTCGGATGCAAGGAAACGGAACGCAAGGGAACGGTGGGTAGCATGGACGAAGACACAGCGGTCGTTTTCTCTTTGCGAATTTGGGGATTTCGACTTAAACTGCTATCTTAATAGAAAGAAAAAGAAATGCTGGAGCCGGAGCGATCGGAACTCCTCTGAGTCCCGAAATAACTTCCATCCAGGAACTAGGACCGCCATCCGGCCAAATTTGCCGTCGAATGGCGCATCGATCTACGAAAGTCAATGAAGGATTTTTATCACTATGAACGTATCCAAACGCCTTATGTGCCTACTATTTGGAGCGTGTCTTTCGATGAGTTCGGGGGCTTGGGCGAGGGAGTTCAAGGACAAGACGGGCAATTTGACTGTCGCAGGAACCTTGGTCGCCGTCGATGATCGAGAGATCGTGGTCAAGCTCGATACGCCGACGAAGGGACGTGAGTTGCTCGCGATCCCGATCGACCAGTTGTCCGAAGAGGATCAAAAATGGATTCGCTCCGAAGAGAACGTGAATGCGTTGGCGAACGCCGGCGAGCGCCACGCATGGACCCTCAGCAATGGCATGGTCGTTGTGGGCAAAGTCGTTGATTTCGCACGTCGCGAGATCACGCTGCAGCGTCGACGAGGCAAGCTTTACGTCAACGATCGATTGTTCGAAAACCTTCCCGAAATCTATCGCAAGATGCTGCCGCAAATTGTTGCGCACTTCGAGAAGACCAAGTTTGCGACCGACTCGGCATTCAATGATTGGGTACTGGCCCAAAGGGCAAATTCTCGGACGTTCACGTGCGACGGTGTCCTGCTCGAGTTCAGCAACGGTGATGAATATGGGATCCCTTTTTTCTTTTTCAGCGATGCAGATCTACGGATCCTGAAACCTCATTGGGAACAATGGTTGTCGACGTACGAAGAATCCGCGGACAAAGAGAGGGCCTTGGAAGAGCAACGCCAGTATGCGTTGTACCTCAGAAGCCAAGCTGCGGCGTATCAAGAAAATCAAGCCGAATCCCTTGAAATTGCTCGTTTGCAATTGAATATGACGGCCGTCGCTGCGGGCGTGGTCGACATGTGGGAGGTAGTCCTCTACCCAGGTCCTGAAGTTTTCGGCTTCCCCATTTCGGTCGTGGTGTATGCTCGGAATTCGGATCAAGCCTCGCAGGAGGCAATGTTTAATAACCCGGGCTATGTCGTCGGACCGGCCCGCAGATTATCCGGCCGTCGCTGGTAAACGGATCTTGGCCATCCTCCCACTCAGTTCAATCACTATGGGTCAAGCGTTCGCATACGCGATCGTTGCCCTATTGAGTCTGTATTTGGTGATCGCTTACTTGATCATGCCACGGCTTTGGAAGCGATACGAACATCGCCACCCTGCCCTCGGAAACACTCCGGATTTGACCCGTACAGGCGACGATCATCCGGGGGATCCGATCAATGTCGCACTGATCGGATCGGAGGCAGATGTGAAAGCGATCATGAAAGAAGCAGGTTGGTTCAACGTGGACCCGTTGAGCTTGCGAAGCGATTTGAAAATCGCAGCCGACACGATCATCAAGCGACCTTACCAGCAAGCTCCGGTGAGCAATTTGTTTCTGTTTGGTCGCAAGGAAGATTTGGCCTTCGAGCAACCGGTCGGCAATGATCCTCGCCAACGGCATCACGTCCGATTCTGGAAATCCGACCAACTCGACGACCGAGGCCGACCCCTATGGACGGGTGCGGTCACTTTTGATCGCAGCGTGGGACTGAGCCATACCACCGGCCAAATCACGCATCACATCGATGGCAATGTCGATGCCGAGCGGAACCGCATGTTTGATATGCTCCAGAAAACGGGCTGGTTGACGCATGTCGAGTCCGAGGCAGATTTTCATAAGGTACGAAGTGGCAAGAACGGCGGCGGTGATCTGTGGCAGACCGATGGCCGACTGCTCATCGGAACCGTCCAAGTGCCCACCACCGCGGATGCAGCAACATGAGATTCGCATGTGTTTCAACGTTGCGGTATCGATGATCCAGTCTAGCGCAGGACTCCGATGACTGCGTCGTATGCCGGCTTGGGTTGCCGCTGGCGGTCGAATAGCAACGGATGGTTGACTCGGTTCCAAGGGAAATAGTTGAGCCACGATTCGCCATCGTGCAAGTTCCAAAAAGATACGCGCTCGATCGCTTCGGCATGCCTTGCAAACACTTCAAACAAGGCTGCATACTGTTCGGCCTGCTTGCGTAGCAAATCCTCGGGGAGCCCTTCGCGATAGGGATCCAACCGCGAAAGTTCCTCCCGGTACTTTCCTCCATCGGCCCACCATCGACCGCGCGGGATCATGTCGATGTCGAGTTCGGATACAACGACCTTCAATCCCAATTTTTTGACGGCAACAATTGTTTCCTCAATCTCCATCAATGGGATGCGATCGATCTCGTAATGGCCTTGAAGGCCAATCGCATGAATCGGTACGTTTTGAGCTTGCATCGATTCGATCAGTCGCAGCATCTTTTCGCGCTTCTTAGGCAGTTCATTGTTGTAGTCGTTGTAAATCAAAAGTGCGTCGGGATCCGCTTGATGGGCCGCGCGAAACGCTTCGGCGATAAACGACTCACCGCACACGCTGACCCAACCGGAAGGACGCAACCATTCATCGCCATCGTCCAAGGCTTCATTGACCACGTCCCACATGGCGATCTTGCCTTTGTATCGACCAACCATGGTCTGGATATCGTGCTTCATGCGTGCCAAAAGAACTTCCTTCGAAGCCGGTTGATCGCCGTCCTTGTAGTACCAGTCGTAGGTGCGATCGTCTTTGGCCCAGACCAAGCAATGGCCGACGATTCGAAGATCATGGTCGACCGCAAATTGAACAAAGCCATCGGCGATGCTGAAATCGTTGTTGCCGAGCGTGCGTTGGATGCTCTGCGGTTTCATACAGTTTTCGGCCGTCACGATCGAGAATTCCCGTGTGAGCAACTCCCAATTGTCGGGTTGCTCGGGAATTCGATCGTTGATACCGACTCCAATCTCGAAAAGCCCATGACTGGCTTGTCGAAGCGTTTTAACTGCCTTCGTGCCCTCGGTTTGTGACCAGCCCGTGCTGCAGGACAAGGCGATCGCATTGAGGGCGATAAACTTTACCCAACTGCGGAACAGGTTGCATTCGATCATGGCTCTATTTTGCTTCTATTGGATTGGATTCCACTGCCGTTCGACACGCTTCTATGAGTTCGATGATCTGTTCCACCGAGAGTTGTTCGGCTCGAAGATTGGACGCCAAACCCAAGCCTTCGAGGATGGCGTCGATCTGCGGTTTGGTTAGCTCTTCTTGGCAAGCGGTGGCGAGTTGGCTTCGCAAGAATTTGCGTCGATGGAAGAACAACGCTCGAAGTTTGCTATGGAAAAAAGCCAGGTCGCGGATGCGAGCTCTTTTGGCCGCGTTGGGTCGGATGCGTAGGATCGCCGATTCGACTCTGGGTTGTGGCCAAAATACGGTGGGAGGCAGCACCCGCAAGATTTCACAGTCGCATAGGCTCTGCATCCAAATACTCAGCGCGCTGTAGTCCTTGCAGGATGGCCGAGCGACGATCCGATCCCCCAATTCCTTTTGAATCGTAACCACCATCCGTTCGACCAGCGGTTCGACCGTGAGCAAATTACTGATGATCGGAGTGGCGATGTTGTACGGCAAATTGGACACGAGTTTGAAACGCGCATTCGGGATCGCGGCTACAGACTCCGCAGTCGCCTGAATGATTTCATCTCTCAAATGGTTCTTGTTACGCAGTGCGTCACACCCGAAGACCTGTACGTTGGGCAAAGCATTGAGTTCTTTTGCGGCCAAGGCCTGGAGGTCGCGATCGACCTCCACGGTCAGGATTTTTCCGACCTTGGTCGCCATGGACTTGGTCAGCGATCCAAGTCCTGTCCCGACTTCCAAGATGACATCGCGCGGATCGAGTTCCGCGCCGTTGATCAGGATATCGAGCAAGTTCAGATCGATGAGGAAATTTTGACCGTATTTGGTCTTGGGCTGCAACCCTGCGTTCTGGAGGGTTCGAGCCAAGAACGATAGCGTTTGGCGTTCGCTCATCGGATTTCGAAGATGGCTTCGACCTCAACAGCCATTCCGCCGGGCAGTGAATTGGTGCCCAGGGCGCTGCGGACACCGATCCCCAGATCGTCTCCCAAAAGGTCGACGAAGACTTGGCTGCAACCATTGATTACCGCGGGGCTTTGGGTAAAAGCGTCGGTGCAGCGAACGAAGCCCAGTAGTTTGACCACTCGCACCATGCGATCCAGATTTCCAAGACCGGCTTTCAGCGTGGCCAGAATGGCCAATGCGGTTTGTTTCGCGGCTGCCTTGCCAGCTTCGACATCGAGATCCTCGCCAACGCGACCCAGTACGAGCGACCCGTCGCTCATGAGCGGACCATGGCCGGAGGTATAAGCCAGACTGCCAACGATGAGCATTGGCTTGTAGAGCCCCACAGGCTTGGGAGCGGGGGGCAATTTCAAACCCAATGCTTCGAGTTTTTGTTCGATTTGCGACACGTAGGTACCCTTGAAGTCGAGAGGAAAGCTGTGGGCGTATCTTACCTCAGATCCCAGACGTACTCCAGGAGCGAAAGGCCGAAACAAACGAAGAGAAACTGGGTTCGCTTGCACCCGTCATCAGCGTTTTTACACAGTATCGACAGGTGCGATGCGTTCCAAAAACTCGTTCCTCGCGATTTGTCCCCGCAGGAATTGTGCGGACAAAATGTAACGTTGAATCCGGCGGCTGTCTTCGTCCGCATGCTCGGCACGGTAGGCGACCCGCGCAAGGCGATAGTTGTCTTCCAAATCGGCGAGTTTGACTTCACGTGCGATCGGATCGGCCGCGAGCAGGATGATGTACTCCGAATACGGGGTATGTTCCGGCTTGGTCAGTTTCAGAACAGCCGATACAACCTGTTCTGAGAGCCCAGTTCGACGCAAATCATCTTGCGTGGCAGTCGTGTCCTCCAGCAAATCATGCAGGATGCCGGCCTGCATGGCCTCGGGGCTGGTACAGCCCAACATAACTCGCATCAGATGGAGCACGTAACACTCGCCTGCTTTGTCGCGTTGTCCGGCGTGGAAACGAACCGCCAGTTGTATGGCTGCCTCCAAGGTCTCGGGAGCGTTCATCGAGGGGGGCCGCCTGGTTTTCGAAAGAAATGAAATTCGTGGCGATTGATCGAGTCGGATGCCAGGATGCTCGCATTGACGGGAGGGAAGATGGTGGGCTGGAATTGTCGAAGCCCTTCAATGTCTTCGATCGGGAAAGGGCGATGTGCATCGAGATCGTTCCAACCGAAGACTAGTAGACCACCGGTTCTCAAGCACGCATGCATGGCTGAAAAGGTTCGCTCGACCGCCAAGGGTTCGTCGAGTCCGAAACCAAAGATTCCGTTGAATAGGATGCAGTCGAGTTCCTCGGGTCGGTAGTAACGATCGAGATGCTCGCAGGAATCGACGTGGTGTTTTGCGGCTCCGAAGCGGGCTTCGTTGGGATTGATCTCCAAAGTTGAGAAGTCCTTGGTTCGAAAAAGCTGAGGGTAGTGCAAGGTGTACCAAGCGCAGCCCACGAACAAGATTCGTTGGTATTCCGAGGATCGAATCAGCTCGGGAAAGATGACTGTTTCCAAAACGATTCGATCCTTCCGCTTCTTGCGTGTGTCAATACCCCAGGCCATCAATCGACGGTGCATCGCGATCCGCACTTGCCTGGCGAAACTCATTCGAAGTACCCATGAGTGCGAAACCAAGCGATCGCATCGTCCAGAGATTCCTCAGGTGATCGTGGGGTGTATCCAATTTCCTTTTCCGCCAATTGGCTTGAATACCAATGGTATTGCGCCGACATGCGCACTGCGGCCGAATTGAAAACGGGCTCATTGGGCAATACGTTGGCCAGCAGATCCCCTACGCTTCCGATCAGCCATCGGCCCGGTGGCCGCATCGCGATCCATGGCTTGCGAACACCAAAGCGAGCGGCAATCTCGGACCAAAGATGGAAGTAAGTCCAGTTCGTACCCGCCAGAACATAACGTGCTCCGCTAGGCGCACGCGTTAGGGCATTGAGAATGCCGGCCGCCACGTCGCGAGGATCGCACACACTGCATCCACCCGCGGGAGCCAAAGGTGGCGAGCCATGGCTCAGCTCAACTAGCATTCGGCCGCTGCTGGGTTTCCAGTCCCAAGGTCCCAACATGAAACCCGGATACACGATCACGCCATCGAGCCCAGATTCGATCGCCCGCTTGGCCTCGGTTTCTGCAGCCCGTTTGGAGAATACGTACGTGCACGGAATCTGACCATCGCCGGCAGTCTGTTCGTCGGCAGGGTTAGAAGCAGATCCGATGGCCAAAGCGTTGACGGTCGAAACATGGATGAAGCGGCAAGCGTGATGGGTGGCCAATCGAATCGCATTGGCGGTGCCATCGAAGTTGATTCGCAAGGACTCATCGCGATTGCGCCATCCGATGTGGATTTGAGCAGCGCAATGGATGACTCCATCGATCGGGCCTCGGCATCCTTCGGACAGTTTGTTCCAATCCGTGACATCGGCATCGACCGTCTCGAGGATGGTGGATTGCGAGAGCCCCTCGAAACATCGCGAGCCGACGGCGGACCGGGCTACCGCCAGGACCTCGATACCGCTCTCCAACGCAGTGCGAACCACATTATTTCCCAGAAGTCCGGTCGCACCCGTCACCACAATTCGCATCGATAAAGTTCGCCTTCACGCCCTAAGGGTGAAATTTGTTGTCGCCGTAAGTGGCTTGTAGGATTTGATTCTTCAATCGCATCATAACAAACCATTGATTTCTGTCAGCGGTGCGATACGCCCACGGACTCTGTCGGCTGGTGGTCCGCAAATGAACTCAAACGTCTATAATCTCGTCGAGCGTTCATACCGACGGTAGGCTTCTACACACACCACCCCGGCAAACATCCAGATGGCAATTATCGAGACTCGGAATTTGACCAAACAATTTGGCACTGGCGATATGTCGGTCCAGGTTCTCAAAGGGGTCAGTTTGACCATCGAAGCGGGAGAATTCGTGGCCCTCATGGGACCGAGCGGGTCGGGCAAAAGTACGTTGATGAGCATCATCGGTGGCATCGAGCCACCGACCAGCGGACAGGTGTTGCTCGAAGACATCGATCTGAGCACGCTCGATGACGACCAACGCACCCTCCTGCGTCGCCGCAAAATTGGCTTCGTGTTCCAAGCCTTCAATTTGATCCCCACGCTGTCGGCTCTCGAAAACGTGGCCTTGCCGATGGAACTCGATGGAATGAAAAGGGCTCAGGCGAACGAGAAAGCGTTGGCAGCCCTTGAACGTGTGGAAATGGTTCATCGCCAACACCATGTCCCTTCGAAACTTTCCGGAGGCGAGCAGCAACGTGTAGCCATCGCGCGCGCTCTAGCCATCGAGCCTGTAATCCTTTTGGCCGACGAGCCAACAGGGAATCTCGATTCACGGCAGGGCGAGCGTGTCACCGAATTGCTGCAGCAACTGGTGTCCGTTGCGCATCAAACGATTGTGATGGTCACGCACGATGCCCAGATCGCCAAGTCAGCCCTTCGATTGCTCAAGTTCCGCGATGGGAGAATTGAATCCGATCTTTCGAGCGAAGAGTTCGCCAACAACGACGCGGTCTTTCAAGTCAGTTCGAGTCGCTACCCAACGGATTCGATCTGAGATGGCCCTATACCGACTCTCGCTACGCGAAATGCAGAAGCGACCCGTCCGCACCTTGCTAACGTTGCTAAGCATCATCATCGGTTCGGGCGCCATCGTTGCGACGGCGATCTCGTCGCGGTCTGCACAGTTGGCTCAAGTGGCGATGGTCGAGGCGGTAACCGGCAAGGCTTCGCTGGAAATCCAAGCCGCGGGGGGCGCACCGCTCGAGGCCAAGGAGTTGACTTTCCTAGGAGACATTCCAGGCATCGATGTGATTTCGCCGGCCCTCCGCCGTTTTTCAATGATGACGGTGAAATCCGGCCCTTCGCAATCGGAAAACCAAGCCGGAAACGCTGTGGCCGATACGGCTCCGCCGCCAGAGAAAATAGAACCGCAGAAATTCCGCGTGCAGTTGTTGGGCGTCAACCTGTTGCAGGACCAGCAAGTGCGCGGGACCGAAGTGGTCGAGGGAGCCTCCTTCGACACGGACGAGTCGGCCAACAATTCCAATACCAGTTCGACCGATGTGTGGATCGATGCTGGGTTCGCCAACGCGTCAGGTGTGGTGCTCGGGGACGAAGTCTCGCTGCTGACCCGAAGCGGCATCCAAACCGCCCGCATCGCCGGTTTGGTCAAAGCCCACGACGCGTCTTCTTCCTTGCAGTCGGCCGTCGTCATCGCGCCCATCCGCACCATCCAACGCTGGACACGCTCGCAAGGTCGACTCGACGTCGTTCAGTTGGTCATCCGGGATGAAAAGCAAGTCGAGGCGATTCAGGCAGCTGTGGCCGCGAAGCTCCCCGAAGGCGTATCGGTTCGACCTCCGACTCTGCGCAGCCAAGTGGCCGGCGAAAGCACGACAGCCATCCAACGCGGTTTGCTCATCGCTACACTTTTTGCGTTGGTCTTGGCCGCCTTTATTATTTTCAATACTTTTCAGATGAATGTCGGTGAGCGCAAGCGTCAACTCGGCATCCTGCGAGCCTTGGGGACCACGCGCCGCCAAGTGCTGTGGATGATCCTCCGCGAAGGCATTTTTTTGGGTGTCATCGGTAGTGGTCTCGGTTGCGTTGCGGGTACCTTCGGCGCCTCCGTGTTGAACCAATCAACGGCCGCTCTGTTGCAAATTGAAATCCCCCACGGATCTTTTTCCTGGTTGCCGATTGCGATTGCCATGACCTGCGGCGTGACTGTGTCGGCGCTGGGTGCACTCATTCCGGCCATCATGGCCGCCTACACATCGCCTGCGGACGCAATGAAGGTTGTATCGGGCAATCCGATACCCATCTCGCTTTGGTTTTGGTTTGTAATGGGTTGGGTATCGATCGTCGTCGGTTGCTTCATTCAGTGGATTGCGGCCATTGAGATCATAAACATTCAGGCCGGGACGGTGGGCGTGGTCATGATCGTTCTCGGGGTGGTACTTCTATTACCAGCCACTTTGAAGTGGTTGACGCAATGGGCTGCAGCACCCCTCATGCCATGGTTTGGCGTGGAAACACGATTGGCTCGGCGACAGATTCTGCGCAATCCGGGTCGCTCCTCGATGACTATCGGCATCTTGCTGGTCGCCATGGCCATGGGGCTGGGTATGGCCAGCACGATCCTCGACAACATCCGAGACGTTCAGAGTTGGTACAACCGTAGCATTGTCGGCGATTTTTTCGTGAGGGCTGCAATGCCGGACATGAGTAGCGGCAACGCCGCCGATATGCCGATCGGATTCGCGGACCGCGTGAAAGCCATCGATGGAGTTGCGGTCGTCGATACGTTGCGCTTCGTCAGCGCTCGGTCCGATATCAATTCCGTGATCGTGGTCGTGCGTCAATTCACATCGCCGACCCAAGACTATTTCGATTTGATCGAAGGCACCGACGACGATGTCATGCGAGGCATCCGCAGCGGAGAAGTGGTGCTCGGATCCGTGCTTTCCGAGCGGACACAATTGCATCGCGGCGACCGCATTGAGCTTGAGACCGCCGAGGGCAAAAGGGAGTTGGCCATCGTAGGTGTCACCAATGAATATCTCGCTGGAGGATTGACGATCTACATGGAGTCCGATCAAGCCAAAAAGTTGCTCAATGTCGAAGGTGCCGATGCTGTCATCGTGAAAGCCGAACCAGCCAAACTCAAGCAGGTCGAGGCCTCGTTGAGAACCATGGCAGAATCCGAGGGATTGATGTTCCAGTCCTTCGCCGACATCGCTCAACTGATCGAGAACATGATCAACAATGTGGTCGGTGGTTTGTGGGCGGTGCTGGCGCTAGGGACGTTGATCGCGGCCTTTGGACTGATCAATACGTTGGCCATGAACATCTTGGAGCAGACCCGTGAGATCGGCATGCTGCGCGTCGTCGCAATGACGCGTTCGCAGGTCCGACGCATGGTATTGGCCCAAGCCATGATCATGTCGTTGATCGGTATTGTCCCTGGTGTATTGCTTGGAATCGGCATCTCTTCGGCCATGAATTTAACGACCATGGTCGTGACCGGGCATGCGGTGAAATTTCAGTTGTACCCCGGACTGATGGTCGCAGCCGTCGTCATCGAATTCGTGGTCGTCTTCCTCGCAGCCTTTGTACCGGCCGAACGCGCCGCTCGTTTGAATCTGGCCGCAGCCTTGCAATATGAATAAGCTGTATCCCCCGGTTGATCCACTCTAGTGAGAGTTCATCAGCCAAAGGGCGACACCAAAACTGGCGATCAGAATCAACCACACGATGTCCAGAAAGTGCCAGTACAAGGTGCAGAAGCGCAGGCCCATGCTTCGCTCGTGATCATACTGGTGAGCGATCGCATGGCGGGCTGTCCACCACAATCCAACCACACCGCCGACCACGTGGGCCGCATGCAAAAAGGCCAAAATGAACGTGTAGCCGTAGGCGCTTTCGTTGCGGGAGGATGCATCCGCCATCCCTTCGAGCAAGCGTTTCATGCCATCGGACTGAACGGCCAAAAAACCGATCCCCATCACACAGGCCGCGATCACCAACCACTTGACCCGCTCCAAGCGGTCGCGCCTGGACGCCCGATAGGCCATTTCCAAACACACCGATACCCCGATGAGAAGAAGGGTCGACGGTAGAAAACTCCAAGGCAAATAGAACCGCTGGGTAAAACCCGTGTCGCTGTTGACGCGCATGTACACGTATACGACGTACAGCAAGATACTTGCAAAGAAAAAAACGCCTAACGATGCCAGAAGCAACCAAATGCCCTGGAGTGCCCGCGCATCGACCGGAAGTGTCTGCGACTTGGCGATTGTGGTTTCTTCGCGAGTGATCAAAAGCGTGGGAATCCTAAAGCCTAGGGAGCACTAAATGGGGGGCACGAACCCCCCTTAGATCATAGGTGCCTCGGGAAGCCCGGCCAGCTATTTTTTCTTAAAAACCGATATGGGGTTGCGGTGGTATTGTTGACGCCGGAGCGTCAAGTCCTAGATTAGAGGTGGTCTTACTCTGGAAGACAAACAGAGTCGCACTCTCATCAACGATTGAACGCAACTTGGATTCGCATTCGTTTGTCGGCTGACTCTCATACGCATGGAGCAAAATCGTGATTAATGGTGTTCGGCAGGTTCATGGGACGCGACAGGTTAATGGTCCTCGGCAGACCGTCGCTTTGATCGATTTGGCGGTGGATTCCAACACCTCTCGGTCGCGACGCGACACGGCCATGCGACGATTGGACGGATTGACACTTCTGGAATGGTGCATTCGGCGGCTGGCGGAAACGACATTGGTCGATACGATCGTCGTGTCAGGACCGCCGTCGGTCCAATCGGTTCTGGCCAACGCATGCTTATGCGACGCCCGCTGGGTTACGCTGTTAGAACCCAACCCGTCCCAAAGAGCATTGACCATCGCGGAATCGTTCAATGCAGATTGGGTGGTGCACGTCCATCCAGCGTGTCCTTTCCTCGATCCCGCCTTGATCGACCGTCTCGTTGCACGTGGCCTATCGGACTCGGAACTGGACTTCGTCGGTTTCGCCGCACCTGCGTCTCCGAACTTCTCCTTGCAACGCTTGGGGTTGGTCGCCGAAATGAGTTCGGCGAAGGGATTGGCCAAAATTCACGCGGACGGTTTGCAGAATGATCCGCTGGATGTCCCTCAACTCATCCGTCTGCACGCCGAATTATTCCGGTCGTTATGGATCAATTTACCGAGCCAGCTAATGAGCGAGTCGCTTCGTTTCTCAATGGAGACAGAGGACGATTGGGACCGTGCCGGGACGTACATGGAAGTGTTGGGTGAAGACCTGTCCTGGCAATCGTTGGCCGCCGTGGCGAACCGCACACGGGACCGCTAAATCCATCGCGGCTTGGGCTCCGACGCCAAGCAATTGGGTCGGAGCCAACGGATGTCGAGCCGTTGCTAGGTCGCTGCGGGTGCTACCGGTTCGACGCGTGGCATGGAGTCGATTACTTTGTCGATCAGTCCGTAGCTGCAGGCTTCTTCGGGATCCATGAACCGATCGCGATCGGTATCCTTTTCGATCTGCTCCAAGGTTTGACCGCAATGGCGGATCAAGATCTCGTTGAGCTTACGCTTGGTGCGTTGGAATTCCTTGAGGTGGATGGAGATTTCTTCCGCCGTGCCTTGCATACCTGCCAGAGGTTGGTGGATCATAATCCGCGAGTTGGGCAATGAATAGCGTTTGCCCTTGGCACCTGCAGTGAGCAGCACAGCGCCCATCGAAGCAGCTTGGCCGATGCAGTAGGTTGCCACATCGCAGGAAACGAACTGCATGGTGTCGTAGATCGCCATGCCTGCGCTGACGCTGCCACCAGGGCTGTTGATGTACATGTGGATGTCGGCTTTGGGATCATCCATTTGCAAAAACAACATTTGGGCTACGAGCGCATTGGCGATCTCGTCATTGACGTCGGTACCCAAAAAGATCACGCGATCCTTGAGCAGACGACTGTAGATGTCGTAAACGCGCTCTTCGCGGCCGCTTTTTTCGATCACATAGGGAATCAGTGGCATTATTTTCCTCAGTTCTTTGAGGTGGATGGATAGTCGATGGGATAAGCGACGGACGCACGAGGACGTCGTCGAGCGGTTTTTGAATTACTTGTCTTCTTCGACGGGCTGCGTGGCCAAGATCTCGTCCACCAATCCGTACTCCTTGGCGTCGAGAGCCGTCAGGAAGTAATCGCGCTCGGTATCCGCAGCAATCTTGTCCGCGGTTTTGCCCGTGTGCTTGGCGAGAATCTCGTTGAGTTGCGATCGCAATCGAAGAATCTCTTTGGCTTGGATTTCAATGTCCGAAATTTGCCCGCGAACTCCACCGTGCGGTTGGTGGACCATGACGGTGCTATTGGGCAAGCAAAAACGTTTGCCGGCTGCTCCGCCAGCCAATAGTACGGCAGCCCCGCTAGCCGCTTCGCCAACACAGTAGGTGGCGACGGGGCACGAAATCATCTGCATGGTGTCGTAGATCGCCAAAGTGGCGCGAACCTCTCCGCCAGGAGAGTTGATGTAGAAGTGAATATCCTTGCGGCGGTTTTCGCTCTGCAAGTACAACAACTTCATGACCACTTCGTTCGCATTACCCGTATAGATTTCACCCTGCAGGAACACGATGCGGTTCTCAAGCAGCAGATCGCCGAGCGTCATCTGCCGCTGACGCTGGTAATTCTGGTAAGCATGCGAATCATAAACCGGAGGCATGATCGAGGACCTAGTCACGTGTGCGTTCCTTGGACAAGTGGAGTGTGCTCAGGACTGTACATCTTTCCCATAGAACAGTATTTGGCAAGGGTACATACCTTTGAAATTCTTCCTCCACCGGTATTGCTGTGAAAGCTGGACGGCACGATCAGTCGTCTTCTTCCAGGATCTCAATGACCCGTTGCATGTCGGCTGGGAGGGGCGCGGAGAGGGACATGCGAACTCCGGTCTTGGGATGCGCAAACTCGATTTTGGCTGCATGCAGCGCCTGACGCTCCAAGATAACTTCCGCATCCTCGGGTTTGAGCGGCAAGCCGCGAGCCAATCGACGACGCAGTTGGCCACGCGTGATTTGGGCATGCCCTGCATAAAGTCGATCGCAGATTACGGGGCATCGAATATGGGATAGGTGGACACGAATCTGATGTGTCCGGCCAGTTTTGGGAAATACCTTGAGCACCGCATAACCGGGGAAGCGATGGGTGACTTCGAATTGCGTTTCCGCGTAACGACTGCTTGGGTGACCGTTCCGAATCGCCATTTTCTCGCGCTGGTAGGGATGGTGCCCAATCGCTTGAATGATTCGGTCCCGATCTCGATCCAGTTGGCCACTAATGATTGCGATGTAGGTTTTTTCCACTTCCCTGGCTTCGAATTGGGCGCTCAATTTGAAGTGCACCTCATTTGTCTTGGCGATCAGGATCACGCCGCTGGTCTCGCGGTCCAGGCGATGTACAATTCCTGGCCGCGTAGGGCCTCCGGCGTCGCTCAAGTTTGTAAAGTGATGGGCGAGGGCTGCGGTCAATGTGCCTGACCAATGCCCCTTGGCAGGATGCACCACCATGCCAGCCGCCTTGTTGATCGCCACCATGTATTCGTCTTCGTAGAGAATATCCAGTGGGATGGCTTCCGGGATCGGACCGTCGGTCGGTGGCGGGGGCAATGCGGTAACGGTGACCTGCTGTCCGGGAAAAACCTTAAACGCAGGTTTGACCGGCCGGCCATCAACCAGCACGCTCTCGTCCATGACTACGCGGCGCAAGAAAACACGGCTGTAGCCATCAATCATCAGTGTAAGAAACAGATCGATTCGCATTCCGGCATGTTCTTCGGTCACCAGAAAGCTTGCATTGGCCAGAAGTTCGGCGGGTGTTACACCCACTGCAGATCGCGAGTCGTCGGCGGCTGAGGAATCGTCAATCTCTTCATGCGATTCTTCGGTCCCGTCTGGGTCTTCGTCAATCTCCAAATCCGGAACATTCGGTGGCGAACCCTCAGCGGCGGTGGCGGGCGCAGTCCACTCATCGATCGGAAGCCGCGAGCGAACCTCTTTTTGGCGCTCTTGAGATCGTTTGGAGCTCTTTACCATCGGACGATTTCCAATTTACGGATTTCGAAATGTGGCTGGTCTTGCATCGTAGGCTGGAGTCCGCTTTGGCGGTTCCAGCAGACCGGGGCGCGCATTTCAAAACACGTCCGTAGGTTGCAAAAGAAAGATTAAACGACTGAGTGCGTCCACTCAACGCATTTCGTGGTGGATCACTCAGGGCTTTTGGCTGGCGACTCGCCACCTGTTCCGTCCGTTGCCGGTACCTCCGTTGCCGCAGGAACTTCAGGCGACGTGGACGTTGGCACAGAGTCCGTTGGCACAGTGTCCGTTGGCACAGTGTCCGTTGGTGTTAGTGGCGTCGACGGGGAAGGCACCGACGACGAGGGGGGCTTGATGGTCGGGAAGTTGATGTTGGGTAGGGAGGGAAGATTGGGCATGGTAGGTGCCTCGCCTCCTTGCGGAGCCGAAGTTCGCTTTTCGGTGTACCACACGAAGAAACTTTCCCCTTCCTTGCTCTCCAACCATTGGATCCGTTGATTAACTTCGGCGAGTAATTCTGGCGAAACGCCACCGATGGTGGTCACTTGGCGGTATTCGTCGGCGGCTTCGATGCGCTTGCCGAGTCCCTCGAGGGCCTGAGCTAGGCCGTACCGCGCCCGAGCTTGGGCAAAGGATTCGCTGGCCTTTTCTGCCACCTGGCGGTAGTCCTCAGAGGCCTGTTGAAAGAACTGGTCGGCCAGGCTGCGGTCGATGTTCCACTTTTCTAGGGCCTTGGCCATGCTCGCATCGCCTGCCAACAGACGCGCCCAAAGTCCCGCGCTGGTGTCGGAGAAATCTTGAGAGATCGCTTCCAGATCTTGGGCTTGCGTGTCGGAAAAGTAGAAGTCGGTCCATGCTCGAGCGGAGCGATGTTCAAGCTGGCTGGCGTAGATCGCGTATCCGATAGAGCACAGCACAGCGAGGACAATGAGCCCTAAAAAGGCTGGCAAATACGGCCGCATTTGGGCGATTTTATGTTCGATCTTGTCGGCCAAAAGGTTGGACTCTTGGACCTGACTGCGTTCACTTTTCATGGCGATGGCTTGGCTAGTACCTTGACGGTGCAAAGAGCGACAGTATAGGTCCGTCCTGCCAATCGCTCAATACTAGGCCGCCAACCTCTCGCTCATGGCTGGCCTTTTGTTCGAACGAGTTGCCATGAGGCAACGGTCCTTCAACCAATGGGTCATGTAAGCGAAAACGCGTTCTCGCTGTGGCTCGTCGTGCAAATCATGCCTGCAACCGACCCAAGGCCGATGGGTGGCCGAGGCCCCTGCGCGTTCCGCGAATTCCTTGGTCCCGATCGGACTGGTCAACGTATCTTCGCTACCATGCATGAGTAAAGTCGGTGTGTTCAGTCGCGCCGCATTCTCGATGGCCCAAAGTCCGCTATCGATCAGGTTGGCTGCTAATCGCAGTGACATGCAGCGATGCACCCAAGGATCCCGCAAATAAGCGTCCTGCGCGCGACGATCCTGGCTCAAACGATCCACCTGGAGGGGCGTCGATATCCTGAGATTGGGCATCCGACGCGCTAACCAACGGCCAGCATTCATGATTTCATCGCGTGGCATCCGAGCCGCTCGGAGCATCGGCGAACCAACAATTGCACCGAACAAGGACATGCTCTCGGAAGGTCGCCTCAAAAGCCAGTTAAGGACAAGATTTCCCCCCATGCTCTGCCCGAAAAGAAAATGAGGTATTGTTGGAAACAAGGACTGTGTGTGCCCGACGGCTCGCTCGACTTCGTCCAGCAACTGCTCGTACGAATCGATGATGCCGCGCCGACCCGGACTGCGGCCATGCCCAATCAAATCGATGGCTGTCACGGCCAAGCCCAAGCTGGCCAGAGTGGTGGCCATTCCAATGAAGCGACCGCCGTGATCCCCAAATCCATGGATGATGGTCAAAGAGCCCCATGGCGTTTCGCAGTTGGGAAACCAACGGTGCACAAACCTCTTTTGACCTGCTTCGAGCTCAACGAGCCCCGACTGTGTCGCTACAGGTGACAAATATGCATGCATTCTTTTTCGCTTAGCGCGCCCTTCGAGTCGGTAGCAAACTCACCCAAGGTGGATCGGTCGGTTTAACCCTTCGAGCTTAGCCAAATCCCCAAATGTTCGTCTTGGTTCGCCGTAATCTGTAACGGTTCAATCATTTGCAGCGAAACTTCGTACCTGACTCGGCCGATACGATGCAACATGAATTCATCGCAGACCGAGACTGTTCGCAAATCCTTCCGAGACTTTGTCCGTCGTCATTCTGGCGCGGAACCACCCTCGAGCATGCTCGAAACCACCTTGATTCGCGACGGTTCCTACTGCGGACGAAGGTTCTCGCTGTTGGGTTACAGCTTGATTTGGTTTTTGGATGAGCAGCAGATCAAATTGTACGCCCAGGACGGATCCCTACTGTTGTCAAAAAGTACTCGCGAATTCTGCGGTGCTCCATCGCTCGATGTAGGCCTTCGCCGAGCGGCGTAATGGACTGATCTCCGGATTCAGGGCCTGCGGTCGCCAGACTGCTCCTCACTTACAGCTCAAATTTTCCCACTGCCCTGTGGGCTTTCGCCTAGCGACGCAAGGCTTGTAGCGGGCTGCCGTAATCATCTGTCCAAGCAGAGACTGCCCGGGATGGCTGAGTTTGCATCCCCGGCCATTGTGGCACGATCGTCTCGGGGGGGAACATGAGCACCCACCGTACCATGTTGGTCTCTGTTGCCTGTTTGTCGCTGAAGGGTTCCTGGGGCATCGGGCTCTCGATCAGCAGCGGCACCAATCCCGTTGCCTTGCCCGCTGCAAAGAGTACAGGTGCCAAATCGAGATTGCGATTGGTGATGTTGAATGCGAGCAGTCCATCGGTTTGCATCCGGTCGCGGTACGTAGCGATGGCTTGAAGGGTCAACAAGTGCATCGGGAGCGAATCATTCGAGAACGCATCGACGATCACTAAATCCATTTTCGGTCCCGATGCGTCGCGAGCCATCAACACACGACCGTCTCCTAACTTAATTTCGGTGGTGCCGACGTGGGCGGCCAAGTAGTGAAAGTTCTCTTTCGCAATTTCGATAACGGCCGGACTGATCTCGTAGTACGTCAGGTGATCTTTCACGCTAGCGTAAAGTGAGAGCGAACCGGTTCCTAAGCCGATCAAGCCAACTCGCAAAGGTCGATCCTGTTGGCGATGGCACCAGCCCCACGCAAGTCCGACGCCAGAGTCGGTTCGGTAGTAGAGCGTTCGGTCGGGATGCAGTTCCCCATCGAGTGGCTCGACTCCATGCACGGTGTGTCCAAAGACCAATGACCGAAAGCCTGTCTTCGGCCGCTCGACCACGCTCACGGCACCATAAAAATCACGTTTGCGCGTGATCACGCTTTCCGCGCTCGGGACGTTGGCGTGCATCCAGAGCGTTCCGACCAACAGAATGGGGAGCACAAGTGTAGCAGGCCATTGCACGCGACTGACCCAAGCCGAACGGCCGATGCCGGGCCACAATGCAGTTGCGTAATAGTGACCGATCACGACCGCGCCCAAAGCGAGACCGACATGCATTTCAAAATAATCGTCAAACAGTTCAGGCGCGACCAACGCGACGAACGCAGATCCCAGCACCCCTCCGATCGCTATCGCCAAATAGAAACTGGTGAGATCCTTCGGCGGAGGTCGAAGCGCATGGAGGAGTGCATGGCAAGCCAAACTGATGCATAGCACGGCTGAAGAGTATCCAAAGATAAGGACCAACCAAGGCACCCACAATTTGACGATCAGCAAAACGAGGATCAGAAAACTACCGAGAAAGTAGAGGCCAACACAATTCGACCATCGACCCAAAAAGGGCCATCGGAACGCCACCGACCAGGACAAGAGATACAGCGCCAAAGGGAGCACCCACAGTCCAGGAACCACCACTCCGGCTTGGGACATGCTGCTGGTAGAAGCCGCCAATACAATCGAAGAACATGCTGACAATGCGGTCCATGCCAACCATCTCGGCTGCAACGACGTCGAGGGCTCCATCATCGCCTTCTCCTGTGTGTTCATGGCAGGGTTGCGAAGATGCTCGATGGCATGCCATACCCACGCCAAGGTCAAGGCCGCATAGGCGCAAGACCACGCCGTCTGCTGCCATGCCAATCCAATCGCCGGTTCAATGACGAAGGGGTAGGCGACGCATGCTGCCAACGAACCTAGATTCGAAACCGCATACAACCAATACGGTTCACGACGAGTGTCGGATTGCATCCGCCAATGCGATAAGAGCGGACTGGTACTCGACAGAACCACGAAAGGTAGCCCGATGCTCCACGTTAGTTCGAAAAGGATATCAAGCGCGGGTTGATCGGCGAGTGCTTCGATCGGGATACGCAATGCAATCGGTAGCCAAGCCAGCGATGTCGCGATGAGAAGGATATGCACTGCGGCTTGTGCTCGTCGCGCCAGCCATCGGGCGGACACGAACGCATACAGATAACCGATCAGTAGTCCGAGTTGGAAGAACAGTAAGCATGCCGTCCATACATTCGCGCCGCCACCCCACTCGGGCAGCAGAGCTTTGCCTAGAATGGGTTGAACGGCAAAAAGCAAAAACGAGCTGCAAAAGATCAGCAAAGCCACGCGCACAGCTGTCCGCATGGATTGCTGCAGGTCGCGAGATGGGACCACCTCATGGGTTGGTGATTGCATCATGCCCAATGCGTGAGTCCTGCGTACTTGAGTCTCATCGCTCGCGACACGACTTTATGGTTTTCTTCCTTACTTCGCAGCGTCGGACCCTTTGCTTACCGTTGTGGCGTAGAGCTTCACGTCGTCGAACGAATTCATGTCGTCGAACGAACCGAGACCAATACGGCCTGCACCGAATGTTTTGTCGGCGACCGACATCAACGGGTGTTCCATGTCATCGAAATATACCTCGATCAAACCTGTGGATGCAGTCCGCGCTAGCTTGACGGTATGCCATTTTTCATCCCAAGCCACAGGCTGGGTGTTTTCGGTCAGTGGGCGTCGAGGTTCGGCGTTGACAATCATGATTTGCCCGCTGGCTGGATCCGGTTTGGCTCCCAAGTGGACGTAGTAAAAGTGCTCGGGATCTTGGTGCCCGAAGAATACGCAGCAGTCCCGATGGTTGCCAGTATCCATGGTGCTGCGAACTCGAAAGGTCAACACAAAATCATCGACGATCAGGTCGCGAATCAAGGCGATGTTGTGAGGGCTGCGGACGCGAGGCGTGTAGTCACTGATGCGTTTATTCAATCCAAAGACTTGAGTTCCCACCCGCCCAATCAGTTCCCAAGATTCCGGATCGGTGGTTTCCCAACGGTCATGGCCGTTCTCAAACGTCTCTTCAAAAACCAGCGGCATGCCTCGTCCTGGATCCTCTTGTGCCCATGCCACTTCCGTCGATGATCCCACCAACACGCAGGCGACTAAGATCCGAAAACCAAGGTTCCACGCCTCCGCCCCGCGAAGCCCAGGTGGAACACAATCGAGAGATGTCAAGGTGTGTCGGGTCATCGGAAACGGGTCCATGGCAGGAGAGGGGGTATCGGCGTGACACGCAGAACCAATCGGGTTAACCGGTCCACACGCGATCCAATTCGAAAGCTCAATTGTAGCATCGCGGCCAACTCCAAGCCATTCGAGTGATATTCGCTGGGAATGAAAACCCACGACGCTGGTCGTCGAGAGAACGCGACGCGTTTAACGACAAGCCGCGAGGCGTCGGCGGGAGCGACTGCTACTCAATGCGTCTCGTCCCCATCGAAGCCCCTCCCAAACGCATCACTGCGATGCGGGTACGCGTGCATCGACGGGAAATTGCATGGTCGAGGCCCCTGCGCAGTTCCCGCGTCACAAACGGGGTTCAAAAGTGATCCACGAGCCCCAGATCCACGCCCAACGACCATAAGTACAAGCAGTCCGCTGTCCGTTCCGACACTGCCGCAATGTTGCACAAAACCACGCCCATCGCTGCTGCTCTGAGCGTGCCACTCAGGCATCCCTTGCCAGTTGTGGTACCCTGCTATCGTTCGATTGTCTTACATCTGGGTGGCACGTCCCTGAGTCTTCGAAGGGCGTGTCTGTTGCCGCCTGTGGCTTGATATCGAGTAGGTCGTTGATGCCATTCGCTTCCTCGGAGCGTTTAGGGTTGTGCCAGTGAAACTCGAACCAGCTGTCGATCGTTTCTTGCGAAAACACTTTTTTCTGCGAAGGCAGGATGAGACCAGCAGACGCCGCCTCGCTGACCAAGCTGTTCGCGGGTCGGCTCGAGCAATTGGCTTCGTGAAAGGATTTGCAATCCATCGCGAGAAAGCTTGGTGATCATCAACTCTCCTCGCTCGTTGAACATCCAGACGCGATCCGACTCTCGCACCATATGGATGGTCGCCCAGCGAGCTTTCGGCACCGCGGTGCGGTCTTCCCATAACCGCTCACCGGTCGATGCATCCAAACAGCGGAACTCGCCGTAGCTATCCGCGCCGAACACCAAGTTGTCTTGCACGATGCAGGTTCCAATCATCGCATGCAACGATTTTGTATTCTGTTCATCGGGGCCAACGGCGCGCCAGATGAGTTCCGAGGACAAGGACTCTTTCGGAGCACGCACCATCAACGATCCATCATAAAACGATGAGACAAAGATGCGATCGCCAGACACGACGGGATCTCCGACTCCGATCGGCATACGTGATGGAGGGAATGGGTGACTCCAATAAATGGTTCCCGTGTTGGGATCGAGTCCCGAAAGGCTATCTCCAGTCCAGCAGACCAACACATCTTTGCCATCTTGATCCGTGATCACGGGTGAGGAGTACGCACCGCGATCCTTCAGGGCCCGCCACATTTCTTTTCCAGTGTTTTTTTCGAATGCTACCATGCACGCTTCCCCAGTCCCGCATACTTGTTGGATAACCAAGTCCCGATAGACGAGTGGCGACGCGGCAATCCCCCAAATGGGCATTTGGATGTCGTAATCCGTCTGCAGATCCCGTTTCCAAAGGACTGTACCTTGGGCGGCATCGAGGCAATGGAAGTGCCCCATAGCGCCGACGCAATAGGCCTTCCCTTCATGCACGGTCACGCTGGCCCGTGGGCCTGCGGTGTAACTGATGCGATACTCCGCGGGGTATTCGAAGGTCCATAAAGATTTACCGGTCGCGGAGTCGAAGCAATGGATTCGCTCGGTGGCTTCGCGATCGTTCGGTTGGCGATCCATAACGTAGACGCGTCCGAGTGCAACGGTGGGACCACAATACCCGGGGCCGATGTCTACGGACCATTGGTAGGGAAGCTGACCGGAAGGTAACTCGCGAACGATCCCGCTTTCCATCCAACGTCCATCCCGATTTGGCCCCCGCCATTGCGGCCAGTCGTCGGCAATAGAGATCGCTGGGAAGATGATCCCGAACAAGTTGCAGCAGAGAAGACCCAACCACACGAAATTCTGCAGCCAGTTGACTGAACGCATAAGTGACACCCGAGAATCGATCGACCAGGACTTTAGGAAACGCCCACAAAGTATACCGCGCCATCACAGGGCCTCGAAGCGCGCGGTTGTGCGTGACAGGCCGCAAGCCAATACCTTCGCGATGCATCACCCATTAAAATGCCGCGGAATCGCGGATTTACGTAGGCGAGTCTCTCCGAGACTCGCATCGCACTGGCATGCAGGGTGGCAATCGGACTCAAAACGGTGATCGCAACGCGCGGGCATCTAACCGCTTCGCATCTAACCGCTTCGCAGCTCACCGCGTCAGCAATTACTGCTAAAATTCAACGAATCCCAAGAGGTACAGCAAGGAACAACAGGACACAACCTGCGGAGATGAAGACGAAGGCATACGTCTATCGAGTTGATATTCTCGATGGCAATGAGGTACTTGACCAGGTGATGAAGGAAATACCATGACAGCAGAAGAAATCGTGGCAATGCTTAAGAAGATGGGAAGTGAAGGCACAGCGCGAGTGCTTCGTAATCATGGCGCTCACGATCCTTGCCTTGGCGTCAAGATCGGTGACATGAAGCCGCTTCAAAAGCAGCTGAAAAAGAACCACGCGCTTTCGCTGGAACTTTACAACACCGGCATTTATGACGCCATGTATCTGGCTGGCCTGATCGCAGAACCAGAACTTATGACAAAGAAAGATCTGACCGGTTGGGTCAAGACAGCATCGAAGCCTATCGCCAGTAACGTGGTCGGACCGATCGCAGCCGGCAGTCCAGCGGGTTGGACGCTTGCACTTGCCTGGATCAAGTCCAAGAATGAGATTGAGAACATTGCAGGATGGGCCACCATCTCGACCGCTGCAAGTATTTTTCCCGATGAAGAACTTGACCTCGATGCGTATCAACGATTGCTGGCAGAGGTCGAAGGCAAAATCTCTACCGCGAAGGACGCCGTTCGTTACCAAATGAATTCATTTGTGATCTCGGCTGGAAGCTATATCAGCTCGCTCACCGAGGCCGCAATGGAGGCTGGGCATCGAATCGGCGTTTTGAAAGTCGATATGGGGAACACCGACTGCAACGTGCCCTTTGCGCCGGACTACATTCAAAAAGTGAAAGCTCGCGGTAGTGTTGGGAAGAAACGCAAGTCAGCCATGTGCTGATAAAGCGTCGCTGCTAGCGCCGAGTTCGCGTCCGCAAAAAAGGAGGAACAAGGACATGGAGGAACAAGGACATGCATTGCCTAAACCACTTTTGACCGAAGGGAGGTTTTCACCGTGACCCAACCGCGCTCAAAGATCGTCAATCCTAGCGTTACCCGCTAGTACCACTGCATCTCTCGCTGCGTTCGCCGCGCGTTCCTGTTCGCCGAGAACCATGAGTTCGACCGAAAGGACTGGCTCAATGGTCGGCTCAAGGAACTAGACGCCATTTTTGCCGTCTCCGTCGCTGGATTCAGCCGGATGGACAACCATCTCCACCTTCTCCTGCGGATCGATCCCGATGTCTCCCAAGCCTGGACACCCATCAAAGCCGATATCACGCAGGACGTTCAATCGATTTTTGACCGAATGGAAATGGATGCCCATCGCCCTCTGCCGCGCGTGACCAATTTATTGACCAGCCATCGCTTCTATGGCAGCTTCATGTCCGCAACGCGCGCCACGTTACGCAGCGTCGCGCAAAAGCTAGGGGTGAATCAACTAGCGAACACGGCCTAAGCGATCCGCTAGCACGCCGTGCTCTTGACTACGCGATCTCTCCCGAGAAGCTCTGCGACGACGGTACGCGAGAACCTGGGCGAAAGTGCATCGTGAAGGCCTCTACAAGCGAGCCCAACTGTTGCAACACGGCCCAAGATCGGACATTGGATCCCACAACCACGCCTATCGATCGTCCATGCAAGCATTTCAGTGACGCATTCGGACAACACGCAATGCATGTCCTTCTTTTGTTATCCTTGATACGCTCGAGAGCGTTATAGAACTCCGATTCAAATTGGCCGCCGAGCCCCAGTGAAATCTTGTCAAACCAAGCGATACCACGCAATAGATCGAGTTGAGTATCAAAGGTTAGCTTCGCATTCATTTCCCGCGAGCAACCCGCATGCGTTCTCTAAACTCTACCTCGGTCAATGCAGTCGTGGGATCTTTCCTAAATGCATCCCAGCGGCGATCCAATTCCACTTGCTGTGCCGCAGAAAGATCTGTTCCAAGATCATTCGGTAACCTATCCCAAATCGCTTGTGCGATCTTCAATTGATCGCTCGGCGTCAGCGATGAGATTTCATTTAGCAATTGATCTAGCGTCATATCTTTTCCTCCATGCCTATTGTAGCAATCATGATTGTCTGTGCAAACGGCTTGAAATAAGGAGGAACAAGGACATGCATACAAGAGGAACAAGGACATGCATTGCATCGTTGCAGGTGCGAACGGCATTTGCTAGGTTGATGGGGTTCTCAAAACCACTTTTGCCCGAAGGGAGGTTTTCACCGTGACCCAACCTCGCTCCAAGATCGTCGATCCTAGCGTTACATGCTGGTACCACTGCATCTCTCGCTGCGTTCGCCGCGCGTTCTTGTTCGCCGAGAACCATGAGTTCGATCGCAAGCAATGGCTCGAAGACAATCACTGGCTCGTCCCCATCGAGGACCGGCGGGCACAAGGAGCCAAACGCGAGGGGATCAAGGCGGGCTGCACGCTGGGCCAGTACCTGATGCTAGTCGATTGCATGAGCCGCTCGGTACGCGAGGGTAAAGCGAGCGTGACGCACGAGTTTCAAGCACTCTTTGACCGATTGGAGATGGACGCTGAGCGCTGGTTGGACCGTCTCACGAAATTATTAACGAACAACCGGCTGTACGGCAGTTTCATGGCCACGACGCAGGCCGCCTTGCGCAGCGTCGCGCAAAAGCTAGGTGTGAAGCAGCTGGCCAACACCGCTTAACCGACCTGCGAACCGCCCATCTTCGCGACACCGAGCCCCACCCACACGCACAACTGCGATGACGGTACGCGCGCATCGGCGCGAAATTGCATGTTCGAGGCCCCTACGCAGGTCCCCCACGTCGCAAACGGGGGCCAAAAACGATCCGCGAGGCCCAGATCCACGCCGAACGATCATGCGTGCAAGCATTCCGTCGTCTGCTCCGACACGACCGCAATGCATGTCCTTGCTTCTTGCTCTTCTTGCTGTGTGCTTGCTTCCGTGTCACGGAAAAGTGTTTTTCAGACGGAAATTTGACACAAGTATCATCTTGTGATACTATTTGATGGCATGGGACCTAAGCATCAACGTACGCTATCCTCGATTTTTGAAGACCCGGTCCGGTCGAATATCGCTTGGCGCGACATCGAGTCCATGCTGCTTGCGGCGGGGGGCAAGATCACCGAGGGGGCTGGATCGCGGGTTCGAATCGCTTTGAATGAAGTGAGGGCTGTGTTTCACCGGCCTCATCCTCAAAAAGAAACCGACAAGGGAGCCGTAAAGTCGATTCGGCGGTTCCTTACAGAAGCAGGACTTACGCCATGATGGAATACAAAGGGTATTTGGGAAGGGTCGATTTCGACGACCAGGCAGGCATCTTCCACGGGGAGGTGATCAACACGCGTGACGTGATTACTTTTCAGGGTGAAAGTGTCCGCGAGCTGACACAGGCTTTCCATGATTCGATCGAGGATTACCTAGCCTTTTGCAAGGAGCGAGGGGAAGCTCCTGACAAGCCGTTTTCAGGCCAATTCGTAACACGGATCTCTCCGGAACTTCACCGCCAACTCAATGTTGCAGCGACCGTTTCCGGCAAAAGCCTTAATGCCTGGGTTACCGAACAGCTGCAGTCGGCGGTCCAGCAATTTGAGGCGATCAACGCAAACAAAAAGAAGTCTGGTGCCAAAATGAAAGCGGCAAAGAAGACAGCCTCCCGCAAGAAAGACCTACCGCAGCAAGTGCGCCGCTGAGGATGTTCGCAATGGGCTCGTCTTTAAAGTCTCTGATTGTAAGCGTACAGAGCCCGGGCATTGCGTTGCAGGCATTGAGGTGCTAGCCGCAGGGCGGTTTAGACGCCAGCTTTGCGCTTGAGAGTCCGCATGCGGGCTAGCTCCGCCTTGTCGCGGCGCTCTTCTGCCCGGTACTCGCG
>JBGSHV010000086.1:0-55471 GCA_041752005.1 Pirellula sp. | reverse complement strand
CCAGCCTTGAGCAAATCTGTTGCCAAGAGAATGCCGTTCAGTAATCGACTATGCCAAAGTCGCTTCTGAGTATCGCACTCACGATAACGGAGGATCTTCAAATTCTTGTTGAACCGCCGTATGCGGATCCGCATGTACGGTGGTGTGGGGAGGGTGCCCGGCGACGGGCATCCTTACCCGATTTGAACTGGCCGCTGAGGTACGTCGACAGCGGATGTCAGTCTTAGCCTTTCATCGAGTGGTTCTTGCCATTTCAAGAAGCTCCCGTGAAAGTAAATAGGGTTCTGGGCCATTTCCTGTCCCATTAATGGCCTCATTCGCACATTCCGGCGCTTACCTTCGGTGTCCTGGGTGATGTTCTGGCTGTGTGCGGCAGAGTGAAGACGATGTGAAAATGGCTCGTCGGTAACAATCGGGCTTTCCAGCGTGTGAGCCATCGCTCGTGTTCAAGCCACGCGCATTGCGGGCATGAGCGATGCATGCACGAGTTGTGCGCGATCGCGTGGTAGTGTCCTCGAGGGCAGCTATTGACATGCCCGCCAAGAGGATGTGTGCGGAATGCGCGAATCCGCGACATCGCGTACCACATGTCTATCGACAGCCAGTGTCGCGCTGCGTAATCGCCGAAAAATCTGTTGAAAACGCCCTGCAGTGTGAGTGACATCTTCAAAGGCCAGTTTAACGTCGGCGGCAAACGAGCCGCCGCCAGAAAACCATGATTTCAAAAAACGCGTCATCGGCTGCTTCGGTTCACCGCTTGGTTATCCGTCCGTTTGGGTTGATTGAATTGCTACCGATCAATCGCACCGAATCGGATGAGCACCGCAATGAGGTCTGGACGCCGGTTGCGGTGTGCAAGCTCCAGAGGCGTTGGTGTTCCGTCACTTGCAGCATTTGGGTCCGCACCATTTTCGAGCAAAAGCGTCGTAGTGCTGACGAACCCATTTTGCAAGGCATGTTGCAGCAGTGTCCATTCGCCATTTTTCACAGAACGGTCAAGATCGTGTGTGTCCATTATAAGCAATCGCTGCAACGAATCGGCGTTATTCGTCATGACGCAGTGAAGCAACGCATCGTGGCCGGTGAGCTGAAACGATTCGCCAGTGAGAGTATGTCCTGTTACAGGGCGATTTAGCCAGTTCACAGTCAGCATCGACGCGACCGCGAACAAGCAGACACCGATCATTATAGTACGCAAACGGAACTGCATCGCGTTTATCGCTTCTAAGTGAGACTGGTCCATTCGGTCGGATAACGATCGGCATCAGCGAGCCCGAGCAGTTGACTCGAACCAAGTCAAAACGCCTCGTCGATGGATTCGTTGCATGCCATTGTTAATTGAGATTCATTTTCGCGGAAGCAGCGCTGACTTGCCCAGTATCCGAATCGATTTTCGAAATAGACGGAAGAAGCCACACTGCACGCCACAGGTCACCAAATACGCGTTCCGGAATGTACATAATCGCAAAGACGAATGGCAACCAGAAAAGACATGTTGATGCAAACTTCTTGTAGAGTCCAGTTTCAGAAAGCGGAGGATAGCCGCGACATACAAGAGCCTCGTAGCAGAGTGAGAACTGCAACGTAATCACGGCAGCGACAGTGAGCCAAAAGAAAAATGTTTTCAAGGCAATCAAGTGTTGATCATGGCTTTCTCAAATAACGACCAAGTTCACGCGGCGAACGCGTGTGACATTAATTTCAACAACGACGTTGCCGCCCGCTCGTGCGCAACGCATTGTTCGACCTCCGCCGCGCCGGAGCCACACGCCCAATGCTGCCTCGCGACCCTACCGTTTCTTCCCCCCGGCACCTGGCACGGCCGCGATTTGCTTCATCCACTCCGCGATCTGGCGTGCGTCGAGTTCGTCCACTGATTCGAACTCCACGCCCCGCGTTGACTTGCCCATCGCCACCGGAGTTACCGGCGGTACCGGCGTCAGCGTCACGCCATTCACGAACATGAGCTTGACGTGGCCGGCGAAGGCGCCGCAACAGAAGCACCAACCGTCGCCGACGCCATAGTACGACATGCCCCATTTCACAGAGCGCAGCAGGCCGGGAAGCGTCTTGGCTGCGAGAGCATCGACGCTTTCCGCGATCGCGTGCTGCGACTGCGGCAGGCTGGCGATGTAGGCGAAGACCGGCTTGTCGCCGAACGCAGCCTTCGCTTGGCTTGCCTTGCCGGTCACCATAGAGTCCGGCAGCTTTGTGGCACTCTTGGCTTGTGCCTCCGCGCGCTTGGCTGGTTTCCGGACAGCGGACTTGGAGGACTTTTCAGGTTTGCGGGTGGGCATGGTGGTCTTCTGTACCTCGGATGTGTGTCATCCGCTGGTATGTGCCGTGTCGCTCTAACATTTCCAGTGAAATGTTCTTTGGTTCCACACGTCAGATTGAGTATCACCTGGGTGTAAATGTCAGTATAGCAATTGGAGTGGCTTGATGACGAGAGTCGAAAGTTGAGTCGGGGTGCCATATTGAACCAACCGCCAGAATATCGGAGACATTGCACCGCCTAACGCCGATCCAATAAGTATCGGCCGCCGAGGAAATCGCCCTGAAGCGGCAAAGTAGACCTTAATGATTCCTGTGAAAACGATTGCACCTGTGATCATTTGGGCGATCTGCAGCGAGAGCAAGTGCAACCGGTCGCCAATCTGAACGGCGAATCGTAGCCACGATTGTCAGGATAAGTCCAAGAGGCATCAGCAGAAAGTAGAGGCCCGATGGCCATGCGCCCATCAGTAATTCAAAGCACCAAATCAACGCGCCCATCCACACAAGAATTGGACCGACAAGCGGCATCGGTTTCTGGGCTTTTGCTTGCGAGTCGGTCAATAGAGTGCGTCCGGTGGTGCGATCTTTGCAAGCTGCTCGGCGATCTGTTTTTTCATTTCAAGTTTGAGCCGCCATCGTTGAATCATCGATGCAGTCGCAAGTCGATCCGCGTATTGCCGTTCTACATCCGCACGAACTTTGGGTTCAGCAGCCGCGCGGGCACGACTACAGCCATCGACAACAATCCGAGATTCGCGTGAAGCGTTCATGGAATCAGTCTTCAGCAATAGAATTGTTATTACCCCGGTACGGGACCAACCTCACCGGATTTTCGCAAGTTGTTCCGGTTGAGTCAAGCAATTATCCCGGTATCCCATCTTGGCCTTGAGCACCCCCATGGCCCCGATCCGTTTGCCCGTTCCGTTTGCCCGAAACCGGGATAAATGTTATCCACCGGATGGGCTCCCCCCCCATTCCAGGGGAAAGCTAACGGCCGATCTCAGGTTCGAAGCGTTGGCCGTGCCGTTCGAATGGGAATATAAACTTTGGCTCGCTGGTGGCCGCGGCGGTGAGCATGCACTCTCGGATCCCTGGCATTTTCGGAGGATGGTATGGCCCTAACCCGTTCCTTATCTAAGCAAGAATCCGAAGAGCACTACTCCCGGCATTGGTTCGCGGCGCTGGCCAAGTTCCATCAAGTCGAGAAACCGGCATCTTGGAATTTTGACGAGAAACAAGTCATCGCGTTTCTGCGATCCAAACTTGCCAAAGGTACTCCGACCTGGAAGCGATTGACGATTGTCGAAGGCCTGATTCTGTATCGCGACCAAGTGCGCAAATCCTCGTTGCCGGAATTGGAACCCATTCGAGCCAAGCTCGAGCGGGTGGTGGATGCCATGACCAATTCTAAACACACCGAACGCGGCCCACTCGCTGACCGACGCAACCAGTCTCGGGCTTTTTGGCCGTCCGAGTCGAGCATCGTGGGCAAGGTATTTCGTTGGCTCACCTTTTATGAAGTCCGAAAAGGAAGTAACGGTTGCGAGTCGCGAGACCGAGAGTGGAATTGACGCACAGCACTTAGAAGCGGTGGGCGAGTGTCGCCTTTCGCTCCGCGAAAGTAGCGATTTTCGAATCTTTCGCGGAGCGAAAGACGACTATGAAGACGACTATGAAATACGCTTGATCGGAGTTGGTGGTGCGACCAAGGAGTCACAGTCCGACCGCTTTTTGCGCAGGTTCCGGCATTCCGAAGCTACACGGACTTCCGCCCTACCGTCGAATTGCGTTTCGGCTCGCGAAGGCTTGGATGCATTGGCCTGTACTTTGCTGGCTTTATCTCGATTTGCTGTCCTGGCTCAGTTCCGATTTGCTCCCCTTTTTTCGGCTGCCCGCTTTTCCGGCCGCTACTATACGTAGGTGCGGGTATATGTTGGTGATGGCCCGCCGCGTGACGCAGAACTTGGAAGCCCCGATTTTGACGGTTATGGAAATGATTGCGAGTTCAATGAAAGCGGTATTCGTCTGTGCTTCGGCCGTGACGGTAGGGGTACTCGCCGCGCTGAGTTACGGTGAGCAACCCGTACCCCCGCAACCGGACCCTCGCATTGCACATCGTGAGGAAATCCGCGTCAGCTTGGAGCAGCAGTATCGAGACCTTTTCGAATCGATGTCGGCAGAGGCTCAATCCGGTTATCGCCATTTGACTCAGTCGGTTTACTTGCCTGCGGATTTCGACGAATCGATCCTAAAAGCCATTGATGCGGAGCAAATTTCATGGCCCCTTCAAGACACCCCATTGGCGGCCGGTGAGCGATCCAGCACTTGGTTGACCCACGGCCTTGCTCCTCGACCCGACGACCCTGCTAAGCCGTTGCAGTACGTCGTCACCGACGATGGCAAGTACGTGATGAACTGCTTCGCATGCCACGGTGGTAACCTGCACGGTGCCACGTACCCGGGCAGCCCCAATTCAACCTACGCCCTCGAATCGCTAACCGAGCGCGTCCGATCCGCGAAGATCGCACTGGGCAAGCCGCTGACGCACATGGACGTTGGATCCATGTTCATGCCGCTAGGAACGTCCAACGGGACCAGCAATGCGGTGATGTTTGGCGTAGCGTTGATGAACTACCGGGACCGCGAATTGAATGTGCATGCCACGCGGCTGCCTGCCGCCATGACTCATCACGACATGGATGCGCCCGCATGGTGGCATTTCCATCGCAAGCACCATATCTACATCGATGGTTTTGCGGAGAAAGGGCATAAGGGATTGATGCAGTTCATGCTCGTGCGGCAAAATGGACCGAAACAATTCCGCGCCTGGGAATCGGATTTCCGCGATGTCTATGCCTTCCTCAGTGAACTGCGACCTCCGAAATTTCCGTTGGACATCGATGAAGCCAAGGCCGCGCGTGGGCGTGGGATTTTCGAGAACAACTGCGCCCAGTGTCATGGCACGTACGCTTGGCCATCGGATCCCAATTCGGTGTCCGAGTACCCCGAGGTGACCGTTCCCATCGACGATATTGCGACCGACCGAGTTCGTCTCGATTCGCTCACGCCGCGGCATCGCCGGTCGTATGGCGACAGTTGGTTTGCGGACTACGGTCAGCAGAAAACATTGGATCGGGTCGACGGGTACGTTGCGCCGCCGCTCGATGGCGTCTGGGCATCCGCACCTTACCTGCACAACGGGAGTGTTCCAACCCTGTGGCACCTTCTGCATCCGGAGCAGCGGCCAGCCCGCTGGCGTCGGACCGCGATGGCTCTCGATGAGGAGCGCATGGGATTGCTCGTGGAGCCGATGGAATCCGTGCCCGAAAGCATGACTGCATCGGATCGGCGCTGGATTTTCGATACCTCAGTCTTGGGGAAGTCGTCAGGTGGGCACGATTACCCAAGTTCCCTATCGGAAGACGAGCGCGACGAGGTCTTGGAGTACTTGAAGACCCTCTGATTTCGCTCGCCGTTGTGCGTCAAGTCGCGCTGCCGGTTTCGGGCTGCGTTTGCCGTTGGTAGATCGCATGGATCATGGCTTCGGAGTCTTTGAATTTCTTCCCACCCGCAATGGCTTGTTCGATCAACCGTCGCGCGTCGGCTTCACCGTGCCCGAGCACGATCAAGGCTTGATAGGTTTCGTCGACCACCCCGGGCTTCTGTGGATCGATGCCAGGTGCATCGCGGCGAACCAATAGAGCGAAGCGTGGCATTTTGCGTCGGAGCGTGGCGATGATCTTTTCGGCGGTGGCGGGTCCTACTCCGGGCAGACTCGACAATCCCTTGGCGTCTTGTTGTTCGATCATCACAGCCGTGTCCTGCACCGCGCGTGTCATGGCCCGCAGCGCCTTCTTGACTCCCACGCCATCGACCGAACAAAACAGCTCAAAGAAGTCACGTTCGGCCACCGAGAGAAATCCAACCAATTTAGGGACCAGTCGGCTACCTTGGGATGCGTTCCCCTCGATGTAGTGAAGCGTATGTAAGGATATTGGGTTACCAATCTCACCCTGAAGTTGGCGGCGGGTGAACTCTGGAATGGCAATTTCGTATTCGAAAGGCGCGATGGCCAGAGTGACTGTGTCGTCATTGAGTGCCAAGAGCGTGCCCGTGATTTTGGTGATCAAGTCTTTTTCCTATCGGAGAGAAGTAAATCGTTGACAGGTCCCAGTGCAAAGCCATGGCATAGTGCGATGGCCAATGCGTCAGCAACGTCGGGTGGGTCAGGCGGGGCTGCTAGCCCCAATTGCAATTGAATGGCGTGCTGCATTTGCGATTTGGGTGCTCGGCCATTGCCGGTCAGCAGTAACTTGACTTTCGTCGACTCATACGAATGGACGGTCAAACCTGCGTTGGCAGCCCCCAAACACAGTACACCTCGGGCATGGCCCATCAAGATTGCGGTACGGGGTCGCTCGTAATGGGAATAGAGTTGTTCAATCGCGACCGACTGGATGGGTAACGACTCGAAGATTTCCTGAAGTCCGTCGTAGAGCTCCTTTAGTCGTTCTTCCAGCGAACGATGGCGCGCAATTCTCAAGACACCCGCCTCAACCAGCCGTGGCGAGGTACCGCGCATGGCGATCACACCGTAACCCGTGATAGAAAGCCCAGGATCAAGTCCGAGAATGTAGCGATCACCGGCCACCGGATCGGTGGTCCCTGGTTGGGAAGAAGCCATGGCGAGCTGGACTCCGTCCTATTTCGAATTCCTGAGGCAAACCGCTTCGGTTCCATTGCGAACCAACAGAAATGGACCTGCGACAGCGGGAGGATTCCATGTAATGCCGTCGAGGACCTGCATTTCTGCAATTGTCTTTCCATCGGCAGCATTCACCGCTGCGATACGACCGTCCTCGGCGCTGACCAAGATGACTCCGTTAACGATAAGCATCTGTCCTTGTCCGAAACGCCCGCCTCGCCAAATGCGCGTACCCGTTTCTGGATCCACGCATTCCAAAACACCATCGCTCAATCCGTATGCTTTGCCCTCGTGCACGATCGCCGAGGTGAATTTGGTCTTTAGAACTTTTGCATTGGTCCAAACATCTTTTGCGATCCAACCGCTTTCGCTCCCATCTGACGCATCGTTTTTTGGGCGACTGATTTCGATTAACTTGGAGCCCTGCGCGTAGCCTTTGCTGATCAATACCCGGTTCGAGTCAAGTTGCACGGGCTGGGAGGCGCAGGCGTCACCGTTGGACTTGCTCGGCCAAGGGCTCGTCCAAAGAACATCACCGGTCGTAACATCATGGCCGGTGACGGTTCCTTCGTTGACACTTACGATTTGAGGGTCACCGTCGAGGGTGAACATCACCGGGGACGCGAACGCGATCTGCGACGATCCATTGCGCCAACGCTCGGAACCATCGGTCAAACTCAACGCGATGAGGCTCTTCGGTGCATCGACTTGTTTCGTCGCGCCGCCAAGAGGAACAATAACCATGTCGTTGATGACCAGCGGCGAACCGCTGCGTCCCCACATCACGTCTTGTTCGGCTTGTTCCTGGCGGATGCCTGCAGCGTCAAAAAGATCGAACTGCCAGATCGGTTTGCCATCTTTTAGATCCACGCACAGGACTTTCCCGGTCGCTGTTTGCGCAACTACGACTTGCGTATCCTGTCGGTCGACGATGGTGGGAGTTGAACGAGGGCCGAGGCCACCTAAGGGATGATAATGCCTGCCTGGAACCGAGAATTCCCAAGCGGTCTCTCCGTCCTTGAGTTGGTAGGCCGTGAGGAACTCGCGATCGTCTCGTTGTTCGAGCGAGATCGCCATTCCTTGGGCCACAGCAAAGCCTGACCATCCGTCTCCGACATTGCGACGCCAGACGATCTGCGGCAGTTGTTCGGCCCAGTTCATAGAAAACTCGGGTGCCGAGATGTTACCATCGCGACGATTGCCGAGCATTTGGTTGAAGCGAGGCGTCTTGCTTAGCTCCCCAAGTTCCATCGATTGATCGAACAGCGTGGGACCGAGCTGGTCCTGGAGTTCATCTCGGGCGGCCAAGCGCGGCCGAAAGGTTGGCCAAACTTCACCGTTGAAACCTGCGAATTCATAAAACCAATTGAATGCGACGAGGCAAGCGACCGGTGCCAAGAGCGCGGCGAATTTGTAGACCCACGGGATATTTCGGTGGAAGGCAATGGCCAGGATGGCAAACAGGACGGCTAGAATTCCAGCGCCTATGCCTGCGAAATTTGCAAACTGACGGTCGGTTTCGATGAGAGCGGCCCGACCGACCGGAATCATGATCAACGCAAGCAGTGCAAAAACGGCAAGGAAAACAGAGATCCGATTCGATGGCTTGTCACGGACCGCCGACAGGTCGTCGTGGTCCGTGGAAGAATCGTTCGCAGTATTTTCGCTAGCCAATCCGATGCTCGCTTATTCTATTTAGTCACCAGCTTGTTAGCGCTCTGCAGCGCCTTGACGTAATCAATGGCGACATTCAGGATTTCTTCGTTGTAAAAGTTATCCGCGAAGATCTTATCTCGTTCCTTTTTGGGATCGAACAAGGCTTCTTCTTCCTTTTCCGCGTTCAGATCTTTGCGACGGGCCATGTATTCCGATTCTTTGAGCGGAATCCATTTGTCCGATTTTTGCTTTCGGTACGCATCGATTCGGGATAGTAGCTTCGCAAATTCACCGTTCTCGGTTACCCGCGTCGTGGATTCTTGTTGCAGTTGGCTCTTCATGGCACTATCGACCATCATGTAGTTCTTGTGCGGTTGGGCGCGAACACTGTCCATTGGGAGCGGGAATTCCAGGTCCGATTCGGACAGATCCATTTCGGCGGTCATCGACGGCAGGATGACATCGGCAGCGACACCTTCGAGCTGTGTGGAGCGACCGTCGGGCAAATAGAACTGTTGGATCGTCAGCTTGAGGGCACCCAGCGGTTTGGTTGCACCGACACCGAAGAGGGCTGGAGCGAGATCCAGCAATGTTTGCACGGTACCTTTGCCGTGGGTCTTCGGGTCGCCCACGATCAATCCGCGTTGGTAGTCTTGGATAGCTCCTGCGAAAATTTCGCTGGCGCTGGCACTGAGTTGGCTCGTTTTGACGACCAAGGGGCCACGCCAAGTGATACTGCGATTTTCATCGTTCATCGGAGTGACGCGACCGTTTGGATCTTTGACTTGAACCACGGGCCCATAGTCGATGAATAAGCCGGTTGCGGCGATGGCTTCGGGGAGGGAACCGCCACCGTTACGTCCAAGGTCTAGGACGCAGACGTCGACGTGGGCATCGTTGAATGTCTTCAGGATGGCTTCCAAGTCGCGAGAAGTGCGGCGGTAATCGTCGCGATTGCTGCGTGCACCTTCCATGTCGAGGTAAAAGCTTGGCAGTTTGATGTAGCCAATACGGTAAGGAGAACCGTCAGGCTTTTGGCCGCGGTCGAGAATCTCGCTTTGAGCAGCACTATCTTCCAGCTTGATGATGGCGCGGGTGATTTCATAGATTTGGCGTTCGCCACCCAACTTAGGTTTGACGTGCAGTTTGACTTTGGTTCCGGCCTCACCGCGGATCATCGAAACCACGTCATCAACTTTCATGTCCTGTGTTTCAACTGGTGCAGAGCCATCTTCCTGTTCGACAGCGACGATGTCATCACCTTCCTTCAGCCGTCCATCTTTGTCCGCAGCGCCGCCGGGAACGATCATTTCGACGATGGTAGATCCGTCATCGGGTCGAAGCGTGGCACCAATCCCCTTGAGCTTGAGGGAGATATGCATATCGAAATTGTCTTTTTCGCGCGGCGCCATGTAGTTGGTGTGTGGATCCATGGAGCTGGTGAGCGCGGTCAAATACATTTCCAGAAGTTCATAGACATCCGTCTGGGACTTGGTGTTGTAATACGTTCGGTATCGCTTGTGCAATTTTTCGCGAGTGTCTTCGTCTTTGTCGCCGTCAGCGCGGGCAGACAGAAAATTGAGTTTGACTGTTTTGCGCCAGCGATCCTTGAGCTCATCCAGGTTGTTCGCATACTTCATCGTTTTCGCATCGGTCTCGATGAACTCCTCGATCGAATAATCATGCGTCGCATCGATCTGCTCATGAATCATCGGGAGGACTTCGTTGAGCCGCTGTAGGTAGCGTTTGTAGACGGTGTAAGCGAACGAGATATTGGCTTTAAGGAGCATGTCGTCGAGCAAGTACTCGTTCGGACGGAACTCGTCGACGTCGGGCTGCAGCAAGAACGATTTCAGCGGGTCGACTTGTTTGAGGAACAAATCAAAACCACGTTTGGACATCTCGTCGTTGAATTTGTTCTGCGAGATATGTCCTTCCTCGACCAAGCTCCGGACGCTACGGATGATCAAGCGATTGTCGGCTGGCTGCTCTTTGACATTGGCCACGCGCGGGAGTTCCTCGGCGACGGCACTCGAGATGGGCAATCCACCCAAGAGAGTTGGCGCCGAGACGGCCAGAAAAAGCTGAAGGAACTTGCGACGCAATCGCTGGATTCGTATCTGCATGGTGGACTTTCGGTTTCAAAGTTAAGGATCGGCGCTGCGAAGGGTAGTCGCTGCCCGCGCCCGCTACCCTCAGAATGGTAGGAGATAGGAAATGCCGAGGCAACATGGATAGTCGGTGGACCGGCCGTTACCAGGCGTTCAAAACAGTTCAATTCCGGAAAAAAGTAAAGAAAAGCTGATTTGAGACGGCTCACAAGGCCGTTTTGCACGATTCCCAGTCCTTGGGTAAGGAGCTCAAAACGCGGTTTCCCGTCTTGGTCACCAGCACATCGTCCTCGATTCGAACGCCTCCAAAACCTGGCAAGTAGATGCCGGGTTCGACGGTGATGACCATGTCGGGCTCCAAGGCTCGGTCCTGACCTCGGGCCAGTCGTATGGTCTCGTGGATCTGGAGCCCGAAGGAGTGGCCCAAACCGTGGCTGAAACGTTTCCCGTAACCCGCACGTTCGATCACGCCACGTGCGACCGAGTCCACATGACTCATCAACACACCGGGGCCGATGGCTTCAATGGCAGCTTGCTGGGCTTCGAGAACCGTGCGATAGATTTTTTCAAGCTTGGGACTGACACGTCCGGTGACAATCACACGCGTGAGGTCGCTCAAGTACAGGTCTTCTTTGGCTCCCCAATCGATTAGAACAAAGCCGCTCGTCCCCAGTTTCAGCGAGGAAGGCCTGCCGTGCGGGAGTGCAGAACGCGGACCCACGCCCACAATCGTCTTGAAAGCCGAGCCCACCCCGCCCAGACGTCGGATAGCGATCTCCAGCTCGTCGGAGATGTTCTTTTCGGTCTGGTCCTCATGCAGCATCGCTTTGGTGGCAGTGAACGCCCGCTCTGCGAACTGAAGGGCCCGTTCGATGGCCGCCAATTCCGACGGATCCTTGCGTTCCCGCAGCCGCTCGACGATACCGCGACTGGATCGCAGCGACGCGTTTGTCAACAACTCGTTGAGCCGTTCCCATTGGGCCAGAGTTATTGAGATCGACTCGACACAGACGTCGGTCAATCGCATTGCAACGAGTTCCTTAGCGGCTGCGTCGATGATCGGAATGTTGGACGCGCGGATGATCAACTCAAGATCCGGACATTCGGATTGAATCTGTTCTTCGTACCTTGGATCGCTCAGCAGGAAGATGCGGTCGTGGCTGACGAAGAGCAAGCTGTCTTCGCCCGTGAAACCTGTCAGGTAGGTGACGTTGAACGGGCAAGTGACCAGCAGGCTATTGATCCGCTGACGATGCAATTCTTTGAGGAGCCGCTCAACGCGTTTGGCATGGTCGGCGGTTGGTTGCGACATCGGAGACCTTAGGGTTGAGGCGCGGAGCCGGGGCGAAGGTATTGGACGAGTACGTCGAGGATCTCATCGGAGAAAACATTTCCTAGGAGTAGGAAATCGCGGTCCTCAAGCAGAGACCGCTGGAGTTGGTCGACGTCCAGCAAGCCGGTTTCACCGGTCGCGATCGGCGGGAGCTGCGCGGTTTGAGATTCCTCCGCCGAGGACCAATTCGCAGGCAATTTGTTCTGGATGCCATCGATCATGGCCATTAGGGTAGCCGCCATTTGCAAGTAGGGATTCCCCAACGAGGGAGACCCGCGATATTCGATCGCACGCTGTCTGGGGTCGTGGTAACCCAAGATCACATTGCAGAGCGCGTCGTCTTGGTCCGATGCGACGATCGGGCGCCATCGGTATTCGGTTTCGCACGAAAGAGTCGGACTGGCCAATCCGATGGCTGCGAGGGCGGTGGCATGACGCAGAATGCCCCCCAGCGCATGCCAACCTAGATCGCTGAGGCCTTGATGCGATGAGCCGCTGAAAATCGCGTCTCCGGATCGGTTCAATTCCCATTGAACGGAGATCGATAGATTGGCATGAACAAGACCGAAACGGTCGAGCGCAGCCAACTGTTCAACCATGTAGCGAGTCATCATGAGATCGTCGCAGACGTCGAGCAGGCTGGCGGTGCTCAAGACGATTTCTGAACTGGCGCGTTCTCCTCGGTAGTGGCGTTCTATTCCCACTCCGGCCTCTGCTGCGCTGAGAACGACTTGGGATCGAAATGGAAAATCGGGGTCCATGGCACCTGATCCCAGGTAGGACAGTCCGGTGGCGCGTGGGGCATAGCTCGCGTTGACCCCTTCGGATTCCGTCGCATGCGGGCTGCGAAGGGTGAACGGAAATCGAGCACGCACCAGCGCCGTGTCCGCAACACCGGTGGCCTGTAGGTACTGAACGGCGCGCGCGGCGACCGCACGGGAATCGGTCCAACTCTCTTCGCGTGTCAGCGCATCATGGATCGAGGCCAGAATCACGAGCGTCGGGGTTTCGACCAGCGGATCGACGTAATGAGCCTCGGCGATCGGAATCAGTACCATCTGCTCGCGCGTTTCATGTCGGAGGCCGCGTTGCGTCAATTCCTGTCCAAATCCAGATTCGAAGGCGTTTTCGGTCAACGCACCTACAGGAAAGGTGACATGCTTCCAGTTGCCGCCAATGTCCGGGAATCGCAAATCGACCGAACGGATCCCTTTTTCTCGGCAATACGCCAAAACAGCCTTGGGCTTCAAGTGTTGCGTTCCCTTGCTAGGTGAGCCATGCGTCGAAACAAACCATCGGTGCAGCAGCGGCTCTGCGCGGAGCCAAACTGGAGTTACGAGTTTGTCCGAACTGTCGGCATCTTACAATCCGTCTTGTGCGTCACTCTCGTCGTCGGTCGCAATCGCGGATCGGGAAGGGATAGGTGGCGCGGCCGCGGCGCGGCGGACGACACTTCGAGCGGCCAAACGCGATACGTCCTGCACTGCCTCAAGCAATCCCAGCTCGAAATCCATGTCCATGGCAGGCTCGGTATCGTCGCTGAATTGGACATCGAAGGTCTCAACATCCCAAGCGACGTCGTCCAAAAAAGCTTGCGACGCGAAGCAAGCGTCGAATCGTTCGCAGGGTACAGGCGTATTTCTGCGACCGATATTTAGCGAAATTGGACGGGTGGTACCCTTCTCGGAATTCCACAGTCCGTCATGGTCGGAACGCGGTCCCTCATCGACCGTGCGCCGGTTGAATGCATCCCCCCCCACGTCAAATTGGGGGTTCTCAGCTCGCATCGAATTGGAAAGGGAGCGCAAGCCATCGTTGCCGCTGGGTGCGGATCCCAACTGCCGTCGTAGGTCGTTCCATTGCATGGCGGGCAAGAAACCGTTTCGACTCTTGTACTTCGTGCGCTGTTTTCGTCCCCACATGGCAAGCCAATCTCCAAAAAATCTCTTGGTTGGCCATTCCGTGGCGTTGTCACATCCCCCGATCGCGTTCGGGGTTCTTGCAAGCCTAGCTTGCGTTTTCCAAAGCCATCGCGTTTTCCACAGCACCACGCAGGCAGGAGCATTTGCCTTTTCCATCGCTCCGGTCGGATCGCGCGGGATATACCGGTCGGAGCGATGGCTTGAGAGCCTCAAAAATTCTGTCGGGCATTACTCGGGTTTGAAGATCAGCGTTGCCAGCGGCGGAATCTTGATCGACAACGACGCGGGTCGACCGTGGTGAGGCAGATGTTCGTCGGCAGTTAGGCCAGGGAAATTGCCTACATTGGAACCGGCATAGTACGACGAGTCGCTGTTGAAGATCTCGCGATAGAAGCCGCCTTTGGGGACACCCATTCGATACTCACGAACCACGGGTGTGAAATTGCTGCAGACCAGCAGGAAATCGTTCGGGTCCTTCGCTTTGCGAATGTAGCCAAGTGTGCTATCCGAAGCGCTCATGCAATCGATCCATTCGAAACCATTGCCTTCGAAATCGAGTTCATGCAAAGCGGGTTCGCGTTGTACCAAATGGTTCAAGTCCGTGAGCAAGCGTTGGATACCGCGATGGGTTTCCCACTGCAACAAGTCCCACTGCAGTTCGCCATCGTAGTTCCACTCGTGCCACTGCGCGATTTCGCTGCCCATGAATAGTAGTTTCTTGCCGGGGTGCGTCCACATGTAGCTGTAGAGCAATCGCAAGTTCGCGAATTTCTGCCATAGATCGCCGGCCATTTGTGCGATCAAAGCCCCTTTGCCGTGCACCACTTCATCGTGAGACAGTGGCAACGTGAAGTTCTCGGTGAAGGCATAAATCAAACTGAAGGTCAGTTCGCCGTGGTGGTGCTGGCGGTGGATCGGATCATGCCGCATGTAGCGAAGCGTGTCGTTCATCCAGCCCATGTTCCATTTGAGCGAGAACCCCAAGCCGCCACCTTCGACCGGACGGCTCACGCCAGGCCAAGCCGTGGATTCTTCGGCGATGGTTAACACACCAGGATACTGAGCGTGGGCTTCGGTGTTGAATTCGCGAAGCAAGTGAATGGCATCCAGGTTTTCGCGACCACCATAGGTGTTGGGGATCCATTCCCCTTCCTTGCGCGAGTAATCGAGATACAGCATCGAGGCTACTGCGTCGACTCGAAGTCCGTCGATGTGGTACTTGTCCAACCAAAACAGAGCGTTGGATACCAGGAAGTTGCGAACTTCGTGCCGGCCGTAGTTGAAGATCATGGTGCCCCAGTCCGGGTGCTCGCCTTGGCGAGGATCTTCGTGTTCGTACAGGGCCGAACCATCGAACCGCCGCAGGCCATGGCTGTCCTTCGGAAAGTGCGCTGGTACCCAGTCGATGATCACTCCGATGCCATTCTGGTGGCAATGATCGACGAAGTACATGAAGTCCTCAGGTGTACCGTAGCGACTGGTTACCGCAAAGTAACCGACCGTCTGATAACCCCACGATCCCGTGAACGGATGTTCGGAAATTGGAAGTAATTCAAGGTGTGTGAATCCCATTTCCTTGCAATACTGGACCAGTTGATGCGCCAGATCCCGATAGTTCATCCAGCCATGCACTCCACCTTGGCATTTTCGCCACGATCCGAGATGAACTTCATACACCGACATCGGTCGATTCAATTGGTCTTCGGTTCTCCGTCGCTGCATCCAATCGCCGTCGTTCCAAGTGAACCGATCCAACGATTGAACAATCGAGGCGGTGCGCGGTGGCAGCTCGGCGAACGTTCCAAACGGATCGGTTTTATCGACGATTTGTCCATCGAGGGTCCGAATGCGGTACTTGTACTTCATCCCCTCCCCGATATTGGGAACAAAGAGTTCCCAAATACCTGACGGGATCTGCTTTTGCATGCAATGCGTACGACCATCCCAGTGATTGAAGTCACCGACGACTTGAACGCTCTGCGCATTGGGAGCCCATACGGCAAAATTCACACCGACATGCCCGCCGACATCCCGAGTATGCGAACCGAGCTTGTCATAGATTCGCAGGTGTCGACCGGAATTGAACAAGTGGCGGTCGTAATCGGTTAGGAACGTCGGTACTGAGTATGGGTCCTGCATGTCGGTAGTTTTTCCTTTGGAATTCGAAACGCGGATTCGGTACGCGGGTGACTGCGCGTTGTCGTCGGGCATGAGGCCTTCGTACAAACCGGAGGGATGGACACGTCGCATAGGACGCGGTACCCCGGTTCGATCGTCCAGCAACCATACTTGTTGAGCGTCTGGAAAATATCCTCGCACAGCGATCGCGCGGCGACCTGCAACCTCAACGGAATGTGGACCTAGCACACCCGATGGATTCGAAGTCACACCATGGATGACTTCGCTCAACGATTCTAGACTCAGTGTGGTTTGCACGAGGACTCCGATTGTAACGCAATTTCAAAAGGTCTGGACAGCTACGCGAGGTCTAGGATTTCCTAGACCGATAATGCTCTCGTCGGGGATCGATCAAGAACAAGCAATGAAGGCACGAAATCAGGAAGGAATCTAAGGTGAGAATGAGCCCCCAAGCCCAACGTACAGGTACTAGGATCCTCACCGAGGTCTTATTTTCCAAAGTGGCTAGGACCAGCGGTGTTTCGGTGACTGTGGGTGCGTTCTGCGATAACGCAGCAACGGGGTTCGATTCTTTTTCTTGCAAAGGTTTTGGTTTTTCGAGATGCTGACGATTCTTCGTCGGCTTCGAAGCGATTGGCTTGGACACGCATGGGTTCGATCGGTTGGCTTTGATCGATTTTTCCGATTGGGTTGCGGACTTCTCAATCGGTACTGGCGAGGTGACCGCGCATTCGCGCGGTGTTGGCGAAGTGACTGCGCACTCTCGCTCGACGGTTTCTGTCGGCGCTGTCGCTAACTTGGTTTCCAATTCTTGATGGGAGTTCGGTGTGTCCTGCGCCATCCAACGGCACTGCACCTGATGGAATTGCAGTGCAACATCGACACGGCGCCAAAGATCCGCATTTCGAATGGGTTGCACCGATCCAAAGTGCTCCCAGCAGTAATCGTTCTCGCGCCATTCACTCAGACCGTATTGAAGCCCGCGAGCGACGTAGCGGCTGGTCGTGATCAAGGTGACGCGACTGGGCTGATCCAAGGCTTCGAGGCCCCGCATCACCGCCAGAAGCGACGTTCGATCCAAGTGGTCGGTCGGTTCGTTGTCCGCAGCTTCGATTTTGGTTCCCGTCTCGATGTGTTCGAGCACGAACCGCCAGCGCCCCAACCCTTCGGCCTCATTGGCGATCGAGGAAGGGAGACTGCCATCGCAGAACAAGAGGTAGTGCGGTTTGGTTGCAGACATCGCAATCCCAGAATCCGTGAGCAGTATCGACTTCGCGTTCGACCTAAGAGTGCGCGATGGATTGCGTAAGGCTTGCGAAACGTGCGAATTTCTAAAAGTAAACTGCGAACACTGTGTGCGATGGGCAGACCCTGACGAGTATAACGAACAGGCAATTTGTCAAAGACGGTTCGTTCCTTCAAGGTCGTTGCAAGAACGGCCCTGTCATGGATTCAGCATCGCTATGTTGTGGACGGGCCCCTCTTCCAATTCGGCGTTCTACCATTACTGCGTTCGCGCCACATGGACCCCTTCGAGCGTAGCGATTTCAGCTTCCATGGTCTCCGGGGCATTCAGGATTGCAATCGATCGGTGAAGACCGATATTCAATTTCTTGAAGAGCGCACTCATCATTTCGTCCCTTGATTGCGTTGCGAATTAAGGCAATTCCGCGTCGAACTGAATGTGTTGTCCAGGTACCAATCGATCGCATTCAATCGTCAACCTAGGGTCGAGTCCACCTGCGTCGATTTGAAACGTGTTCGATGCTCCCGGCAAAAGTCCGCGGAGCGATTCGGTGGCACGGATGCCATTGACCGAAGGAAATGCATCGTAATAGATAGGCGCGATGCCTTCGTTGATGACCGTTACGCGCGCCCGTTGGTTCGATGCCGAAAACTCGGTGACTCGGAATCGGTAACCGCAAGCCAAGGAGGCTTCGCGAATCCGTTTCGGCGTTTGAAATCGGGGCTGGTCGTCCCCGATGATGAAGGAAACGTGAAACTTCGCCGCCTGTTCCTCAAATGAAACTCCATGCGGTCCTTTGGGGGAAAGTGCTTTTTTTTGATCCGACGGTTGAAAGAAACTGAATTCCCCGCCGGCGGGTGCTATCTTCCAGCGTTGTCGATCGAACGTGTCCCAATTCGGTTCGTTTTCTTGACGATGCTTGGCATGGTTGAAGGAGTCATCGAAGACTCCGAAAGGAAGTGCAAGCAACTCAGGGTTGTCGGCAAAGGGGGTATGGTCACCAGCCGCATCCACGGAAATCATCCAAGGGGTTTCTTTCAGCATGCGGTTCATATGCAGCGCGAAATCACTTTGGAAGGCCTTCGAGGGAAATGTCTTTCCGAGTTCCATCGGGCCGTCGTAGATGTGGTACTCCGACCAGAGTCCAAACCCGACTTGCACAAAGGCCAATCTCGGGTCGCGATCGTAGCGTTCTGCGAAGCGTTCGAAGAATTCCAAAACGAAAGCCTGAAGTCTCGGATGCGACCAATCTGGGAAACCGGTCTGCTTGCTTTCGCTGATGCCTTGCGTTTCGCGATAATCGGGCAAGGCCTTGATGGATGCCGGGACCCCGGTCGGCTTGCCGACATACGTGTCATGCCAACGCAATATCCCCTGATGTCCGCGTTCGGCGATCTCTTGAAGTGTTTGATCCACGACACTCCAGTCGTACATTCCTTTTTCCGAAACGACTTGATCGTAGCGAAGGTACGTGTATTCCAGCTGAATGGGAGCCGTTTCAACTTTATCGTTGGTGGTCCAGAGAACGATCCCGGTCATGGGCTGGACGTTCGTGATCTGAGATCGGAGTGTGATCGGGCGCATGGCCTGTTGGCCGAACGCGACGCTTTTCATCAAGAGCAATGCCAACAGGCAGGAAGTGAGGGTGCGAGTTTGGTACATCATGATCTTTGAATTTTAGGGAAAACAGGGAACGTCGCAATCAAACTATTGGCTTCGTTCCGCCACATCTTCGATATAGACGTCGACTTGCTGGCCGACTGTGGCTTGGATGGCTGAGGGTGCGACTCGATAGATGACTTGCAACACACGCGTATCGACCCGCTCGCTGACGGTACCTGTCAATGAACGTTTTGGAATGACAAACGGTTCGGTTCGAAGGTACTCCAACGGGACGCGGACATCGGGTCGTCCGCGAACCGATGCAAAAGCATTTGCCTGTGGATCGAATCTCGGGATCTCTGACTCGTCGATATCGACTCGGACGTGTAGCGGATCGATCACACCCAGGGTGACCAGCGGGGTAGCCAAAATCGATGCTGGGATGAACTCACCTACTCGGATCTTGACACTCAGGACGGTGGCGTCCTTGGGTGCCAAGATCGAACGCAGGTCGAGATTGACTTGAGCTCGCTCGAGGTTGGCTTGTGCCTGCGCCACAGCCGCTTTCTGGACTTCCATCGTGGCTGCGATGGGTGTTCCGACCAGCAACGCTAAGTTTGCTTTGGCTTCATCGACGCGGGCAGAGGATTCATGTGATTTTGCCTTAGCGGTTTCCCAATTGGATCGTCGCGTGTCGAGTTCTTCTTGGGACAACGCGTTCGAAGAACCGATAGAAAGAGCGCGATCGAATTCGCGTTTGAAGTTGTCCTCGTTCGACTTGGATTGTTCGAACAGTGCCTGAGCCGCGTCGAGCCTGGCCCGTTGAATTTCGATTTGACCCACGAGCTCGGTAAGTTTCGCTTGCTGTGCCGCGAGATCGGCTTCTGCTACGCGCAAGTCCGCGAACGCGGATCGTCGATCCAAACGCAGCAATAGCTCGCCCTGGCGAACTTTGGCGCCCGGCGCAACGCATACCTCTTCGACCACTCCAGGGAGTTGTGAGCCGATCACAATTGCTTCGCCTACGGGCTCAATAATGCCTACCCCGCCGATGTAGCTGTTGCCGGGACTTTGTCGAGCAGAGATAGCGGTGGCTGGCGATGTTGGTGGCAAGTAACGGGCCTCCGCATCGAATTCACGCGGCGTATTTTTTCGCACCAGGATCACTGCGACGATGAGCATCAAAACTGCCAAGGAGACCGAAAGGACGGCAAAAAGGCTTCTTGCAAAACGATTCATGATCGATCTCGAAGGAAGATATGGAGTTCACGCGTCTTCGACCAAGGGTTGGTCCAAGGAATCGATATGACCATCGGACATGGTGGCCAAATGGTCGGCAAATGGAAAAATGCGGTTATCGTGGGTGACGACAATCACCGCCCGGTCAGGCGCCCGCGCGACGTCTTGGAGCAACTCCATGACCGCTTTGCCCGTATCGGCATCCAGCGAAGCGGTCGGTTCGTCACAAATCACGATTCGGGGACTGTGCGCCAATGCCCGCGCGATCGCCACACGTTGCTGTTGACCTCCCGAGAGTTGGTTCGGGAATTTGTTTTTGTTGTCGCTCATTCCCAGGCGATCGAGTAGAGAGTCGCTGGTCCGCCGCGCCGCTGCCAAACTCATGCCTTGGACCACCAATGAGACCGAGGCATTCTCTGCTGCGGTCAATGCGGGGATCAAGTTGAATTGTTGAAAAATGAAGCCCAAATTCCTCGCTCGGAACTTCATCAGACGGCCGCCTCGCATCTTCGAAATGCGATACCCTAATACATCGACTTCCCCGCTGGTAGGTCGTAGCAATCCTGCAATGACCGAGATGAGAGTCGTCTTGCCACATCCGCTCGGTCCGACCAGGAAGGTGGTGGCGCCGATTGGGATGGTCAAATCGATCCCGCGGAGCACACGTACCCGCGCCTGCCCGTCGCCGAACTCTTTGACGATCGCTCGGCAAACCACTGCGTCTTCTCCGGGCGATTTCTGCGCGCTGGGAGACTCCAAAGCGTTTCTCCTATCCTCGAAATACGATCGCGGGATCGACAAAAAGTAGACGCCTCAAGGCCACCAGTGAGGACATGCAGATGATGGCAGCTGCGACCCCTCCGGAGGCCAACCCTATCCGCCAGGGGAGAAAGAAGCCGGCAAAATTTGGATTGCGACCAGCGAACTCGAAGAAGCAAGCTGCGCCAAATAGTCCGACACTATAGCCGACACATCCGACCACGGTTGCCTGCAATAAGACCATCGCAATCAAACGCGAATTGCGCATGCCGATGGCCTTTAGGACTGCGAAATGCCTCAGGTTTTCTAGCACAAACAAATTGAACATCAGACCCACCACGCAGACGCCGACTAAAATTCCCAGCGCGATCACTGTCCCGAAACTTACTGGGATGCCTGTGTTATCGATCACGTATTGAATGGCTTTGTCGCGAAACTTTTCGGAGGTCAGGGCCTGCAGTCCCGTTCGAGCGTAGATGTTGTCCGCCACCAACTCGGCCGTATTCCCAGGCATCGATTTGGCCAACACAAAGGACATTTGATTCCGGCCGTTGTTGGTGTATTGGAGTGCCTGTGAATAACGAGTGAAGAACGTGATTGACGATGTGAATTTTGGTGAGTCTTGGACGACCGCGACCACGATTGCCCGACGATCGTTCAACTCCACCGTCTTTCCCAATTCGATCTTTTGGTTCCGCCACACCTTGCCGAACCCATCGCGTCCCACCGCAACTGCATCGGGACGTCGCAAGTCTTCGATCGAACCCATGATCACATTGGGTGGCATACCGATGAGTGAAGAATCATCGACGCCGATCAGCAACGCAGATTCTAACTCCCCTGTAGCGGTGCGCACGGTAGCGTTGGATTTGAAGAATGGAACGGCCCAGGCAACTCCCGGCACACCTCGAACCCGTCCCAACTCTGTATCACGAAGTGGAAAGACCGTATCCAGATTCTTCACGCCTGGATCCATGACCCAGATATCCGCTTCGGGAACGTCCTGGATGATCGCGCCTGCACGCGACAACAATCCCAGAAAGATACCCATCTGTTGATTGATCAGCAGCGTCGAAAAAGCGACTCCGATGATCAAGCCCAAGTACTTGGCCCGATCATGAAAGAGCATTTTTAGGGCGATCAACCACATTTGGAAACTCCGAGCCGCGTCGCATCTACCGCACCATGCATTACCGCACCTTTCATTGTAGTCCTGCGGTAAGTCATCGTTGGATCGCTACCCCTCACACATGCACGGTGCCGTCGCGTTTGAAAGCGAGCCCATTGCGGTTCGTCTCGCAGCGTATCAGCGCACCAAGGAGCGATTGAAGTGAGGGTTTTCAATGATTCCGAAGACGTTTCCAAAAGGATCGAGAACCGAAGCTGCGCGGATTCCACCTCCGACATCGGTGACTTCGGTATGCAACGTCGCATGGAGTGCCAGCAATCGTTCCAACGCTTCATCGGCCGAGGCGACTCCCCAATAGACGGTGGCTCCGGTTTGGCCCGGCTGGCCATCGGGAATCAAGCCGAGTTCAAAACCTCCCACGGAAAAGCCGACGTAGAAAGGTTCGTCGAAGTACGGTGGTTGCCCCAATACCTGCGCATACCAGGTCTTGCCTGCCTCCAAGTCAGTGACGGGATAAACGGCGGTTCTCAGTCCTTCAATCACGGATGTAATCCTTTTTCTAAAAGTGTGGCTCGCAGGATGCACTTGCAGGATGCAATAGAAATCGTCTGCGGAGCGGCGGACATGACGGCGCAACATGCATTGTTGCCAGGCTCGAGCCTTCTCCAAGGCTCGGACGCTTGCAACCCAACACAACAGGTCTCATTGGGAACGCGTTTCGATCGCATGCCAACGGTACGCTTCCAACGGTACGCTTCATACCGGGCGTGTGTTCATGGCCGCAATCAGATCCTTGGTCCCTTCTCCCCAACGCGAGATCGTTTTGATTGCCGCAGCGAACGAGATATCCAGCGGATGAACACGAGCGTTCTCCATCACGAACACGGCCCCCGTCAATGGAGTGGGGATCTCAGGAACGAAGATCGTATAGCGACCATCTTCGAATTCTTCGATTATGAATCCTAGGACGAGCGCGCCTTCGAGTTCCACCATCGCAGGTCTCCAAACGTCGAGCGTTTTGTCCCCCGCAACTTGTCGCGTCAGATTGCGAAGCAAACTATAGCCGGGGATCCTTTCGAGGAATCGTTTCTCAATCCAAGTCTGGAAAGCGCTCCCGAGGGTCGTTCGTACGACGATACCGATGCACAAACAAACGAGCAGGACCAGAAGGAGTGCAATCAATGTTTCCCCCGGGAACCAACCCGGCAGCAAGGAAACGATGGGCTTGACGAACTCCGCCACGGCCATGATTCCATGCGCCAAGAGCAGGAGCAACAAGTAGAGGGGAGCGATCACCAACAATCCGCCGATGGTGGAGCTGAACAGAAACTTAAATGTACGTTTCATAGCGTGGGTTAGTTGAGGGACCGACAGGTATTGAATGCCGACATGAATTACCTGCGATACGCAGTGTAGCTTTTCTCACGGGGAGGACATTATGTCGCGAACCAGTTTTTCATGTGACTGGCAGCAGTGGTAGGCTCAAGCCGATGAGAACCAAATGATCGACGAAATGGACCGGCGGTTCGACTTCTTGACGGAGGAGTCGTCCGTCGCCTCCGGAGACGACCACGGGAATCGGATTGTTCTGGCGGTAGCGATCGATCAAGTACTTGGCACCCCCGACAACTGCTGCGTGCACCCCTGCCGCGATCGCTTGATCGGTGTTGCGACCCGGAAGATCGGGGACGATCGGCGAAATTGATTGCATCGGCAACCAAGGGAGTTGATCGGTGCCAGCGGCGAGGTACTGCAATGCCAATCCTACGCCGGGCAAGATTGCTCCCCCGCAAAATCCACCTTGGTCATCCACCCAATCGATCGTGAGAGCCGTTCCGGCCTGAACCACGATCATCGGTCCCGGAGATTGGCTCCGTTCCCGCATGCAGTGCAACGCGCCACGGGCAGCGAGCAAGCGATCGATCCCGACGCGTTCGGGCGCGTCGACCTGGGCGGCGATCGGGAGATCCCGATACGTTAGGGTGTGGATGGCATCGTAGGGAGCATGTTCCCGGATGCATGCGACCAATCGGTCATGCACCGCGCGGTTGACGCTGGCAATGCGCCATGATTGCGATGTCGGCCGGTTGCAAAGCTGCCCGTTGCGAAATTGATCAACGAGCCACACGAGGCCATCGAGATCGCCGATTTGGGACCAGCGTTCGTGCGTGGAGGGTTCCCGCTGAGGCTGCGCCTTGCGAATCTGTTGGCCAATCGCGCTCCAGGACAATTGGACAACCGGCGCGGGCAATGGTCGTACGTCGCTGGAACATGGCAAACTGGTTTCGGTGGCAATCGCCCGAAGACCGCTGTTGCCGATATCCACCAAGATCATGGGGTCGCTGTCTTCTGCAGCGCGAGCGAATCGGCGATGCGATGGACCAACTGATTCAGATTGGAACCCGTAACGGAGCTAACCAAAAGGACATCCTCTCGGTCGACTTCGCGCTTCAAACGTTCATGCACATCGGACGCGCCTGGCAACTCCGCTTTGGTGACCACGATGATCTCAGGGCGGGCGGCGAGTTCGAGGCTGTACTGCTCAAGTTCGTGCCGAATCGTGCGGTAGTTTTCAATCGGATCGGATTCGTCCATCGGCATGGGTTCAATGAGATGGACGAGAATCCCAGCCCGCATGATGTGCCGCAAGAAGTCATGACCTAGACCGTGCCCATCCGCTGCACCTTCGATCAAACCAGGAATGTCTGCCAATATGAAGGTCCGATCGGCATCCGTAGCAACCATCCCAAGGTTCGGGAACTTGGTTGTGAACGGATAGTTAGCAATTTCCGGCCGGGCCCGCGACAGTCGACTGAGCATGGTGCTCTTACCGGCGTTCGGCATTCCGATCAGTCCCACGTCAGCAATCGACTTGAGTTCGAAAATCAATCGACGCGACTCGCCCAATCCACCCGATGTGGTTTCTCTGGGTGCTTGATTGGTTGAGGATTTGAAATGGGTGTTTCCCCAGCCGCCTCGACCACCGCGTGCGGCGGTGATTTCGTCACCGTCATTGATCAGATCACGGATCTCAAGCCCGAGTTCTTTATCGATGATGACCGTGCCTGGAGGAACCTCTAGGATCATGTCATGCCCCGAGCGGCCGTGGCAATCCGAGCCCAGACCTGGCGACCCGTGGTCGGCGCGCCAGTGCTTTTGATGGGCAAACGAAACGAGTGAATTAACGCCGGCTTTGGCACGCACGATGATGCTACCACCATTGCCGCCATCGCCACCGCAAGGACCTCCTCGCGGCACGTGTTTTTCACGACGGAAAGCCATGCAACCGTCACCGCCACGTCCGGCGATGACTTCGATTTCTACACGGTCGACAAACATAAGCGGGGGTGCGACCCAGTTCTGGAGAGAGGCCGCAGGGCGACCGAACCACTCCTAAGGGAATCAATCGGCCGAGGGCCGAACATTGATTCGACGACCTTCGCGGTCGAAATACACATTGCCTTCGATAAGCGAATAGATTGTGTAGTCGTTGCCCATGCCAACGTTGCGGCCAGGATGCCACTTCGTGCCAACCTGACGGATCAGGATGTTGCCAGGAATGACGACCTCGCCACCGAACTTCTTGACACCCAGTCGCTGCGAGTTGGAATCGCGACCGTTGCGGGTGGACCCTTGACCTTTTTTGTGTGCCATGCTGCGAAAACCTAACCGTCTACAAGTAACTGTCCGGAAAACAGCGGTCCATGCGATCTCGAATGCACAAAGCAATCAAGAAATCCGCTTGCTCAAAATGTGACGACCGAAAACGCTCTCAGCCGCGGGCCACGAAGTTTAACGGTAGATCCATTCGTAATCAAGCCGTTCTTTCAGGCTGAATTGGTCCAGGAAGTACTGAACCCGCTGCGGATCTTCGTAGGCTGGCGAACCCAGATAGATTCGGTCCTTGGGGAGATCGAACGAATCCCCTGGCCGCCAAAAGTAGATGCGGAGTGTTTTTCGGAAATACTGTTTGTCGCCACCCGAATCGACTGCGATTTGGTAGGCATTGGTCAATCCTCGGACTTCGATCGCGAAAAAATTGAGCATCGGATCCACATCGGTCCAGGTGGCTACGCCCCAGACCGCATTCTCTTCGACCCGGCTACTGAGTGGGATTTCCGTACGAGCGATCTCGACGAAATCCTTGATCGGACTCCCGACCCGTTCCTTAGCCGCGATGGCATCAACCGCTGGAGCAAGGATTTGCGAATCCATGACCAGATTTCGTTCCTTGCTGATCAAAGTGAAGCGAGGAATGAATCGAACCGAATCGAACATCACGCGTTTGGGTTCCCCGGGCACAGCTTCGGAATCCGCCAAATCATCCACAGCGGGCAACAAATCGTCGCCTGTGTAACGGACGCGGTAGAGCAGGTACCAAACCGTCTTTCGCTCCATCACGCCCGACGGTTTCGGGATATCAACTTCGATCATGCGAACAGGTTTGAACGCAAATTCCAACCCCCAAACCGGATGCCGAAACGTTACGTCCCGGGACTGTACGAGCAATGTTTCAGCCGGCGATGCAAAGTTGGGTTGATTTTCCGGGAAGTCCGGCGCGGCCCAAGCTAGTTCGGGGTGCTTGCTAACGAGTTCGAGATCGAACGGACCTAACGCCGTATCGACGGAATTCTGGTCGGGAGAAACGACGGTCATCACACCGTTGGCCAGCTTGCGCGTACCCAAGCCTAACCCAGTGTCGAATGTCGACGTGGTCGTGGCATCCGCGATTGGCGACTGACCGACGGAATGGGATGGCAGCCAAACCAGGGAGGTTGCTGACAGGATCAATAAAGCAAAAGCCCAACGATTCACTGGAATCTACTCCGCGAAATGCACGACTGGATCGGCTTGTGCCGGAAAAGAACTTCCTGGAAGTATAATTCGCCGAAGACGTAGCGTTGCATCAAAATCGGGTTCGAAACACGACTTTTTGGGCAGGAGCTTTCACCGTTCGCAGAAAAAGAAAGGAGCGGAGGGGTTGCCATCGAAACTCCGGCAACGGGCCGCGATCTTGCCCGCAAGCTCAACCACTCGTCTCCGCAAAGTCACATGTTCTCGAGGATCGACCGCGTAATTCCATCATTGTCGTCATGCCGACAACGCCGATTAGGTCCGTTCAGATTACGAACCAGCAAGGATGTTCATTCCGAAGCACCCATGGGATACAGTCACCGAAAACGCCGTACTATTTCTTGCGATGTCGGATACGAGCTCGCATCCGTCGCTTCTTACGACCGATTTTCCGCCGACCACGACCTGTTTTTTTCACTCCCACAGACACACCCCTAAATGCAAACTAACGTACGTTTGGATTGGCGAACATTTCATCAACGGACCCTCCGGGAACTGATTTTCTCTACAGCAAACCCGGGCCGCGTAGCATAACAGTCGTTCGGGAGTCGAGCAAGTCCAAGCCAGGGGTGTCAGTTCTGCCGGTTTTCCGGTTTGCGCATGCCGAGGATCTGTCCGGTCTTTGCATTTGGGACTCGCAATCGCGACGGGCCGAAAGTGAACGACCTAGGTTTGGATTGTTCACAACGTCGGCGCACTACCTCTGCCATGGCAGGATTCCTTGATGACCTCCGAAGAATTGACGCAATTACACTGCGATATTTTGAATTTGACCGCGGAATTTCGCGATGAATTGAACCGACTCAACGTGCATTCTGAGCGGGGGGATTCCTTGGCCGTGGCCAGCGTGGCGTACCGCATGCGAAATCTAGCGAAAGAAAATGGACTGATCGCAGTCGCAGACGGTGCAGCTCGAATCGAGGCTTCCGCCCGTCGCGACAATGTCGAGCAGTTTCGATCCGACATCCAACTGTTGGATCATCAAGTTCGTTGGCATTCTCAGTTAGCGCATCAACCGTTCTAAGGACGTGTTTTAAAGTTCGGAAAACCGCATCCTGCCCAGGTCGGAGTTGCTAGATACTTTGACAATGCGCGTACGGCCTGGCTTACCGTACGCTGCTAGCGCCTGCCGCTAACATTTTAAAACTTGTCTAAAGGACTCGTTTCCCCATTTGGGGAGCAGAGGGTGCTGCAGTTTAGGACGGAAGCGTTTCGTCCTTTAATGTGCCGTTTTCGACCTGGCCATCTTCGATCTCTTCTTCCTCGACGAGTTCGGCATCTTCGATCTCGCTATCTTCGAATTCGCCTTCTTCGAGTTCAAACTCATCGTCGATTTCCTCGATCAAGTCATCTTCGTCATGGATCCTCAGTCCGCCGTCTTCCTTCGCGGTCTGAACCTTGGCGGACTTGTTGATTTGGGATTGCACTTCATCCCGTTCATCGCCGCGTTTTCTCGGTTGCATGTACAGTTTGATCGGAATCTCCCCGAACGGCAGATGATCGCGGAGAAAGCCGAGCAAGTAGCGGCGGTAGGGGGCCGGGAAACCTTGTGGGTTATTGCACACCAGAACAATGGTGGGTGGTTCCGTCGCGACTTGTGTGGCGTAGAAAACCTTTGGTCGTTTTAGCTGGTGCAATGGAGGTTCGTGGCGTTCCAATGCCGCCTTGACCAATCGGTTGAGCATGCTGGTGGACACCCGTTCTTGGGCTTGTTTGAACAGCATCTGCGAGTGATTGAGCAACGCCTTGACGTTTTTGCCAGTCATGCCCGTTACAAAAGCAATCGGGCAATAGGCCATCGTTGGGAAGTTTTCGCGGATGTAGCGAACCCAACGCTCGGTCGGCATTTGACCGGCGAGTTGATCCCACTTGTTCACGACAAACACGCATGGCTTGAACTGATCGGAAATGTAGTGGGCCAACTGCTTGTCCACCTTGCTCATTTGCGTCTTGCAGTCGAAAAACAGCAGCACAACATCGGCGCGTCGAATGCTGCGCTGAGCCCGGTGCAAGCCATACCAATCGATATCGGTTCGGATGCTTTTGTTGCGGCGCAGACCAGGGGTATCGATGGCCATGAACTTGTGGCTATCGAGCTCGAACATGACGTCGACGCTGTCGCGAGTGGTACCGGGTACCTCGCTGACAATCATCCGTTCGGCATGCGCCAAGGTATTCACGAACGTGCTTTTCCCAACGTTTCGCCGACCGACGATGGCCACTTTCATGGTGGGCGGCTCGACATCTCCAGGCTCCGTATCCATCACCGGCAAGCGCTGCATGATCAGGTCTAGCAACTCATCCTTGTTCCGATTCTGCATAACGCTGACGCGTACCAGCCAGCCACGGCCGAGTTGAAGAAACTCGTCGGCGTTGGAGTCCATGGTCGGACTGTCGGTTTTATTGGCGACCAGCAAGATCGGTTTGTTGATCTTGCGCAAGCGATCCGCGACTTGCGAATCGAGTGGCAATAAACCGGTCCGCGAATCGACGACAAATAGGATGACGTCGGCTTCGTCGATCGCGACCTGGATCTGAAGTTCGATCTGATCGGTTAGGTTGTCGACATCGTCGATACCAATACCCCCGGTATCGATCAGTTCGAAGTGTGTTTCGTCATGTTCGATGAGGGTGGTCAAGCGGTCGCGGGTCACCCCTGCGGTGTCTTCCACGATGGCCAATCGTCGGCCAGCGAGCCAATTGAACAATGAGCTCTTGCCAACATTAGGGCGGCCTACAATCGCAACGCGTGGAACTGGCATGCAAAACTTCTTTGATTAAAAAAACTACTTCAATGCGTCCAAACGCAGATCCCAAGCGTCGAGCCATTCGGTACTGACCCAATGCGCATCGAAGTCGCGGACCAATCGGTCATGCATGTCGATCAAGTGACCTGCACCGTAAAAAACACTCAGCTTTCGGCGACCCGCTTCGAGTTCTTTCTCAAGTACCTCAAAGGCTTTTGCATTGCGCTCGGTCAGTAGCGTGCTCTTGCCATCCTTGTCCGCCAGTCCCGCCAATTGGTCGTCTACGGATTGCATCTGCTTGGCCATGGCTCGGCGCAATTTGATCGGATCACGTGAGAGCATGGCCGCCATCATTTCGGCTTGCGTGTCGGCATTCTTGCTGGAGGTTTGGGCTGCAAAGCCGGCTCCCATCATCCGCGCGAACATGCTTACAAAGCCATCTTTTCGCTTGACCATATCTTCCCCAAACTCGGTCGGACTCATGTCCGCATGCACGAAGTTCTTGGCTTCGTAGTCAATTTCTTCGAGTTGAAACGCCAATTTCAAGACGTCCTTCATGCCCGTTTGAAGCGAACCGATGGGGTTGAATCCACCGGCTTCCCGCTGCTTAGGACGATTGGCCTGCGGGTCGGCGACCAACTCGTAGAGAACGGCGTCGTAGTTTGCGAATCGTTTGTTGAGTTCTTTGTAATAGGATCGCTCGCCAACATGCACGGCACCGATCAGATCGATTTCCGCGCCTCGGTAGGGGCCCGATCGGATTTTGTAATGCGCAATGGCGCATTGCAGCGCGCGGGGATTGCCCTCTGTATCTTTGTCGATTTGGACAAAAACCGGATGTTTGGCATCGTCCTGAGGTTTTGTAGCCTCTTGAGCCACGGACTCTTGTGCTACCGCCAGTCCCAACCCCGATATATTGGTCATGCCGCTGACTACTGCCAATGCAATCCAGCCCCAGCGGCCCCAAAATTGACTTTGTTCCAACCCACTTGCCACGGCTCATCCTCCCCTTAATGTCGCAATCTGCTTCGTGTCGCAATCGGAATCGATTGCGCGATGATCCATCGCTTTTCCACGGACCTCTCTAGTTATAGCCATTCCTATGGAATTCGCGAATCAAAAGCGGGAAACGAAGGCGTCGACGTGCCTCCGTACCGACGCTGGAACCCGAACCAGCCTCACGCTCGCCTTTCCACTCGCCCGCCCCTAGCTCGCGTTTTTCCATTTTTCTAGACAATTCGTGTCCTCCCGACTTGTGTTTTTTGACGACAAGTCAATAATTGACATAATGGCTGAATTAACACGTAAGCAACGCGAAATCGAGCGCCGGACGGCAGAGATCCTGAGGGTGGCCAAACCGATCTTGGTCCACGAGGGCTTTCATGCCCTGAGCATGGATCGTGTTGCGGCCGAGATGGAATACGCCAAGGGGACGATCTACAACCACTTCCCCCACAAAGAGGAAATCGTTTTGGCCTTGGCGGTCGAGTCGATGGAGTTGCGTCGGAAGTTGTTCGAATTCTGTGCAGCATGGGGGGGCAAGCCCAGGTCGCGGATGATGGCGATCGGGACGGCCTGCGAGTTCTACACACAGCATTGCAGCGATGCCTTTGTCATCGAGCAATGGATGCGGAACCATAGCGTGTGGGAGAAGTCTTCGCAGCAGCGTCAGAATCTCGTCCGGCAATGCGAAGGCCAATGCATGTCGTTGGTGGCAGGAGTCGTTAGGGACGCGATCGGCCAAGGGGAATTGGTGGTCCCGCTTGGCATGACCCCCGAGGAATTCGTGTTCGGCCTTTGGGCGATCACCTTCGGTTGCCAAATCCTGACCGCCAGCAGTCCATCGCTGTCCTCCCTCGGCGTGCACGACCCGACCCGCGCCATCCGAATCCACTGCGCGACGTTGCTCAACGGTTTTGATTGGCAGCCTGTCACAACCGTCGGCCCATACCTCGAACAAGCCGACCAGATGGCCAAGGACTTGACGCCTCGGCTACAACACCTGCAGTCCCAGCACTACCGCGGACTGGAATAATCCCTCTCCTGGATCTTCCCTTGCCGTTCTTAAACAAAAGCTTTTCTTAACCAAAAATTGACGTCGTGTCACGAAGTGACAGGCGGGGCAGAAACTACCATGTCTATTACAAAGCAATTGCCTTCGATAGCCTTGCAAGTCAACGGTTCGAAATCCAGTTCTGCGGTACCAAGCACTCCGGCGGCAACGGCCAGTCCGGCGGCACCAAACGTTGTTCCGACCGTGCAGCGTTCTATTACTGTGCAGCGTTCGTTTGACGCCCGGCGGTCCCTCTTGGTTTTCTCGCTCGGGGCGGCCGTGGGCGTCAGCGGCTGGCTTGGTCTCCAGTACCTAGTACCTGCAGTCGGCAGTACCTCGGAAGATCGTACACCTGCGTCCGACGCCCATGGGCTCGCAGAAGGTTCGCCAGGAGCACTGGTCCCACAAGGCAACGGAACGGCGCTGCTCGTCCGCGCCTACACCATTCCAAATCCGAATGAGCTTCGGGCTGAGAATTCCTCGTTCACCGGGACGCTCGAGCCGCGATACCAAACCCAGCTTGGGTTCCGTGTGCCAGGAAAAATCATTGCGAGATATGTCGAGGTTGGCGACCGCGTGCAGCAAGGACAGTTGCTCATGCAGATCGACAGTGAAGATCTCGATTTGCAACTCGATGTTGCCAATTCCGATTTGACGGTCGCGCTGTCGCAGCTAGTTCAAGTCGAATCCGAAGAGGCACGTATCGGCAGTTTGCAAGCGTCGCAGTCGGTTAGCAAGTCGGATTACGAGTTGGCACTGGCCGCCCGCGACACCGCCCGGGCCCGCGTCGAAGCCGCCCAACGCCGATTGATGATCGCTAAGAATCAACGTTCCTATTGCGATTTGACCGCCGATGCAGATGGATTGATCTCGCAACTTCTCGTGGAAACCGGACAAGTCGTGTCTGCCGGCCAAGGGGTGATGCAATGGGTTCGAGGCAACGAATTGGAAGCCCAAGTTAGTATTCCGGAAACCGTACGGCACCAAGCCCATGATCGCGATGTGGAAATTACATTTTGGTCCCGCCCAGGTGAACGCTTCGTCGGCAAATTGCGTGAGATGTCTCCAGTCGCTGACCCTGCGTCGCGAACCTACGACGCTCGCTTTCAAGTCGTCGATCCACCGGCCGAATTGGCCTTGGGAATGACCGCCACCGTTCACCTGGTCAGCCAACAGACATTAGGCATTCCGATCCCCATGACCGCCGTCGCTGACCGCATGGGTTCGCCGATGGTCTGGAAGATCGAATCCGATGGCTCTGTGCGGAGTGTTCCGATCGAGATCGTCAAATACGAAACCGATCATGCCATCGTCCGAGCGAATCTGTACCAAGGAGACCAACTGGTTAGCGCCGGCGTCCAGAGGATCGATGCGGATTGCCGGGTCCGCGTCTGGCAAGACTGACGCCGATCCCTGACCGCGCCGGATTCATCGTAACTTCGGTGCATCTATTTGATAATCTCCGACCTTGCTTGATTCTACCTACTCTGATCCGTCCGACATGGACGAGTGTCCTGGGCTACTTCTATGCGATCCGACCCTTCGACGTCTACCAGTCCTACCGAATCCACGAGCACTGTGACTGCCTCGCACGCTTGGAATCTGTCGCGATGGTGCGTCACACATAAGTCCTTCGTCCTGTTCCTGATGATGGCTTTCTCTGCGGCAGGTATCGTGGCTTATCTGAACATGGGTCGGGCCGAAGATCCGACGTTCACGATCAAGACGGCGGTGGTCAGCGCGTTATGGCCAGGAGCAACTCCCGATGAAATGCAACGTTATGTTGCCGAGCGGGTGGAAGAAAAGTTGCGGGAAACACCCAATATCGATTTTCTACAAACCTACTGCATCAGCGATCGCATGTTGATGCTGGTGCAGCTCAAGGATAGCGCACGAGGTCGAGAGGCTTCGGAGGCGTGGTATCAAGTCCGAAAGAAACTCGACGATTTGCGTCCGAGCATTCCCGAGGGCGTTTTGGGTCCGGCCGTCAACGACGAGTATGGCGATGTCTACTCCGCCATTTATGCGTTCACGGGTGAGGAGTACTCATTGGCCGAGCTCAAGCGGTTGTGCAAAATGGCCCGGACCCGTTTGTTGAGGTTGCCCGACATCGAGAAAGTCGACCTCATCGGTGATCAAGACGAGCAGATCTTCGTCGAGTTTTCGCACCGAAAACTGGCGACCTTGGGGATCACTCCGCAGCAGATTTTTGACAGCGTACAGCGCCAAGGAGCGATGCTGCGGTCCGGTAGTATCGACACCGAAACCGATCGGATCCATGTGCGCGTGAGTCGCGATTTCTCGGGATTGGAGGAGATCGAGGCCATTCCCGTGGCGGCGTCCGGCAGAATCCTTCGGCTTAGCGACGTTGCAAGTGTTTCCCGGGGCTACGAGAACCCACCTTTGTTCCTCACTCGATTCAATGCCAAGCCGAGTGTTGGGCTGGGAGTGGTGATGCGGAAAGGTGGCAATGTGCTGCAACTCGGTCACGCCATTGAGGAAGAAATGATCGCGGTTCGAGAACTGATTCCTGCCGGGGTGAATATTGGAGCGGTGGCGTTTCAACCCCATGTGGTCGAAGAGTCGGTCGGTGAATTCTTGCAGTCCTTCCTCGAGGCTTTGCTCATCGTCTTGGTGGTCAGTTTTCTCAGCCTCGGATTTCGAACGGGTGTTGTCGTTGCCTTGAGTGTCCCATTGGTGCTGGCGATCTCACTCATCGTAATGAATGCGATAGGGATGAATTTGGATCGCATCAGCCTCGGCGCCCTCATCCTGGCCTTGGGATTGCTCGTCGATGATGCCATCATTGCGGTCGAGATGATGGCGGTGAAAATGGAGGAAGGTTGGAATCGTATCGAAGCGGCCACCTACGCTTGGACCAGCACGGCCTTTCCGATGCTGTCTGGTACCCTCATCACGATGGCGGGTTTCCTGCCGGTTGGTTTTGCCAATTCAACCTCCGGGGAATACGCGGGCGGTATTTTTTGGGTCGTTGGCATCACATTGCTCGTGTCCTGGTTTGTCGCGGTTTGTTTCACGCCCCTGTTGGGTGTTTATCTACTGCCTGCATCATTGCATTCGCATGCGGGCATGGACGGGCACGTTCCGTTTCAATCTCGGTTTCATCGTACCCTGCGATCCATCATCCGGGCTTGTGTGCGGCGGCCATGGTGGTTGATCGCCGTGACGCTGATGATGTTCATGGCCTCGATCGTTGGTTTCACGCAGTTGCAGCAACAGTTCTTCCCTACCTCATCGCGTACCGAGGTGTTGGTTGATATCCGGATGAATGAAGGGGCGTCGATCGGAGCCACCGAATCGATGGCGAAACGAGTTGAGGCGCTTTTGGAGCCTCGTTTGACCTCCGCATCGGGTGTGTCGGACATCGATTACTTTGCGACCTACGTCGGCGCTGGATCGGCCAGGTTCTTCCTCGCCCTCAACCCGGATTTACCTAATCCTAGCTTTGCCAAAATCGTGATATTGGCCAAGGATATACCGTCCCGAGAGCGGATCCGAAGCGAGTTGATTCAAACGTTCGCGACCGATCCGACCTTCGCCGATGCCAGTATGCGCGTTATGCGTTTGGAGTTTGGGCCGCCCGTCGGATATCCGGTTCAATTCCGAGTGGTCGGTCCCGATGCGACGACGGTCCAGAAAATCGCCAACGATGTGCGCGACGTGATGCGGGCCGAGCCAGCCGCAATTGATGTGAATCTGGAATGGGAAGAGCCATCCAAAACAATTCGGGTTGAGATCGCCCAGGATCGAGCCAGGCTGTTAGGGCTGACCCCTACAGAAATAGAACAAGGTCTGCAGACGCTACTCAGCGGAACGACAATCTCGCAGTACCGCGAGGGGACTGAAGTCTTGCCCATCGTTGCGCGGGCGGTCGACGAGGAGCGATTGGATTTAGAACAGGTAGCGGACATGACGCTCTTCACGCTCAATGGTCAGAGTGTCCCGCTCCAGCAAATCGGCCGTCTGAAATATGAACTCGAACCGCCTATTGTTTGGCGGCGAAATCAAGAAAGAATGTTGACCGTTCGATGCGACATTGCCGACGGCAATCAAGGTCCCGACGTAAGTGCTCGTGTCAACGATCAGTTGAGTGACATTCGGGCGTCTCTTCCTCCCGGTTACCGGGTAGATATGGGCGGGGCAATTGAGGAAAGTACCAAGGCCAACAAAGCTCTCTTCGCGGTTTTCCCCTTGATGATCGTGATCATGTTGATCTTGTTGATGTCGCAGGTTCACGACTTTCGCAAGATGCTTTTGATCTTCGGTATCGCACCGTTGGGGCTGATCGGGGCCGTCACCGCATTGCACTTGTTTCACGCCCCGTTTGGCTTCGTTGCTTTATTGGGAGTGATCGCGCTCGCGGGCATGGACATGCGGAACTCCGTGATCTTAGTCGATCAGATCCAACAGGATCGCGATGCGGGGTTGAGCGAATGGGATGCGGTGATCGAGTCGTCGGTTCGCCGCGCACGTCCAGTCATTCTGACTGCCGCCACGGCCATTCTGGCGATGATCCCATTGACCCGAAGCGTGTTCTGGGGGCCGATGGCCATTGCCATCATGGGAGGTTTGTCGATCGCTACCTTTTTAACACTCATCAACTTGCCAGCGATCTATGTTATCCTGTTCCGGGTCAAGCCTCCTCGGTAGCGGAACGATTCCAAATGGCTCTCGCGAGATTCTACGTCAGCGACATTCCCTCGCAGGGAGTGTTATGGTTGGATGAAGCCGAATCGCGGCACGCAGCCAAGGCCCTGCGCGTGCAGATTGGCGATGATGTTTTGGTCTTCGATGGTCGCGGCTACGAAGGCTTTGGTACCGTTTCTGAAATCGCCAAACGCTCGGTGGCGATCGAGATCTCCGGCAAACGCTTCTTGCCTCGCGATCATGAGGGACGATTGTGGGTTGCAATCGCTATGCCCAAAGGTGACCGACAAAAAAGTGTGATTGAGAAACTGGTCGAGCTGGGCGTCGATGCACTGGTACCTATTGAGACGGAGCGATCGGTGGCCAAGCTGGATGCGAGTGGAATCGCCCGATTGGAACGCTATGGGATCGAAGCGGCCAAGCAGTGTCAGCGCAATCGCGTCATGCAGATTCTGCCAAGTGTACCGTTCAAGCATTGGATCGCCGATGACACTTCGGTGGACAATTCATCGGGCAATACAGAACGCTGGTTGGTTCATCCTGATCCGCATGCAGTGACCATGTTGGAATTCATCCGGCAAACGGATCATAGCCAGCGTGCGACTGGGATCGCGCCCGGGATCATCGACGAAGAAACGATCAGGCTGCAATTTGCGATTGGACCGGAAGGGGGATTCACGTCGCAAGAGGTCGTGTCCGCCGTCGATGCCGGTTTCCGAGTGCTGGGACTCGGAGATCGGATTTTGCGAGTCGAAACAGCCGTCGCCGCGGTGGGCGTGTTAGGCAGCCTTCGATGGACCGGTCGCTCCGCCAAACATTGACCGGTCGCTCCGCAAAACAACGTCCGGCAGCGGAATAGTCGCGTCGGATTAGTCGCGTCGGTAACCGAGGCTTTGGACGACCGATAGCAGTTCCTCGGCCGTGATGTAACGACGGTGCAGGCGGACCTTGTAGCTATCGATGGCTTCCGCCAATTCCTTAGCCGGGGCCGAGAGTTCTCGATAGCTGTTACCGAACTGCCGCCGCTCCCCTGTGTTGGGAGTGGAGTCTCGTTTGCGTCGCTCGACAAAGGGCATGCCGGAAGGGTCCGCTGCGTACCGAGCCATCGTATCTACTTGCGACATACGTAAACGTTCCTCAAACCAAAGCGGTCGTTGCAGCAACGACGGTTCGAATCTTTAACACCGAACTGAAGTGTAGGATCCAATTGTCGAGCTTAGCATCGATTTAATTACGATTCGGACTGCAAGCATTCATCACAACGTGCTTTTGCAAGCGTGATACCACCTAATGCTGATATGCGGATTAATCGGGGGAAGGCTGTCCATACCGACTCAAAGGCGAACGGAATCGCCTAGGAGGGCCGAAATGAGACAAACGAAACCCCACAGATTGATTTGAGCAGCTTTCGTTGCCAATGGCTGAATCCATTTTTCTCGGTCATTTTTTTGTAGCCCCTTCGACCATAGTGGTAGCGATCAAGCTGGTTTTTCTTGGATCCAAGAACGGCGCGCATTCAAAAACGGAGAAACCCAGATGGAAAAAGACTTGTCATGAACATCGCACCTCCCGACTGGAACCAGATTGTGGAGAAGCATGGAGCCCGCGTATTCCGGGTAGCCATGCGGATCTTGGGTTCCATTCCAGATGCCGAAGACGTCGCTCAGGAGGTGTTTGCGGAAGCGTATCGGTTGCATTTGGCGGGACCGATTCAGAGTTGGACTGGACTTCTGGTTCGACTCTCGACCCTCCGATCGCTCGATGCGCTTCGTCGGCGCCGACCAACGGTACCTATCGCGAGCGAGGATTGGGCTAGCCAACGGCAACCGCTTGACACGCTGGTTGCCTCTGAGCTCGCGGCGCGGCTGCGGCAATCCGTCGGCAACCTGCCGGATCAACAAGCCGCCGTGTTTGTCTTGACTTATTACGAACAGTGGAGCCGCGAGGAAATCGCAGTCCACATGGGCATAACGCAGGAGTCGGTTTCGACCTCACTGTACAAAGCCCGAAAACAAATTGCGAACTTTCTACGTCTTCAATACCCCGGAGAATCGTCATGAATCGAATCCAATCAGACTGGCTTGAGGAACGCGAAGACGCGTACCTTGACGCGGCCATCGAAGCCACCGTGACCCAACCTATCGATGAGCTGGCGGTGGAACGCGTCAAGCTCCGCGCTCGAACGCTCGTTGTCCATGAATCGATCTCTACGCCCGTTCAGGTACTGGCGATTCCAAGCGACTCGGCAAAAGCCATTCAACCCTCAAGTAGCCGCATGCGACTGACGCCGATCAAGCTCCTGACGGGTCTTGCGGCCAGCATTGCGATTTTGGTTTGGTGGACCATGTCTTCGAGTCCCATCGCGATGGCAAAAATTGCCGAGAGCATCAGCGCGATCCGATCGGTTCGGTTTCATTTTTCAACGTCCTATGGAGGTCAAGAACCCAGCGACGGAACCATTGAAATCCAAGACCAAGTCATTCGTTACGATCATGGCTCTCGGGTGCACATCTACGATCATGCGAATCAAAAAGCGGCGGTGCTCGAGACGCAGGACAAGCTTTGGCAAGAACTCGACCTGAGCGGGCTGCCGCAGCCGGTTATCAATCCTCTCGTCGAACTCGTCGCAGCCCGCGGACGAGCGGCGAAACCCCTCGGGCACGAATGGCGGGATGGAAAGAAACTCTCGATTTATGAGTTGGAGAATTTCGATTTGATGGCTTCTCCTGGGAAAGGGAAGATAACGCTGTGGCTCAATGATGAAACAAATCTTCCGGTACGAATCGAGTGGCGCGACCCAGACCCAAAGTTCAAGAAGTTGACGATCTTTGACCAATTCAAGTGGGAACTTGATTTGCCAGCCGATCATTTTGCGATCCGCATGCCTGAGGGTTATCAGCCCGGCGAGATCGAACCGCAATCCACGAAGATGCCGACCAAGACGCAACTTGTCGAGAAGCAGGACCTATCCTCCGGACTTGTTTACTCAGGTCGGGTGCCAGGCTGCTTCGAAGTTGATCGAGAACGCAAACTGTTGACGGCCATCTTGAGAGACAAAGAGGGAAGTCACTCCGGTATGCCGACGCAACTGCGGCAGTGGGACTTGAGCACCGGACAAATCCGATGGACGAAGTTTGTTGGGGGAGCAATCCAATTTGGCCTCCGGGCCGAACACAATCTGTTGGCGCTGATCGAAGGACAGGAGATCCAAATTCGAGAAGCCACCACTGGAGAAGTGATTCGGACGATGGAGACAGAACATGTCCTGGGCGCGGTCGCGATCGACATGACCGGTTCTCGGATGGCCAGTGCTTATATCGATTGGGGCCGAAATCAGTCGAAACCCGTGGGGGGCGTCGAGTTGTGGAACATTTCCACCGGCGCGCTCGAGCGGTCCATTGATGTTGGAGACCGTGTCGAGATGGCCGCGATTCGCCCGGATGGTGCGGTCATCGCTGCCGCCTCGCAAGGGAATATTCGCTTCTACAATACCGAAACGGGCCGACTCGAACACGCGTTGCTCGGAACCTCCCGCATCGACTACTCGGCTGACGGCAGAAAGCTGGCGTTCATTTCTATCGAACAGGGGTGGACCGGGACGTTGGGCAAGGTCCACGTGCTGGACGCAATGAGCTATGCAAACGAGCAATCGCTGACTTTGCTAGGAGGAAAGGAACGGACCTGGCCTTTGGGGCTCGATTTTTCACCGAGCGGGAAACGCGTGGCAGCTTGCGATTGGAACGGTGCCATCGGTGTTTGGGATCTCGCGAATGGCCAGGCTGTGTCGGGTCTCAAGCCGATGGATTCGGGGGTGCACTGCATCCGCTTCATCGATGAGAACCACATCGCCACCGGAAGCGAGGATGGCACGTTGAGGATCCATCGACTTGGCGATTGATCCGTTCACCCCTGCGGATCGATGCCTCGATTTGTTGATTTTCAACGTGCGATGGAAGTTAGCTTAACGCAATCGAACTGCGGTCCAAACCGCAGTTCCAAAGCGGCCAGAGCGTCAAACCGACCGCTGAAAAGAAGAAATTGACCGTTGCAGAAGAATCGAAGGTTGCAAAGAAATAACCGACGGCCAAATAACCGACCGCCAGAATATCGTCGGCCAGAATATCATTGGCCAGAAAATCAAGAGTGCGGTCGAGAGGGCTCGAACCTCCAAGGTATTTCTACCACTAGCCCCTCAAGCTAGCGCGTCTGCCAATTTCGCCACGACCGCAATCGACGAGCCGTTTCGACTCGCTTCTCTGTGGAGTTTAAGACGATTCCGTGGCCAGTCAAGTCCCAACAGACTCGGAGCAGGCCTCGCTAGTTGTTTCCCGCACATTCGGCACGTTCCGCCCGTCAAAACCCGGATTCTCGTCCGAGCAACCTGTCGTTGAAGGCTCGTTGCTCGGGGATGTCCGAAAGCATGAAGAAAGCGGGACAGTGACTTTCGCATTTTCGCAAAGATGAGACGACCAATGAACCTTCGATTCGCGACTGCATGCCGCCGCACCTTTTCAAGAGAACTTCGATCCGTTGTTTCGGGAGTTGTCGGCGGTGTTTTGTTCCTTTTCTGCATTGCAAACGTCCAGGCCCAGGAATCGGTCGAATCGCGATCCGCATCTGTCGGAACCGCGGCGATTCTAGGTAGTTCGGAAGGCGCATCGCGCGTGGACGTGTCTCCACGTTTGGATGGAATGTGGGGGATTCCCGTCCCTGCCGAGTACCGTGTCTTGCCGCGACCGATCAAGCCCCATTCGCGCAAGTATGCTCCGACCACACCTACGCCTAATTTGGTGGCCAAGCCGATCGAACCCTACGCTTATGGCTGGTTTGGAGCTACCCAATATTCCCATCCTCAGAAAGCCATTCACTTTGGCTATCGACGAGCCTACACGCAGTGGTCGTACCGTTGAGTTTTTCGGGAATTCGTTTCTGGCAATACCTCAATCGCGGGCTCCTCAATCACGGGCTCCAGGTACAATTAGTCATTCAATCGTACCTTCGATCACGGTCTTGAAATCTTTCGGTTGTTCTGTCGGCTGGGAAGTGGTTTGCAGTGGGACTACAATTCGAAGTCATCGGCCCCTACGAGGTCGTCGAAGTCCTCGGCCAAGGTGGAATGGGGACCGTCTACAAAGGGTTGCACGCCAGATCGCGGGAGACTGTTGCGATCAAGGTCATTTCGGAGGCCATGGCCCAGCATGCCCGTTTCCGTCGACGTTTCGATGCCGAGATTCAAACGCTGATCCGACTGAAGCATCCGAACATCGTGCAAGTGATCGGGTATGGCGAAGAGCACGGTTTGCTTTTCTATTCGATGGAGTACGTGGATGGTGAGAACCTGCACCAACTCCTGCGCCGCGCGAAGGGTTTTGGCTGGGAACAGGTTCTCGACTGGTCGATCGAAATTTGTAGTGCCCTCAAACATGCGCATGATTTTGGAATCATCCATCGCGATCTAAAGCCAGCCAACCTGATGATCAACAGCAAAGGGCACGTGAAGTTGATGGACTTCGGGATCGCAAAGTTGTATGGATCCCGTGAACAGACGGTGCCTGGGTCCGTTTTGGGTACGGCCGATTTCATGGCACCCGAGCAGGCTGAAGGCAAATCCGTAACGGTGCGGAGTGATCTCTACGCATTAGGGGCGATCTGCTACTCGGCTTTGGCCGGCCGCACGCCATTCACCGGATCGAACCTGCCAGAGATTCTATTCAACATTCGTTACTCCAAGCTCACGCCGCTGAGGGAGCTATCGCCTGGTACTCCGGTCGAATTCTGCAATTTAATCGAAGACCTGCTGCAGCGCGACCCTACAACGCGACCTCCGACTGCTGTGGTTGTCCTGAAGCGATTGCAGTCACTGAAGACTGCCTTGGCGAATCGCGCCATGGAAGATCGTAAGACGGCCTCCGAGGTCATGCATGCCAAGGAATTGACCAGTTTGGACATGAGTGACTTGCCCGTGATCAACGTCTCTAGCGACAAGCCCTTGGAGAACCAAACCTATGTTGCCCTGGGCGGCGTTGTTACCCCGAGCGAGCAGGAATTGAGCCATGAGTCCAATGGCGAAGAGGAGGATTCGTTTGCGGGCCCGAATGATTTGACGCGTGCAGAAGCTAGAGGCAATCGCTCGCAATCGGAAGAGATTTTGAGTGGAATCGCTGAGGTCCAGAACACCAACTTCACCCAGGTCACCGACCAGGACCGAAAACGATCGTCGTTGGTGTTGACAGATGAGCCCGCGGATGACCATTGGGGGCAATGGCTGAGTGTGGCAGGCATCAGTGCGATCTTGATTGCATGTCTAATTGCCGCCTATTGGTTCTCCAGGCCGCCATCCTCCGATTCGCTCTACGATCCGATCGCGTCCGCCATCGCGTCGGAGGACGATGAACGATTGGAAGAGATGGAAGTCACCGCGCGCCGTTTTCTAGAACTCTATCCAGAGGACTCCCGCGTGGCGGACGTTCAAGAGGTGATCGAAGCGGTGGAGACCAATCGCTTGGTCCGCCAACTGCAACGTCGGGCCAGCAACGCATCGGCCGCCAACTTGGACGCGGTTGAGCAAGCATTCCTAGAATGCTCCGATGCTGCTACGAATGACCCAGTGGCGGCTCGCAAGAAGTTGCAGGCCATGCTCTTGGTCTTTTCCGACCGCGATCGGCTCAGTCGACGTCAAAATCAGATCCTCAAAGCCGCTCAGAAGATGCTCGCGCGTTTGGACGAGACCAAGCTGGAATCGCCTGGAAATCTTGCCGTGGAATCTTTGGTCGACCAAATGCAATGGGCGGAAGCCAACCTTCCGCCCGATCAACGCTCCGCATGGCTGCAAGGATTGATCGAACTTTATGAGGGCAAGCCGTGGGCAGCGGATTTGATCGAAAAAGCGAAGCGGAAACTTGATGCAGCTCAAGGTGGCAGCCAGGATGGTTGACATTTGCACGATCTAGCAATTACAATTCGCGGTTTGGTTGCGAGATTCCTTGCTTTTCTGAACCGTCTTCGGAGTGGATGGGCTCCGGGGTGCCGCTCGCCTGGCATTCCTTAGAACGTTGAAATTCATCATTTTCCTCGCCGGCGCGTTCACCACGGGTCGGCGATTTCGTTTACTGGTATCACCGAATTCGCAAAGTTGCTACGACCGTGAATTTTTCTGAACTCCCCGAATTTGATGCGATCAACAAGGCTGATATTCTGATCGAGGCGATGGGATGGATCCGTCGCTTCCGGGGCAAGACGACCGTGATCAAGCTTGGCGGCTCGCTGATGAGCAATCCCGATGCGATGCGGCATACGCTGATCGATATCATTTTCATGGAAACAGTCGGCATGCGGCCTGTTGTGGTCCATGGCGGTGGGCCTTCGATCAACCGAGCCATGGAGGCAGCCGCGATCGCGCCTCTGTGGGTCCAAGGCCGACGGGTGACGGACGCGAAGACGTTGGCGATCGTCGAGCAGACTCTGGGGTACGAATTGAATCAACATTTGGCGGATGAGATCGAGCGTTACGGCGGTCGCGCCATGAACTTGAATTTTCAAACGACCAATGTGCTTTTCGGCGACAAATTGCTGCTCGAAGAACCTGGTCGCGAGCCTATCGATCTGGGATTTGTCGGTCAAGTCAATCGCGTGGATCGTCAAACCATAGAGAGTTTGACCTACACCGGCCAGATTCCCGTCATCCCATCGATGTGCATTGACGAACAGGGGCAGAAGTACAATGTGAACGCGGACACCGCGGCGATGGCGGTGGCCGAAGCGTTGGGAGCAGAAAAACTCATCTTCATCAGCGATGTCAACGGAGTCCGTCGCATCAAAGAAGATCCCACCAGCGTCGTCCACTCGATGACGGCCGACGAAGCTCAAGATTTGATCCGCACGGGGGTGATTAGTGGAGGGATGATTCCCAAGGTCGAAGCATGTTTGGCTACGCTTAATCGCGGGGTAGGCAAAGTTCACATTATCGACGGCCAGCTCAGGCATTCCCTTCTGCTAGAAATCTACACCACGGCAGGCGTGGGCACCGAGATTGTGCAACGCCGAAACTCATCCGCTTCTAAGATACAACCTTCACCATCATGAAGCATCTTCGATCCTTGTTCGATTTGTCGAACGACGATTTCCACAAAATAATCTCTCTATCGCAGTCGCTCAAGCAGCGGTTGCACCGAGGGGAACGACCGGATCTGCTCAAGAATCGGACGTGCGCGTTGATCTTCGAAAAGGCCAGCTTGCGCACACGTGTCAGTTTCGAAGCGGGCATGGCACAACTCGGTGGGACCGCGATTTATCTCACCAGCGACGCTGGTTGGCGACAGCGAGAATGCATCGCCGACTTCGTCCGCGTGCTCGGTGAGTACTGCGACTTTGTCGTGTGCCGCGCGATTTCTCAAGCCACCGTCGATGAATTGGCTCAATACAATGTTTTGCCGGTCATCAATGGACTCACCGATCAATCGCATCCTTGCCAAGTGTTGGGTGATGTGCTGACCATGCTCGAGGATTCTGGTGGTGAGTTGAACGGCAAGCAGTTAACGTTTGTGGGGGATGGCAACAACATCGTGCGGTCGCTGATCAAGGCGACGCATCTAGCTGGCATGAAGTTTCGTTTGGCATGCCCCAAACCCTACCAAATCCAGCAAACGCTACTGGACGATCTGACCCATCGCTACGGTACCATGGATTTTCAGCAATGCGACGATATCAACAGTATGGTTGCGGACGCGGATTATCTGTACACCGATGTATGGACCAGCATGGGACAAGAAGACGAAAACGAGCGTCGTCAGAAGGTCTTTGCACCCTACCAAGTCAATGCTGAGTTGCTGCGTCGTGCGCCCGAGCACTGCAAAGTGCTGCACTGTCTGCCTGCCCGACGCGGGCAGGAGATCACCGACGACGTAATGGACTCCCCTCGCAGTATTGTCTTCCAACAGGCGGGGAATCGATTGCACGCGCAAAAGGGGTTGCTCGTGTGGCTAGCGATTGCTAACGGTTATCTGGATCAATACCCCGATTGATTTGGGGTCGGGTCCAGCTCCACCAAATGTGTTGGTTCGTTGACCAGCGATTGAGCAACCCAGCGGACGTAGTCTTGATCGTAAGTGCTTAATCTCGCCATGGAGACCGTGGTGGTTCGTCCATTGGGTTTAAGCAATCGGACTTTATCGGGGAATACCACCGCGAGTCTGGCTTCTACATCGTAGGACCCAGTATTGTCACGCCAGCGTCGGAACTCCGCACCGCGAAACGCAGCTGGTGCGGAGAACATGGCAGGTCGGAAAATGCGATCCAATTCTGGATCGAGCAACAACTCCGGCGTTTCGCTATCGATGATGAACTCACGCGACGCATTGCTCGATTCCTGCTTGGGTGCGGTCTGCGTGCGCCATGCGTCGCCGCCGGATACAGGGCCGGTGATGGCGATGCAAAAAGCGAACGCCGTCAAAATACGGATCCAGTAAATGAACGGTTTGGTCATCGATGGGTGTCTCAAGCCTACGAAGTTTCCGGGTTAGTCAAAAGGTATGGTCGGCGAGTCATGCCTCGCTAAAAGCGTTTCCCTGACCGTTTTGTTTAGGTTGCGACAGAAACACTTGCGATCGCAACGAAAATAACGGGTGAAACGTCTTCGAGATGGAGCTTTGACAGTGATTCCCCATCGCGAGGCTTTGCCTACAATGGCGGCGAGAGGTTTCATGTTTGGAGGAGTGCATTTGCACAATTGGCTTTTTGGAAATTGGTCGCTCGAGCGTAAGTGCCTGTTCTTTCTCGGATTGGCGCTCCTCGTGTCGTTGGTGCTCGGTTTTTTCGCCGTTCAGTTCGTGGCCGAGCGATTGGTGATCGAAGCAACGCGCCAGTCGGCGCGCGACTATGCCAATGCGGTGATTGGACTTGAGCACAATGCATGGAATGAATCGGAACCCCAAAGCAACGGCGAACCGGTCGATCCGCAGCTAGCCAGCAGTCGCGCAGAATTGATGCAGATGGTTCGAGAAACCATGCTCCAGTCGCGATTCGAATACAAGATCCTTCGGATCAACGATGGTCTGGAGCATCGGTACATGAATGAACCGTATGCGATTGAGGGCGATTTATCGCGTATGGTCAAAATTCATACACGGCTTGCGGAATTGGATTCACTTGCGATCGAAGCCGCTGCGGTCGAGGCCAAACGGAATGCAGCAGATTCCGAGGTTGAAAACAGTCCACCTGAATCGGACTTGCAGGCCCTCTCGGCGAGCGAAGAGGACCTAGCGCGTCGACCTCCATCGAGTCGCCGCATGGCATCGCTTGCCAATCCTACGGAGTACATTTTCCAAGAAGCAGGGCCGATCGATGGGTACTATTACTACTACCACCCCATTTCCTTCGACAGTTCCTGCTTGAACTGCCACGCCAAACTCCCAACGTCGATCGATACCGCCGCCAGTCCATCGATCGATCCGTTTCGTGTGGTGCGCATCAAGCTGCCGTATGGTGAGACTCGTATCTGGCGCATCTGGAGTTATTCGCTGCTGACGTCGATCGGTATCGCCACCTTGGCGTTGGGGTTGTTCTTCATGCATTGGGTGCTCAAGCGATTGGTGATTAATCCGCTATCGGAATTGAAGCTCGTCAGCGAAGAAATCACCAGCGGTAAAACGGATTTGCAGTTTCGAGTCGATACGGACGATGAATTTTCCGACCTGTCGGAATCTTTCAATCGAATGCTCCGCCACCTGACAGAGACGCAAGTCCAACTGCAGACCGTGAACAAGGAACTGGACTTGCGCGTCGACGATCTCGCCAGCTTGAACTTGCAACTCTTTGAGGCCAATCGGCTCAAAGGAGAGTTCTTGGCCAACATGAGCCACGAGTTGCGGACGCCACTCAATAGCATCCTCGGGTTCAGCGAAGTGCTCCAAGGAATCGAAACGTTGACCGACAAGCAACGGCGGTACGTGTCCAATATCCAAAACAGTGGTCGCATTTTGCTAGAGATGATCAACGATATCTTGGACCTAGCGAAGGTCGAAGCGGGCAAAATGGAAGTGCGGCCCATTTCCTTTAGCATGTTGGCCATGATCGATGCGCAGGTCGAGTTGTTCCGAAAAATGGCGGAAGACAAAAATATCGACCTTCAGATCGACTCGGGACAATCGGAGTTGCCCGTCGTGCAGGATCAAGGCAAGTTGGCGCAGATCCTGACCAACCTTCTATCCAATGCAATCAAGTTCACACCCGAGGGTGGCTTGGTGACCATCGCGTGTGACGCCATCAATGAGCATGAATTCGCGATCGCGATTTCGGACACGGGTGTTGGAATCGCTCCGGATGATTATGAAGTTGTATTTGAGAAGTTCCGCCAAGCAACGCGTGGCTCGGGTGTCGACTCTTTGACGCGCGATCACACCGGCACCGGATTGGGGCTATCGATCGTACGCGAATTGTGTCGATTGCTCGGAGGCGATATCTCGTTGACCAGTCAGCTCGGCCAGGGCAGCACGTTCCGCGTCGTGCTGCCAGTCCACTATCGCCCAAATAGCCACGCCGATACAACCTTCTCCCCTGCCAAAGACCGTTCCGCAATTCGCTAACCCAATCTGTCCAATATGCATTCTCTTCGCGATGTCCACGTTCAACGCGGATTCACCAATCAGACCCCTGGAAGTGTGCTCTACCAATGCGGTGGCACCATCGTCCTGTGTACAGCAAGTCTGGAAGCGAAGGTACCTGAATGGATGGCCGGCAAGGGCCGCGGTTGGATCACGGCCGAGTACAGCATGTTGCCGGGCAGTACTTCGAAGCGCAAGTCGCGAGATCGGAGTGGCAAGGTCGACGGACGCACGACCGAAATCCAACGCTTGATCGGCCGTTCCTTCCGAGCCATCGCCGACCTGAGCAAACTCGGCGAACGCTCTTTGACGATCGATTGCGATGTTCTTCAAGCCGACGGCGGGACGAGAACGGCGGCCATTACCGGTGGTATGATCGCCCTGATCGACGCCGTCAATTCTACGTTTCAAGGGGTACCGCGAGCCGACTACCCTTTGTCGGATTCCGTGGCTGCTGTCAGCGTCGGGATCGTCGATGGCCAGCCCAGTCTGGATTTGGATTACGCCCGTGACGTTCGAGCCGACGTTGATATGAACGTGGTCATGACCGGGCGTCGCCGCTTCGTTGAAATCCAGGGGACTGGCGAGGAGGCCACGTTCGATGAAGAAGAATTGTCGATCTTGCTCGGATTGGCCAAACAAGGGATTGAGCAGCTCAATGCGATTCAGAAACAAGCGCTCGGGGACGACTGGCCCTTTTGAGTGACGATGAGTTTTTCTACGACTAGCCGGACTGTTTGCAAGCCGGACCGCTTGCAATGTTTCGCTTGTAGGGTCAGGATTCGCAATCCGAGGCCAAGAACGTGTTTTAAAATGTGAGCCGCGGGCGCTAGCCGCGTTAAAAAACCAAGTAGTTTTGAGGATTTCTAAAATGTCTAGCAACGCCCATCCAGGTCGTGACGTATTTTCAACATTTTAAAACATGTTCTAAGTGCGACTTAAGAGTGATTCCCATCGATCGTACGATTTGCGGAGCAATGTCTCGATTTGCTTGAGGCGTTTTTGATCGGCAGCTTGGGTATCCGCCGGTTGTCGGAAGTATTCCGATGCACTCATCCGCTCGTGCAGTCCGTTTTGTTCGCGTTCTAGTTTTTCGATCGAGGTCGGCAGCGAATCGAGTTCATGCTTTTCCTTGAAACTCAGTTTCGCGACTGCTTTGGTAGCCTCTGTGCCTGATGGGGCCGCGATGCCCGCCGTCTGTTTTGCCTCGCTCCTCGCCTTTTGGGCCGCCTCCTGCTTGGCTTGGCGTTGCGAACTGGCTCGCTGTCGCAACCAATCGTCGTAGCCACCGACGTATTCCTTAATTCCAGTCTCTTCGAACACGATCATGCTCGAGACCACGTTGTTGAGGAAGGCTCGATCGTGGCTCACGACCAGTAAGGTACCGGGGAAATCGACCAGACGCTCTTCGAGCAATTCCAAAGATTCTGAATCGAGGTCGTTGGTAGGTTCGTCCATCACGAGCATGTTGGCGGGCTGGGCGAAGAGCTTGGCCAGTAAAAGGCGATTGCGTTGTCCGCCTGAGAAGAATCGAATTTTCGATCGCGCTTGTTCGGGTGTGAAGAGGAAGTCTTGTAGGTATCCGATCACGTGTTTGGAACGGCCGCTGATGGTGATGCTCGTGCGACCAGCTCCGACGTTTTCTTCGGCTGTCTTTTCGGGGTCGAGGATGTCGCGGGTTTGATCGAAGTAGGCGATCTCCAACTTGGTTCCCATGCGGAGGGTGCCGCTGCGCGGTTCCAAGCGTCCCAGAAGCCCTTTGAGGAGGGTCGATTTTCCGATGCCGTTGCGACCAAGGATACCGATCTTGTCCCCGCGCATGATCGTTAGATCGAGCGGAGGAATAACTGGTGTGTCGCCATAGCCGAAGGAAGCTTGCTGCAGTTCGCAAACCAGTTGGCCGCTGCGTTCACCCGCATCGATCGCCAATTTCATCGATCCCGCTTTCGATTGCCGCTGCGAACGGACACGTCGCATTTCTTCCAGGCGTCGCACGCGTCCTTCGTTCCGTGTCCGGCGGGCTTTGATTCCGGATCGAATCCAGACTTCTTCTTGTGCGAGTTGTTTGTCGAACAGAGCATCCTGTTTTTCTTGGGCCAGTAGTGCTTGTTCCTTGCGGTCCAGGAAGGTCGGATAATCACAAACCCAATCCAATAATTTACCCCGGTCGATTTCCAAAATGCGTTTGGCGAGTTTGGTGAGGAACGCTCGATCGTGGGTGATGAACAATAAAGTGGACGGGATCGCGGCGAGAAACCCCTCGAGCCAAGTGATGGCGTCGATATCCAAATGGTTGGTCGGTTCGTCCAACAATAAGACATCCGGCGATTGCACGAGCGCTTGCCCGATCAGCGTCCTGCGTTTGAGTCCTGTGGAGAGGGTTTCGAATTGGGAGGTAGGGTCGAGTTGCAGTTGTTCGAAAGTTCGCTGGAGGACCGCTTCGCGGCGCCATGCGTTTTCGTCGGTCAATAGTTCGTCAGGCAAACCTTGCGAGATCACCTGCTCGATCGTGCCCGAGACACCTTCAGGAACATCCTGAGGCACCCAGGCGACGCGCGTGCCGGGCTCCAGTTCGACCGTTCCTGACTCAGGTGTTTCCTGTCCACACAAGAGGCGCATCAGCGTCGTTTTGCCAGCCCCATTGCGGCCTAACAAGCCGATTTTCTCGCCGGCTTCGATCCGGCATGAAACCGCATCGAGCAAGGGTGGACCGCGGTAACCAATGGTGACTTCTTGAAAGGTGATCTGGGCCATGCGGAGCAGTTAGGGTTTGTTGGAGGGAGTCGAGGAGGAGTGATCGTGCACGATCAACCATTGGTCCCCAAACTTCTGCCAGACCAAGGAGAAATTGCCTCCAACGGATTCTGCGCGTTCGAGGTGCCAGCGACCCAGCGTCATTGCGGCCGAGTCTCCGAGTTTGCGGGTTTCTAGATGAGAGAATGTCAGCTTTCCCATGATCTCACGGTTGGGATAGCGCGTCTTGTAGCGATCGCGGGTTGCTTCCCAGCCACGTGTCGTTTGCCCGCCAGAGCTGAAGGACAATTCGGGACTGTCCCAATAGGCAGTCATGAAGGCGTCAATGTCACCGCGATTCCACGCCTGCGATTGTTGGTCAAGGATGGAATGAAGCGTGCCATCGAGCGACGGTTCGGTTTGTTGGCTATGCGCCAAATTAGGCATCCACGTCGCCGCCATGATGACGGTGGTCACGAAGATGATTGCGGTCAAGGAATGAATCTGGTTTTTCGGCACTGCTTGGTTCCTCACGTACGAAAACTCGCACGAGAGTCTAACCGCGGATGGCCGAATTCAACAGGACAAAAACGTTTGCTACCAAGCACCGGCATTTGGCGATGACTGACCGGTCGGCGCGATGCTAGAAAAAGCCAGGGAGCAGGCGGTATCTCACCCGCTCCATGTAGCACACATAGTCAGGATCGCGTTGCAGCAATCGCTCTTCGGCCAGGATCCTCGGGATTTTTAACGTGTATAGCAGACCGAAGATGGCGAGATTCCAAAGACTTGGGTTGAGCAAAAAGAACCCCAAATGGAGCATGACGTAGCCAAAGTAAATCGGGTGTCGGACCACGCGGTACGGGCCCGAATCGCAAATTCCTCGATTGGCAGGGACGATCCCAAACCGGCGGCCAAGTGTGAATTTGGAATAGAGTTGGGTCGACAATCCCATCATCGTCAACAAAACAGCAACACTATCCCAAATCTGGGGCGTATGCTCGCACGGCCGGGCCAGCAAGGACAGGCAGGTTGCCGAAAATGCGATTGCCCAGTCCGAGGGGCGCTGCGTCAGGTCTTTGGCCGTTCGTCGACACAGGACCAGCACCACCATCATGGTCTCGGTCAACAACAGCATGGCATCGCCGATCACGACGCTACGGCCGTTGGCCACGGAGCCACCGATCGACTGCACCAACGCGAGCAGGAAGTTCGTGAAAAGACAGAGGATAATGAGCTTTTCGACCCCATCGAGCAATCGGGCGCGGAGTGAGGCATTTCGCCACCAGTCGCTCCATTCGGGGGAACATGCGAACGAGGCTTCGGACTGCTCGGTTGACGGAGCATTGGTTGTCATGATTCTCTATCCAGCCAGGGCTCCGGATTCAGTTTCGATACGCGAAACCGTAGCCCACCCAAGGCTGCACAGCCGGCTCAAACTACCCGATCCGGCCATTTTTACATGGATTTTCGGCCGTATGACGCATGCGCTTCGGCCTGTAGGGAGTTTATCAATACGACTTTCGCCCCCAACGATTGCGATTACACTAGAGCGCTCTCCAAGCCCAGCGGCCGGAAACAGCCGCTCGCAACGGCAACCCCTTTGTTTATTCCCATCTTGGGAGGATTTTTCGGTGGCATCAGGCAAGTACGTTTTCACCAGTGAATCGGTTTCGATGGGACACCCAGACAAACTGGCAGACCAGATCTCAGACAGTGTTTTGGATGCCTTGCTGGCCCAAGACCCGATGAGCCGCGTGGCCTGCGAGACGGTCGTTACCACAGGTTTGGCCATGATCGTCGGTGAGATCACGACCAAAGCCATCGTGAACTACGCGGATATTGTTCGTAAGGCAATCGTTGATGTCGGCTACGTCGATGACGAATGGGGAATCAACGGCAACTCGTGCAACGTCATGGTCGCTTTGGATCGTCAGAGCCCGGACATCGCTGTCGGGGTGAATGACGATGCGGGTCAAGGAAAAGACATTGGAGCTGGCGACCAAGGATTGATGTTCGGCTACGCCTGCAACGACACGCCTGAACTGATGCCATTGCCGATCGCCCTCGCACATCGCATCACCAATCGATTGACCGAAGCTCGATTCAACAAAGAAGTCAACTGGCTGCGGCCAGACTCGAAGAGTCAGGTTTCGGTCAAGTACGAAGGCTTTACGCCGATCGGCATCAACAACGTCGTCGTTTCGACCCAGCATTCACCCGAGGTAACTCAAGATGAGATTCGGGAATTCGTGATCGAAAAGATCATCAAGCCCTGCTTGCCACCGAAGCTCGTCACACCCGACATTGTGTACCACATCAATCCGACGGGCAAGTTTGTTGTCGGTGGGCCACACGGTGATAGCGGTCTAACCGGACGCAAAATTATCGTCGACACGTACGGTGGTTGGGGGCGACATGGCGGCGGAGCATTCAGCGGCAAGGATCCGACCAAAGTGGATCGCAGCGCTGCCTACATGGCTCGGCACGTCGCCAAGAACATCGTTGCCTCCGGTCTGGCCGACCGTTGCGAAGTCCAAGTCGCCTACGCGATTGGAGTCAGCAAGCCGGTCAGTGTTCGGGTCGATACCCAAGGCTCCGGCAAAGTGGACGACGAGCGGATTTGCGAGGTCGTTCAAGAATTCTTCGACCTGACCCCCCGCGGCATCATCGAGTACCTCGATCTGCGGCGCCCGATTTACTGCAAGACGGCGGCCGGTGGTCACTTTGGCCGTGATGAACCTGAGTTCACTTGGGAAAGTACCGCCCGTGCCCGTGAATTGGCCGCTGCAGTTCAAGGAAGTACCGCAGTACAAAGCAGTACAGTGGCGAGCACCTAATCAGGTTCCATCAAACCGGTTCAGCTATTCGGGGCTCAGCACAAGTCGTCGCGCCCCGTTTTTGTTTTCCGCAGCATTGAATGGACCCTTGTGAGCATGTCTCAAAAGTGAATAAGTTTTGCAGTTAGACTTCGAGCACGCTCAAACCACCCGACCCTGACCGCACGCCGCCATTGGCGGCGTGCGGTCAGGGTCGGGAACGACGTCTTCTAATTGCAAAACTTGGCCCATGCCAGCAAGCTGGCATGGGGCCAGAGTCTCAAAAACGTTGTAGGAGCCAAAAGTCGCAACGCTCGGGAACCGTTAGCCTGAATGACTTATGCCGAGGGTGCTCAGCCTGTGATCCCAACGCCATCTTCCAGATCACACATGCCGTCTTGGGTCACGATCGCCAAGTTGGTTTGCCTCGTTGCGATTCTAGCTTGGATCATTACCACCTTCCCGAAGAAGGACTGGGACACGTTGGTTGCCCAGGAGAAGGACTGGTGGCGGATCGGCATCGCATTTCTGGCCGCTCTTTCCGCACACTTGGTTACGTATTGGCGATGGTGGACCTTGGTCGTCGCCTTGGGAGTTCCGCTGCGACTCATCGATGCCGTCCGATTAGGATTCTTGGGCACGATGCTCAACATGGTCAGTGTCGGTGCCGTCGGTGGCGACTTATTCAAAGCCATTGCGGCGGCGCGATTGACGCACAAAAGGCGTACGGAAGTCGTCACTTCTGTGCTGGTCGATCGAGCCATTGGCCTACTGGGACTGGTGATCGTGGCCTCGGTGAGTCTGGTGTTGGCCGGATCGTTGTCGGTCAACATGAAGTGGATTCAAATCGGAGCTTCGGTGCTCTCTTTGGTCGGCGTCGTCGGATTGGCCTTGATCGTGTTGGTTGGTCATCATTTGCCATTGCGTTGGTTGCATCGCATTCCTTGGGTCGGGCATGTCCTGTATCGCATCGCGACCGCTTGCATGGTTTTTCAAGGTCGTCCGATGTTGGTCGTTAAAATGTTGGCATCAACCATTTGTGTGCACTCGTTGATGACTATTACGTGTTGGTTGATCTCCAGCGCGCTGTATGTCCAGCCCCCGACGCTCGGGCAGCATTTTCAAGCCATCCCGCCGGCCATGGCTGCGGCCACGTTACCGCTGACGCCGGGTGGAGTTGGAGTACAAGAAGTTGCCATCGATCGCCTGTTTCATGAAGTTGAAGGTATTCCTGTGGGCTTTTCCGGCTTGATCGTTGCAGCCATGTTGCGCGTGATTCTGATCGCCATCGCTGCGATCGGAGCGGTGGTCTACTTCACAGGTTCCGATCGCAAACGAAACGCGATCCCTGCCGACTCTGTCTCCTAGGTATTAACGCTTCCTTGAACATGTTTCAAAATGTGAGCCGCGGGCGCTAGCCGCGTTAGAAAACCAGGTAGCTTTGAGGGTTTCAAAAGTATCTAGCAACTCCTACCCAGATCGAGACGTAGTTTTCCACATTTTAAAACACGTTCCTAGGTACTAGCGCTGATAGATGGGCAAGTAGTGGTACTTGACCGACAAGCTCAATATCGCCATCGAAGTGCAGTAAACAGCGCCTGCGTTTTGTTCTTCCCCCCCAGAGGATTCCCACGATCCATTTTCTTTTTGCTTGGCCAGCAACATCTCGGAAACGATTTTGGCGGCGGTTTCGGCCTGTTCTCCGCCGCGTTGATGCATGCCTTGGGCAAAGTAATAGAGTCCATACAGTATGAAGCGATCGGACCATTGAGGGGGATGGTCCAGCAGCCAATCAGCGGAGCCGGCGACCAAGGGTGACTCGTATTGCCCGCAGACCTGCATTGCCAGTAGTCCGGCCGCGGTCATGGTGAACGAAGCGCCA
>JBGSHV010000085.1:0-14011 GCA_041752005.1 Pirellula sp. | reverse complement strand
GAACGCTACCTCGTTCAAATGCTCGGTCATCGATTTGGATTTGAAGTTCCAGACCTGCTGCAGGCCAAGACGAAGAAGGGTTGGAAACAAACCGATCCACTTCCGACCCTGTCGCTCGTGGCCGGCGCCGAATCGCTCCGCAATGAAATCAGCCAACAGCAATGGCTGAATCCCGTGGTCAACGGTGGGCCGCGTTTGCCATTGCCCGAAGCCCCGCGATGGCTCGATGCGCCGATACCCGATCTGCCCGAAGGCATCGAGATCGAATCGATCGCCTACGCCGTCCCGCAGGATTTCTTTTATCTGCGCTTCGGTTCGTTTGCGAACTATCTTTGGTTCCAACGCATCGGTGAATCGCGCGGTGGTGACATCGCACAACTCGCTCTGCTACGGGGATTCAACTACGAGTCCAGTCTGCGGGTGGAGCGGCTGCTAAATACCAAGATGACTACTTTGAGCAAACTGTTCGGGGACTCGGTGATCTCGGACATGGCGATCGTTGGCTACGATCTCTACATGCACGAAGGACCTTCGATGGGAGTCCTATTCGAAGCCAGAAATTTTTCGTTGCTGAAGTCCTCCTTCGAACAAGAACGCCAGGCCACGCTTCGCCGATTGCAATCCAGCGGCTGCCGGTTGCAAGATGTAGACATCGATGGTCAGTCGGTGTCGCTGCTGAGCACGCCCGACAATCAAGTGCGTTCGTTCCTCGTCGAAGCCAATCCGTTCTTGTTCCTTACGACAAGCGAAGAATTGGCGCGGAGGTTTCTCGACGTTCGTCGCACCAATGCCTCTCTGGCCAATTTGCCAGCCTTCCAATACGCGCGGGTCATGATGCCCATGGAAAATCGATACGACGTTTTCGCATATTTCTCCTCTGAATTTTTCCGAAATCTCGTTTCCCCTCATTATCAAATCGAATTGAGGAGGCGTCTGGCAGCCACCGCAGCGTTGGAAACGGCCGAACTGGCATCGCTCGTCGATGTCGCGGAAAAGAAAAGGGGATTCCAACTCCCAACCCGCAGTCGCATGGGTACGGAATCGATCTCGGCCACCGCCACGCCGCGCAGCGCCTCACAGGAAATCGATCGTTGGGTCGAACGCGGCTACTTGCCCGATTGGTTCCAGCGTCGATCCGACGGATCCGAAACACTTCTCTTCGCCAATGACTGGCAGGATTCGGTCCGCGGCCGGCGGGGCAGCTTCTTGCCCATCGCGGACACTCCCGTGTTCGATTGCACGCCAGAAGAAATCGCCGAGTACAACGTTGCCGCGGACTTTTACGCCAACGAATGGCAACAGACCGACCCTCTGATGTTCGGTCTTCGACGCTTCGCCCATCCGGAACTGCCCAGTGTGGAACGCTTGGCCATCGAAGCCTACATCGCGCCGCTGGGGAGCGAGAAGTATGGACAACTCGGTCTGCTGCTCGCACCACCCGTGCCGAGCCAAGTCCTGTTGCCACCCGATGATGTGGTGAACGTTCAAGTCAGACTGGCCGGGTCGAGCAACGATCGCTTTTACACCGAAGATCACTTCATGTTCGCGGGACTCAAGGACCTGACGCCCCCGCTGCCTGAGGAAACCAAAGGCCTATTGGCCACCTTGCGAATCTTGAAATCGTTGCCTGCCTATCTGGGTTCATGGCCCAAGGCCGGATACCTGGACCGATTGCCGCTGGGACTGGGCGGAGGTCCGCCCGATGTCCTGGGCTTCTCAAGAACCCTGCTAGGCATCTGGCGATGGCAAATGGGAGGATTTAGCGTGATCGCCTTTGATCGATCGATCTTAGAATCCTGCGCGATGCATCTCCGCGTGGCCATGGCAGAGGACTACGCCCAAGGCAGACTGCGCGTCCGTGACTTGTCGCGGAGCCAACTGTCGAGTCTGTTCAATACCCTGAGCTTTCGACAAGCTGCCCAGACCACCCGCGGTAACTTGCTACTGCTCGATTCCATGCAGCAGCAGCTCGGAGTCGAACCGGCCGATGCGCAAGCGCGTGTCGAAGCGCTGCTGGATGCCAAACTCCAATGCACGCTCGGCGGTGAGTACCGATGGGAAAAAGGGCAATGGATCACCACCGCTTGGCCAGAGAATATCGAACTGGCTCCCAATACCGTCCCATCATCGATCGGCTTTGATTCGATGCATACTGTCGCACCCGCGGGTTATCGAGCACCCTGGCTGGATTGGTTTCGGGGTGCGGAAGCGCACCTGACGCAGCTGCCCGAACGACTGGTCGTGGTCGGTGAACTCGACATGGAACCATTGCCACCTGCTCCACGAAACGGCGGCGATGCGGATACTGGATTCGCCTTGCCATCCCTCAACTTCGACGTCTACAGCATGCCGTTCCAATTCTTTCAAAGGGACAGACCGGGCAAGGCGTCGGCACCTAAGGACCCAGCAAACTCGGATTCGAAATCCAACGACAGCCCGGAGAAGAAGCGGAAGTTTTGATGAGACTCGTCGTAGGAATCGATGAAGCTGGATATGGACCCAACCTGGGCCCCTTGGTCATCGCGGCATCGATTTGGTCCATCAAACCCGATCATTCCATCGACGACTCGCTGCGCGATTTGGCTCCCGTCTTCCGACCGGAACCCTGGCAGCCGGACGCGTCCTTCCTACCCTTGGGTGACTCCAAGGCCATCTACCGCTCGGGACTGTCCCTCGATGGCCTCCGTGCTGGGGTGCATTTTTTGTTGAATCAGTCGGGGTGCAAGACCACTGGGCTGTCGGACCTCCTGCACACCATCGCTTGCACGGATAGCCAGCGCGTCGAAAATTTGCCTTGGTATAGCCCGCAATTGGATCGGCTACCTGAAACGTCCCATGCGATCGATCGCGCTCCCCCCACCCTTCGTCCCGGGCTCCGCAAGCTCGGTGCCGACGCTCTGCAAAAAGCGGGAATTCGTTTTCTCGGATACCAAGCCCGCGTGATCGATGAACACCTCTTCAATCAAACCGTCGCGAAGCTAGAAAACAAGTCCAATGCGCTCAGCGAGTGGTCGATCGGTTTGCTGCGCGACGTGATCGCACGCTACCGCCGCACTGATTCAAAAAAGGACGGACCCTGGCGCATCGAAGGCTACTGCGATCGTCACGGTGGCCGCAAACGGTACGCGCCGGTGCTGACGGCTGTCTTCGGAGAACAAGCCTCATGGTTTGAGATTCTCGATGAGACTCCGCAGTGCAGTCGGTACCGAACTCAGTTGGGGACCGATGAGTTCAGCGTTCAGTTTCTGGTGCGCGGCGATTCCTTGCTCCCATCGGCTGCGTCCTCAATGTTAGCCAAACTGCTACGCGAGGAGCTGATGCAGCGCTTGAATCGTTATTGGGCGATGCAATGCAATCGACCGCTACGTCCTACTGCGGGATATGCGGTCGATGCCGCGAGATTCCATCGAGAGATCGCAGTCGACGCGCAGCGGATCGGCCGTCCATTGGATGCTTGGTGGCGATCGCGCTGAGGTTTAAGGAGCTGTGGTTGAACGCAATGCTTCGTCTGCTTGACCATCGGCCTGTCGATACAATTCAGTCGGGATCAAAATCGACTCGGGCACTTCTTCACCATCCAAGTACTTCAGGATAGCAGCCACGGTTTCTTGACCGATGCGCTTTGGAAACTGGATAGGGTCGGCGTAGATTTTTCCATCGCGGATGGCCCGCTTGCCATCCATCTGGCCATCGAAACCTACGATCTTGATCTGTTCTACCAAGCCAGCGTTTTCGAGCGCTGCGTACGCACCCAATGCCGACGGATCGTTGATGGCAAAGATTCCATTGAGATCGGGATGGGCTGAGACCAGATCCTGTGTCGCTTTGTAACTCCGATCCTTGGCTCCGTCACCGCTCAATGCTGCCACAATCTCGAGCGTCACACCTGCCTTCTTGGCTTGTTCCTCGAGTTCCTCGCGGAAGCCCTTGGTGCGGAGCATCACACTTTCAATTTGCGGATAGTCAACGATGGCGACTTTGCCTTTGCCATCCAGGGCTTCGATCATGGCCTGAGCGGCTTGACGACCGCCACTGTAATTGTCGGTCGCAATATGTGTCACGACTTTAGCATCGGAAGCGATGCTGGCGATATCGGCAGTGAAGACGGGGATGCCGGCTTGATTGGCTTCCTGTATGGCCGTTCCAACCGCGCGGCTATCGCAAGGTGTTAGGACGATGGCGGCAACCTTCTGAACGATGAAGTTCTTGACCTGGTTCTGTTGCTTGCTGGGATCCATATCGCCACTGACCGAGATCACCTCATATCCAGATTTGGCAGCCGCTTCCTTCATCGCATCGGATATCTCGACAAAGAAAGGATTCGAGCTGGTCAGGATCGACAAACCGATTTGGCGTTTGGCTCCCGCTGGCTTGACCACGCTCGTTGAATCTTTGACTGGCGGCGAATCCTTAGGCTGCGTACAACCCGTGAAGACGCAACACAGACCGAACACAGCTACCTCGAAAAACGAAGCACGGCGAAACATGAGGACCTCCTAGGAAAGGACACCGAGCCAAGCGCGATGGAAATAGTGCTGCATTGTACAGCTTCGCAATGAGGGAGCGACCTCGAGATCAAGGCTTAGCCCATAGCGAGCGTTTATCGCTTTGGTTTGTTCGGACGATTGGGACGTTTAGGACGCGGTTTTCCATCGCGAGTCAATCCCGAGTCGGCTGGCCCGTCCGCCTTGGGAGCCGATGCATCGGCTTTCTTACGACCGAAGAAAGGTTCGAACAACTCAGCCAACGTTTCCGGTGACTTGGTTGCCTTCAACTTGGGTTTATCGGAGGCGGGCGCTGCTATCGATGGACGTTGGCCCGAAGGGGTCTTCATCACGGCATTTGCAATTTCAGAAGCCACATTTTCTGGGAGCGTCTTGATCTGCGCCTGCGGCGTGTAGCGTTTGATGAGGAAGCGTTCGACCAGCGACCATGTCGACGAGGTGATGAAGTAAATGCAAAGACCGGCCGGGACCTTGAAGAACAAAACCCCCATGGTCACGGTCATGACCATCATGATCTGTTGAGCCATCTTGGTCTGATCGTCGGTCGCCTTGGGCATCAAGATCTTTTGCTGCACGATGAACAGCGTGATCGTGACGATCGGCAAGATGTTTAGGTAAGGACCGAACCAACCCGACCCGCGACCCGCGATGAAGTCCGGCATCCACGTATGCCAAGCCATCAGCATGTCAGGACCCGCAAGATTGGAGCACCACTCGAGACCAGGGATCAGTGGCTGTTGTCGCAGAGCGACGTCGACAGAAACGCAGCGGTAGAGACCGATGATGATCGGCAACTGGATCAACGCGGGCAAACAGCCCGCCAATTGATTGACCCCGGCCTTCTTCATCAGCATCTGCTGAGCCGCCATCATCTTGGTCGGTTCCTCCTTGAGCAACTCACGAAGCTTGGCCAGCTCGGGTTGCACGGCTTGCATCTTCTGAGCGTTGATGGCCATTTTGCGACTGACCGGAAACATCAGTGAGCGAACCAACACGGTTAGCATCATGATCGCGATGCCGTAGTTTCCGATCGCGTAATAAAAGAAGTGCAGAATCCATCCCAATCGCACGGCGAAGAAACCGAAGATCTGCCAGCCGTATTCGATCGCTTGCTCCAATCCGTAGGCCGATAGCAATTCAGGGGACTTGGGACCCGCGAAGATGCGATACGATTGATTCCACTCCGCGTTGGGAGCGATCGTTTCTTTCGGAGTGATGAACCAAAAGCCTGTGTTGTAGGCCTGCTGGCGAGAGCGATCGAAACCTTCTGGATTCTGGAAGCTGTTATTCAGGACCGTGGCCTTGGCCTTTTGAAGTCCGCGCATGGCATCGGGGTCACTGGCCGAAGGTTGCATGGCCGCCACGAAGACTTGCGTGTCCAGACCGATGTAGTTCACGTCCCGCTTGGCTTCGGTGTCCTGAGGGCCGAACAACAACTGGTCCGGAACGGTTGGATTCTGTTTGGCATAATCGACCAAATTGCGGGTCATGAAGATCGAGTAGGTCTGCGCTCGATCGCCGATAATCACGTCCCGCGCACCGGGACTCGAAAAGAAGTGCGGCGATAGCTTGGTCGGATACCACCAGCCTTCAAGCGAGATGCCGTTGAGGCCTTCCTGACGCATGGCGATCTCGTGCGGCACCGCATCCAGGTTGCGGACCGTACTGGTCAGCTCCAAATGGTATTGCCACTCATCAGGCGTCTGTGGATTGGTCTGGACCGGCGCCTTGAGCAATCGATACTGCTTGACCAACTCCAGGTTGGCATCGATTCCCGCGAGCTTGAGATATGCCCCCATCGGCATCGTGAACTCGACCCCCATGCCACCTTCGACGTCGATCATCTTCGAAGTCCATCGGCCACGGACGGAGTTTTCGAGACCCAAGATGTAGCGATCGCCTTCCTCAAGTTCCCGGCCATCGATCCTCGCGAACGTAAGCGCGCAGGAACCAACTGGATAGTTGCCTTTGACCCCTTCGATGCTGAAGTCATCTTCTGCCCTCAGGATGGAGACCGGCTGTTCGGTCAAGGTCGCGGCGAAAGTGAGCGGTGCGGCAGTTGGTATCGTTTCCTGAGCTACTTTATCTTCTTGCTCGGTTTGATTTTCTTGGACTGCTTGCCCGCGTTGGACTTTCAAACGGAAGACCTGTCCTGGTCCGAGTTGATTGAGGACTTTGTCGAGTTGGTATTCGGACGCAGATCCTTCAAGTCCTTCCCAACCGACGATGAGATCGCCTTTTTGCAAGCCTTGCTGTGTCGGGTCTTCAACGCACGCAGCCAATGCGGCGGCCGAACCGACGGGAACACTTTGGACGCGAAGTCCTGAGCCAGGCTCCTCTTCGAGCGCCAGATAACCCAGGTAGCCATTTACATTTCTTGTCTTGAGTGACCGGAAGTCAAATTTGCCAGGCTCGCGCTGTTCTACGAGCTCAATCCGCTCAATCGTGGCTCCTTGATTGTCGAGCGTGACCAACAAATGATAGCCATCGGAGGCCGCCATGCTCCCCAACGCGATTCGCTCGCGGTCGGGTTCGGCCGGGAGTGCGATGTCAGGATTTTGCTCCGCGATCGTCTTGGCCTTTTCGAGAGCCTCAGCCGCCCGCTTCTCTTTGACGGCTGCGATTTCCGACTGCTTTTGCTTCTCAACGATCTCTTGCTGGCTCTGGCGTTGCCGCATGCTGCTCACGAAGAAGAAGATGGCCATGCCGAGCAGCAGCCACGCGAGAAATCGGTTGTTGCGTTCCACAGGTCGGATTCCGTCTACGGTCGATAGGCCATTTCGAAACCGGAATTGTCTGAGCATTGGCCCGATTTGGCTAGGCCAATTGCTGGTTCGAGCAGTGCCACTCAGGTTGCCTGCGCGACGTATACAGCCGATTTTCCTGGCCTGGAATCAAGGTGTTCCGCCGCCAGTCCTTGCCCAAGCGGCAATCTTTCCTCAATCGCAACAAACCGCAAATCCGTTTAATTTTCTTTGACGAACGTCCGATAGAACCCCTGAGATGCGCATTTCGACATCCTTTCCAGCCAGGGGTTGCATGATGAACCGAACCAATCGACGAACTCAAATGCTCAAGCGAGCACGTCTTGGAACTCCGCGAATGCATGGAAAACGCCGCCTGCTGGCCGCCTCGATGCTGGCCACCCTGCTGAGCGCCACGTCAGGTTTGCAAGCACAAGAAACAGTGCGTGAACTTCGCGATCCCGAAGCCATGGCCCGGGTCGCGCCCATGCGAGCCATCGGTATTCGGCTCAGTCCACCCGCGCCCACTCAGGCACCGCCCGCGCTGTCGATCCCCGCGCTTCCGATCCCCGTGTCGCTGCCCATTCCGGCACCGCTGCCTGCCAGCGCATCCCAATCGCTAGCAATCCCGCGGCTCCCCGAGCCCGTACCGCCCGCTTCGACCAAAACCAAGGTCTCGCTTTCAGAAGCGGATGAACGACCGAAGATGCCGGAACCGATGCCGACCTCCGTGTCGCGCAAACCGGAAAGATTCAGGCCCAAGCCGATGATGGTGGAGGCGGCACCCGCTTTGTCCAACCCAGCGTTGGTAACTGCCAATGCGACGGACCACGGTACCAGTGGACCACCGATTCGCATCGTTCCCCAGGCTCCGATTCGCTTGAGCTTCTCCAACGAAGCCATCATATCCGAGGGCAGTAGCACCAGCGACAACACGGCCAGCAACTCGATCCACGTTTCGTCGACCGAGAGCCGTCCTTCAACGACACACTTATCGGGCGATGTCCCTGGGGCAAGTCGCTCAGAATTGTCCGTCGCCGCAGCTCCGCCGGCTATTCAAAAGTCCTTGTCCTCGCTGAAGGCCACGGAAAGCGCCTCGCCGATCGTTGCACCTGCACTTGCAATGGAGGTCGGAGTGGCGGCTGCACCGATCCCACAGGTTGACCCCAAGGGTACTTTGCCTGACTCCGATTCAAAGTCGAACGCTTTCGATCGATCACTGCCACCACCGGACCTTCTAGTCCAGGCACCCATGCAGACCGCAACGCCGGAAATGATCCTGCCGAGCTCCAATCATTCACTGCTGACTCCCCCGGTGGGTACCGGCGCTATGCCACAGGCTCCGAAGGTTCCCGCCTCCCTTGCAATTGCAACGGGTCCCTCGACGTTCATCGCCCCGGACATGAGTCTTCCCGAATTGGAAGCTCCGAAGTCAGTCCGCGACCCGGCTCCGACATTGGACTCCAACGTTGTGAACGATGTCTCGGCGGGCTCCTCGCTGCACTTGGCATCGGCGACTCGACCGGTCATCAAGACGTACAGTGAGGCCGAATTGGCCACCGCCACATGTGTGGAACTCGAATCGCAAGCGGCCCGTGAAATCGTCGTTGATGGTTCCATCGAAACACTCACGGTCAATCAAGATCAGGTATGTCGCGCGTTGGCCGCTGACGGCCGCGTCTACTTGGTGGGTGGATCATTGGGAGAGGCCGTCGTAGAGGTTCGGATCATCGGCAACGATCAGCCCAAACTGCTTCGCGTCAAGGTCGTCGCTCCTTGGAGCCGCGCCAACCACGGCGTGGCGGATCTCGAGCAGCTTCATCAAGCGTTGCAGCCCCTTTGTCCTAACACCAAGTTGACGGTCCGTCCGCAAAGCGACGGCAGCGTCACCATTCAGGGCAAAGTCGATAGCGAAGCCACTGCCAAGCGTATCCTGGAGCTGACGCGGAAACTGATTTTGGTTCCCGTAAACGACAAATTGGAAGTCCGCTAATGACCCGTCACGGATGCGAGGTTTTGGATCCGGTCCGCGTGCGAGGCTCCATAGTCCTCGCCGCCCTGATCTGGAGCGGACTGGGTTGGACAATGGCGAGTGGTCAGTTTTGGTCACCGCCGGCCGCGTCTCCTGGGAGCGCGACGCCCGCATCTGCGCCCATGCCAAGCCCTGTGCCTCCTGCGCAATTGCCCAGTACGGCGATGACTTCCAAGGATTACTTGAAGCTCATGGCCGAGGTCGAAGAGGCCCGGGCGATGCAAACCGGAGCCAACGTGCCCGCGCAATCCGCGGCCAACCCACCTGCTGCCGGTTGGCCCGAGAATTGGTCCGTGCCACAGACAACATCAAATCCGTCGCGCGTTGCCCCAGCTCCTACCATTAGCATGCCCGACACCATGCCTGCCCGCGCGCCGATAGCGATGCCACCTCCATCGAACGTCCCGTCCGCATCGGTAGGTTCCGGCGTGTTACCACCGTCTGCAGGATTAGGTATTCCGCCCACAACTTCGGCGCAGTCGTTTGTTAACACGGCAGTTGATTCGGTTCCACCAACGACGATTTCGAATGGGTCCGGTCAGCTTGAGTACACGGGGATGCCTGAATCGGTACCGCGTGCAACATCGATGTCCACAGCGGATGTTCCGCATGTGATGGTTGGGGCGGAAGCGATCTGGTTGCGTCGCGAGGGAGATCGAAGCACTTCGTACTCACAAGGCGGTGAGCTAGGTAGCTTTGGAGAAGATTTCTCAGGCTTGGTTCGGGTGGCATGGTATTGGAATCCCATGGAGCGAACCGAATTCGCGTTCATGGGGCCGCTCGAGTGGAATCGCTTCCAAGGCAGTCCGGGCCCGGTTGACAGTTTGCTCCAAGCCGGTGCGAACGAGCCGAATTGGTTGGATGCATTCCAAGGCGCATTGGGGCATCAGCAGACGTTCTTAGCACGTTTGAGATCTTATGAGTTGAATCGTCGGTGGATCACAGACGACCTGTCGAATTGCTATTTTGGTTTCCACGCCATGGACTATGAAGAATCGTATGCCTTGATCTCACAAGGCATCCATGACAACACGGGACAGTTGCAACTCGATACCCGAAATCTATTGGCGGGTGTTCAAGGTGGGATGGAGTTGTGGCGGCCGATCAGTCAACGGATCGCCATCGGCGGCCAGAGCTCGATGGGTTTGTATGGCAACTTCGCCGACCGGAGCATGGGTGTGAGCAGCACATCCGGACCAACATTGAGCAGCCAGGACGATGCCTTTCAAATCGCGGCCTCCGTCCGGTTCGACGCGAAGCTACGGTACCAACTCACGTCGCGGGTTCAATTCTTTGGCGCGTACAGCTGGTGGTACCTAGGCGGATTGGCAACGGTGGATGACCAAAGCGTGCCTCTGCTGCAATCGAACGCAACGCTCAGCACCAGTACCGACGCCGGCTTCTTACTTCAAGGCGTGACGCTGGGCACCGAGATGGTTTTTTAGCAGCGATCGCCCAATGAACTTTTGGCAAAACACTCGTCACCCTTTGGCGAGGCCCATGCCAGCCGCTATAACGTAGTGTTGGAAGATGCCCGAAAGGCCAGCACTTGCCCAGCGATCGGTCACTGATCTTCAAACGTCCTCGTAGCTCAACTGGATAGAGCGTCGGCCTCCGAAGCCGAAGGTTGTGGGTTCGACCCCCGCCGAGGATATTTTTTTCTCTTGGGTGCACTCGCTCGCCTGTCCGACGTGAGTTTTGGTCCCATCCACCCTCCGTTTCCATTGAGGGCTTCTTGGGATGTTGCTCGACACGATTTGATTGCAACACACTTGACGCTCGGGGTATGCCACCTGTGCCAATGTACTGTCAATCATGGGTGGCACGTCCCTGAGTCTTCGAAGGGCGTGTCGGTACTACCGTGCCACCTCAATCTCCCATGCTCCGAACGATTCCATGCTCGGTACCTCGATCGAAAAATATTTGCAAAAAGGTTTACTCTATGCAAAAGTGTGAGTCCTTCAGGGGGCTGTTGATCCGCGTTCCGTTGCCTTCGAACAGGTCCGTGTAGGAATGAATTGCAGATGAAACTTCGTTTGCAATTTGGTTTTCTCCACGTCGCCGCGTGAGACTCTGTATTGCTCGTATCCATCGCGGTCCCCTGTTATCGGGCATCCTTGGCGTCCGATCATCCGCCGTAAGCAGTTTCAACTGCTGGATAGCGATTTGATTGAGCCGGGTGAGGCGCTCCGATTGGACAAGACCCTCTGCGATGAACAGAGCATTGAGGTTTTCGAGGTTAGATAGGCAAACGAGTTGCGCACCCGTGGCTTGGTCGCGAATATTGCTTTGGACTGGATGCCGATGGCACCCGTGCGCTCGATCCATTGCTTCGGAGTAAGCGTGAAGCTATTCAGGCCAGCTTGATTTCTAAACCCGTCGAATTCGACGGGATTAAAATCGGGGTTATTGATCTGCTCCCAGAGGCCAAGGAATTCGACTCCGTCGAGCTAGCTTCGGGGCTCTGATTGCTGAGTCTACTTCGTTGGCTCCAAAGTGGCACGAAACTCCGTCGTCGTGATTCGCATTACAGTCGATCGAGTGGGCTTTCTACGACCAGCCCAGGTCGATTCATGACGTGCGTGTAAATCATCGTCGTCTTGACGTCCTTGTGGCCAAGAATTTCCTGGACGGTTCTGATATCCTTGCCGAGAACCCTTTGGTAATAAAAGAGAATGGCGCAGAGTGCTTGGTTTTGAGTGCCAGCGGTGACTTCGCGAACAACTGTCAATTCCGTCAGGAACTCTCCGATTTGATCCTCGCCGTACTTTTCGAGGTTATCGTCATCCAAGTGCGAGATCAGTCGAGTAATTTAACTTGCATACGCATTCTCGGTCGAAATCGGATGATGCAGCATTCGCATGTGAGCCCTGAGCGCTTGGACCGGTTTTGGCTCGTCCGCGTTGATTAGCCCGGGCTTTCCTTCCCCATCCATCCCCTCGCCCTCTTGCAGAGGGGAATCTACCGGGAGTCTTGCACGTCTCTCCTTTTCGGCCATCTCCTGGAGTTTGAGTTTGTAGTGCGAGAAATCGACCAAGGAATTTCGCAGCACCAGCGTTTGATACCACTCGAGGGTTCGGGCTGCTTGCAGCCGTTGCCAGGATGGAACCTTGCGATCTCGAAGCTGCTGTAGAAACTTCAGCACATCGGGATCTGAGAACTGAATCAAACCATTGGACTCCGGGTGGGTCCTCGTGAATTCCTCCAGCCATCGGGGCATCCATTTGATGTCATCCGTATGAAGCTGTGACTTTTCCAAACGTTCGCGAAAAAGAGCAACACTCATGACCACCTCCTTGGCCGAAACCCAAGGTCGCGTCCCCCTGAGAAGATGGCGCCCGACCAGATTTTTCCAAAGAATGACGCCATGTCAAAGAAAATGGGGTGCAGTTTTTTGTCGCGGTATTATCCGCCGCCCAGTAGAGCAGAATATTTCATTATGGTAACCTCAGTCACTGGAAACATGCATTACCCCCGCGCGAGTAGGGGAGAATCTATAGTTCGTGCACAGAGCCGACGCAGACTGGATTTTGTCGTACTCGTACTCAGTGCAACGGTACTCGTACTCGTACTCGATGGCAGTTCGAACCTCGGCAATGCCAATCTTTGATCGGTTCGGACTCTGTTGTTGCGTACCAATGAGCTGGATCGCTATACTGCATGACGACGAGTACGAGTACGAGTACCGCTCGTCCGCCCGCGCGGACTCACTGAGTACGAATACGAGAAAACGCACGAACAAAGCATTGGACCGAAGTGCTCGATCGAGCGTTTTCGGCTTGCGTAGAGTCAACTCCTCGCACTCCGTCAATGCAAACGTTCGCCCACGAGGCCCACTAACTCGATATATCGACAGCGGCGCTGCTTGGCGTTACAATGGGGCCATGGAGGCGAGTGATGGAACTTGAAAAGTTTATTGACACGTTGAACCCCGAGCAGCAGCAGGCTGCTTTTGATCTTCTTTGGCAGCGTTTGGCTGCTGATTCACGATCATTGAACTCTCCTGCTTGGCACGGGGATGTGCTTGCCTACCGCACAGCGAATCCAAGTGACGAACCAAATATGTCTGTTGCTGAGGCTAAGATTGCAGTCAAGCGAATTATCGATGAACGTCGAAGTTCGCAATGAGGCACATTTGGACATTGCCGAAGGTGTGGCTTTCTACGACCGGCAAGGCTACGGCGCTGGTGATTATTTTTACCAACGGATCTTTGAGGACATTGATTCGCTGAGTGAAACGGCTGGTATTCACGAAATGCATTTTGGCCACCATCGCAAGATTGCGAGCCGCCATCCTTTTCTCATATATTACCGAATGGTTACAATGGGCGCAGAAGTGGTCGCGGTCCTCGACGGTCGGTCACGACCCACGGATATTGATGCGTTGCTCCAACGTCGTTAACGTGGACGAACCAAACATTGGACCGAAGTGCTCGATCGAGCGTTTTTGACTCGCGTAGAGTCTTTTCCTCGCAATCCGTCAATGCAACCGTTACCGGACTGAAGATACATGCCTCAACCTATCCACAGTTGCATGACAAAGGCGATCATTGCTGATGGCGATCAGTTGGAAGCCGGACCGAAATGGGTCACGTCTCGACGTGCCATGCTACGTCTTTTCGACGACCAAATCGTTTGTGGAGACTGGAGCATTCGTTACGACGAAATACGCGAGGCGGTTCTGGCATCGTTTCGGTCACCGATCCTTCGTATTCCCGGATACGTTCTCT
>JBGSHV010000084.1:0-7734 GCA_041752005.1 Pirellula sp. | reverse complement strand
AGAGAACGTATCCGGGAATACGAAGGATCGGTGACCGAAACGATGCCAGAACCGCCTCGCGTATTTCGTCGTAACGAATGCTCCAGTCTCCACAAACGATTTGGTCGTCGAAAAGACGTAGCATGGCACGTCGAGACGTGATCCATTTCGGTCCGGCTTCCAACTGATCGCCATCAGCAATGATCGCCTTTGTCATGCAACTGTGGATAGGTTGAGCCATGTATCTTCAGTCCGGTAACGTTAGGGCTCAGCGGGGCCGCGATGAAGATCATCCACTTCGAGTAGAGTTGCTCGCGGCCTCCGTTGCAACCGATGGTTCTGCTCTATTTCTTATGAGTAGCGAGTTGGATCAGGAGTTGTTTCAATTTGATTTCTTGTTCGTGGTCATGGTCAACGTGGCATCGCGGCAGATGCCTGCGGACAAGAGCAAGTTCGTCGACCTGAACGCTCGTCTCTGAGATTATTAGTGAGCGCAAATCGCACAGCGACTCTAATCGCGTTACCCCTTGAGCGGTGACCGCAGTACCCGCAAGTGATAGTGTTTTAAGCTTTGGAAGTTGGGTTAAGATCGGGAATATGTCGTCGTTTATGTTGGGCGCGTCAACAATGTTGACGTCCGTAATCATTGGTAGATCATACAATGCAGTGAGTTGTGTTGCATCGCCCGCAAACTGAACAAAGACGATTCCGTCTACGCGAAGAAAAAAGTGATCACCAAGTATCGACCGCAGGAAAGCAGTGCCGGGCATTGGCGCATTCGAGAAACAATCCCGTTCGTAATCCCATGCATGATGGTAGCAAACGATTCCACCGAGTGCCTGCAATCGGTCAACAGCCGTGGCCTGCAGCGTCGTTTGGTTGAGGCGACGACGCAACCAAGCGAAAGGCAAAGCCGCCGCGACTACAACGAGGAGCACAATTCGTGTCGAATACTGGAGCCATACACGACGGTTCATTTAAAGGTCACTTTGGTAGCGAAACGTCAGCCGTAACCGGGCGGCGACAGTGGATTTTCCATTTCATAACCGCCCAACTTCGCCGCTCCGGTTCACGGCATTGTTCGACACATTCGCCCGCAACGTTCGCTAGCTATGAACTGTATTCTGCGTTGTGTGCAACCGAGTTGGATAGCCAGCTAATCTTGCACCTTCGTCTCGCTGAAAAGCTGCCATTTGACGCACAAAATCCCAAACGTCGTCCTGTCGCGAGGTTGTCTCGCGGATGCGATTAGCAGCGAAGTTCGCCCATTCTGACTTCTTTTTCTTGCTCGGGCCAGATGTAACTAAGTCCGGAACCCAATCTTCAAGTTCGCCAACTGGAACAAGAAATACACCGACGCTTCTACATCTATTCAAAAACGCAACAAGGTCGTGGTACACATGATAGCTTTTCAAGCTGTCCAACCCTCTTTTCAATCGCGAGGTCGATGACAGGCCGCCACTCAATTCGGAGAGCTTGCTACGAATTCGTTGCAATTGGTTGCTATTATTCCAATCAAACTGTTGTCCAATAATGTCGGCTAGCTCACGGTGGGTTGCAACTTCGTCGAATATTGGACCGAGCGCCTTCACGGCATCGATAATTCGCCGACAATCTTCAACTAGTTCTTGGACGACTTCCGCCGGTGCGACCGCCCTAAGAATACTTTCGAATGTTCCCAGTTCGCGAATCACGTCGAGGTCGGCAGCGACACACAGCGGTATCTTAAGATTTCGATAGAGTGCGCACGGATCAGAAAGTCCGCCAAGCCCACCGACAGAAACAAAATGGATGTCGTGCCTAAACTCGCTTGCAATCTTGTCCCATACCGTCCCATATATAAGCCGGTCCCCTTCGGACTCAACGACCGTGACTGCTTCGGCAAACAAACCATCAAGGACACTCTCTGCCTTGGTACTGGGTTTCTCAATTGATGCCTTGAGCATCTCTCTGGAGACGCGGCGACCGTTAAAATTTGGTCCAATCCGTGACAAACGTATCACTTCAAGCTGCTCTGATTCTTCAATTATCCCCCTCAGTACATGACTGCTATGAGTTGCTACAAAGGTCGCACGATCCGTAGATACTCCGTGTTTACCAATAAAGCGTCCTAAAGCGTATGCCTGCGGCGGATGGAGACACATCTCTGGTTCATCGATAAGTACCACTGGGCGTCGCCCAAGCAAAAGTGTGAGACAGATTGCGACGTATGATTTAAATCCATCACCCTCGTCTTCAATTAACCGGTACTCTCGCATCTTCGTCGGTTCAAGACGATCCTCCGCAGAAGGCATGTCCGGTCCGTGGCCAACGCGGAGACAAAGAGAGTCCCCGCGTGTATTGTCTAGCCAGACTGCTCTCCCAAAGACGCTTTGGGTTTCAGCTGTAAGCATCTTCTTTGCATTTGCGTCAACGTATAGCGACTGTAGTTCGTTTGTTGGAAATACAGTCTCGCTGTCAAAATTGCTGACCTTGTTGGTGACGGTTAAACGCCGATCGAGGAACAGCGACGCGATGAACGATCGTCCAAAATGTTCCAGAAATTTGTCGGAGGCCCCATCACGTTGTGTGGTACCGACAGACACTGGATTAGAAAAAAAGTTATGGACCTGATGATCATGCAATGACCAATTCGATCCGCTCCCGCCGAATTCGGGAATGCGAGTGTCGATAAAGATATTGTTGTTACCATCGACACGACGACGTATGTGATTCTCTGCGTACAGTGCTTCTAAAAGTGATTCGAGAGTTGCCGGACGACTCATCTCAATGTCGTCGCAAACGACCAGTCTACGTGCGTTCCCCAGCATTCGGCCATGTATGTCACGAAGCAACTGGGTCTTCCCAGCGTTGTTTGGCCCGATCACCAAAACGAGTCCCTTTGGCACGAGCCTGCCAACATTTGGAACGGCAATCGACTTCAGCGGATTGAATTCAAACAGCGTAGACATTTGTTCTTTGTTGCCGAACGTGAGTGGTTACCCGGCACGCGCGGTTGACTCTCAATTTCAAAAAATGCCCGATTCGCATGCTCGGGTGCAACGCATTGTTCGCCGCATCACCAATAACTGGCGCTAAGGTAGGCGTCGCCCGTCGATTGTACATGCCATACAGTGTAGCCGCCACCTCGGGCCGAACGGGTAACGTGAATCTGAACCATGGTTGGATCGTACACCCAACCGGTATCTGGAAAACGGTTGCCAAAGATTTGCTGGTCCGCCTCAACCATGTCGGGTCGCTGGGTATCGCTGGGTTTTGCCTGCCATTCATCATCGTCTTGGTATGGATTCAAGTCTGGCTGCAACGTACGACGATCGTCGATCCAAGACCGCAAGGATGGTGTGTCGACATTGAATTTTGCCCAGTGCCTCGCGCCATTTCGGTAAAGCGTAATGTCTTTGGCGTTAGCCGGGAGTTCAATGTAGCCATCATCCGGGATTTCGGATGAATCGGCGTAGTCGAATCGCCCGTAGCGCTGCCAATCGACTATGCACATAATGCCAGTGCAAGATGGAATGAACAGAAACAGAGCGGCGAGAGAAAGCCACGCGATCTGCTTTGGTGTGCGAAGCGTGTACGCACCTAAGCACCAAAGAACCGCGAACACGGCTAACGTGATCTGGAAGGGCAGGATAAGTGGTGCAAGCATTCAGTCAGTCTGCGAACGCCGCCGTTCAGCCAGCGGCGGCAAGTAACGTTTCCATCAGGACTCGGTCGACCCGCCGATTGGCGGCAACGGTTGGTTGGTCGATACTCGATTACATCCACATCATATCCCACGGGGTAACTGCGCGGATAGGATTCTTGAGAATGAAAAGAAAACCAGCTAGTGAAAACGCAATCATCGCCGTGAACGCAAGATATTGACGAAGCGTCAACTGCAACGTGAACAAAAGCCAGATCGCGATCAAGATCCAAACAGCACCCAAGAACCACATAAAGCCAACAACTTGGTACTTCTCCTGCCCGAGCAGGGTTAACATGTCGTGTGGAGGTGCGTAAGGGGTGCGCAACAGTTCAAATAAAAGCCACTCGATTAACGCAACGGACACAGTTCCAATGAACAGGAGGGACGCTCGATTCATGACTTGACGTCCAACACTTCGTGAACATTTTTGATTGCATGCACTACTTGTCACTCCTCTCGCACCGACGAACGCTACACGTCACCGAGTCGCGGCAAGGAGACGTCCCATTTCAAAAAAGCACTGACCGCGACTTCGGTGCACGTGATTGTTATTCGAGGTTTCAATCCCCGATCGTGAGCCCATATGGAGCCATGTCATCGCCATTGTAATCTATCGCAATATCGACATCGCTATGTGGTTCGCCGAGTTCGGACGACCAGAAAATGGAAAAGCCATTCTCAGAGACAATGATGTGCGGATCAGCTAAATCGTTGATGTATTGTAAGCCATACCGTTCTTTGACGGAATCAAAGTACGACAAGGCCGATGCGATCCAGTCATCCAATCCAACCTTAAGAGTCGAGATTAGTTGTGGAGTATCATCGCACAGTACTTGTTTGTTGATCGTGACATCTACCTCGCCACGAACGGACATCCAAGTAGCGAAAAAGTAGTCGCCACGATCATCGAACTCGGGCAGCATTGCCATCATTTCTTCATTCGAATAACGGCGGCCATCACCCGGCACGCGCGAGTAAGGCCTCCATGTTAAAAACGGCCGATCGCGTGCTCGGCGTGCATGGCTTTGTTACCCCGTCTCTGTTTCAGCGGGGTCTGCAAAGTATATTCGATTGAGCCGTTCCCTGTTCCATTTTTGTACAGTCCGATTTTCTGGTATCGCATCGGCAATCACACCATTGATAGGGTACCCAGAGTCAATCCATTTACGGCAAGTTGGCTCCAGCATCCCAAGTCACGACAAGCGGCTTCGAGAATGTCATCAAACGGAAATGTAGTGTACACCACAACGGGAAGCGATACTCGTTCAACGCTACGCTTGAGAGAATCCACGGCACATTGATGTGTCATTTCAAGCAGCGGAAAAAACGGCACGTAATGTCCGACGGGCATCACTCGCAATTCGTCAGCGAACTCGGCAACCCAATCGCCGGTTCGAAGCAAGCCATAAGCATGTTTAGTCTCAACCGTGGAGCCATATTCAAGAACCTTGATCCACGAGCACTTTCGACCATCATCAAATTGTCGTTCGCACCAGCCCACTCCATTAGCCGCAAGGATTGCGCGAAGGCTGTTTGAGGATAGCATTTTGATGAGTTGACTGACTTGTCTTGAATGGGGTAACGAAAACGATCACCAACGGTCGAGGTGTTGACTCAACGAAAGTCAGCGCGGCCGACCGAGACCTTTGGTGCATCGTGTTGTTCTCGTGTCTGTCGCTGTTGTTTCTCGTCAATAAAGTGGAAAGGAATAACAGGATACTCCCTGTTCCTTTCCAAGGATTCCTACAGTCTACGCGGTTGCGCCCCCCGCGGCAACGATGCCGCACCTGCTCCCCGATTGGCTCGCCCAACCGGAAGCAACGATTGATAAGTTAAACCGCCGCCACGCGCCACATTTCGCTCCCCGGTCGGCTTGTCCGAACGGAAGGACAGCTTCGTGAGCTACTGGAATCTGCTTCACTTGCCGCACAAGGCGGCAAGGGTCGTGAAGAGGGGAGGGTGGGACCTTCGCCAACTAACTGACAAATCTTGGGCTCCGGTGGCTCAAGGCCACCCGGGGGCCGAGATCGGACGATGAGTGCGCGGCTCTGCGAGCGAGAACGACGGCGATCACCCAGCCCGAGCAAGTTGACTCAACGCAAGTCAAAACGGCCGCCCGAGGGCTTGGTGTGCATCGCTTGGTTCTGTCATGTTACAGTGCTGCGCCATGAATCTCCACCGAGCAATTTTGACATGAATGGAACCACATGCGATTCAAAGTCGCCGGACAACCCCATCTCGCGATCAATACGCTGTAGTTCAAGCCAGTTGTTCGCCGCAAAAGCCAACAGTTCCTCGCGATCGGTCTCAACGGATTCCCTGTCCGATGAATCTGGTCCGAGCAGCATTTCAATTTTGATTGCAATCGTATAGAGAATCGCGTCGTGCCGCGACTTAACCGTATCTCGCATCCGGTAAAGTTTGAACAAATCCGCAACAACGGTGGTTGATGCAATGCACCAAAGACCATCCTGATGTTCAAATCCGTCAATGTGTGAGTCAGGATCGATAAGCCATTCTTCAATTGTCCTAGCTTGTCGCATCGATTTTTGCCTCAAGGACAGAACGGCAACCGTCACCGAGCATCCGCCAGTGAGGTCTCTAAAGTCAAAACGGCCGATCGGATGCTTCGGTGCACCGTTTTGTTACGTCTTTTGTCTGTTGAAATTCAATCGTGTGGGTTGAATGTTCCCGAGTATCGCAGCATATCCGGCAGCGATTTGTCTTGCAACAATTCTCGATAGTCCATTATTGCATAGATCATCCATCGTGAGCTTTTCAGCACACTGTTTCCGAATCCAAGATTCGCATCCCGTTTGAAAGATCTCTGATACGGTTTCGAATCGAATCACTCGTTTTTGGTCATCTTCCGTTGGATATAGATACTCAAGCGTTGTGGTTACCATTGCCAATTCTGGCGATTGCATCGGCGAGGACGATCTAAACTCAATGCGGATGGATGGAAAGTCGCCACGCACACCGATTCTGTCAGAACGATCGAGGGACTCGATTTCCAGCGTTTTTAGTTCAGGCATCGCCGCCGCGTGCAGGTCATATAGTGCGGACTCGACGCTACGGAATAGTTGGTCAGCGTCGATTTGCATGCAATCTCAGGCTTTCAGACGTAACGCCACGCATCACCGCGGTCGCGGCGAGTGATGCTTGATTTGTAAAAACGGCCGACCCGCGACTCCGGTGCATGCGATTGTTCTGCCATCTTATTCGTTAGTCGCAGTCCTCATTGTAGCGAATGGCCTTGCAAGCGGGGCAAGTAAACGCGTAGTAGGTTAGCGATTCGTGCCTCTCGCCAGTTGTTCGTTGCCAGTCGGGGGACGATAGAAAATCGCCGATTTCAGATGGTAAGGAATCTAAATCGCCAGAGAACAGGTCAGCAGGCAACGAACCACGAAACTCCATTGGACGTTGGCAGCAAAACAACCAAGTCTCGCCCTGCCATGTGTGATATTTCGGCGTGCGTAGCAGTTCGCTAAGGTACTCCGACTCGATGTGGACGTGATACCAATGATCATCAGGAAAACGAGGGTCAACCGGATGTTGAGTGAGCTTGTAACCTGTGACCGACGATGGATCGTGCAACGGGATACCATGCGTACGCCCCAAGACGGCGTCTTCGCGTGTAACCATTCCAAACTCGGTATCGATTACCGCGTCGATGTTGCCAGAGCGAAAGCAGTCATAGCACGCGTCATTGAATCGAGCTCCAGCCTGTGACTTGCAGCGAATGCAAAGCCCCGGGCCATCGAGCACCGCTTGGGCGATCGGGGCCTTGAACAGCGGAAACAGTTTTTCGAGATCGTCAAGTGTGTCCATCAGTTTGATTCAAGGCAGAACGCCGCCGTTCAGCCAGCGGCGGGTGAAGAACTGTCAATTGAAGAAACGCCTGATCCGCCGCTTGGTTGCAACGGTTTGTTCAAGTAAGCCGCTACAGCGGCGGGCCAGGGCGGCGCAGGGGCGGTGGGCTCTCGCAGTCGTATCTTCCAGCCAATCATCTCTCCCAGCCAAACTGCGAATTTGATTCTAGCAGATTCCGGACGTTGGTTCATCCT
>JBGSHV010000083.1:0-4734 GCA_041752005.1 Pirellula sp. | reverse complement strand
TTGGGAACTTTGTGGGTGGCGTTCGGATCGACGCCGATGGCGTTCTGAAGAACGCGACGCAAGAAGAGCAGAACATGGTTTTGGCTCAGATGCGGCGCGACTTGGCTGCTCCGCAGGGCCAACTGGCCAAAGCGAGCGATCTGAGAATGATCTCGCTCAAAGCCGTTCAAGAGATCTTGCTCGAATCAGCGAAGACACAAAAGCCACTCCCCGAAGAGATGCTTTATCTTGGTGGCCTGACGCGAGTCGAATACGTGTTTGTTTATCCGGAGCGTCAGGACATCGTGATCGCGGGCCCGTCCGAACCCTGGACCGTCGGCGCGAGTGGCGAAGTCGTGGGCAAAAAGTCTGGTAGACCTGTCGTGTACCTGGAAGACCTTCTGACCGCGTTCCGCTACGTTGGGAATGCACGTCAAACGGGAGTCTCGGTCTCGATCGATCCGACCGAACAAGGCGTACAGCAGTTGACGCAGATGCTCAACAACATCGGCCCCAACGCCAATCCCGCACAGCTTGCCCCCAGGTTGGCGCAGGCCTTTGGTCCGCAGATGGTCAAGATGCAAGGCATCCCGGGCGACAGCCACATGGCGCGTGTGATCTTGGCCGCTGACTACCGCATGAAGCTCTACGGCATGAACTTGGCCCAGGCCCCAGTCAAAGGTCTCCCAAGCTACATCGAAATGATTCAGAACCGTTCGGTTCCTTCGTCACAACTCCAATCGCGTTGGTGGATGGCATGCGATTACGATGCGATCACTCACAGCCGAGATCGCATGGCCTGGCGTTTGAGCGGACCGGGCATCAAGACCTTGACGGAACAGGAAGTCTACAACGACCAAGGCGCTTTGAAGCAGACCGGCAAGATCGATGCGCTCGCGAAGAAGTGGGCCGATCAGTTCACTCAGAAGCTCGATAAGCTTTCGGTCAAGGACACCGTCTTCGGAGATTTGCGAAACGTCATGGATCTGTGCGTCGTTGCGGCCATCATTGAGTCGCAGAACCTCGAATCGCAAGCTGCATGCGACTTGTCGGGCATCCTGGGCGACACCTCGACCATGGAAACACCGAAGTTCGACGTGGCGACGTCGCTCGACCCTCAAGTCAGCTTTGTCCAGAGCGTCCAGGGCTTCTTGGTATCGGCCAGCGGTGGCGTGCAGATCGATTCATGGCAAATCGCTACCAACACGGAAGAAAATGACAAGGTCGCTGAGGCGAGGACGCAAGGCAGTCTGTGGACCGATTCTACGAGCTGGTTTCAGTAAGCCTGGTTTGCGGTAGGCAATGCGCCGATTGCAACATACCGAAAATAGGATTGCGTTGAGCTCAGTTTCCCAACCCTCTGTCATGCGAGGGTTCGTACGATTGAAATTGCCTACCTCCGCGAGATCACAAAATGAAACTACCCTCTCTGCTGGTATACATCGCACTCACACTTACATTCTTTGGCTGCTCAAGCAAGCCTGAGACGCTTGTAGAAGGAGGCTACGATGAAGCGGAGATGGCAGCCGCCATTCAACGTGCACTTAGCGAGGTCGACTTATTCATCGCCGATCTAAAGTCTGGACGCTCAGAGAACTACGCCGTGAAGGCACCGATCGTGGACGGTGACGAGACCGAACATTTCTGGTTGGTTGATGTTACCTTCGCGGATGACAAATTCACGGGGACAATCGACAACGAGCCTGGGATGGTTTCCAATGTCAAGATAGGACAGAAGTACACGCTTGGCAAAACAGAGATTTCGGATTGGCTGTACATGCGGGACGGAAAAATGTACGGCAATTACACCATGCGTCCTCTCCTTGCGACCATGCCCAAAGAGCAAGCGGAGCAATTTCGGTCTATATTCGCGAATCCATAACAGGTCCGAAAACGCATCGCGATGGAAGCCCATCGGAACTCCGTTTGGACAGGGAGGAACCCGATGCTTCGAAAATCCTTTTTTAGCCGGGCTTGCCTCACGCGTCGATCGCTTGCGTCTCTCGTTTCTAAATACGTTCTAGGTCCACTCCTGACCTGCACGTTCTGCGCATTTGCAACTGGATGGTCGGCGGAGACAACGCCTGTAGCTCATGGCCGACTGAACATCCTTTACATCCATACCGATGATCAACGAGCCGATGCATTGCACGGGCTGGGCACGCAGGAATTGATCACGCCCAACCTGGATGCATTGGTCCAAAGCGGCATGACCTTTCGAAGCTGCTACACCATGGGATCCATGGTCGGAGCCGTTTGCACCCCGAGTCGCACCATGCTGCTGACCGGCCGATCGTGGCACCGGATCCCAGGTGCGAAGGCCGCGCGCGCCAACGCGTCAGATCCTGCGACATTTTTGCCGAGTATCCTCGCCGCTGCGGGATACGAAACATGGCATATGGGCAAACCCGGAAATTCGTTTTCGCCAGGTATCGCTGCCTTTGAGACAAACATTCGTGATGGTGGGGACGGTCAGGAACCAAGCAACAATCGCGAGTTGGCGTCGCGCCGTCTCGCCGACCGCAGCATTGCATTCTTGGAAACGCGACAGCAGACCGAAGAGAAGCGACCGTTCTACATGTACCTGGCCCCTCAAGTGCCCCACGATCCACGCATCGCCGAACCCAAGTTTCATGCTCTTTACGATGCGACTCAATTGTCCCTTCCACACGCCTTCCTGCCGATGCATCCTTTCGACAATGGCGAGATGACCGTGCGCGATGAAAAATTGGCTCCATGGCCGAGAACAGCTCAGGACACGCGCAGGCAACTTGCGGACTATTACGCCTGCTTGTCCTGCTTGGATCATCATCTCGGTCGACTCTTCGAAGCACTCCGCGCGAACGGGCTATGGGACAATACGCTCATCATCTTCTCGTCCGACAACGGACTTTCAATGGGTGACCATGGGCTATTTGGCAAACAGAACTTGTACGAGTTCGGCGGCATGCACGTTCCGTTGGTCTTCGCGGGTCCAGGTGTATCGCACGGTGAAAGTCATGCCTTGGTGTACTTGATGGATCTCTACCCAACCTTGGCAGACTACGCAGGTGCCAGCGTTCCGGAAGGCGTCGAAGGCCAATCGTTGCGGCCCATCGTGGAAGGTCATCCCCTTCCCACACGTGAAGTTCTCGTGACAGGTTATCGAAACTGTATGCGGGCCATTCGAACCGACCGATGGAAATTGATTCGCTATCCACTCGTCGATGTTACACAACTGTTTGACCTCTCGACGGATCCCCATGAACTTCACAATCTGGCGGATTCGGAATCGCATCGAGATCGGCTCGCTGCCATGATGTCCGACCTCGCGCGCGAGATGGCCCGTCTTGACGACCCTTGCCCATTAACCGTACCCAACCCAAAGCCCGCCACTTGGCAACCACCCAAGTAGCCTGCGGCATTATCTGTAGTAGCCAACGGAACGTAAAGCAACACGCTCCTTGTATGGTTACGCTTGCAATGCCGTGGCTTTAGCGGACCAAAAAATTTCTGAGGAGGGCTTTGCCAAATGATTGCGAGAATGGACATCTCTGGGGTAACCTTTCGAAAGCGGGTGGTGCAACGGCCAAGCTAGTTGATTGCTGGCCCGTCTATCATTTTTGAAAGGTCGAACATGCGTCGTAGCGCTCGAAGTCCACATGCCGTGACTCGCAGGAAAAACGTTCTCGGTCTGGAACGCCTCGAGCCAAGAACCATGCTTGCGGCCGACATGAATTGTTTGGAGATGGGCACTGCATTCCATGCGGCGGCAGTTCAAGCGGCCGATGCCGGCTCGAGCCCGTCCTCTGCGGCCGACGTTGGAAGTATCACAGCACCCCGACAACTGGCTGGCTCCGTCGGTGGCTTCGACTTTTCGGATTACATTCGGTTTACGCTCGATGCCCCAGCACGACTCGAAACAAGTCTCACGGGCATGAGAGCGGATCTCGATCTAGCAATTTACAATAGGGACGGTCAGCAACTCGGGCTCTCCAATCGATCGGGATCGGCCGAGGAACGTATTGGACTCGATCTCTCAGCCGGCACTTATTATGCGTTGGTCTACCCCTACCGGTGGGCTTACAGCAACTACACACTAAGTCTGAATCCTACGTTTCGAGATGCCCCTTCCCCTCCGCCACAACCTCCCGCTGATGGCAATGGCTCCCCGTCGCCCATCGCCGCCTTGCCAGATGTGCCTTATTACGGCGGCAGCAATGATTGGAACATCAACTCGGTCAATGCACCCGAAGCCTGGGCGCGCGGTTACACGGGCCAAGGCGTGGTGGTGGCGGTCATCGATACCGGAGTCGATCTCAGTCATCCCGAATTGACCTCGCAAATTTGGGTGAACCCCGGTGAGATTCCTAACAATGGACGCGACGATGATCTCAATGGCTTCGTCGACGATGTCAACGGATGGGATTTCGTTGGCAATGACAACAACCCCACCGATCTCAACGGTCACGGTACCCACGTCGCCGGCACCATTGCGGCGGCCAAAAATGATGTAGGTGCTACGGGTGTGGCGTATGGGGCCGAGATCATGCCTGTACGTGTGTTGAACGCCAACGGGTCCGGTTCGGACATCTCGGTCGCCAACGGAATTCGGTATGCCGTCCAAGCCGGTGCGGACATCATCAATCTGAGTCTCGGCGGAACGTTCAGCACCGTGATTCAATCCGCGATCGACTTTGCGCGTCAGCAAAACGTCTTCATCGTGGCGGCCTCGGGCAACGAGGGCGCCGGCACGCCTTCCTATCCGGCTCGCTT
>JBGSHV010000082.1:0-59759 GCA_041752005.1 Pirellula sp. | reverse complement strand
ATGCCATTTCGAGCGATGTACTTCCTGAGGTATACGAATTGCTCGGCACTGCGAACCAAGTGATCGAAGGGTTCGCTCTGCCAGAATGGCCCTTTCCGGCAGAGGTACTTATTAATTTGGTGGGCTGTGTAATGGAGCCAGCTATTGCATTGGTCACGGAGGTTGCTGGGTTGGATGAACTGGACAAGAAGATGCACGTGATTCGGCATGACAATCGCGCAGTCGAGATGGTAGCGGTCTCCATCGAAATGTTTCAAAGAGTCTATCACGATGGTGGCTAGGTCATGGCGGCGCAAGACACATTCACCGTAGCAAGCATCCAGATTTCCGTGCCAGAGATGATCTCTATATTTCTTGAATTCCGCTTGCAGCAAACTCGGAAGGTGGGATAGAGCCTTTGGGGGCACCGCTCCCTCAACGAGAATCCCACGATCTCGAAGCCACTGGCAAAGATCGCGCCGCCAAGCATCGATCACGTCTTGTGGCATCGAATCGGCAGTTCGAAAGGTGATGAAAATCGCTACTCCCGGTTGGAACCAATGAGGCAAATTCCGAGCCGAAATGTCGACCTCTGCTTCCTTGTCAAAAACCCCGAATGGTATGGCGTTCCCCATTTCGCATCCCTCAATGTGACAAGACAAATGTGGCACGACGCTCCGCGTCGTGATGACTCCCGAGCACGGTCGTTATCCCAATGTACCATTGGATCGAGTCGATGGAATCACGACGCGGAGCGTCGTGCCACTCTGAGAATTCTTGAAATTTTTCGCGGTAAAGATGTTCGCTTTTGCTTTTTGCTGATCCATTCCGTCTTTCATCAAAATCTTCACACTTGGCATGCCAATCCTAATTCCAGGATGGGGCGTTGCCCGCACCATCGCGGCCAACTAGGGTCATGTTCATTAACGCCCCGATCTGTGTTCAAACGCGAGCGGCTGAATTCATCAGGATCTTCCGCGAAGCGTTACCGAACCGCACCTACCGTCTACGAGTGGTATCACGCCATGTTCTTCCAACGCAAGTCACGCCCTGCGCGGCGAGTCCCCCAATTGCAACGCCGTCGCCATGAGTTTCGCGTGGCGCTCGCGCGACAAAGCCTCAAGCCTCAGTTCGAGGCGCTGGAGCAGCGACGACTACTGGCCACGGTCACCTGGGACGGTGGCGCCGGCACGTTCAACTGGAGCGACGCAAATAATTGGGACACGAACCAGTTCCCGGGAGCCGTTGATGATGTCGTCATCCCGGATTTGGCCGGCACGCAAACCATTAATATTTCGGGAGGCTTCTCTGCAGTTGCGAACAGCATAAACTCTGCAGAGCTCGTCGCCGTTGAAAGTCTATCGGGGCTCGTGATTAGTGGCACCAGCACTTCGGTTTTCGGTGGAGGTCTGAATGTCAATGCAACGAACAATGTCAACCTCGGCACAGCGGTCATCGCAGGCGGAAATTGGTCTACTTCGTTCACCGTCATTGGAACAATCACCAATAGCGGTGATTTGAACCTGAGCAGCCTTGGAGGTCCATTTACTGGAAACGTTTCCAGCATCACCAACAATGGAACTATCAATTTACCGGCGGGTGGCGGAAACATATCTCTGACGGTGACCAATTCGTCGATCGGAGTGCTCAATCTCAATACGACCGATTTCCTGGGAGGGACCATTCAAAATGCAGGAACGATTAACCGTACTGAAGCTGGGACAGCGATTGTTAACGGCTTTCTTGACAATACTGGAACTGTGAACGTGACGGGCGGCAGCCTGTCCCTAATTGGCTCCGTGGCCCAGCTCTCCGGCCCGTTAAACGACCGTACCCTGACCGCCGGTACCTGGACAGCGGCTGGCGGAACTATCATCTTTCAGGCCGGCAACACCATCCGCACTATTGGCAGCGGGGCAGCCGTCTCACTGGTTGGTAGCGGCAGCACCGCCCTGCCGGGCATTTTCAGCGGTTTGACGGTGGCCGGCACTCTGTCCGTGACCAGCGGCGCCACCCTGGGCGGCGGGGGTAGCGGGCTGACGGTAACCAGCACCGGCACGGTCACTGTCGGAACAGGTAGCACACTCAACACCTGGGCCAGTATGGAAAACGCCGGCACGGTGATTGTGGCTGGCGATTTTCCAGTGGCGGCCTACCAGCAGACGGCCGGCCTCACTCGCTTGGACGGTGGATCATTGGCTTCATCTAGTTTCTTCGCAACCGGTGGCACGCTGGCAGGCACCGGCAACATCTTCGACGTTACTTTGACCAACGCCGCCCTCGCTCCTGGGAACTCGCCGGGCATTCTCAACATCACTGGCAATCTCACACTCGATGCCAGCAGCGTCACCGACATCGAAGTCCAAGGCACCAACCCAGCCACGCCCGACTTTGATCAGATCCTTGTCTCGGGAACAGCCACGCTCGGTGGAACGCTGAACGTGTCGTTGTTAAACGGATTCTACCCCGACAAAAGCGAGTCGTTTCGTATTATTCAAGCAGCAAGTCGCGTCGGAGATTTTGCAACTAAGAACTTGCCACAGCGCAACGGCAGTAGTCTCGTGAGCACAACGCCTGGTACCGATTTTTATGACTTAACTGGTACCGCATATGTCGTGCGCAACACAAACAATTCAGGGGCGTTTAGCCTTCGCGATCAGCTCATCAACGCCAATGCCAATCCAGGGCTCGATCAACTTCTATTCGATATTAACCCCGGTGGGATAGCGACTATAACGCCCGTCACCGCCCTGCCTACGATCATCAGTCCAATCATCATCGATGGCACAAGTCAACAGGGTTACTTGAGTACGCCGCTGATCGACCTCAATGGCACCGGAGCGGGTGCAGGCGTTAACGGAATGCAACTTGGGGTTGGAAGTGACGGTAGCACGGTCCAAGGCCTCGCCATCAATCAATTCAGTGGGGAAGGTCTCTACATTGAATCAGCAAATAATTCCATCAACTCCAACTACATCGGCACCGATCCCTCTGGCACCATCGATCTTGGCAATATCGGCGGAGGGATCGCAGTCTTGACGGGCTCGAATGGCAACACCATCACGGCTAACTTGGTCTCCGGCAATAATGCTTATGGGATCTTGCTTCAAGGAGACTCGAACAAAGTTCAAGGGAACAAAGTCGGCACGAACGCTTCGGGCAACGCAGACCTCGGTAATTCGCTCACAGGCGTCTGGATGTTTGGCGGGTCTAACAACATCATCGGGGTCGACGGACTCGATGGAATTCTGGATGCGTTCGAAGGAAACTTAATTTCGGGCAACGATGCCTATGGGGTCTACTTTCAGGGTAACTCCGACAACAATGTCGTCGCTGGCAATTTCATCGGAACGGATGTTTCTGGTACGAATTCGGTTAGTAACTTTAGTGGCGGTGTCGTTTTCTTCGATGATCTCTTGGGGGACAACAATCGTATTGGAACAAACGCTGATGGCACAAGCGACGATCTAGAGCGGAATGTCATCTCTGGTAACGACTCGTATGGCATCGTCGATTATGGCGTCGGTACGGTGATCACAGGAAATTACATCGGCACGACGGTCGATGGATTGTCTGCCCTCGCCAATATTCAAGGCGGCGTGTCCCTGGCGGGTCCCGGCGGTCGAGTCGGCGGTACAGCGTTCGTTGAGAGGAACATTATTAGTGGTAACGGCGCGTTTGGTGTCGACATCAGCACGGTGACAGGTACCGGAAACACAATCCTTGGGAACTACATCGGTACGGACATCTCAGGCGTAGTCGCTCTGGCCAATGCAGGAAACGGCATCGCCATCCGAAATGATGCGTCGAGCAACACCATCGGTGGAACGACAGCAGGCGCTCGCAACGTGATTTCGGGTAACGCTGGCAACGGTATCTTCATCAATTCAACGAGTTTGCTTGGGAACACAATTCAGGGAAACTACATCGGCGTCGATGTGTCGGGCACCAATGATCTCGGCAACGATGCGACGGGTATCTTTCAAGCTCGCGGTCGCAATCAACTCATCGGAGGTTCAGTTGCAGGAGCAGGTAATGTCATCTCCGGAAATGCCTTAGCCGGGATCGAGATTTCCGGCGTTAACTCCACACTCAATACAGTGGCGGGGAATATTATCGGACTCAATGCGGCCGGGACGGCCGCGATCCCGAACAGCAATCAAGGACTGGTGATCTCGGCAGGCTCGACCAGCAACACCATTGGTGGAACAACCGCGTTTGCTCGCAATGTGATCAGCGGCAATACAGACATCGGCATCGTGATTGATGCCGTGGGTTCCGACAACAACATCATTATCGGAAACTACATCGGCACTGATTCATTGGGTACGACCGGGATCCCCAATCCATCGGGGATCTTCATAGGCGGTGGGACCGGAAACCGAATTGGAACCGATGGAAATGGTGCGAATGATAGTGCCGAAGGCAACGTCATCAGCGGCAACACGGCGGAAGGGATCAATATCTTTTCAAGCAATAACCGCGTCTCGGGCAACTACATTGGCACCGATGCGACAGGAACGATCGCGTTGAGCAATCGCGACGCGATTTATATCGATGGATCAACGTCAGGTAATATTATCGGAACCGATGGTTCGAATGATGCGTTCAATGCCTCGGAACGCAACATTATCAGCGGCAATCTTGATCGTGGCATCCTGCTTTCAGGAGCCAACGTGGCCGCAGGGAATTGGATTGGCATCAATGTCAATGGTGATGTTCTCGCGAATCAATTTGGCCTGCAAGTGACGGATACTGGCTCTCGAATCGGAACCAATGCGGATGGTATCGCCGATGCGGACGAGCGGAACGTCATATCAGGTAACAGTATTCTCGGCTTGATCATCCGCAACCCAAATACGACCGGCGCAGTCGTCGCCGGAAACTATATTGGAACCGATCCAACCGGCACGTTGGCTCGCCCAAATGCCAGCGGTATCGGAATTGTTATTGGTGCAAACAATATCACGATCGGGGGTACGGTCAGCGCTGCGCGCAATGTGATCAGTGGCAATAATTCGACTGGCATATCAATCGATATTGGCTCGAATGACAACCTTGTCCAAGGCAATTACATCGGGACCGATTTCACCGGTCTGGTCGGCCTCGGCAATGTCGGTGTCGGTGTTAATGTTTCTGGCGGTTCCACTGGAACTCTTATCGGCGGAAGCATCCTTGGTGCGGGCAATGTAATCTCGGGTAGTGTTGGCTCGAACGGGGTAGCCGTCTCGGGAGTCGGTACCGATGGTACGATCATTCAAGGCAATTTCATCGGTACCGATAAAGACGGTACATCGGCCATCCCGAATTTCTTTCCTGGGGTGGCGATTATCAATGGAGCGGGGAACACTCAAGTCGGCGGGCTCACCGCGACTCCCGGTACCGGCGCCGGAAACATCATCTCTGGAAACCGAGAACATGGCGTCTTGGTGCGGAACATTGGAACCTCCGACACGCTCATCCAAGGCAATCTCATCGGTCTCGCGGCCGGTGGTACCAACCGACTGGGCAACGGCAACAACGGCTCGTTCGCTGGCATCGCAATCTTTGACGGGGCCGCCAATACGACCATCGGTGGGACAGATCCGCTGGCCCGCAACATCATCTCTGGAAACGAGAACTTCGGGATCGTCACTCTGGGCAGCGGCGGTCAAATCGTGACCAACACGATTATCCAGGGCAATACGATCGGAACGAATCTGGCAGGTGATTCAGCGATAGGTAACGGGCGCCCTGGAATCGGGATCTTGGATCAATCGTCGACGGTCACCGTCGGTGGTACGGTTGCCGGGGCGGGCAATTTGATCTCCGGAAATAGCGGTGGCGGGATATTCGTAAGCAATCTATTAAGCACTGGCGCACCCACAGGCGTCGCGATTCAAGGAAACAAAATCGGTGCAAATGCGGCTGGGACGGGAGCCATACCAAATACAGTGGCCGGAGGTTATACCGGAAATGGGATCGAGATCAGGGATGCTTCCAACGTGCAGGTTGGCGGCAGTGTGGTCAATGCACGCAATGTCATCAGCGGGAACAGCGGCGATGGAGTACTCATCTCGGGACTTTCAACTGGAAACAGACTCGAAGGCAACTTCATCGGTACGAACGCCGCGGGTACTTCGGCTCTCGCCAATGCCTCAGGCGTGACCTTCCAATTCGGCTCGACAAATAACACTATTGGCGGAAGCGCGTTGGGCGCTCGCAATATTATCAGTGGCAACGCACTGTCGGGAATTCAAGTCGACTCGAATTCAAATATTCTACAAGGCAACTACATTGGTTTGGACGTGACGGGCACTGTTGCACTGGCAAACGCGTTACGCGGAGTATTCGTGCAAGGTAGCGGCAATCTGATCGGCGGATCGACGTCCAGCGAACGCAATGTAATTTCAGGAAACTTTACACAAGGTGTAGAGTTTCGAAACTCAGGCGCGACGGACAACACGGTTCAGGGCAACTACATCGGTACCAATGCGCTTGGCGACAGTGCTGTGGGAAACGGCGGGAATGGACTCACATTCGGATTTGGAGCCTCGTACAACCTTGCCTTTTCTAATGTTATTTCCGGGAACCAACGAGGTGTATTGATCAGAGAAGTTGGGACGGATCATAACTGGGTCGCGGGCAATTTTATCGGCACCAACGCGGTGGGGAATGCCGCAATTCCAAATTGGACTACGGGTGAAGCCGTCCTGCTCCAGAATGGAGTTCAATTCAACGTTATAGGAACAAATTCTGACGGAGTTGACGATGTACTCGAGCGGAATGTGATTTCGGGCAATGCTGGGTCCGGCATCGGAATGTCGACGTTTATTGGGATAGGACCCAGTAACAACATTATTGCTGGCAACTTCGTAGGATTAGCGGCAAGCGGATCCTCCAGCATTCCAAATGGTGGCAATGGTATCTCAGTTCTCAACGGCTCCAGTAGAAACACCATCGGTGGCACCGCAACCGAGTCGCGGAACGTAATCAGTGGAAATTCGGCCGCCGGCCTACGCATCGATGGTTCAAGTACGAGCGACAACGTAGTCCAAGGAAATTACATCGGGACAGATGCGGCCGGCACGGCTGCGATCGGGAACACGACTGGTGTTGTGATCCAGAACGGAGCTACGAACACGCTCATCGGCGGGTTTACCACAACGCCTGGTACGGGCGCAGGGAATCTTGTCAGTGGTAACACGGCGCAGGGAATCTTGGACCAGTTCGGTGCCGTTGACACCGCGATCCGCGGAAATTTGGTTGGTCTAGGCGCCGACGGTTCGACCGATATTGGCAATGGAACTTCTGGCATCCAGGTCAATGGTCTCAATACCCTCATCGGTGGTGATGACGATGATGATGGACTTTTGGACGGCATTGTTCTTTCTCGTAACGTGATCAGTGGTAACTCTGGAACTGGTATCAACATTGGGCATTCCGGATCGGTCCGCAACACAATCGTTCAAGGCAACTACATCGGAACCAATCGCAATGGAACCGCAGCGGTCTCCAATAGCACTGGCGGTGTGATCGTCGGAAGTGCCCCGGGCACACGCATCGGAGGTACGACACCAGGTGCGGGCAATGTCATTTCCGGAAACGCAGGTTCTGGACTCAGCATCAACGCCATCAGTTACAAGGAAATCGATGGGCTTTACAACGCAGTCGTGGAAGGCAACCTCGTCGGTCTCAATGCAACAGGAAATGCTGCCATTTCGAACTCGATAGGTATCTCGCTCAGCAGTTCGACCGCGATTGCTGCTCTCAACGGCGGCAATCGAATTGGTGGAACGGATGCAAGTGCTCGCAACGTGATCTCTGGCAATTCGGGTCAAGGTATCCTGGTCTCCGGCCAGTACGCGATTGGCAATTTCATCGCCGGAAACTACATCGGTACCAACAAGGACGGGAATGGATCGATCGGCAACGCAATCGGGATCGAGCTGACCGGCGATTCGAGCAGCAGCACGATTGGTGCTGTCTCATCCTCCAATATCATTACCGCCTCGAGCATCGCAGGCATCCGGATCGCGAATGGCTCCACCTCAAACTCGATTGTCGGAAACATTATCGGAAGCAATGCGGTTGCAATTGCGGCTCCGAATGGAATTGGTGTGCATGTTCTTGCCGTGGGCGGATCCAATACCATAAGCGACAACGATGTTCGATTCTCGACGACTGATAATCTCCTCATCGAGTCCGCGGCTACGCTCCTCAGTCGCAACGTCTCTGCAGACATAAGTGGATTGCCGATTCGGCTCAGTCCGGCAACCCTCAGCCCAGGCTCGTTGACCATCACGCAAGTGGTGAGTGGTACGAACGCGGTCGTATTGGGGGAAGTGAATGCAAGAGCCGCCACGACGTACACTGTGGAGCTTTTTTCAAGTCCCACGCTTGGCCAAGCGAGTCGCTATGTGGCTTTTGGGACAATGACGACGGATGCGTCCGGCTTCGCGTCCTTCTCGATCACACCACCTCCCGGGAGCCTCAATGGTTTTGTTCATGCGACGTTGACTGGCCTGGGAGTCGGCCAAACACTTCCAAACACTTCGCCGCTTTCGAATGGCGTGTTGGGTACGCCCGCCATCATCTTGGGATTGCGCAGCCAAAGTCCTGAAGGGACGCCGATCACATTGACAGCCTTTGCATCGACGAACCCGGTCACGGGCTACTTGTGGGAAGTCCGCAAGGATGGATTGCCGTATGCCTTTGAACTGCGAACCGATGGGACTCAAAGCGATGGCGGTATCCAGTTCACGCCCGACGATGAAGGACTGTATACGGTTTCCCTTAGGGTCACTCTCGACGACGGTTCGCAAACGCTTGTAGGACCGTTTGACATCAACGTTTACAACGTGGCGCCGACGCCAGGCTTCAATTACACTCCGAGCACAATCAACGTGGGCACGGTGGTCACCCTCACCAGCAATAACAGCGATCCAGGGCAACTCGACGTGCTGAAGAATGCATGGGAAGTTCGGTATGGATCGACCATAGGTCCGGTTGTCTTTTCATCCCCCCTCTCTACTGTAACCACGGCCGCGTTCACGCCCGCGGCCGGAGGTTTTTACTATGCGACCATGACGGTCGACGACGGCGACGGAGGAGCGCGGACGCTAACGCGAGAGATCGCTGTCAGCGGATTGCCCGCGTCGACGACGATCGTTGTACCCGCGACGACGGTTTTGGAAGGGCAAACCGTACGTGCCCGTGCGCCGGAGTCGGAACTCAATCGTACGGAGCAATTGACGTTTTCTTGGGGGGTGACGAAAACGCCTGCATCCGGTCCGACGACTAGCTATCCATTCACCTCGCCATCGCGAGGCTTGGTGGAGTTTGTACCCGATGACAACGGCACGTATACGATCTCCCTCACTATTTCAGACGGCGTAACGAATGTGGTGGCGACACCGCAACAAGTCGTTGTTGGCAATGTCGCCCCAGTCCTACGTATCCAAAGCGCGACTGGCACGTTGACCGCGAACGTTCCTGTCAATCTGACGTCAATGGTCACCGACCCTGGCGCTGCGGATACGCAAACAGTGGTCTGGACCGTCATGCGCGATCAACAACCTTTTGCAGGGCCTGCCTCCGGATCGAATTTCAATTTCACTCCGACCCTCACCGGTGTGTACGTCGTTACGGCAACCGTAACCGACGATGATGGCGGGATCGATTCCGCGGAGCGTCGGTTCGCATTGATCGCGAGCCCACCCGCAATCCCCGCCATTCCAGCGGTTCCAACCATCCCGACGATCCCGACTCCGCTGGTGCCACCTACCCCACCCGCAATCGCGGCCGATGTAGCAATCTCAATCGTCGCACCTGCCGGACCCTACTCCGAGGGAGTTGAGTACAGCTTCACCGCAATCACTCCTGCGGCCGTTGCAACGTATGCATGGAGCGCACGCTCTGCGACTGGAGCAAAAACCGCATCCTCCACCAGCCCGACGTTTTTGTTCACTCCCAGTCAAGGCGGGAACTACCAGATTGAGCTGACGGTGACGTTGGTGGACGGCCGTAAGGGACAGAGCGTTTTCACACCCATGTCCGTCCAGGGTTCGGCTCCGACGGTGCAATCCCTTGGAGTCGTTTCACCAACGTCCTCTCCCATCTTTGAAGGGACACCTGTCCTGGTCAGGACCCAAGCCGTGGATCCGCGTGAGTCGATCGGATTGAATTACCAATGGGAGTTGAAGAAACCAAATGAGTCGAGCTTTACCATTCTGAACGGAGTGGATGGTACGCCAACCGATTTTCGTTTCGTCCCGACGAATCAAGGGAACTACGAAGTCCGCGTGTCCGTGTCGGACTCGCAAGGCTTGATCACAACAAGAAGCTTGACCGTTGGCATCACCAATGCGGACCCCATCGTAAGCATCAACGGGCTGCCGGATCCAGGCAACGCCAACAATGTCCTATTGACCGCGACTGGCTCGGATCCAGGTTTCGCGGACCTTCCCAACTTGCGCTATGAATGGAGCATCAATGCCGGTGCCTATTTGGCGCCGTCGGCCAGCAACACGTTTTCTGTTGCGGGCAATGGTTTGACAAACGCAAAAGTGAGAGTGACCGACGGCGATGGCGGATCCGCCATCGTCGATTACTTTATCATCATTGGCGGTGCGACTACTCCTTCGACTCCTTTTGTCATCAACGCATCGGTCGAAGCAACGGCTGGGGCTGCGGATCAAATTCTGTATCTTGGCACCAGCAGCGACGATTACGTTAACATCGTCGCGGGACTCAGCAAAAAGGTCGTTGTGTTGGGAGGGCTCGGCAATGACACCTTGGAAGCCTCGACGGCAACTACTGGTGTGCTCCTGGATGGAGGCCAAGGCAACGACACCCTCATCGGAGGGTTGGGAGACGATGTTTTGATCGCTGGGACCGGCACCAACGTACTCATCGGCGGAAATGGCAACAATCGTTTTGTGGGTGGCGGCAATGACACCATGACAGGTGGTGTCGACGCAGACTACTACGAAATCCACTTCAGCACTGTGGTTGTGAACGACACGACCGGAGGTAACGACACCATTGACCTGACTGCCGCTCAGGATGGGGTGACACTGAACTTGAGCGACAACACCGGCAATCCACAAGTGGTATTTACTGGTAGTACTTTGGCATTGACTGGTTCGTTTGAGAATTTGATTGGAAGCACGAACAATGATGATCTCACTTCGAGCACCTTGGGGACAACAATCGATGGAGGGGGAGGCGACGACATCCTGCGAGCAAACGCCGATGGGGTCACACTGCGCGGCGGGATAGGTAATGACACCATCGTGCTTACAGATGCGGGGGGAGTTGTCGACGGAGGAAGCGGCAACGATTCGATCATCGGCACCATCACGGCGACTTCGACTGTACAAATCGCGACGGGCACCGGCAACGACATCGTCAACGTTCAAGGGCCATCTGCAACCGCTCCAGCAAGCGTTTCGATTTCGTTAGGAGACGGTAACAATTCGTTGACTGCCACCAACGTCACTGGCAAGATCTACGGCACGAACGGCGGGATCGCAACATCGCTCGATGCGTTTGGATCGGCTTCGACGACCGTTTCGACCATCCAGGTTTCCGGTTCTAGCAATATCGACATCTTCGGTTCTGCGGCCGCAGGAAGTTCGGTTGCTGTCACGGGGGGATCCAATGTCAGCATCTTTGGCAGCGGGGCACTAAGCCTCACCGACGTTGGAGGAGCTGACAGGAACAGCATCACCACCACGATTTTCGGATCGGCTAGCCCGACGCTCACCACGGCATCGGTCAGTGGATCATCGAACATTGACATCTTCGGTTCGGCTTCTTCCAGTGGTCCACTGTTGACCGCCACCGTTTCGGGATCGTCGAATGTGGACATCTTTGGATCTGCCGCGGCAGGTATCTCGACCGTTACCGTGAATAGTGGATCAACCAACATCGGCATCTTTGGCTCTGCGACACCCAACGGGAGCAGTTTGAATGCAACCGTGAGCGCTTCATCCAACGTCGATATTTTTGGTTCAGCGGCTGCGGGACTCTCCACAGTTACCGTCGACAGTGGTTCGTCGAACATCGGCATCTTTGGGTCTGCGTCCTCGTCCGGGGGAGCCTTGACAGCGAGCGTGAATGGCTCGTCAAACATTGATATTTTTGGCTCGGCCTCAACGACACCGACTGCAATTTCGGTAGATGGATCTTCGAATGTGAGTATCTTTGGATCCGCATCTCCAACCTCGGGTGGCCTGACGGCGACGATCAGCAGTTCGACGAATGTCGATATCTTTGGCTCAGCTACTGCGGGTCCCACCACGGTGACTGCGACCGGTACGTCGGATGTCAGCATCTTCGGTTCTGCAACGCCCGGTACGACGACCGTCAATGTGATCAACAGCACATCCAACGTTGGCATTTTCGGTTCCGCGTCTCCAACCGGTAGCAACTTGAATGCGACGGTAATCGCATCATCCAATGTCGGTATTTTTGGATCAGCGTCCGCCGGCACGACGACCGTGAGTGTGACCGACGGTTCCTCCAACATCGGGATCTTTGGCTCGGCTTCGGCCACGGGTAGTAGTTTGACTGCGACCGTGAGCGGATCGTCCAACGTTGATATTTTTGGATCCGCGTCGACAGGTACAACGACCGTCAGCGTGGACGGCAGCTCCTCAAATATCGGGATCTTCGGTTCGGCGTCGGCAACGGGAAGCGGCCTCAACGCTTCGGTGAGCGGTTCCTCTAATGTCGACATTTTTGGCTCGGCATCGGCCGGAGGAACGACAATCACCCTAAACAGTTCTACCAACATCGGGATTTTTGGCTCGGCGTCCGCAAATGCAGGGAACTTGTCAGCGACCATCGGTAGTTCTAGCAACATTGACATCTTCGGTTCCGCGTCGGGTGGTTCAACGATCGTCACGGCAACTGGCAGTTCCAACATCGGAATCTTTGGTTCCGCGTCACCAGGCACGACGAATGTCAGCATCGTCAACAGCTCTTCGGATATCGGTATCTTTGGTTCGGCATCGCCCATGGGAAGCAGTTTGTCGACAACGGTGAGCGGATCATCCAACGTGGACATCTTTGGATCGGCGGCCGCAGGTGGGACTGCGGTGGTCGTTTCCGGATCTTCCAACGTCGGCATTTTCGGTTCGGCTTCACCCGACGCGGGAGGTGTTACGGTGACGATCAGCTCATCGAGTCACATCGATATCTTCGGTTCTGCCTCTGGGAATTTGACGACTGTTGCAGCCACCGGCAGCTCCGATATCAGCATTTTTGGTTCCGCGTCGCCGGGAACAACGAATGTTCAAGTCGTTAATGGATCGTCGAATATCGGTATCTTCGGTTCTGCTTCCGCAACAGGCAGCAATCTGAACGCGACCGTGAGTGGTTCATCCAACATCGACATTTTTGGCTCAGCTTCGTCGGGTACGACGACGGTAAGTGTTCTGAATGGATCCTCACAAATCAGTATTTTTGGTTCGGCTTCGCCAACAGGTAGCCGACTCGATGTCGCCGTCAGCGGCTCCACGAACATCGGAATTTTTGGTTCCGCAGCGGGCAATGACAAAATTTCGGTGGTCGGGGGTGGTCAAGTCGGCATTTACGGTCTGACATCAGGTGAGGCGAGCATTGACGGCGTCCAACGAGGAATTGTCGAATCATCCGTTTTCGGTTCCGCAACCACGGGCCCTGTGGTCGTAACGGTCAACAGCTCGAGCGATGTTGGTATTTTCGGATCCGCCACCCCCGGCTCGATACTGAGCGCCACCGTAAGCAATTCGAGCAACATCGACATCTTCGGGTCGGCGAGTCCGGGTTCGATCTCGGTTCTTACCAGTCAGAACGTGGACATATTCGGTAGCGCAGCATCCGGCACGACCATTAGCGTCAATGGATCCAGCGACATCAATATTTTCGGTGGTCGCGGTGATGCAGTGATGCTGGAAAACGTCACTCGGACACGCGTGGACGGAGGCGTCTTCGGCACTGCAAGTGGACCCGGGATAACGGTTTCCGTGGGAGGTGGCAGTTCGAACGTCGGCATCTTCGGAACATCATCGGCGGACAGCGTTCAAGTTGGCAAGGGATCGAATATTGGACTGGATCTTCGAGGTGGCAATGACACCATCGAGGTTGAGGGAACAGAACATTTCGTAGCGATCGCAGACGATGGGGAAGACAGCGTTACGATTCGCTCCGGCTTTGACATGTTGATTTATTTGGGAGCGGGAGTTGACCGAGCGCAAGTATTGGGAGGTGATTTGATTCGTATCATCGGCGATGAGGGCAACGATGAAATCCTCCTCTTGGGAGGAAGCAATTTGACCGTCGATGGCGGTGAAGGAAACGACAAAATATTCGTTACGGGAGGCATTGGGATCAACGTTCGCGGTGATGCAGGAGACGACGAGGTCGACATCTTTGGCGGTATCGGCCTCTCCGTCTCGGGCGGGATTAACAATGATCGCCTGCGTGTCTTTGGGTCGCTAGGAGGTGCATTGGAACCCGGAAAGGTCTACGCATTTTTGGATGGCCAGGACGGCAACGACGCGCTAGAAGTTCGTCCGCTTCTGAGTGTCGCAGATCGAGGGCCTACTGCGACCGTGTCGGTGGAATTCCCGTATCTATATGCTCCTCAATGGATGACGTTGCCTGCGTGGATCACCACACCGACCACCTCCACGTCTGCATCCTCGATCGCTCTTGTAGGTGGATCGGGCACAAACGCACTTTGGCTCGAGGGAGCGCAGCGGTTGTACGGTATCGGAGGCGATGATGTCGACACGATCACCCTGCAGACAGGAAGCGGTAGCGAAGTCGCTGGGGGACGCAGCGCAGATATCATCACGGTGCGATCCACCGGTTCGGACAACCGCGTTTTTGGCGATCAAGGTGACGACGTTATCGACGCCTATGCCGGAACCAGGCTCGGGATTTTTGGCGAAGAGGGGATCGATACGATCCGATTCCACGGCGGACAAGATGGTTACGCTCGCGGCGGAATCGAGAATGACATCCTCGAAGTTCTCGATGGCAATCGACTCGTTCTCGCGGGCGAGTCAGGAAACGATACGTTGACCATTTGGGGCGGGACGAGCGGAGTCGCAGCGGGTGGTGTGGGGGACGACACACTGGCTATTCATGGTGGTTCGCTAGGTTTACTCTTGGGGCAGAGCGGCAACGATCACTTGATCGTATCCGGTGGGACTCAAGCCATTGTGTCGGGTGGTGATGGCGATGATCTCATCGAAGCTTCGAATCGAGGTGATGACCTCTATGGGGATGATGGCGATGATGAATACCGTATTCTTCCGACGACGACGTCAGGTCTCTTACTCCGATTGCGGGAACTCTTGTATGTGGATCCTGTTAATTTCGAACCCGAAGCCCGTGGTTCCGACACGATTGATCTATCGGCTTTTTCGCTGAACGCATCACTGAATCTCGGGACAGTTGGACTGTTCAATAGTCAGACGGTGGGATTGCAATCGATCATCTCAAGTCAATTGCAATTGATCCTATTGGGGTCGCTGGAAAACATCATCGGAACTTCGGCAAATGACGTCTTGATCGGCAACTCGGAAGTGAATCGTATCGAAGGGCGCGAAGGCAATGACACCCTCACTGGCCTCGGTGGTGATGACATTCTCATCGGTGGAGCAGGAAACGACATTCTCGGTGGTGGAGACGGCGACGACGTGTTCATCTTTGGTACGACATCAGGAGTATCGCTGGGTAACGACGTTGTTTATGAGGCAAACGGTGAGGGGATCGACGCCCTCGACTTCAGTGGCATGCCTGATGGGTTAGGGATATTGGATTTGGCGATAGCGACGCCGCAAATGTTGAGTGGCGGACTGCTGAGTTTGACATTGAAGCAGAGCGCAACCAATGCAGCCTTGGCAGAGGTCGAAGAGGTCGTGGGGACCGAGTTGGATGATGTCATCCTCGGCAATGCCTTGGACAATCGCATTGAGCCAAAGGGGGGAAGCGACACAGTCGATGGTCGCTCGGGGAGCGACATCTATGTGTTTTCGGGACGCAACCTGGGATCGGTCCTTGTGATTGATGCATCCTCGGGGTCTGGTCGCGATACGATGGATTTCGTCGGCTTTGACGCCCCGGTGGTACTCGATCTGGCCATAACGACACCCCAGAACCTAGGTGAATTGATTCTGACGTTCGCGTCAGGAGACTCGATCGAAAATGTCTTGGGCAGCAGTTACGACGATATCATTCTTGGCAATAGTCTCGACAATGCCTTGTATGGCGGGGCCGGGGCCGATCGACTTGGGGGGCGCGATGGGAATGATCGACTGGTTGCAGATTTGCCGGCAGTTGTCCTTCTCGATTTTGATTCGGCATATAGCGAGGCTCGGGGCGACTACAACTACAGTCCTGATGAGCGGAACCTCATTCAGCAAAAATTGACCGCGACCTACGCCGCCTTCAATTGGATCTTTACCCAAAGTGAATCCCAGGCTCATTTGTTGTCGGCAGACATCGGCCGCAGCTATGTTCGCCTGGCATTCAGTCAAGGTCGTGGGGGTGGTATCCTGGGCGATGCGGGCGAAGTCGATTTCCGAAACATTCGTCGTCGCGTAGTTACCGAAGTGAACATCAACCCGCTGATGCCGACCATTCGCGAATTGTTGGAAGAGCAATTGGGGACAACCGATTACACGGTGCAGCAGTATTCGGATATGGTCGTGGCGTTCACGGCGACGATCGCAGGACATGAACTGGCTCATACCGCCGGATTGCGACACGGAGATGCGTTTGGACCAATCGGCAGTGGGCTGTACGTCGGGACGGATCCAACGAATCTTTTTCCTGAGGATTCGAGGCCTGCGAATGGAAACGAAACAGGCTGGCATGTTCTCTCAAGTCCGGGTTCCACCGGCACGCCTCTTGCGGATGCAGCCAAGACTACGTTCTTCGGTGAACGGGAAGCCATTAAAATGGCATTCAATGAGATTGGTCGCACGCGACGAGAGACCGAAACTGCCGCGGGTTCGAATGATACATGGTTGCAAGCTGAACCGCTGTTCAATGCAGATGGTTCACTGCCGAGACTTTATGTACCGAACCTTGCTCCGACATCGGGTTTTGCTCGTTCTGGGCAATCGTTCGACGTCTCTGCGATGGCGATAGTGGGCGATGTAGCAGGAGCAACGGATCGCGACTTCTACAGGTTTACCGCGCAAGCGGGAGATTACGTCAATATCGAGTTGATGGTCTCCAGCATTCGGCCTTTGCGTGGTGATCCCTTCGATGGTGAAGTTCGCCTCTACGATGCAAACGGAGTCGAGATCGGATTCAATGACGACGATTTCGAAGGGACCAAGGACGCAACCCTTCTCGATTTCGCAATAACAACGAGCGGCACCTATTATGTTAGGGTTGGCCTGTCGGAACAACCTGTCTTTGGCACCGGCGGTCGGTACGAGTTGTTCGTCTCGCGATTCAGGGAGGGCACAGCCGCCAATGTCGTGGGTGATACTTTAATCGGTGGGGCTGGCAGTGATGTGATTGTTGGCGGTGCAGCGAACGATCTGATTCTGGGAAGCGGTTCCGTAGCTGGTGATCTCGATACGATCGATGGCAAGAGTGGCTACGACACGATCGACACTGATGGCTTTGTCTACAACTACGACATCGTTGGGAATTCGATTGAAAACATTATTGCGCCTTTGAATACACCTCCGGTAGCGCAAGCGAGCAGCTTTACCACGAATGAGGACACCGCCAAATCGTTTTCTGTATCCAACTTTGGCTTCACCGACGCGGAAGGGGACAGTCTGAGCTCGATCACGATCACAAGCCTCAACGTCGCAACCGGCGATACGCTCAAGCTGAACGGTACCAACGTGGCGGTGAATCAAACGATTTCCGCTGGCAGCATTCCAAACCTGATTTACACGCCAGCATCTAACGCCAATGGTAGCGGGCGTTCAACGTTTGGTTTCAAAGTCAATGACACAGGCTTGGGCACCGTAGCGGCGGTGATGACGATCAATGTAACAGCGGTGAACGATCCGCCGACGGCCACGTTCAGTTTACCGACAACGAGCATTTTATTCGGTACCAGTTTCTCAGTCGCGCTGACGAATCCGGTGGATACGGATACGGCGTCGGGATTCACGTACTCATTCGACGTGGGTAGCGGCTATGGTGCGTTCGGCAGCGCCAGTTCGATCTCCGTGTTAGCGTCGACTTTAGGTCCGATCCTTGTCAAGGCTAAGATCAACGACAATCAAGGTGGCATTACGGAATACACGGGTACCGTAAACATTGTCATCGCAACTGGCAGCGCATACATCCTGAATCCGACCGCCAGCGGAGCCGTCAGCGCGGCTGGCAACGCGAACGTCAACCTGGCGTTTGGAATCTTCGTTTACTCCAATTCCTCGAGTGCGATCAAGGCGAGTGGCAACGCGAGGATAAACGTGGGGGGCACGGTCCAGGTCGTAGGCGGTATCAGTAAGAGCGGGAATGCCCAGGTCACCAAGACAGGAACCCCCACAACGACAGTTGATCCGTTGGCGACATTGTCATCACCTAGCTTGGTTGGACTTGTGAATTTTGGTGCCGTAAGTGTTTCAGGCAACACCACGAAAACGTTGAACCCAGGTATTTATAGCTCGATCCGTCTATCCGGAAACGCCAGGGTCACCTTGAACCCAGGCGTATATGTCATCAAAGGTGGGGGGGTTACGGTTTCCGGCAATGCCGCAGTAAGCGGTTCAGGAATTACTCTTTTCAACACCGGAAGCAACTACAACGGTACGACCGATGGGGGGAATTTCGGTGGCATTGGCTTGTCTGGAAATGGCAACATCAATCTCAACGCACCGACGACTGGTCCTTATGCTGGGATTCTCATTTACCAGTCGCGCGTCAATACAAGAGCATTGAACATTAGCGGCAATGCCAATTTCAAAACCAACGGCACTATCTACGCCGCCAATGCGCAGCTGACGATGAGTGGCAATGGCAGCCTTGACGACACGCTGATCGTTAACACGCTCGTTATTAGCGGCAATGTGTCGCTGACGCAATTGGCGGATGGACTGGGTAGCTCGAGTGAAATTGGAGGTAATGCCAATACACTCTTGGCCGGGGACGTGAGCGTTTACATCAGCAGTGCGAGTGGAACATTTAGTCCGGACATGTTGGCCCGAATTCGCGAGGCGATCACCAACATCGATACGTTACTCATTCCCTACAACGTATCGATCAACGAAGTCAGCGATCTATCCCTTGCATCGGTTGTCATGTACACGAGTCTGACCAGCGTTAACGGAACCGCCTCCGATGGAGTACTGGGCAGCTACGATCCAAGTTCCTATCCTGCCTCCATCACGATGCTTCAAGGCTGGGATTGGTACGAGGGTTCCGATCCAAGTCAAATAGGCTCACATCAATATGATTTCCAGACATCGATCTTGCATGAACTAGGCCATGCGTTGGGACTCGGTCACTCGGCGGACGCTGCATCGGCAATGAATTCTTTCCTGTCGATGGGAACGGCATTGCGTTGGCTGACGGTGACCGATCTCAATATTCCAAGTGAACCAGAGGGAGCAGAGCCCTTGATGGCTTCAGGCTATGTCATGCAGACAATCGAAACGGAATTGATCGGCATCGTGACCGAGACTACGCCGGCAACGGACAGCGGGCTGAGCCGATTCACTGCTTCGCCTCTACATTCAAGTCAGCCAGTATTCGTCGGCGACGTGCGTTGGTCCATCCCAATCCTGACGAGACAGCATGGATTTGAAGCTGTGCACTCAGCGTTTCATAGGCGCGACGACGGTACAAGGGACTTGAAATCGATAGCAACCACAAGAATCGACAACCCGAAGATTCGAAGTGTCTCGGATATGGAATATCGGCTGAAAACCAAGAACACGAAATCCGAGGTATTCTTACAGACTATCGATGCCGCATTGGCTGAGCTCTATGATGGAGAGGAAGTTTGAACGTCCATTGCAATTCGAGGAGTAGATATCCATGAGCTCCGACCCGCAAGCCACAGGTCCGCATTCCGATCCTAGGTTACCAGCCGACCGTATTGGTGCCAATGCTGCGAACGAAACCGCTTTTCTACCCAATAGTGTCGAATTGGATACCGTGTCACAGAAAGTGACTTCAGCGACTGACACGGATGCGACCTTGGAACTTCAAGCGGCCGATGCGGAAAGGACGGGAGATTTTTCTTGCGACCCTGATGCAACGGCTGCGTTCGCATCGACCGGCGAACGCATTCCTTCGACTCGCAACCGCATTTCGATTCCCGGATATCGAATTCTCGGCGAATTGGGACGGGGGGCGATGGGGGTCGTTTACAAGGCCCATCAATTGCGAGCGGACCGTTCGGTAGCTCTCAAGGTCATGCTGCATTCGGATCATGCACAATCGGAAGAAGCTGCACGCTTCACTAAGGAAGCGCAATCGGCAGCGCGATTGCAGCATCCCAACATCGTGCAGATCTATGAGGTTGGCGAGGCGGGCGAGACTCCTTACTTCACGCTGGAGTTCGTCGAAGGAGGCACATTGGCGCGTCGGATGGCCAAGCAGATGTTGACGACTTCCGAGTCGGCGAAAATGATGCTGACGCTCAGCCAAGCCATGGCCTACGCGCACCAGCGCGGTGTCATTCACCGCGACTTGAAGCCGGCCAACATTTTAGTGACCAATGAAGGTGCACCTAAGATTGCGGACTTTGGTTTGGCGCGACGCACCGATGATGTGAGTCACCTCACCATCGATGGTACGATTCTTGGTACCCCCAACTACATGTCCCCGGAACAGGCGTCGGGGAAACAAGCGGAGATCGGGCCCTTGTCGGATGTGTACACGTTGGGTGCCATTCTCTATGAAATGTTGACTGGCCGGCCGCCCTTCAAAGGGGCTTCGGCATGGGAGGTGATTCAACAAGTCCGCACAGCGGAGCCGATGCCACCATCGACGTTGCAGCCTGGGATCGCTCGCGACTTAGAAACAATCTGCTTCAAGTGTCTGCAGAAAGAACCGGAGAAGCGTTATGGAAGTGCACAGCTCTTGGCTGATGATCTGCAGCGTTTCCTGAACAACGAGCCCATCTTGGCACGGCCGATCGGCAGTGTCGAACGAATCATCCGGCTGTGCAAACGCTACCCGCGCGAAGCGCGTTTGATTGGCTTGGTCGCGGCGTTGATGTTGTTGATGACGCTGGGTGCCACTGCGACGGCGTACCGGATCAATCAAGATCGAAAGAGCATCAGCCAGCAGCGCGATCAAATCAAAGACCAACGCGACGAAATCTCCAAGGAGAAAGATATCTCGGATCAGCGTCTTACGACGTATCGGACGACTGTATCCGAACTGGTCAATCGTGCTCCGAACTTGCTTCAAGATGCTCCCTTAGGAGCAGGCACGCGTGAAGAGTTCATTAAGCTCATTCGAGACATTCTCGATCGTTCCGAAGATACGGGGGCCGTCGGGCCATCGCGACAATGGGGATTGGAAGCGATCGCGCTGCGTCAAGGAGAGGACTTTTTGTCTCAGGCCGCGATGGACCTTTCCCAAAGCGATCGAGGCGAAGATGCAGCCAGGAAATTGCAAAACGCGGCTGACAAATTCTCGCAAGCCGAAAAGATTGCGCAGGAGATCTACGATCAAAAGCCTGAGAAACCTGAGGATACTTCGAAAGCTGCATCCAACCTCGCAGTGGCCATATCAAAAAAAGCGACGACTTCTTCCTTGCAGGATGCGCCTTTGCAGCATGTAGCGCCTTTGTTTCAACAGGCGATCAAGTTGCGGCGTGAGTCGCTTGCAGCACTCGAAGCGGAAAGTAAAACGGTCGCAATTCGCCAAGCAGAACTTGGAGCGGAGTTGGCCAGATACGGCGATTACTTGTTGACAATGATTAGTAAAAACAACGACCCCATCAAGTTTGCCACACGCGCGACGGAGATTTCTCAGGAAGCAGTCGATCTCGTACGACAGGCGATCGACGTGCTTCCAAAGGATTCTCGAGATAGCCAAGCGGCTCGACAGGATCTCGGGATGGCCTTTGGGGTGCTTGCCCGGGCCGCGGTCATACGCGGATTGGAAGATCAAGCCAAAAGTGCGTTCGAGGAGAGCGCAGGCACTTACCAAACACTATCGACCGATTTTCCAAACCGTTTCACGTTTCGAAAATTGATGGTCGAATCCGCGAATGCCTATGGTGATTACTTGCTTGGAAAAAAAGCGGACCCCAAACTCATCGAGCAACAGTATTCCATCGCAATAGGGGATCTCAAGCGAACGTTCGACTCCCCGGAATTGCGTACACTGCTGAATGGATTCAACGGCCTGGCAATGCAGTTCTATCGTCTGGGGACGGTAAGTCGACAACGAGGAGAATCTGCCAAAGCGAAGGAGTACTTTGAGCGTTGTGGTCTATTGCGAGAGATGGCATGGCAGGAAACCATCCAGAACCGTGCGTCGGGTGACCACGAAAACAGTCTCGATAGTAGCATCACCCAACGCATTGAACTGATGCTGGCCAAGGCTAGATGTGGTCACGTCGCTACTGTCAGAGAACACGCGCCCTGGTTGGCAGACCGCGCCGAACAGACCGTTGAAGCCAACGGCAACGAAGGCCGGGCAGGAATCTATGAAGCCAAGTACCTGTTTCTTCAAGCGGCTGCAGCGTATGGCATGTTGGCCGAACATCTGCCTGCGGCAGAACAAGACGAAACTCTCGATCAGGCGATGAGGTGGGTTGAACGTGCTATCAATACAGGCTTTTCCGATGTGACTTATTTGCGCCAGGACCCGGACCTGGACGCGCTGCAAAAACTGGATCGGTACCAGCAGCTGCTCGCATCGAAATTCCCCGAACCCTAGAAACTGTTCTTAGTGGCGATTCGCATTCTGCCAAGTTGTTCTTGGTGCAATGCGCATGGCTGCGAGAGATGGCACCGCTGTCGGTGGTTTCATCACCGCGGTCCATCGATGGCGAGTTCATCCAAGTCCAATCGGTAGAGGACTTGGTTGTAGTCATGCCGCGGAGTCGGTGTCGTGGTTTTCGAAAAGGCATGTGTGTAGGTCGCCTCAAACAGCAATACGGGTGAATCGGGCTGTGTGAAGCTACTATGGATCTGAGGGTTATAAAATGTGTAGTTGTCGTGGGTGACCACATGGATCGCATCGCGCCAGGGTCCGTTCGGCGACTCCGATTCTGCGTACCAGATTTCCCCGAGTTCCGACGATTCTCCTCCCAGCTGGGTAAACACCGTAACCCAGCGATTTCTGTAGGCATTCCACGCGATTGCACCCCGATGGGGCACAATGGTTTCGCTTGCTTCTTTAGCGGTCACCAGACTCTGCGGATTCAATTCCTGCCATGCCTTGGGGTTGGCCCAATCTTCAAAGGTTGCTTTGCAACGCAGGCTCGGAAACGGGTCGCCGAACAAGATCCACTCGACTTTTGCATCGTCCATCCAGTGGACTGCGTGACCATGCGGCGCTAAGGGAGGTGAGGGTTGCGAATCGGATCGATGCCAAAGAACCATGTACTTCTCGAAGTGATGGGTCTCTTCGTTCCAGACGCAAAGGCCACGTTCGTACTCTGATAGCGGCGGTTCGATCTTGGCATACGTCGCAACCAATCGATCGCGCCCCGATTGATCAGGAAGACTTGCGAAACCATTCAACCATGTCGGACCATCGCCGGGCATTTCCGCGATGTTGCGAGGCACATCATCGGCCCCCACGAAGTAATCGTACCGCAGGCGGAGAGGGGGCTCGAAGAAAGTCAATGGATTCACCGGCGTGGTCGCGCCGATCATATGAAAACGACCCAGTGGATAGCCAGGTAGAGTCGTATCACCCCAACTCCAAAACAATTTGCTGCGGTGAATCACATTTTGAACGCTGTCGCAGCCCAGAATCCTCTGTTCTTGCCAATCGAGCGCGTCACCCAATTTTTGGCTTTCAGCGAACAACCCACCCCCTGTGATTCGCCCCAAGCGTTTGGCGGCTAGCTCTCGTTGGACTTGGACGGTTAGCCTTGCTCCCGCCTGCGGTGTCAATCGAACACCCGTGAACCCAAAACCATCCTTTGCGACACGGTAACCATGTCCGCGTACATGGAACCAAGTCTCAACGTCCATCAACTCCGGCAGATCGAACGCAATGACACCTGCGTTGTCTGAAACGAAGCGAACGCCATGCGTCGTCGTCAACTCGACCAACGGAACGGGCCAACCGTTGCTGCTGTCGATCACTTCAATACGGCAAGGCTCTCCGCCACTGGCCTTGCTCAAACTGAGACATGCCACAACCCAAGCAACACTCCAAGCGATCAAGCAATGACGACGGTAGTTCATTGGGATCGCTTGCGTATGCAATCGACATTGCCTGCCAACTTACAGCTTCTTCTCAAGCAGTTTGGCAACCAGTTCGGGTTTGCGTTCTTTCTTGATGTGCTCGAGTTGGTCAGCCGGTACACCGATGCGTTCCAGGTTGGTGAAGAGGCTCTCCCAAACCTTTTCTCGCTTCTTGCCTTCGGTCAGGTACAGATCGGTCAGAAGTTCTTGTGCCCGCTGAAAAGCGACGTCATCGCGATTCTTGTAGAAGCTCTTGATGATCTTCTGTTGATACGCGGTGTAATTTTCCATTGCCATGGAGTTTGGTTCCGTTATCGGGAGATGATTGCGAAACGGCTCATCGGGCCATTTCTTCGAGAATTTTGTCCAGTCCAGGAATTTCCACTCCATGCGTCAATTCCTTGATCGCCTGAATGTGCAGTTCCTTGGCCTGCATCACGGCTTGATTCATGGCTTCCAGAATCAAACGTTGCGCTACGGTCTTGAGCTGGGGATCGAACAAGGATGGCGACAGGTCAACGGTTTGAACGACTCCGAGCCCGTTGAGTTCCACGCAAACTTCCCATTCCCCTTCGCAAGCGCGTCCACGAACTCTGACGCCGTCCATGCGTTGCTTGAGGGCCGACATCCGCTCGCCCAATTGGCCAGCGGTGCGCATCAAGTTCGCGATGTTACTGAGATTTTTAAACATTGCGTCCGGTCCTATTTCATTTGAACGTGCATCCAACCATCGTCGATGGTGAGCGACGCCAACTGCAGGTCGCGGAACGACTCAGGCAGCCGTTCGGTCCAGTCGATAGGCTTATCGAACAGTTCGGGCCTGAAGAGTTGTTCAAACTTGTTTTTGAGGAATGTTCGGAGGGTCACAGCTCGAACACCCTTTTGCTGTGTGCCGGAGAATTCGACATTGACGTCCCCCTCCCTCACCAGCTGCACGGTATTGTCCGCGATGACCACCCGATACGCAGCTTCGACGGTCGAAGATTGGTCGAGTGACTGCCCTTCCCGTTCGAGCTTGGTGGTCCGGAGACGGAAGCGGATCAACGAATCATCGAGCAGCATTTCGACAGGCTGAAAGCCGTTGAGGGTAATCGACCAAGGGCCATCCCCTTCTTTGCGAGGCATACCCTTAGCCATCGGTCCGAACTGGGCCGCATAGCTGTCCATGTCCTCGCTCTTGATAACACGACCCGAAACAATCGGATCGAGGAGATTGGCCAAGGTCGATTGGTGCAATTGTACGGTGATGCCCGAGGATTCGACGGGCATTGGGCATGGGCCATCCGCCCCCAATTGAACGCCGTTCCGAATGTTCCAGAGGATCGACATGCTTTCGAGACTGCTTGAGGAATTCCGCATCGGCTTCGACAGCCCCAAACGTAGCCACTCGGGACTATTGGCTGTTCCCAACTTGGAATTGGCGTCGGACATCTGCGATGCGAGTTGTTGATGAAACTGGTTCCTGAGACGGGTTTCGATGCGTTGCTCGCTGATGGCTTCGGCCAACGGCTTTTGCTCTGCCGCTTTTCTGGCCGCGATTTTGCGAACCAAGTTCAAATGGTGTTCAATGCCGCAGATGGTGGTGTCCAAATCGGCATTAGCCCAGACGTCGCCTAGCGGGACGAGTCCCGATTCGGTCAGCGCGATTGATTCCCCTGCCACCACGTCTGCGTTGCCTTGTGTGTGGATCACGACCGAACGGTTGTACCCGCGACCGATGGTGGATAAGTCGCCGTCCATGTTCAATCGCACCATCGCCTGCGATGGGCTATCGATCAACTGTGCGGTCACTACTCCTTTAAGATTGCTATGACCAAGGATGGTGGTTCCCAAGATCAATTCATTGACAGGGTTGTTTTGATCGACTGGCCGGTAAAATCGCTTCGCCAAAAAATCCTTGGCCACCAGGACGCGGAGGTTGGAATCGGAGAAAGAGTTGCCGACCGTCGCGACCAACTCCTGGCCTTGATTGCCTTGTTTCAAATATGCGATGGTTTGTGCTAGCTCATGCATCATGCTGGCATCTTTTTTGATATCCGCCAGCGCGGATCGTTCTGCCAAACGGCCTAAGCGATTCTTCAAAATATTCATCGAGGCTTCGGGGTTAGCGCCCAGGCGCTGGGTGGGAATGTAGTTCGCCAACGCATCCCGAACAGCGGTAAAGGGGGAAAGCTCCAGTCCGAAGAAGTTCTGACGGTACCCTTTTTCAATAGCGTTGAGAGTCTCCAAATTCGGGTTGGGACTTGCCAATTCTGCCTGCATGGCATCCCAGTCGAGGAATCGTCGCCAGCGGGGTCCTTCGATGGGTGATGTTGCTAAGAATGCATCCAGGGCAGCGATGGCTCGATCGAGACGCGCCCGGGCAGGGGCTGGATCGGGCAAACTGGATGGGTTCAATTGCGATTGGGATGCTTCCACCAATCCCTTCCAATCGGCAGAATCGGGAGTTTCGGAAACCGCGATCGATCCGGAGTTGGCCAAGAGGCCCGCCACCACCAAGGTGGTCAGGTCGGAACGCCATTTTCTTCGGAATGCACCTTCTCCAACTGGCGTGTATGCAGGCCCGAACAAGGAAAAAAGGCAACTCAGCGGGTTGCGGTGACGCGGCATGACATCCTCCGATTGACGTAGGTTCCAAGGGTGAACAGCGGCTTAGAAAGCCCCCCGTGGCACAGTTTAGTTGAGGAGTTCCGTCACTCCTAGCACCCTAGACTCTCCAGATTGCCAAAGGATAGCACGCTAACTGGCCCAGGACGACCAAAATGAGATCCGGTTTACCCGGACGATGCCCGAGCAGAGGAAAGGGTAGCGACCAGGCAAGCTGTCCTCCGCGTTTCCAAGCAATTCAGCCCGCCTTTTCGTAGGTCCATCGACGATTCGGCTTGCTGCGAGCTCTCAGTTATTGCTAGTGTCCGAGGCGCGTACTGCGACATGGAGGGCTGACTCCCGAGTTCTCCGAGTAAGGTCTAGAGGAATCCATCGGCGACGAACTATGCGCGGCAACTATCTTCTAACGACTCTAGGAATGCTGATCGCGTGCGCGGGTATTCTCGATCCGCGACTTGCTCAGGCTCAAACTTATGGCCAAGCCACCTCGCCTCCGATTGCCTTCTACGGCAACGGATACGTTCTCTTGCAGCATGGCAATGTGCTGTACGGTTTTGTAAAGCCACAAGCGGATCGACTGACCATCGTGCTCGATAAAGGAAATGAGGTAACCGTATCCAATCGCCAAGTCCTGACGGTTGGAAAGTCGAAGGAGACACTTTACGCCTACCAGGTCCGAGCCATCCGCCGATGGGGAACAGGTGAACACTGGCATTTGGCGCAGTGGTGCATTCAGAACGGTCTGCTCGATCAAGCCATCGAGCACTACCTCGAATTGGAAAAGACAGCGGCCGATATTCCGAAGTTCAAGCAACTCGATCTACAACTACGCCAAGCGTTGCTTGCCGATGCGCAGGTTCAGAAAGCACTGATCGCACAAGGCTACACCGACCCGATCGAGTCACCTACTGCGGATACTGCGGAACCACAGCCCGAGGTTGTGACCGCGTCCGTAGAATCCGACGCGGACGAACCCGTGATGCTCGCACATGCGTTCGAAGCCAAGCGAGGCGCCCGAGGTGAAACAATGCAAGGCCCTGCCCGGATCTTGCCCGGATACGTGCGCCGGAGTTTCCAAACCGAAATCCTTCCGATTTTCGTTTCTCGCTGCGGCCAATCGGGATGTCATGGAATGTTGGCCAAGAACGACTTTCAGATTTTTCAACCGGTAGGCCATCAGGCTGCGTCGATCAGCGAACGGGATCTCGAATCATTGTTGCGCTACATCGATTCCGATGATCCCATTCGTTCCAGCATCATGCAGTACGCGACACGCCCGCACGGATCACAGCGCAACCCCAGCATCCATCCCAACCGCGACGAAGATCGAGTGCTTCTGGAAAAAATCCTACGGTGGATGCAAGCCATCTCACCCAAGAGCATGGATCCTTCGTTGGCCGTAACGGATCAAGTTTTGTCGCGACTCAACCCAAATACGTTCGGCGGAGTGCCCGCGTCTGTCGAGCCAGCCGTTGCGTTGATCCCTAAAAACTCGATCCGAGACACGCTGCGGCGACGTGACGATGAACTTCCCGAACAAGATCGAAATGCCAAGTTGTCAAAGCCTGCCAAGTCGGGACCGCCGCCAGTAGTGCTTAATGCCGCCGAGTTGCAGGAACTCGAAGATGCCATCCTCAAACTCGAGAAGATCGAATCCAACGGACAGACGCGGCGTGATCCTTTCGATCCAGCCGAATTCAATGCCAAATACGCGGGTAATTCCGACGCAATTCCGAAGAAGTAAATCCGTTGTTATGCGAGCGGCGAACCTCGCCGCCAATTGAGGATTCGGACCGGTTCGATGAAGGCGAGGTTGGCCACGATCATCATGAAGCCAAAGGTGATCATGCCCAGGAACAAGGCGATACCTGCGTGGGCCACTACGGCCATTCCCAGTACCCAGGGACGAGTCCATCGCGGCCAGACCAACGCCGCATAGGTGACCTCCCAAAACAAGGTGACGTGCGTGGCAATGGATCCCAAAGTCGGAAATGCGACGATCCACGTCAACGGTAAGGACTGGTACTCGTAAGCCGCAGCGGAATACCACATGGCTGTTCCATCCCACCACATCCAGCCGCGCAGTTTCCCGATCCCTCCAAAAAGATAGATCATGCACAGATGGAGCTGGATCAATCGCATGGACAACGTGTTGTTCCAACGAGCGACCGAGTCACCCGTACCCAGGAACCAAGCCGTTCGACGCGATCCTCCCGGTTGCGAACCGTCGGCTGCTGATTGGCCGTTGCGATGCAGAAGCCAAGAATCGAGGCTCCAAACATCGCCGGACGAACCGAGGCACAAGTACATCGCTAACATCAACACGATTTGATCGAGACCAAATGAGAACGGAGCCAAGCGATGGATGGTGAGCAGCGTGCCGAGCCACGCCGCCGGGACCGACCAGCGGGTGCACAGACCGATGCACATGCAGAGACCAGCCACGAGCGAGAAGAGCTCGTGACTGCGGGCCACCCATAATGCATCCGTAGCGGCCAAGTACGTCCACTTGTAGGCTTCTGCATGCATGGCCTGCACGACTTGGTTGCTCAGCAACGCATTCGGACCGAAGAATGCTTCGAGATCGAGTAGCCAAATGGCATGGATGTACGCAATCATGCCACCGGTTGCCGCGCGAATGCAGGCCAGCGTATGCGCAGTCCTGGGACGGAACAGGAAGGTTTCACAATCGGCAATCGGACGATCGGCAATCATGGAACCACCACTTCGGTATTGGATGGAATTTCAACCGCCGCCGCCGCCGGCCGATTTTCTGGCAACACCAACAGTCCTCGCGGATCGTCGATCCCCCAACCATCGAAGATCACCTGCTCGGGTGAAAAGAGTTCTCGCTCGATTCGCGCCAATTCGATCTTCTCGACCCCATGACGATGGGCTAGGCTCGACGCGATGGAGTCGCGAAGGGATTCGTAAAAGCGACGATCCTTCCTCCATCGCGCCATCAACGGCGCGTCATCGCGGAGCTCCTCGGGCAATTCTGGGGGGGCAAAACGGTTGTAGTAAAACTCGGACAGCATGAAGTAGCGGTGATAGAGTAGACGAGGCCATTGCCGTCTACGATCCGGGAAGACGTCAGCAAAGTCGTCGAGGTTCACGGCATCGAGGTTCATGGCATCGGGGTTCATGACATCGGGCGCAATGGATTTCATGTCCACGCGAGTTGGATCCACCCCAACGGAGAGACTTGGAACCGCAATCGGCGGAGGGGAAACGATTCGAGCGCCGACCAAGTGACTAGGGCCAGGGTTGGGCGCAAAGAAAAAATATCCGTGGTCCAAATACAACCACTCGGAATAGGGTGCGGTGATACGTCGCAAGGCCAAGAACTCCGGCGCGGCTTGCACGTCGCTCTGCGAAAAGAAACGGAGAGGCTCGGCCAACACAGCCAACGCGTGCAAGGCGACCAAGATCATCATCACTCGGGCCCAGGGACGCGAACAAGTCACGGGATTCCCTTCCGGCGGTTGAGCGAGCGTCGGAGAAAGAGCGGACGAAGTACGCGATGCCTGTGAACGTTGTCCTAACGGCTTTCCCATGCCTTTGCCATTCATCTCGCCGCAATAAAAACGGGGAGCTAATTGCGTCTCGAATTGCGACCACCGACCACGCTTACGACGACAAATGCCAGAAACGTCAGACTACCTAGGGATAACGATCCGATCATCCAAGGTTTTTGGAGAGAGAACTGTCGCTCGAGTAAAAAATAAATTGGCGGGTCCGGATCGGGAACTCCTTGATCGACCAAGTAATTCCAGTGATCCCAAACGCGGGCCGGCGGATCAGCCATCGAACGATCGAATATCTCCGTGAACAGTTCTTCCTCGGTATGCCCGAATTCAATCGGAGCGGCCCAACGAAGATAGGCCAAGTATCCGCCATAAGTCAGGCACAGGGCGCTGATGGCCAGCAGTCCAGCCGCGATTCCTCGAAATACGAGCGAGCTGCTACCGGCAGTGCGGAGTGTAGGGACCTGGTCCAACGCCTCGCTATCCGACGCGTCGACGCGATGGTGGGCCCGCAACTGCTTGGTCCCTGGAACTTCGGTCGAGCCACCGCACTTCGGGCATGAAGCCGACGCTCCGGCCTGGGCAATGCCGACGAACAACGCTTCGCCACATACGCCGCAAGGGATTTTGAATCGTGACATGATGGATTTTGAATTGGCTTTCGTTTTGCTAGCGAATCGGCATCGTCAGGTGTGGCAGCGCGAGGATGAACGCGCACACCGTGCGAGGCGAACATGGCGGTAGTAGTGTAATCGAGACAAGACGGCTTGACACCGAATCCAAGGATGTTTGCATCGGCACTAGACCGTGAACGGTCGGGAGTTAGAATGGAGCTACGGACCTTGAGTGACTTTGTTTCGTTCTTCCCGCCTCCGACCCTCCCATTATTGAGCAACAGCATCGTGCGTTGCTATCGTAACGGCCGACCGGAAGTAGGGTTGGATTTGAAAAACGCCACTCATCGTCGGAACTAGAAACCGCTTGCGGCGATATGAATCTCCGAAGTGGAATCTGGGTCAAATCTCGAGGACGATGGACTGAACAACAGTACGCATCACGCGTCTTGGTGTTCATCCCCAGGTCCCTGAATGGATCGAAATCATCCCGCGTCAAATAAAGATCCCGGTACTACCTATCTCTACCGGGCCTATCGCAACCGAACACGACCGATGATTTTTTCGATTCTCAGGGAAGGCATTCGTTTTTGGGACGGAGCGGCAAGGATGGTTCCATGGTCGTGTTCCCTCGTGCGATAAAACTTGTTCCAAGCAATTTCGGAATTTCGTGACTTTGCCGAATCAGGCAAATAGACTGAAGTCTCGAACTTGCGGTGGACTCATTTGATTTGCCAGCGCATCCGCGGCACCGACTTCCATATCGGTACTGCTGAGTGTGAGGGACCGCAACCCGCCAAGGCAGGCTTTCGCTATTCGTAAAAATTTACCATTTGTACTCGGATTCGAGTGTGTGATCCGTTTGGTGCTACACTTCCATTGCCTCAGTCGGGACCTTTTTGTCGCCGGGAGGGGAATGGAAATCACCAAGGTGATCCCACTCTTGTCCTCCATATTTCTCGTGGTTTTGAGGAACTATGACCTTGTTCGACGGCCTGTTGGATTTCGATGATGATCTGCCTCGCAGCGCTGATGACTTGGACGGCCTACGGAAACTGTCGTTGGAAGAAGAAGGCGACGACCTAACCGATACTGTGGTCGACGTGGTTGTCCCCGAGGATCAGGTTCAATTGGAGAGCGAGGATGACTTGCTCTCCGCCATTGATGACGTGGAAACGTGGTCCGATGACCCGGTCCGAATGTACTTGACGCAGATGGGAGAGATTCCTCTCCTGACGCGATCCGAGGAAATTCGACTGGCGAAGAAGATTGAAGTCACGCGCCGTCGATTCCGAACCAAACTCCTGGAATGCGACTACGTCATCCAGTACGCCTACAAGATCCTGCGACGCGTTCACTCCGGTGAGCTGCCTTTTGATCGTACGGTTCAAGTATCAGTGACAGATCGACTAGAAAAGGATCAGATCCTTGGGCGCCTACCCAACAATCTGAAGACCTTGGATGTTCTTCTCAAACGAAATCGACGCGACTACCGCGATGCCCTCAGCCGTTCCTTGCCCGCCAAGAAACGTCGCGAAGCATGGCTCAGTCTCGGTCGACGCCGACGCAAGTCGGTGCGGTTGATCGAAGAACTCGGCTTGCGCACGCAGCGCATCGAAGCCATGATCGGTGTTCTCGAGCGATTGTCCTCGCGTGTCGATGAGATCAAGTATGATTTGGCGACTCTCAAGTCGCACCAGGTCTCGCCATCGCAATTGGCTCAACTGCGTCGTGAGTATCGCCAAATTCTGGTTGCCACCCAAGAAAGCCCGACCTCGCTGCGCAAACGCGTCAACATGGTCAAACGGGTCTTCTCGGATTACCAGCACGCGAAAAAACAACTCAGCGAAGGCAATCTACGACTCGTCGTCTCCATCGCCAAAAAGTATCGCAACCGCGGCCTGAGCTTCTTGGATCTCATCCAGGAAGGGAATGCTGGGTTGATGCGGGCGGTGGACAAGTTCGAATATCGTCGCGGTTTCAAGTTCTGCACGTATGCCACCTGGTGGATTCGCCAAGCGATCACCCGCGCGGTGGCTGACCAGAGCCGGACCATCCGTATCCCCGTCCACATGGTGGAAACCATGTCCAGGGTTCGGAACGTCTCCAGGCAGCTTTTGCAAGAACTAGGACGCGAACCGACGCTCGAAGAAACAGCACGACGAGCGGAAACCACGATCGAGGAAGCCCGGCGCGTGCTCGCAATGAGCCGCTATCCTATCTCCCTCGATCGACCGGTCGGCAATAGCGAAGACTCTCAGTTCGGGGATCTACTGCCCGATGGCACGGCCGAAAGCCCTGCGATCGGAGCCGGTCAAGAGATGCTCCGCAATCGTATCAACTCGGTCCTGAAGACACTGAGTTATCGTGAGCGGGAAATCATCAAACTGAGGTATGGACTCGGCGATGGATACAGCTACACGCTAGAAGAAGTGGGACACATTTTCAAAGTGACCCGCGAACGCATCCGTCAGATCGAGGCCAAAGCGGTTCGGAAGCTCCAGCAACCGAGCCGCTCCCAAGAATTGGTTGGCTTCTTGGATTAATCTCCGAACTCAGCCGATCCTCGCCATTAGAAAATCAAAAAGGCCCCACGATGATCAAATCAACGTGGGGCTTTTGCGTTTTTCTGCCTGCAACTCAGAGCGGCAGGCGCGAATTCTGCTTTGCTCGGACCGTACCTAAAGCAACAGCGAGCGATTAAGCCGGGCTGTTGTTGCGTTTTTCGAAGGTCAAATACAGTCCGAGCGCGATCAACGCACCTATCGTCGACATGACCAATCCAGAGGTATTGAACATTCCGTCGCCTCGTTCTGCACCAAAGACGGACGTTGAGAGGAAGCCGCCAATCAGTGATCCCACCAATCCAAGCACGATCGTCATGATCCAACCCATGGCTTGACGCCCAGGGATCAGCAATCTGGCAAGCAGACCAGCAACAAGACCTATGATTATCCAGCCGATGAATCCAAACATCACGAAACTCCTGAATCAAAAAGGTTGTCTATAGACGAAAAGCCAACGGCTCACCAAGCTGCCACTCAAATCGAGCCGAGTTCACCGCAGCGATCGATCCGGATCCCGGATCGTTCACTGGAAGGTTTCCGATCATCCGGGGCGAACAACCGATAAAGCAAAAGGTGTGCCAGGATTGTGCGTGTCAGCACATCGCTAAATGACGAGCAACTAAAAGACGAGGCTATGGATCGCTTCGAGAACGATTATCAACCCAGATGCTTGGGTGGCGCTCAGCCCTTGGCTTGATTGGCTCCACTCAGAGGATGCCGTACTTGATCAGCGTGGACCGCAAGGTCTCGAGTTCGCTGGGTTCCAATTGAGTCATAGGGAGTCGCAACTCACCCGAATCGCGCCCCAGCAATCGCATCGCCGACTTGAGAGGGATCGGATTGGTGGCCAGGGACAGCATGTCCCGGCATAGTGGAAACAAGCGGTGGTGGCAGCGTGTTGCTTCTGCAAAATCACCTGCCAATGCCGCACGAACCATGGCCAACAAGTCGCCCGGGACGATATTTCCAGCAACCGAAATGACGCCCTCGGCGCCGATGCTCATCATGGGCAATGTGAGAGAATCATCACCGCTGAGAACTGTTAAGTCCGTCGTGTTGAGGATCTGCGAGCACTGATCGAGGGAGCCGGTGGCTTCCTTGACCATGCAAATATTGGGCAACTCTGCCAATTTTGCAATCGTTTCAGGCTCGATATTCTTGGCCGAACGACCGGGGATGTTGTAGACGCAATGCGGAATCCCGATCTCTTCTGCGATGGCCTTGAAGTGTTCGTAGAAGCCTCGCTGGGTGGGCTTGTTGTAGTAAGGCGCCACTTGCAGCGACGCATCGGCTCCTTCCTTGGCAGCCCAGCGAGTGAGTCGCAAGGCTTCCGAGGTGCAGTTGCTGCCGGTACCTGCCATGACCTTGCATCGGCCTGCGGCCAATTGCACGACTTCGCTGATCACCCGTTCGTGTTCATCGTGAGTCAACGTGGGAGATTCGCCAGTCGTCCCTACCGGGACGAGAAAGGTAGTCCCGGCGGCAATCTGGAACTCGATCTGTTCCTTGAGCTTGCCGACATCCAACACATTGTTGTTGAATGGAGTCACGATGGCGACGCCGACACCGGCGAAGCTACTACCCTTGCGTGCATTCATAGCGGTTGATTGAAAAAGAGGAACGGGCCGAACGACTCACTCAGTCGCCACCCGTTCAGCATCGTACCGTCGAATGGACTAGCTGCCAACTCGAAGCTTTGCGCGGGCTCGTGCGAGCGATCGCTCGCGAGTCGCGTGGGCCTCCCGCGACATCGGCTTAATCTCCAGCGCCGATTTCAGTTCGGCTTCGGCCTGCGTACGGTCGATCTGATCGGGTCGCATCAAACGGTCGGTCAGGATATGGACCGATTCGCGTGTGACTTGGACAAAACCGCCGTCGACAAACCAAATATCGTCCTTGCCCTGGCTTCTCAGCTTCAACAGCCCAAACCCGAGCCGCCCAACCAACGGCGCGCGGCCGGGGAGCACACCGAGTTCGCCATCGAACATCGGTAGGATCAACGAGTCGCAGCGCAGGTCAAGCTGCGTTTTTTCCGGAGTGACCACCACGCAATGAACGCCAGTGCCAGAGCTCATGATTATTTCTTACCTTGTGCGGCCAGCTTCTTGGCTTGCTCTTCGACTTGTTCGATCGGACCAACATACATAAAGGCCGATTCGGGCAAATGATCCCATTTGCCATCGCAGATTTCTTCAAAGCTTCGAATGGTATCGGCCATGGTGGTGATTTCACCGGGCTTGCCCGTAAAGACTTCTGCGACCAAGAACGGTTGGGACAAGAATCGCTCGATGCGTCGGGCGCGACGAACTACGGTCTTGTCCTCTTCACTCAATTCATCGATCCCGAGAATGGCGATAATGTCCTGGAGTTCTCGGTAACGCTGCAAATTGCGCTGCACGCGGCGGGCGACGTTGTAGTGGCGCTCGCCCACGATGGCGGGGTCGAGAATCCGAGAGTTCGAAGCCAGGGGGTCGATCGCAGGATAGATACCTTTTTCCGAAATCGATCGTTCCAGGTAAATGAACGCATCGAGCTGACTGAAAGCGGTGGCCGGTGCCGGGTCGGTTGGATCGTCCGCCGGAACATACACGGCTTGCACCGACGTGATGGCCCCGCGTTTTGTCGATGTGATTCGTTCTTGCAATGCACCCATCTCGGTAGCCAAGGTCGGTTGGTAACCCACTGCGGACGGCATACGACCGAGCAGTGCCGAAACCTCGGATCCTGCTTGGGAGAATCGGAAGATATTGTCGACGAACAGCAGTGTGTCCTTGCCGGTCGTATCTCGGAAGTACTCGGCCATGGTCAGCGCGGACAGCGCGACGCGTAGACGCGACCCTGGTGGCTCGTTCATCTGTCCGAACACCATGCAGGTCTGTTCAATAACTTTGCGGCCCGTATTGCCGATTTCAGCCTCTTGCATTTCGAGCCAAAGGTCGGTGCCTTCTCGCGTGCGTTCTCCCACCCCTGCGAACACGGAGTAACCGCCGTGCGAGCTGGCCACGCGTGCGATCAATTCTTGAAGAATAACTGTTTTGCCGAGACCAGCCCCACCGAACAAACCGGCCTTGCCACCGCGGACGAACGGGGTGAGCAAGTCGATCACTTTAATCCCGGTCTCGAAGACTTCGGTGTTGGTCGACAGTTCCGAAAGAATCGGGGCTTTGCGGTGGATCGGCCAACGATCATCCGCCTTGACCTCGCCGCGTTGGTCGATGGGTTCGCCGAGTACGTTGAACACCCGGCCCAAGGTTCCTTCGCCGACGGGAACCGATACCGGACTGCCGGTATCGACACAGTCTAGGCCTCGCATCAAACCGTCGGTGCTACCCAAGGCGACGCAACGTACGCGGCCACCACCGAGGTGCTGTTGCACTTCTCCGGTCAAATTGATCGAGACCCCTTTGGCTTCGCTCTGGACTTTGACCGCGCTATAGATGGTGGGAAGTTGACCTTCGGGGAATTCGGCGTCGAATGTCGACCCGATCACCTGACTGATTTTGCCAACCCCTTTGCCAGTGGAAACGTTCATGTTCTTCTCTGAGTGTTGATTGCGACGGACTGATTGGACGGGTTACGTATGATGGATCGGGACGAAATGCAGTAGTGATGGCGATGCGAACGGGTAACGTTACCCCAACGCTTCCACCCCACCGATGATCTCCATGATTTCCTGGGTAATCTTGCTTTGGCGTGCCCGATTGTAGGTGCGGGATAAGGACTTGATCAAGTCACCGGCGTTTTCGGTGGCACTCTTCATGGCGACCATCCGAGCGATCTGCTCGCTCACCGCCGCATCGAGAAAACACTTGAAGAGCCTAGCTCGAAAACTGGCAGGCACGACTTCTTCGAGAATACCAGCCGCCGAAGGCAGGAACTCGTAATCGTCTCGGATCTTGCTTTCCGACTCTGTTCCTTCCGCACCTGTCTTAGGCAATTCGATACTAGCGAAAGGGAGCAGAGTCTCAATCGTTGGGACCTGCTTCGAAACGCTTACAAACTTCGTGTACGCCACATCGACGCGATCGATTTGACCGGTGACATAGCGGTGAATCAGATCGTCCGCGATCTTTGCCACCGGCTCGAACCCGGGCTGATCGTCGAACTCCGTGAACGATTTTTCAATAGGAATCCCTGCGAACCGAAAGGCGGAGATCCCGCGTTTTCCGCTGACGGAGGTCTGGCCAGCGTTGGCGATTTCAAGGATTTCATTGCGGCGCTGAATCGCGGCTCGAACGATCGAACCGTTGTAGCCCCCGCACAAACCTCGATTGGCAGTCAAGACGAGGATATCCACCGCCTTGATCGATTCGTGCGGTACCAGCATCGGATGCGAAAATTCGGTACCACTCTTAGCAATGTCCTGCACGATTTTGGTGATATACCGAGTGTAGTCGGTGGCAGCCGCTGCCCGGTCCATCGCTTTTTTGAAACGAGCGGTGGCAATCAGCTCCATCGTCCGCGTGATCTTGCGGATGTTGCGAACACTTTTGCGGCGTTTGTCGAGTTGTCGGATATTGGCCATAAGGGATCGATCCTAGGAGTCGGACGACTAGCGGAAGGTGGCCTTGAAGGCGGTGATGGTGGACTTGATCATCTCTTCGACCTCGCTGGTCAAATCGGCTACATCCAAGATCTTCTGCGCTACTTCAGGCTTGCGATCGTGGAGGAAGGTCAATAGACCGATCTCGAACTCTCGCACTTTGTCGACTGGAATATCATCCAGATATCCACGCGTTCCTGCATAGATACTGACAATCTGATCGGTCACGCTCATTGGTTGGTATTGCGACTGCTTGAGCAACTCCACCATCCGATAACCGCGATCAAGTTTGGATTGCGTGGCCGGATCCAGTTCGGTTCCAAGCTGAGCAAACGCTTCGAGTTCTCGGAACGAAGCCAAGTCAAGTCGCAAACCACCCGCGACCTTCTTCATGGCTTTGATCTGAGCGTTGCCACCCACGCGGGAAACCGAAATACCGACATTCATGGCCGGGCGAATGCCTGCGAAGAACAAGTCGGGTTGGAGGTAAATTTGGCCATCGGTGATCGAAATCACGTTGGTTGGGATGTACGCCGAAACCTCACCTTCAAGTGTCTCAATGATCGGCAGGCTGGTAAGCGATCCACCGCCGAGATCCTTCGATAACTTGGACGATCGCTCGAGCAAACGGCTGTGGCAATAGAAGACGTCTCCTGGAAAAGCCTCACGGCCTGGTGGACGACGCATCAACAAACTCAATTGTCGGTACGCCACGGCTTGCTTGCTCAAATCGTCGTAGACAATCAACGCGTGTTGGCCATTGAACATGAAGTGCTCGGCCATGGCGGTCCCAGCATAGGGAGCGATGTACTGGAGCGGGGCTGGAGCACTGGCCCCGGAAACGATCACGGTTGTGTAGTCCATCGCTCCGGCTTTTTCCAAAGCATCGATGATCAACGCGACCGAGGATTCCTTCTGGCCAACCGCAACGTAGAAACACTTAACGCCTTTGCCCTTTTGATTGATGATCGCGTCGACGGCAATCGCGGTCTTGCCGGTCTTTCGGTCACCGATGATCAACTCGCGTTGACCACGACCGATCGGAGTCATGGCATCGATCGCTTTGATACCCGTTTGCATGGGTTCATGTACCGGTTGGCGTTCGGCCACACCCGTTGCAATGAATTCCACAGGTCGGCTGATGGTGGTGTTGACGGGACCTTTGCCATCGAGCGGGTTCCCCAACGGGTCGAGAACGCGCCCGACGACCGCGTCACCCGCAGGTACGCTCAGCAGCGTACCCATGGCTCGCACTTCGTCCCCTTCGCTGATACTCAAGTAATCCCCGAGGATGATCACGCCCACGGACTTTTCTTCGAGATTGAAAGCCAAGCCGATCACTCCGCTTGGAAACTCAACCATTTCTCCCGACATCACGCCGGAGAGCCCGTATACACGTGCAATCCCGTCGCCGACCTCGAGAACGGTACCGACCTCTCGGACATCGATCTGGCTACCGAATTGCTCGATCTCTTTTTGAATGACAGCGGCTATTTCATCCGAGTTAAACTTCATTGCATCAACCTCGCTGATTTCGTAACCGAAGCCTGTGAGGCTCGGGTGGGAATTCGATGTGTTTGTTTTGGAAGGAGAATTGAGATTGGAACCAGGGAACTAATTGGCTTGAACCAAGGCATCCGCAGCCGAACGCAAAGCGTGTTCGGATCGCGCACTGACCGTTTTTCGAAGCATTCGCAATTGGCCGTCGATGCTACCATCGAAGACCGTGTCGCCGACGCGGACCACGAGACCACCGATGATTTGTGGATCGATCTTGGTCGTCAAGCGAACGTCTTTCTTAAAGTAAGACGCCAGCTTCGTGATCAAAGCCGACTCGCGGGATGCATCCATGGCCTCGGGCACAGTCACTTCGACTTGGATCCGTCCGGCCATCTCATCCCGCATCCGACTCGCACAGTTCTGAATGGCCCGCAATGCATGAAAACGGTTGCGCCGTCCGATCACTTTCAGAAACGTGAGCAACGTCCCGTTCATCGAACCGCCGAAGACCTTCTCGAGAAGTTCCCATTTGCTCTCGAGGGGCATCTTCGGATTGGACAGAACCACGTCTAGTTTTGGATTGCGATTAAGCACGTCCACCACCAAACTCTCAAGTTGGTCGACCACCGTGTCGACTTGACCATCCTTTTCCGCGGCGGCGATCAACGCCTTGGCGTACACCTCCCCCACATGTTGCTCGTCGCTATCGAAGACCGTGGCGATCTTGCTGTTCTGCTCAGACATGTTGGAGTGGGATGCTTCGAGGGGTCAGGGTTGGGAAGAAAACGACTCGCGAGTAGCTACGCCATCGCGATCAGTTGTTGCTCGGAAGACGACCTAGGGCGTCTTGAATCAATTGTTGATGGTCACCAGCCTTCAATTCTCGGCCCAAAATCTTGCGGGCCAACGAGAACGCCAAGTCGGTGCTTTTGTTGGACAACTCGCTCAGTGCCGCTTGTTTGGCCGATTCGATTTCGGACAAAGCCCGTTCGGTCGTACGAGCCGCAGCCGCTTGCGCATCCACCTTGATGCGTTCTGCAACCGACTCGGCATCCCGCTTGGCCTGATTCACCAAGTCCTGGGCTTGAACCGCAGCATCGGCGAGCTTGGCTTGGTACTCTTGGAGCAAAGCCGCTGCCTTGACCGATGCCTTTTCCGCATCTTCGATTCGGGTCGCGATCGTCGTTTCACGTCGCTCCAAACCTTGCGAAATCGGCTTCCATGCAACCAGGTACAGTCCGCCGCAAAGCAGCAGAAAAACAACCGCTGTGAACAGCGACTTATCGCTCTTGAACTCCAACAACGATTCGCTTTCCGCCGAAGCGTGCCCGTGCGTAGGATCCACATGCCCGTCTTCGAATGCGGCGGCCGAAAAAAAGCTGCTGGACATCAACAGCAAGAAAAAGGCCACCAGGATTCGTCCACCCACCTTCATGTTCATACAATGCCTCAGGACTTGTCATCCACACGCTAGGGATAGGAATACGGAAATGAAACCCGCCGATGACTAACCGGCGAAGGGGTTTTGGACCGAGCAAACATACACGGCGTAGAACGCCAGACCTTCGATCAGAGCAGCCGCGATGATCATCGCAACCTGAATGACCGTCGCTTGGTCCGGTTGGCGAGCGATCGACTCAACTGCCCCCTTGCCCAAGAAACCGATGCCGATTCCGGCGCCGATAACAGCCAATCCGGCACCGATCGCACCGGGAACATTGCCACCACCGGTGGCTTGTGCACTGGCCGGAAGCGCCATCAAGAGCATGAAACCACAGACCATCAAACCGAGACGTACGATATTCAACACTTTACTAAACTCCTTGGAGATCGACTGAACTTTGTCTCAACGAAAAAAGGGAAGAGGAAACATACACGCGCCACTGAAGAACCGCCGGATTCTAGTGGTGATGGATCGAACTGCCTATGAACATGGCCGCGAGGAACGTGAAAACATAGGCCTGCAAGAACGCAACAAACACTTCGAGGAAGCTCAACATCGTCGTACCAAGAATCGAGATCAGAGCCACGCCGGCCCATCCACCGCTGCTCATCTCCATGGCCGTCTTCGCGCTGATACCAATCCCGAGAATCCCCAGTAGAACCAAGTGACCGGCGCCCATATTCATCAACAAACGCACGGCCAAAATCAAATGCTTAATCAACAGCGAAAACGCCTCAATCACCCACAACAGCGGCACCAACCAGAAAGCCAAGTACCACGGCAAACCCAACTCAGGGCAAATGTTCTTTAAGTAGCCGACCAAGCCGAAAGCTCTTATCCCAACCGTCAAACCAACGATGAAGACCATGCCAGCCAATGCGAGTGTCGTACCAAAGGCAGCCGTGGGCGAGCCAACCCACGGGACCATTCCCATTAAGTTGCAGCCCAAGATAAAGAAGAACATGGTCCATAAAAATGGCATGAACCGATCCGCGTCGTGCTCTCCCATCGCCGGCACAACAACATCGTTGCGAACCGCCTGTACCAGTCCTTCAAGCAAATTCCAGCGTTTGCCTGTTGGCGCCGCACCCGTCTTGACTCGACCCGCCAACCAGCGGAAAGCGAAGAAAATTAGCAGAGCTACGGCGACTTCGATGATCATGTACCGCGAGATGCAAAATCCCGATTCGGCATCGTATGCATTGCGCAGCGTACCAAAGGGCTGCGGAATCATCACCTTGCCATCCAGTGATTCGTTGTACTGAGCGATCTTCTCCGCTCCCCAACCCTGACCACCTTCGCTTTGGCGGTACTGATCCACAAAGGACGATGCGTTGATTTCCTCTTTGATGGCCAGCCACTTGGACCAGGACTGAGGATTGTCGGCCAACCGAAAAAACCAAAGGTGCCCAATTTCAGGATGCTCAGCCAGGTACGCTTGGGTTGGATTGGCCGCGCTCGGAGCGTTCTTCGTCGCCCATGTTGCGGCCTTGGCCTGTACCTTGCTCAAGTGCTTTTCGAGGTATGCATCCAGCGGCCAAGCAGTGTTTCTTTTGGATGAGGCCTGCCATGCCAGCCACTCGGCTCGCAGGGCATCGAGTGAATCCTGCTCCACGCCGAGATCCTTCAAGGACTCGACAATCACGTCGGCTTCTCGGGCTTGGAAATCAGCGTCGAGGCGAACCAGCCAATCCGGAAAGTCCGAAACACTCTTCCGGTCACTGCGCCAAAGCATCTTTGGCACTTCAAAGTAGTAACCGTCTTTGATGTGGAGGATATCCGAAGCCATCTAGGGTTGCTCAGCACGCGGGTGGGAGGAGGAGTACCATCGAATGGAAAAAGCGGATTCTAATATCAAGAAAATAAAATAACACCCCAGCAAGGTCCATGCGAAAGAATTGCGGTGGGGCCATTTTGTCGCAGCCACGAATCCCAAAGCTCCCAGCATGACGAGCATTCGAAACGTAATGGTCATCAGAGTTGAAACGACCGGTGCCCTCCGCCCTAGGCCGCCGCGGCGCCAAAACATCGGACCCGCCGCTACCGATGCGGTGATCGCAACGGCCATCAAGCCGGATGGTATTCCAGCCAAAGCCCCTGACCACCAGTGCAGGCCAACCACCGAAACCACACACACGGCAACCACCGTTGCGAAGAGAGTCCATTCGGTTAGAAAAATCGGCGCTTGGACTCGCCCTACTACTACCGCCTCGGTTTCAAGCCGCTGTGGCGAAACAGAGCTATGCGAAGAATTCGAGAGGCTCATTCACCTGTCCTATCGCGTTTGGCCGGAGGCGCCACCGTTCGGCCTTCATCGGCATCCATTGGTTTGGTGTCCTCAGAATCCTCAGCCTGGTCCGCTTGGGCCGCCGCCTGCCGTCGCTCGATATCCCCAATTTTCACCACGTAGTACAACCCGACCATCATGAACAACATGCCGACGACAAATCCAATGGCCATCCAGTACTGAGTTCCCAAAACACGATCCAAAAAGCCACCGGCCACCCCGGGCAAAAGCATCAGAAACAGAACCGCCAAAATGCGTGACAAGGCAGTCAGGCTGAGGCTGGTGGCGTCCGGTTTCCAAGGCTTGGAACCCATCTTTTTGTTTGTCTTTTTTTCCATGAAACACTCGGCAGCCATTCAAAAAATATTTCGATCCGACACAATCCATTCTCAGCGTCCCACCCAGAAATATCTAGAAAAGTACTTGGGCGTTAAGCATACTGGGGGTAATTCATCCTGACGACACCTTCGCGGCCCCACTCCAACAGGGGGGATGCGGGAAGAAACCTCAGCTGACCACGAATCCCCATCGCATTGAGCCCGACGCGCGACCCTAATTTAGGTCTAGGAGACACCCCGGTGCCCCCCTCAAAGAAGAAAACCAAACAACCTGTGGCAAAAACCTCTGTCGGGGGGAAGGGGAGCGCCACACCTAAAACCGTCGGTAAAAAAACGTCGGGTAAAACGAGTTCTTCCAAGCCAGCCGCCTCCAGCCATGGCAAACCCGCCACTGGCAAAACCACTACCAAAACCGCAAAAAAGACCACCAAAAAGGCCATCGATAAGGGCTCTTTGAAATCAGCCACCGCATCGCCTCGGCCAGCTGCTGACAGCAAGAACAAGGCTTTGACCAGTTCGAAAGCCAAAACGCCGGTCGCTGCGGGTGCCAAGACGAACAAGGGCTCGAAATCGTCATCGGCTACAAAGGCCACGGCCAAGCCGAGTTCGACCAAACCCAGCCCAAAAGTCGCGACTTCTGCTCGCACCCACGCGAGCACGGTGAAAATTGCGCCCCCCGCCAAAAAGGTCGCCTCAGCTCCCGCAAAAACCGTCGCCACCGCACCGAAGGCTGAAGCCAAAGCCGTCGTGACCAAGCATTCAGTGCGTCCGACGCCAGAAAAACCCGTCGCCCCCCCGGTTGCGCACCCACCCACCGCACACCCCATCGCCGCACGCAAACCACCCACTCCCGTAATCAAAAAGACCGGCACCAAGCCAGAGATTGTGGCCAAGATCCGGTCCGCTCAAGCGGAAAGGGAGCAACGCAAAGACCTCGCGCAAACACCACCCAAACGCACCCTGACCCCCATCACTCCGGTGCAGCCTGTTGTTAAAGGCCAGGATCGCATCATCCTCATGGTTCGCGATCCGTATTGGCTCCAAGCCCATTGGGACGTCACGCGGCAAACAGTTGAACGCGCCAAAGCCGCATTGGCTGAACACTGGCATTCGGTCAAACCGATTCTGAGGTTGCTCAAATTGGACGACAGCGGCACGACCGAAAGCGCCGAGACCGTGCATCGCGACTTGGAAATCCATGGCGGTGTACGGAACTGGTACATCGACGTCGACAACCCACCGTCGCGCTTTCAAATCGTTATGGGGTACCTTACTGGCTCCGGACGATTCTACGAACTGGTCCGCAGCAATACCGTCGGCACTCCGGTTCCGGGAGGTAAAGAGGCCAGCGACGATCATTGGGCTGACATTGCGAAGGATGCCGAACGTATCTACGCCATGAGCGGCGGGTACGGCGATGACACCCAGCGCGGCCAACTGCCAGAGATCTTCGAAGATCGTCTCAAACGGACCATGGACCTGGATGTCCTATCGCAATTCGGTAGCGGTGCCGAAGGAGGCTTGAAACGTGCACGGCAATTCCATTTTCAGGTCGATGCGGAACTCGTCGTCTTCGGATCCACGCATCCGGACGCCCATGTCACGATCGGAACCGAACCCGTCAAAGTCCGTAGCGATGGAACATTCTCGATCCGAATGCCGTTCCCAGATCGCCGCCAAGTACTCCCGGCCACCGCCCGCAGTCGGGACGGTGTCGATGAGCAAACGGTCGTCATCGCGGTCGAACGCAACACCAAGGTGATGGAACCTCTATCTCTCGACGGCGACGAACCCTAAGCCTCCAAGGGCGATCGGCCCGCTCGCCGCGTTAGGTAGGCTTAGCCTCAGACACGCTTCGACAACCGTTAGCCATCCGTCTCGCCTTCGGTGGAGGGCTCTTCGGCCGAACGGAGCTTCAGCATCCAGACGCTGTTCCCCTTCTCGTTGTACTGGGCGTCGCTCATCAGTTCGCGTATTAACATCACGCCTCGGCCGCGTGGTTTATCCAACCGCTCTTCGACCGTCGGATCCGCCACATGCCGATGATCGAACCCGCTTCCCTGATCGGTGACCTTCAATTCGGCCCGATCGGCAAACAACGTAAATTCGACATGCACCTGCTTGGATAGATCCCGTTTGTTGCCGTGCTCGATCGCATTGACAACGGCTTCTTCGATCGCCATCTGTACATGGAACAGATCGCGACCCATCCAGCCTGCTGCCTCGAGAGCTGCCATCAATTGATCGATGGCCTTGTGACCGGCATCGAGATCACTTGGCAAAACCTGATCATACGACCAGGATGAGTCGACACTTGTCATGGTTGCCTGTCCCGATAGGGCGACTTGCTACAGCTTGAACGCGGCCAATGCGTCTTCCTGCGTCTTCCGCAGATCGAACACGCGATCCAAACGGGTGATCGTGAAGACCTCCTTGATTTCCGCTCGCAAGCAACACAGTTTCAAACGTCCTACGGCCGCTTTGACTTTGCCATTGAGCGAAATCAGTTTGTTGAGAGCGGCGCTGGACATGAACTCGACCCCTTCAAAATTCAGGAGCAGCATGTTCCGCTTTTCACTCGTCACCAACGCATTGAGCTCCTCACCCAACTGCTCAATCGTTGCTGAATCCACAATTTTTTTATCGATGAAGCGAACGATGCTCACGCCGCCATCTTCGATCACATTAATACGACGGTAAGTCGCCATCGAATAACCTTTTCAGTAATCCCTTGACCGGACCCTAGACGCGTATGCGCCGACTAATTTGATAGCCTAAACCAAGCGGCTGGTAGTGACAATTGATCCACGCCCCATGGGTAATGTGTTTTCGTGCTTTTTTAGAAGTAAACCGCCAGGACCTAGACGCTTCGCTAGGGCTACGAATCACTCATACGGCTCCCCCGTATCGCGCGAACATCTTGCGTTCCAACGCTATATATTGGGAAGCGAATAACCCAACGCGATGCCGCCCAAGATGGCGGTTACCCAAATGATCATGACCGTATTGGTAAGCCTTTTCGCCTGCATTCGCGAAAACATGTAGTACACAATGTACCCGGGGATCAAGCACAGCAGCCCCTCCTTGGTCCGCTCCAGGAAGGCCGTTATCAGGATGGCCAACAACCCGAGCACCGAGACCACGGTCATGGCGACTCCAAAGGACATGGCCAACACGGAAAGAAACGTTGCATTTTGCAGCTTTCGGAACAGCAGCACGTTCGAAACGTTTCCAGATGTGGTCGCGTCCATCTTGATCAACACCGCACCGATCATCACGACCAACCCGGCCAATAGGCCAAACATCATCCACCAAGGAGTGCCAGCTCCGAGCAGTCGCTTTTCGGTCTCGGCTTCGCGTTTCATCATCTCGGACGCTTCCACCAACCGCGCGTTCCCAAACTCCTTGCTCTCGACTTGGAAACCCGAAATCTTTGCGCCTTGCTCCAAATGAAAGCCGCAATTGACGCAAATAGCCGTTCCTGGCGGCAGGGACTTGTCACACGAGGGGCAGAATGTGCCTTTGCGTTCTGTCAGACCTGCCGAATCGAACAGTCCGGCCAACGCGTCGAGCGGTGGACTTGCTGCAGGAGGTCGGACAGGTTTCGCAGAGACGGTCGCCTTTTTGGCGGCCGATTCGGCCAGCTTCGGTGGCGAACCGCTCGTGCCGCCGGTCGCTTGCCCTGGCACCTTGACCCCTTTTTGGCACTTCGGGCACTTCACCACCTTGCCAGCCAAATTATCTGGAACATTCAAACTCTGGCCACACTGGCAGGTCACACGTAACGGCATAGTCTGGTCCAAACGTCAACGCTCACAGGAACACTACTCACTGGCTCATTTTGCTCAGCCGACGTGATTCAAACAATGGGCTAAGGCTTCGAACTGACCAACAATTCCTCAGAGCCTACCTCCGGCCAGTTTCGTGCTGGCACGGAAATTGCTTGTCGGACAGAGTAGCTTAGGATCATGCCGTTTTGGCGTAGGCATCCTCTAAAGTTCCCTTCACTGTTCACGGAGTTGTGTCGATGGCCGCTGCCACGAAAGAAAAAACGAAGATCAAGCTGGTTCCGCTCGGAGATCGGATCGTTGTTCAGCGTCAGGAATCCCAGGAAAAGACGGTCGGCGGAATCTACCTGCCCGACAGTGCTAAAGACCGGCCGACCCGCGGCAAGATCATCAGTGTCGGCGATGGTCGGGTGCTAGAAAATGGCAGCCGCTCGCAATTGCAGGTCAAAGTAGGTGACCACGTCCTTTTCACCAGTTATTCCGGTGAAAACATCGAAGTCGATGGCGAAGAGTACCTGCTTATGAACGAATCCGAAGTTTTGGCCATCCTCGGCTAATCGATCCCGAACATCCAATCTTTCGACTCGGCCTGTCACTCTAAGGCCCATTCATCTCAACGGAGCATTCAGCACAATGGCAAAGATTATTGCGTTTGATCAAGAAGCCCGCGAAGCAATTCGCCGTGGCGTTAGCAAACTGGCTCGCGCGGTCAAAGTCACCCTCGGCCCCCGAGGCCGTAACGTGATCCTGCAAAAGAGCTTCGGTAGCCCCACGGTTACTAAGGACGGTGTCACCGTCGCCAAGGAAATCGACTTGGAAGACGTCTACGAAAACATGGGCGCACGGATGGTTCGCGAAGTCGCGTCCAAGACGAGCGACGTGGCCGGTGACGGCACTACCACCGCCACGGTCATGGCCGAAGCCATTTTCAATGAAGGCCTCAAGGCCGTGGTTGCTGGCGTCAACCCAATCCAAATGAAGAGCGGGATCGAGAGAGCGGTTTCGGACATCACCGAAAAACTCCGCAAGATGTCGATCAAAATCAAAGACAAGGTCGAGATGGCCAACGTCGCCTCCATCGCTGCCAACAACGATCGCTCCATCGGCGAACTCTTGGCCGACGCTATGGAACGCGTAGGTAAGGATGGCGTGGTAACGGTCGACGAAGGCAAGAGCTTGCACGATGAACTCGAGTTCGTCGAAGGCATGCAGTTCGACCGCGGCTACCTGTCCCCTTACTTCGTGACCGATGCTGCGGCCATGGAAACGGTCCTCGAAGATGCCTACATTTTGGTCTTCGAAAAGAAAATCACGAACATCAAGGATCTGGTGCCAGTTCTCGAACAAGTCGTGCAGCAGAGCAAGCCTCTGTTGATCATCGCCGAAGATGTCGAAGGCGAAGCACTCGCGACCTTGGTCATCAACCGACTCCGCGGCACCCTCAATGTGGCTGCCGTCAAAGCCCCTGGTTACGGCGATCGCCGCAAAGCCATGATGGAAGATATCGGTATCCTAACCGGTGCCGTGCCTGTCTTCGAAGCCCTCGGTAAGAAACTCGATGCATTGACCCTATCGGACCTCGGTCGGGCCAAAAAGATTATCATCGACAAAGACAACACGACCATCATCGAAGGTGCCGGCAAGGCCAGTGAAATCAAGGCTCGGATCGATCAGATCCGCCGAGAAATCGAAAACACTTCGAGCGATTACGACCGTGAAAAACTCGAAGAACGCTTGGCCAAACTGGCTGGTGGGGTGGCCAAGGTCAACGTTGGGGCCGCGACCGAAAGCGAAATGAAAGAAAAGAAAGCACGCGTCGAAGACGCACTGCATGCAACACGTGCTGCGATCGAAGAAGGCATCCTGCCCGGTGGCGGTGTCGCACTGCTCCGCGCGGCTACCCAAGTCGGGTCGCCTACCGATTTGGCTCAGGACGAACTGACCGGCTTCAACATTGTCCTCCGGGCTTGCCGCGCTCCATTGACCATGATCGCCGCCAACGCCGGACAAGACGGTGGTATCGTGTGTGCGAAAGTCGCCGAAAGCAAAGGCAACATGGGTTACAACGCGTTGACCGACGTCTACGAAGACTTGGTCAAGGCCGGTGTGATCGATCCGACCAAGGTGACGCGAACCGCGTTGGCCAACGCCGCTTCGGTCGCTACCTTGCTGCTGACCAGCGATGCTCTGATCGCTGAAAAGCCAAAGGATGACGGCGGTAAGAAGGGCGGACACGCCGGCGACCACGATATGTACTAAGCCTGTGATTAGGTGCCCGCTAGGCGCTTTATCACAATGCAATCCACAAAAAGAGCCTGACGCAAGTCAGGCTCTTTTTTTTGCACAAACTTACTTAGGTGCAATTGCTTGTTCGTTATGCGACCCTCGTAGCAGCCTCTCTCCGAGAGGCTGATCCGTCCCATGAGACACCAATCCCAAAGAGCCTCGTCCAATAAAAACCAACACCCCAAAGGGTTTCACTCGGTCCATCTGCCGCTTACTCGCTCGCGGGGATGCGAGGCGGGCGTGGCAGATTCAACCGCTCAACCAACTCGGTCAGAGATCGGGCGATGGCCTCACTTTCGGCCCTCGATCCGCGCTGTGGACGAACGACTAGATCCATGCCGGTCGGCAACTGGCTTCGGTGACGGCGAAACGCATCCCGTACGCGGCGTTTCCAGGCGACACGCTGCACCGCGGTGCCATACTGTCGTGGAATCGCTAAGCCGAGGCGCGAGTGGTCCAGACCGTTGCGGACGGCATGCACGATCAACCAGGAATCGGAGGCCATCTTGCGGGCTTGGAAGACGCGATCGAACTGGCGCTGATGCACCAGTCGAAAGGCTTTCGGGAATACCTCACCGATCCAATCCACGCAATTCCTTCACCCTTCCGAGAACGTCTCAGACCCCTCTGTCCAGCCTGATTGGACCCGAGCGGTCGGGCGACTAATCGAGTTTGGCATTGGCGATGAGCTTCAAGAACTCCTGATTGCTTTGGAACCGCCCCAATTGTTTGGTGAGTTGTTCCATCGCATCGACGGGGTTCATGGAATTGAGTGTCCGTCGGATCATGGTTACCGATTGGTAGGTGTCGGGATCGTGCAACAACTCTTCGCGGCGAGTCCCCGACTGCGAGATGTCGATGGCAGGCCACACACGTCGATCGGCGAGTTTCCGATCGAGCACGAGCTCCATATTTCCGGTCCCTTTGAACTCTTGGAAAATGAGTTCGTCCATCCGCGATCCGGTATCGACCAGCGCGGTACCGACGATGGTCAACGACCCTCCTTCGGCAAAGGCACGCGCGGTCGCGAACAGCTTCTTCGGAATATCCATGGCCTTGATATTCACGCCCCCCGTCATCGTCGGGCCCGAATTGCCCACCCACTTGTTGAACGCACGCGCCAGTCGAGTAATCGAATCCATGAGCAAGAATACGTCCTTGCCCATTTCCGCAAGACGCCTGCAGCGATCGATCACCAATTGGCTCAATCGCACGTGGGAATCGACGTCCTCGTCGAGACTGCTGGCGATGACCTCGCCGCGCGTCACGCTACGGCGCATGTCGGTCACTTCTTCGGGCCGCTCATCGATGAGCAAGACGATCAATTCCACCTCGGGATAGTTCTTGGCAATGCCCAACGACATGTTCTGCAACATGATGGTTTTGCCCGAACGCGGCGGAGCGACAATGATGGCACGCTGTCCGCGTCCAAGAGGTGCCAGTAGATCGATCACGCGGTTGGTGATGGGTTGCGGGCCGACTTCCAATCGCAGCCATTTTTCAGGATTGATGGCCGTCAGCGTATCAAACACCTTCACGTTCGCGTATTCCTCAGGCTTCATTCCTTCGACGTCGAGAATTTCTCGAACTCGGGGGCCCTGGGCGCGGCGAGTTTGCTGCATCAAGGCTCGAATTTTGAGCCCCTGGCGCAATCGAAATTTCTCGATCATCGTCCCCGGCACGAACGGATCGGACCGTTCACGGGAATAATTGTTCGAGGGCGAGCGAAGAAATCCGTATCCATTGGGGTGCATTTCCAACATGCCGTTGAACTCGACCCCTGGCTCTTCATTTTGGGTCGTTTCCGACTTGGGAATGGGATTGCCATCTTCGTCCAACTCGGGTTCCGCTTCTGCGACATCCTCTCCAGGCGGAGCGTTCTCATCGCGGACGAAGGCTTGTTGGTAGCCCGGTCCGTGACGGCGGCGAGGCCGTCGCACACGTGGCCGTGGGGCTCCCCCACTTGCTGCACCCATGTCGTCACCTTGCACTCGAGAACGAAAGCGCTTCTTTTTTGGCATAAATCCGCAATCCAGCAGATGGCTGTCGATCGATTGGTCCGATTGGCCGCAGGTATCTGCAGCCAGAATCGAAAAACAGCTAGCGTTACAAGGAAATAAAAAAGGATCCGTTGCGCGTGGCAAGACCTAGCCATGCAGCTTTAAACCATTGAGTTTAAATGAACGTCGTCCGGCAACATTTTCCTTGGGATTGCAAGCTTTCGACCGCTTGGGAAGTCATCATGACCGGCGGATCCAAGGACAGCTAGCAGTAACAGGACCGATCAAAGGTCCGATCAGGAAATGGGAGAGAACTCCACTGCCAAAAACGTTGTCGGTGGCATCACGAAGGTAGAGCGTGTCAAACGAACCAATCACCTTTTGGGGACCCACGTGTTTGAGATGCACTGTGAGAATCCCGCACCGACTTTGAAAATCCTAGTGTCTGATGGGGGACTGTCAAGCTCGATTAAGGGGCTTCGACCCAACCAACCTGTTTTTTCCTGAATTTTCTTTGATCGATTCATTCAGGGCAATCGGTACATCCGATTCCAATTCAACGGGATGGTGTCGACGGTACCCTCCGCAGACACGCAGCCGGAGAATCGTTTGCGGGTTTACCCCCAGAACACCAATAAAAGGATCGTTGCCATGAGCCAGTTATCGTGGTTCGCCACCTGGATCATTGCTGCAACCGCAGGCATGTTGGCCTGGGGCCCCTGTTTCGCAGCACCTCCCAAGGCTCGCCAAGAAATCCAGTGGACGGAGGACCTCGACGCGGCTATCGCTCAAGCCCGCGACACAAATACTCCGCTGATGCTCCATTTTTACGGGGATCATTGCCCTCCGTGCCGAATGCTGGATGCCAAGGCGTTTCGCGATCGCGGTCTGATCGACACGTTGAATTCCAATGTCATCGCTGTCCGTATCAACGCCGATCGTCAACGCAACATCGCGCAGCGCTACAACGTTCAACGCTGGCCGACGGATGTTTTCCTGTTCTCGAACGGCGATGAAATCAGCCGCGGCGTGAGCAATCAAGATCCCATGGCCTACTCCAAAATCGTGGAACGAGCCTGCGTCCGCCAACGCGATTGGACGCTCGAACAAGTCGCCATGCGGGAAGCCAAAGAGCGTCGAGTTTCCTCGACAGGTCGCGGTTCTTCGAGCGTCAAAACTCGGCTAACAGCCAATCTGCCTGAATCGGGTCCGCCTGTTCGCGTGCGATCCTCAACTTGGTCGCAGCCCAGCGAGCAACGCTCCGTGTCCAATCCCTACGCAACAGACCTCAGCGTCGGACCCGAACTCGCATCGGCGCCCGCATCACCCAAAACACAGTCTTTAGCCAAAGTGCCCAACGTATCCGACCGATCCACCGCATCCGAGGTGGTGACGGAAGTGATCCCCGAAGAAGATCGCCGAGCCGAGCAATTGGCTTTGCTCAGCGCGGTGCCTGGACTGGGAGGGTACTGCCCTGTGACGCTTCAAGAAAGCATTGGGCGGACGCGGGCTGGACAGCCCGCAGGACAAGCGTGGACGTCAGGCAGAGAGCAATTCTCTGTCCGTCACCGCGGCCGTATCTATCGCTGTGCCTCCGAAGAGTCGCGGCAACAACTGCTGAAGGATCCGGATCGATTCACGCCGGTTTTGAGCGGTTGCGATTTGGTCGAGTTTGCTCGGAACGGAAATCTGATCAACGGCAACTGCGAATTCGGATTCATCGAACAGAAAACCGGACGGGTTTTTCTGTTCTCAAACCGAGCAAACTACGAGGAGTTTTCTAAGAACTGCGAGGCTTATTCGGTCGCCGCTGGAGGAGCGCCTGAACGTGTAGCCAGTGAACCTCAGCCCTCCATCCAACGCTGATCACCACGCCGCTTCCACAAACCACGCAGGCAGTTGCTCCTGCGTCGCTCGGATCCGTGCCAACAGTTTAGGATAGATTCCCGATGAAACGATCTCGAACTGGCTCTCGCACGTCGCCCCTTCGGTCGCGCTGGCTGCTTAGCCTGGCCCGAGGGCTGGTCGCCGCGAGCGCCATGTCCCCCGCGGCCTCCCTCTGGTTAGCCTGGTCGGAATCAACCTTGCAAGCCCAGCCACCGGCGCTCGGATCGACGCAGCCTCCACAGCCTGCCTCCAACCAAGTCGTTTATTGGCCCAGACGCGATTTCGTGATCCCGTTTCAAATTGATCCGACGGGTGAAACGCCCGTTGAAGTCCAACTCGAGTTTTCGGAGAATCGCGGTCAAGACTGGGCGCTCTACACCCGCGGCGATGTTCGGACACGGCAATTCAATTTTCATAGTGTCCGCGACGGTGAGTACCGATTTCGTCTGAAGACGGTCGATAGCAAGGGCAACGTCTATGACAACCCAGGCGAACCTCTATTGGTCTTGGTGGACACCCAAAAGCCCTCTGGTGAATTGGTGGTCGATGTCGATCCGCGGGGAAGCATGCAAGCGGAATTTCGCCTTGTCGATGCCACCCTGGATACCGATTCGCTTCGTTTTGAATACCAAACGGATGCTCAGTCGATCTGGACTGAAATCCCATACGAACTAACCGCAGGGACCCGCGACGGTGAATGGACCGGCTTTGGGACTTGGACGATGCCCGATTCAGCGTCACAACTTATCGTCCGCGTCGTGGCCCGCGATCTCGCCGGAAACTCAGCCGAACTGACGCGAATGCCGCGGTTGCCACGCTCTGCCTCCACGGGCGGCAGCATGGTCCTGGCCAGCAACGTTGGCCACGAAGAGCCAGGGCCCCCAATCGGGTCTGGTATCGCCAAACGACCGCCCGCCCAAAGCGTCCTGATCACCGAAGACGCGAACATTCCCAAGGTCGAAATAATCGGCGGCCCCGGCGCTCGCAATCAACCCTCCCCAGCCGATCGCGAGCTGCTGGCGCGACAACAAATGCTCGAGAACCAAGAGCGAATCATTGAGCAGCAAAACCGATTGTTGATGCAGCAGCGAGCCATCTCGGATTGGAGTCGCAACGATCCGCTGCCTCCCCTGGTGACTGCTCCGCCACTACAGCAGCTTCCTACGCGACCCATGGTCGAGGTCAACAACACCGGGGGACCCGCCCCATTGCTGTTCCCGGAAAAACCCGTAATGACGACCGCCGACACTCCCAACACTCGCGACACTGGGGCTCCAGGTCCCATGGTCTTAGGGGATGCGCCGCGCGGCTTGCCTGTCTCGAATCGAACGCCAATGACCTCAATTGCGTCAAGCGATTCACCCCCCTCGGCCGCAGCTTTGCCATCCCAGGCCACACCCCAATTGAATGCGTCGGTTCCACCGAACCCCAGTGCAATTGGCCAGAGCGGCCCTAGTCGCACACCCTTGTACAGCATGAGCAAGGCCTTTCGATTGGACTACTCTGTCGACAACCGGCCCATCGATGGCATCGCAAACATCGAACTCTGGGGAACGACCGATCAAGGATTGCATTGGGAGAAATGGGGCATCGACGGTGATCGCCAAAGCCCCTTCGAAATCGAAGTCGAAACCGAAGGGCTTTTTGGTTTCCGTATGGTCATCGTCGGGGTCAATGGCTTGGCTTCCCGGCGCCCACTGCCTGGCGGCGATGCCGATGCGTGGATTGAGGTCGATACGAGTTTGCCACAGACCAATCTGGTCAGTGTGCTCAACGGCCGTGGTCCGGATGCAGGTTCGTTGGTTATCGAATACACCGCTACCGATGCCCATTTCCCGGAACGGCCTATTTCGTTGTTCTACTCCGAGTCTCCGTCAGGACCTTGGCAGCCGATCACCCAAGGTGCCCGCAATCACGGTCGCTTTGTCTGGCCGGCCGACCCGAGCCTACCACCAACCGTGTTCATCCGATTGGAAGCCGTCGATGCGGCTGGCAACGTCGGCGTCCATCAACTCGACCTTCCCGTCGATGTCCAAGGTGCCGCGCCGCGCGGCCGAATTCAAGGCTTCCGTCCTCTGAAGTAACGTCGACCAGGGCTACCGCCACAGACTCACTCACGTTTCTTGAGAGGGCATGGCATTCTCGAAGGGCATGGCGTTTCGGTTACAATGAAGGTGCAGTGCGCACGTTCCCTTCCTCCCTATAGCATCCCCATGTTCCGAGGTCACCATGAGTCAGTTTCAAACCATTCCCGATGAAGCCGACCTGAAATCCATGGCTCGGGATCTCAAGTTCTATCCCTTGGGAAAAGAGAATCCAACACGCCTAACGCAGTCCCAAATCGACCACTACAACCAACGCGGCTTCATCGCACCCCTCGAAGTATTCAATCCGCAAGAAATCCTTTCCATCCGCGCCTACTTCGATGACCTCTTGGCACGCGTTGTCGCCGAAGGGGGAAACAGCTATTCGATTTCTTCGGCCCACCTCAAGTACGGGCCGGTCTTCGATATCTTGACCGATCCGCGACTCGTCGAGCTGATGAGCGATCTGCTCGGAGAAAACGTCATCGCGTGGGGTTCGCACTTCTTCTGCAAAATGCCGCACGATGGCAAGCACGTGGCTTGGCATCAAGACGCAAGTTACTGGCCGCTGTCGCCTTCCAAAGCCGCAACCGTTTGGCTGGCCATCGACGATGCCGATCGCGAGAACGCTTGCATGAAGTTCATTGCGGGCTCGCATCATTTCGGTCACATGACGTACCGCGCCAGTGACAGCGATGACCACAACGTTTTGAGCCAATCCATCGACAACGCCGAACAGTATGGCGAGGTCATCTACGATGAACTAAGGGCAGGTCAAGTATCCATCCACAGCGATCTATTGCTACACGGATCGGAAGCCAACGAATCGGATCGCCGACGCTGCGGTTTGACCTTGCGGTACTGCGCTGCGAGCGTTCATGCAGGCATGCGTTGGAATGAGAAAGGGGTCCAAGTACGTGGCAGTGACCCTTCAGGACATTGGTTCAACAACCCCCGACCATCAGGATCCTGAAACCTGCACGGCGCACCTCAAAAGTGTCGGATTGCATGGAGTTGACCACGAAGTTCGGACCGGAAATCGGGGTGGGCGATGGAGATCAAGGCTTCGCCGCGTTGCCGCAACGAGAGTCCATGCAGATCCACGGCCCCGAATTCGGTGACCACCCAATGCACGTGCCCGCGTGTCGTGACGACACCCGCTCCAGGTGCTAACTCTTGGACGATGCGTGAAACACTGCCACCCAGGGCAGTCGATGGCAACGCGATAATGGGCAGACCACCACGAGACATTGCGGCGCCGCGGATGAAATCCATCTGCCCACCGATACCCGAGTAAATGCGATGGCCGAGCGAGTCAGCGCACACCTGTCCCGTCAAATCAATCTGCAACGCCGAATTGACCGCGACCAACTTGTCGATCTTGCGCAGGAGATTGGTGTCGTTGGTCACGTCCGAAGGTAGGAACGCCATATTTGGATTGTCATCGACAAAGTCGAACAGGGCTTTTGTTCCCGTCACGAAACTGGTCACGATCTTCCCAGGATAAATCTGCTTGAAGCGATTGGTGACCACACCCGCTTGGACCAAATCCCGCATGCGATCGGAAAACATCTCTGTGTGGATTCCCAGGTCTTTTTTGCTGCCCAGCCGCGAAAGTACCGCATCAGGAATGGAGCCAATCCCAGTTTGAACGGTGGCTCTGTCTTCGATAAGCGCGGCGATTTGTTCACCGATCGCCGCTTCGGCGGGTGTTTCGGCCGACGAAGGATGTTCATGCAACGGTCGATCCGAATCGATGGTTGCCGCAAACGTTCGGTGCGGAACAAAACTATCGCCATGGGTGCGAGGCATGCGACGGTTGATTTCTGCGATCAACAGGGGCGCGCAATCGGCCGCCGCGCGGGCCACATCGACCGATGTCCCCAGCGAACAATATCCGTGCTGGTCCGGCGGTGAAACTTGCAACAAAGCCGCGTCGAGCCGCAATCGGCCGCTCCGAAACAAGTGCGGGATGTCGGAAAGAAAGACAGGTATAAAGTCGGCTTGTCCCAGCTGCACGGCTTTCCGTACAGGCCCCCCAGTGAACAGCGACACCGAAGTGATACGACTTTGACAGGAGGGTTCCACAAACGGTGCCGGACCAGCGGTGTGAAGGTGGTACAAGCGGAGATCGGTCAGATCGCTGCGTCGGCACAGGGCTTCGAGCAACGGCGTGGGGGTAGCAGAGGCTCCATGCACAAAGACATGCATACCGCTTTGGAGATGGTCGACGGCCAAGTCGGCAGCATCGGCTAGAGGTGCGTGATCGTACATGAACCTACCCACAGAAGGAAGTGAAACGAAATACCCTGGGTCGAATGGTACACTTTCGCCCAAGTGCGTTAATTTATCTGGGTTTCGCTGGCAACCGTGTTGCAACTGAGTTTCACGGAGATGAATTGGGGTAAATCGTGAGTGAGTTTCAGCAGGAACGCTTCATGCGAGGAGCCCTGCTCCGAGCCAGTCTCATTGGGCTTGTTCTCGATCTGCACGAGTGCTTCCGACTTCGCACACTGGGAACAAGTTACTGCTCGGTTCGCGGCCACTCTTGCATCTCTAGCGACTGCGCGAGCATCGTTGAGTTGGGCCGCCGGTCATCTGCTGGAATGACAGTCATTTGAGGTCTACAATTTCTTGGAAAACCCTTGGAAACCCTGGGAAACCCAATAGGAGCAAATGGATGACCCTCAATGAGTTAGAACAGACGGTAACAAAGCTGCCTCCAGAGCAACTTGCGAAGTTCCGCCAATGGTTCCTTCAGTTCGACAGCGACCGGTGGGATGAGCAAATATCGGCTGATGCAAACTCAGGGCAACTCGATGCCGTCGCTCGAGATGCGCTCAAGGAGTTTCATGATGGGCAAACTCGTCCATTATGAGGCATTGTGCAGTGTCGAACTTCTGGCCGTGCTATCGACGACTTCCGATTGCAGTACAACAGCTTGCGGACAAGAATTATGAGCTACTCAAGCACGATCCCGATCACCCTTCGTTGCATTTTAAGAGGGTAGGTAGATTCTGATCGGTACAGGTGGGACTTGACGGGTGGGACTTGCTTATCGCGCATTGGGGGTAGAAGACGGCGACGCAGTAGTTTGGTTTTGGATCGGAAGCCACGACGACTATGAGCGACTCGTCAATCGCTAACTTTCAGATCAACGGCAACAGTGACGAAACGGGCACGACGCTGTGGATGGTCACACGGACTGTCTACGACGCCAAGGGACGCGTCGTCGCGAGCACCGATCCGTACACAGTCCCGACTGCCACGGCCCTTGGCAAACCAGCCGGGAATTCTCCCCCCGTCTATGCGACCTTCACAGAATACGACTCACGCGGCCGCTCCTACAAATCGGTTCGTCGCCAAAATGTGGTCACAGGCTGGACTGCCGATACCGACCGCATTCTCTCGGGGATCGTCTCCAGCGGTAGCGTCGTGTCCGAAACTCGGACGGAATACGATCCGCAAGGCAGAGCCTACAGGCAGATCGGCTCTGATGGCCAGATCACGATGACCGAATTCGATTCTCGTGGCCGATCGATTGCCAGTCTCGGCATGCACGTCTTGGCCTCAAGTGTCGGCCTTCCCAATCGAAACGCAAACAATTATGTCCGCATGCGCTCGGAAACAGCCTACAACACCAACGGTCAAGCGTCCAAGACCAGCACGAACATCATCGAGTACGGCACGGTCACAGGCGGAGTGTTCACTAAGAGCAATGATCCTGCTGATACCATTCGCACGAACGAGCAAGTGACCGAGCAGTTCTTCGATGCCAAAGGTCAAGTCGTACGCACCAAGCTACCTGACGGCAATTCGACCTGCCGAGAATTCGATGTCCTGGGCCGCGTCACCGCCGAGATCGATCAGCTCGAGAACCGCAAGGACATTACGTATAACTCCGCAGGACAACTGACGCAGATCCAGTTGCCTTCGGTCCCGAATCCGCTCGCAAGTAATACGC
>JBGSHV010000081.1:0-33955 GCA_041752005.1 Pirellula sp. | reverse complement strand
TCGAATTGATCCGAATCCAGGGCATCGCGCAAACGGAAGCTGCCGAATTGCTCCAAGTGTCGACCAAAACCGTGCAGCGTCGCTTGAACCGATGTCTATTGATCTTAGGCGAGCAGCTCGGCGATCTCCGTCCGCCAGATCAGGAGCAGAGTGGAACAAGTGAGTAATGATTCGCAGCATCGTATTGAGTCACCTAACGGACCGCCATCTCCTGATGAAGCAAAGATTCAACTGTTGCTTGAAGAGATTCTTGAGACGGACATGTGCCCCGAGCAGGTCAGCGGTGGGGATTTGGAACTTGAGCGAGTACTTCATGAGCGGCTGAACCGCGTACGTGAAGTCCAAGCGAAGATGGAGGCGATGTTTCCGACCAACACCGAACGCGAAAACCCGACTAGGCGCCTGCTGAGAGAAAGTCTCCACAACGACGATCGGGTACCTGAGATCGCCGGATACGAGGTTTATGATGTCATTGGCGCAGGCGGCATGGGGGTTGTATACCGTGCTCGGCACCTCAGGCTCGACCGGATGGTCGCGATCAAAATGGTATTGCTTGGAGCGTACGCCTCTCGTGAAGACATGGAGTGCTTGCTGCAAGAGGCTCAGAGTGTCGCGTCCTTGCGCCATCCGAACATCGTGCAGGTGTATGACGTCGCAGAACACGATGGCTTTCCCTACTACGCGATGGAACTTCTCGAAGGTGGTGATCTTGCAAATACACTCCAGGGGAAACCACGAGCCGCAAGAGAGGCCGCAGAGCTAGTCGGAGTGTTAGCCAGTGCGGTCCATGCTGCGCATCTTGCAGGGATAGTTCATCGCGACTTAAAGCCTGGAAACATCCTCCTCAGCTCTGACGGGACACCAAAGATCGGAGACTTCAGCCTTTCCAGAAAAGTGGAACATGACTCGAAAATTCTAACGAACCTACGACAGGCTGGTACTCCCAGTTACATGGCGCCCGAGCAAGCCGCTGGCAAATCCAACGCAATACAACCTGCGGTCGACATCTACTCCTTGGGAGCTGTCTTGTATGAGCTACTTACTGGGCGTCCGCCGTTCACGGCCGAAACTTCGGCGGAGACCCGTCGACAAGTCATCCATGAGGAGCCCGTTCCACCCTCCCGGCTGAACTCCCGCGTACCACGCGATCTACAGACCATCTGTCTCAAGTGTCTGCAAAAGGATCCGGTTAGGAGGTACGCGAGCGCGGCCAAGTTTGCGGAAGATATAGAACGATTCTCAAGCGGGATGCCCATTCTGGCGCGGCCGGTCGGCGCCATGGAGAGAGCGGTCAAGTGGTGCCGTCGCCGTCCTTCCACAGCCTTCGCGATCGCAGTCACCGTTGCCGCGCTGATCGCGACTGTGACCGGTGGCATCTGGCTGCACCAGGTGCAGGAAGATCGCCGAACGGATGCGATCGTTCGGCGTGAGAGCGCCCGAGCCTCCATCGAAGCCGCGCTGCCGTCGGTCTTGGAACTCGTGAAAAATAAGCGCTGGGTCGAGGCGAGGGGCATGCTTGGGACTGCTCAGGTGCATCTTGCCGACGCAACTTCGTCTGAGCTCACGGATCGTCTCGCCGCGATGGAAGAGGCTCTCGAAGTTGCCCAAGAGCTAGAGCGCATCTACCAGGGTTTTCTCGCGGTTGACATTGCTGGGTACACCTACTCGCCAGCGCGCGAAGCCTATTCGCGCATCTTTCGTCGAATTGGGCTGGGAGACGACGTGGGGATCGAGGTCGCCGCGGGACGAGCCCGGGAGTCCTTAATCCGTGGGGAGCTGCTAGTCGCCTTGGATCTGGCCGCTTGCGCCGAAAACGTTGACGGAGATCGTGCAGAGCGTGACCGGCTTTTGGCGATCGGTCGCGCCACGTCACCAGACCCTTGGCAAGATCGCTTTCGCGATCCGGACGTCTGGCGAGATGTCGTGCAAGTTAGAAGGCTCTTTGAAGACGCTCAGCTCGCCGATCATTCGCTCCGAAGTCATCATGTCTTCTTGATCAGTCACAGGCTATGTACGGACAAAACTACGCAAGGCAATGAATCCATCATTGAGGGCCTGTTTAAGGCCCAGTTGGATAATCCGTCAGATCCCTGGGTCAATTACACGCTAGCCGAGGCCCTCAGGCATGATGATGATTTCGAAGGCGCACTTCAGTTCTATCGGACGACGACTGTTTTGCAGCCAGAAAACGTCGTCGCCTGGTGTGCGCTAGGCTGGGCGTTGAAGAATACCGGCGATCCGAAGGGCGCAGTGGCACCCCTTGAGAAGGCGATTGCGCTCCGACCGGATTATCCGTTGGGATTGCAGTTCTTGCTCGACGTCCTGGCAACAGGTGATCGATGGGAGGATGCTCTTTCGAGGGCGCACGAGTTTACGACCATGCATCCAGAGATCGAGTTGCCCGCAGAGACGAAGCGCCAGGTCCGGCTGTACAGAAATAAGAGAGTTACGCGGGCAGCCTCGAAGCGCGAGTGGAGGGTCGCAGCGGCGATCTATTCACAAATGCAGGAGGAATACCCTCCTGACACGCACAATCTGTTCGAGCTTGCGGCCGTCAGCCTACTGGGCGGGGACAACGCAGGATACCGCGATGTGTGTGCATCAATGCTCGAGCAATGCGAGAGTGCAAGTCTGCGGAGATTCCTCGTCGCGCGAGCATGCACGCTGGCGGAAGTGTCAGATCAGGAACTGATGCAATCGACACGCATTGCGATGCCGGAATTGGATCAGAACGCCAATAGTTATTGGTCGCTCACCCAGCGAGCTGCCTTACTTTGTCGCGAGGGCAAGCACCGGGCGGCGCTCCCCTTTCTGGAGCAGAGTCTCCGGACAACGTCAAAGCCAGAGCAAAACATCATCAGCTGGATGTGGCTTTCGCGGGTGAAGCTAGGTCTGGGAGATCATGACGCTGCGAAACTGTGGCTTGGGAAGGCAACAACCTATCTTGATCAAAGTGCCACCAAGCCAGAGGGTATCCATTTGCACAATTGGCTCGAAGCAAATATCCTTCGCCAGGAAGTGGAAACCATACTCGCTCGATAACTGGTATAGCGGGATTCGCCACGTCGACTATCCGCCGCTTGGATGCAACTCCGTTCAGCCTTGGATGAATTCCAAAACGTCTTGGTTGAAACGGTCCTAATCGATCTGCGTGAGGCCATGCCCGCAATTGGCATAGACTTTCAAAGTTACCTCTCGAAGGAGTTTTTCAGCTCGGTGTGCGGATGCACCGATGGGAACAATCTGGTCGTCATCACCGTGCACGATCAAGATCGGGATGTCGATTTTTTTCAGATCCTCTGTTCCGCGATGGCGACGACGCGCAGTCCCAAGACTCCGCGCACTTTACCCCACGAATCGACGACCGCTTCCGTATCATCGTCACGTCCCATGGGAACTGTCGACGTTGGGTGCGAGTAGGTCGAAATGTTGCTTCGGATGTGGTCTTGCAGCTGATCGTCTTCGACCGCTTGGTTTGGGAAGATTTCGCTGTCGATCATCTCGACCAATGGTTCGCTTTCTGCGATGGCACGCGTCAGGCGGATCACTTCGATCATGCGCTCCATATCGATTGGATCATCCAAGAAGTTGTATTGGATTCGCGGCGCAACGCGGGGATCGCGGGAAGCGAGTTGAAACAAGCCGATAGATCGCGGCAACACCAATGCCGACGCCAGAACGATTGCGCCGCCTGTTGGACTGTGCTGGGGGTCAAAAAAGTGTGTAGCAGAAATCTGAAGATCGAGGTCTCCAGGATTCGCGCTCTTCGAACCCGTCCATACCAACGCGCCAGCGGCGGGCAGCATCGCCTTGTGCGCTGCCTTCAGCGCATAAACATTAAAGTAGAATGGGTGATCCTGGAGTCGTGTACCAACGGGAAGGTCCACCACCACAGGAATATTGAGGTCGCGAAGATGGGCAGCAGGTCCGATCCCGGATCGCATCAAAATGGCTGGGCTCCCAAAGACACCTGCGGAAAGGATCACCTCGCCACCTGAGAGGATCTCGCCCGATATCAAGCGTAAGCCGACGACGCGATTGCCCTCGATCACCAGCCGGTCAACCTCGGCGTCGCCTCGGATCGAGAGGTTGGGACGCGATCGCACGGAGTCGGTGAGATACGTCATACCGGTGTTCATCCGCACATTGTCCACAACATTGAGCGGATACGGTCCCACACCATCCGCTACGTCGCAATTGAAATCCTCGACAGCCGCAAGGCCATTGGTGCGAGACGCGTTGATGAATGCTCGCGTGGACGGCGTAAGTTCCGCCATCGTGCGTTGACGTATGGGCAACGGTCCGCTGCGCCCTTGCCAGCGGGAGTCGCCGGTCGGCGTGTTTTCCAAGGCTTTGTAGGCTGGCAATACATCGTCCCAGGACCACCCGTCGATCCCACGCGCTGACCAGCGTGCAAAGTCGGACGGCCGGGCTCGGATCGCCCCGACTCGAATTCAAAACAGCTCGCTGCGTTCATTCATAGCGAACCGAACTCTTGGCGTGAATGTGCCCTTCGCTTCCGCTCAACTTTTCCCTCGCACGAACAGCACGATACCCGTGACGATGGCAAATACAGCCAGGACGTTGCCGCTCTGATTGAACTGCACTTTAAGAATCGGAGCCGATAGAACTCCGTACAAGATTAGCCATATGGCGAGAAGAATCATGCCCAGATTGCTAGGTACCTTCATCGAATCTCCAAATAAAAAAGTGTTGCGTCGTCGGCATCGTCTGTCAGCGCGAGCATTCAACGCGTTCCGGTCCGTAAAAAAGGCGATGTCCCGCCGTCTTATCGGTAACCATAACGGACGACCTGCGGATTGTTAGCCCAACCTCCCAATCAAATCCGACGAAGCGGCCCCAGTATTGAGACCACTCCTGAACAAGAAGTCGATTGCTGGCGACGATTCGCGAGTGTAACTTAAGACATCAAAGTCGATTCGTTCTCCCGGTGGCCGTCATCCAGGAAAGATCGGCCCAAGCGATTTCGTGACTTCGCTCGTCTCGATACTTCGCTCGTCTCGATACTGTGTGCGAAATTGCGATGGGAGAGAACTATGAACGCGATTGGACTCCGGGCCTTCCTGCTAATGGTCACGGTGGCAACGACTTCCGCATTCGCCCAACCGCCGTTTGCACTCCCACACTGGAGGGGCGATGTGGTGGTGGCGACGGTAAAAAATGTGTCCGATCACGAGGCCACAAACGGGAACCCGCCGATCGTCGAGTTGGAGGTTCATGAGGTATTAAGGGGCGACGCCAAGTTAGACCGAACGCGCGCCGTTTGGCAACCTTATCCTCTGTGGAATGGGGAATGCCTGGTGGGAGTGGACGTCGAGAAAATCACATCCAGGTGGGAAGCCGAGAAACTCGCTTCGCCAAAGGTAGGTGACAAGTTTATCCTCTGGGGTGAGATAACCGACGAAAACATGCGCCCACAATTCGGTGTGTTCTCGCGGGAAGCCTACTTGTTCTCGGAGGAGAAGCGGACTTGGGCGGTCAAGTTCATCCGCGACCAGGAAGTAGAGATCAGCCTTCAGGAAGAAAAAAGGGCGTCCGCGATGAAGGCCAAGTTGCAAGCGCTGGCGGACTGGCGAGAGAAGGTCACAACCGAAGAGCTAGAAAAATATACGAACGAGGCGGACATCGTTCTTGTCGGGAAGATTATCAGTTGGGGGAATTCCGATGGCACGGGTCTCACGTTCTCCGCACGCATTCTGAAGGGGGAAAACCTGTCGAAGCCCGGCATAGACGAAATTTATGCGGAGCCAGCCCTCTCCAACGATCTTCGGGAGCAGCGACTTAACCATGAAACGGACTACTTGCTGTTCCTCAGGCGGGATGGGGCGGTCGACCGGCTAACACACATTCGTTACCAGCCAATCAAGACCGGCGAGGGCATCGTCATCGCAGATCCGAAGGCCATGGAGGCGGTGAAAGGGGCTCTCGATAAGAAGTAGAAGACGGGCATTCATACCCGACGCGAAAAGCCGCCTCGGCCGCGTCCAGGATCAGCGAAGTGCTCCTTCAGCCATGCGATCACTCGGAGTGTCCAGCAGGCCGACCAGTCGCACGATCGCTTCTATCTTCGCTTGATAGAATCCATCTTCGCTGGATAGAATCGTGCGGAAATAGCAATAGGCAAGCTTCCACCGGGAGATCATTCCATGCGGACAGAAATCCTCACCATCATCTTGCTGCTCGCGGCGTCGCGAACAATCGCACAGGATGTACCGCGCGAGATCACGACGCCCAATAAGGTCGAGACTCGCATCGGCACGCACGCATTCAATGCATTTGTCAACACCCTACAGGGCGTGAGCGTCGCTGCAATTCAAAAGAGTTTTCTCGAGAGGGTGTCCAAGGGTGACGGAAGCTGACTTTTTCGACCACCCTCGGAATACTGGAGTTCTGGCATGCACAACCCGTTCAGCGAGATCGCCCCAATCGGTGCCACGGATGCCAATCTAGTGGAGCAAGCCAATAATGGCGATCGGGCTGCGCTGGAGACGCTCGTCTTACGGCACCAGGCTTGGATTTATAACATCGCGGTGCGCATGGTCTTCCACCCTCAGGATGCAGAGGAGGTGACTCAAGAAGTGCTCGTCAAAGTCGTCACCAAGCTGAGCACCTTTAAGGGTGAAAGCAAGTTTCGCACATGGTTGTACCGGATCGCCGCCAATCATGTCCTGAACATGAAACGCCGCGGTGCAGAGAATCTTGAGATGACATTTGCCGATTATGGAGCAGCAATCGACGGCACGCCTGATTTAGAGTTGCCTGATCCCAAAACGGTTCCCGTGGCACTGCCGGTTCTGGTTGAGGAGGCAAAGACAAGCTGCACAATGGGAATGCTGCTTTGCTTGGATCGAAAACAACGATTGATCTTTACTCTTGGCGAGATCCTCTGCGCAACCGACACCGTGGGAGGCGAAGTTCTGGAGATGACAGCTGTCAACTTCCGCCAATGCCTCGCGCGTGCCCGCCGCGACCTGCACAATTTCATGAACAACCAATGCGGCCTAGTGAACGAGAGAAATCCATGTCGCTGCCCCAAGAAAACCCGTGGTTTTATTGAAGATGGACACGTTGATCCAAGTCGTTTGATGTTTGCGTCGCAGCATGTCGAACGAATACGAGATGTTTCGGGGGCAACGGTTCGAGATATCGAGGATGTGGTCGAACGTCAGCACGTAGACCTCTATCGAGAGCATCCATTCCTCCAGCCAGCGGATGAGATTGACTGGCTACAACGCATGCTTCAGCGAGAAGATGTTCGCCGAACACTTCGCTTAAATTGACGCATTTTGAACCTAAGATGTCACTGTCGGTCCCTGCTCCACCCGTTGGCATCAATTCACTTGGCTAGAAGATGTCGATGGTTTGGATTCGTACTTGGTATTTGCGGTTCGAGGGATTGGTGAAGAGAGCGTGGCAAAAATGCATAGCCCGACCAGAACGGCAGCGGCAATCATCGTTCGCTCGTAACATAGGTAGTCTATCCAGTTCGGCGGCATAGAATCGGGCAGATGATTGAGTCGATCGAGCGTGACGGCGGCGACCCATTTTCGATCCGAGTGGCCCGAACGCATGGGACGTAAAAAGGAGCGGACACTGTTGAGATCGAGGCCATCCGGGACGCCGTAGATCGCCATGAGTTCAATGGCATTTGAGGTGGCAATCGAATCGCCAGGTACGCGGGACCCCATCAGGATTTGCGTCCATGTTTTTTTCTCATCTATCAAAGACTTCCGATAACTCCGAAATCCGCCGGACCGTTCGAAACCGCCGGAGTCCTGAGAATGAAACTCGCGCAGTAGGTCATGAATCTTCTTGCGGTAATCTTGAGCATTGACCGGACGCTTGATCACATCGAGGAGTTGTGTCGCACGCAGCATATCGACCAAGGTCACGAAACTCTCGTCAGGTAGCGTCCGCAAAGTCGCGTGCAAGCGCTGTTCGAGGAGGTCTCGGTCCGCGGTCGACAAATCGTCTCGCAGCACGGCCGCGCGGATCACCCAGTCGAGCTGTTCCAGACTGGTGAACGTCTGCGGCTTCGCATCGTACGACGGTTGGACCATCGAGCGACGCATTGCGTCGTAGGCTTTGATCTGATCAATCTGATCGGCTGACATCAGGCCGACTCGAATCGCACTCCCTAGAATAAAGGGATTTTGCTCGCCAGCTATTTCCGCAGCCAGCAGTTGACGAACCTTGGAAAAATCAGGATCCAGTTTTGACTGCATGGCCCAACTGGCTGGGATTTCCCAGTGTTGCCAACTCACCGAATGGAAAGGGGCATGATCAAAGGACTCCACGTAATTTTTGATCCGAGGTGGAGTCGGGGACCAAAGCGTCGGATACAACATCCACGCCATAAGCGGCATCATCATGATGACGAATGCCCAACAGGCGATTGTCCCCCCATTGGCAGTCCTCGCGTGTGTCCATCGGGGGCTCGCCATCTCATTATTTATAGGGAATACGCTGAGCCAAAGTATCGGAACCATCGCCACTGCACCACCAAAAAAAAGGACGGATACCAACGACTGGTCGAGGAAATGAATGTCCGAAGTTCCGACTCCAGGAAATGCCGCAATCTGTCCTAAAAACATCAGCCCATGCAGACACGACGAACCAATGATGAAGCGGTTTCCAATCCCCAGTTTCGCAAGAGTCGTAATCACATGGATCAAGATTCCAAACGAGAGGATGTAGAACAAAAACAGCAGCCAACTCGCACCGAATAATCCCAAGCTGAGGGATGTCCCGAATACCGCGCCGGCTCCCCACTTATGATCGCTCCACCATCGGCAAATCGCATCGTTTTGATTGACTTGTTCAGCAGGTGCTTCACCGTTCTGCCACCGCACACCACGAATCTTCAACACGCTCATTACCGTCGCGCCCAGCAACACGAACAGACTGATCGCTGGAAAAGCCAAATAGCCAACCAGTTTTGCACTCGCAGAGGTGGGCGCCAGCTTGGCCGCTGTCAGCGTCCCTCGGCAGCCAAGTACCGTGAGCGGCAGAAACGAAGCGGCTGCCCTCACCAGCGGCGAGAAGCCAGCCCAGTGATCGATCTCATGTTCGTGGGTGTCCGAGGAAATCTTTGTTCGGACTGCCGCCTCAAAGGTTTGGGAATCGACCCTGAAGGGTCGCAAGGCTGCCCACAGATCTTCTTCAGCGATTGGGTTTACAGACATAGCAACATTCTCACAATCTGAGTGGTGGGAAAACCTTCACCCAATAGGCGTCGCAAGTTTCGGCGGGCTTGGTACAGACGTCCTTCCACCGTCTTGGTGGAGACCAAAAGTAGTGTTGCGACCTCCTTCACGCCAGTTTCTTCGAGGTAGTGCATGAACACAACCTCGCGCTGTGCGGCTGGAAGCCGTTCAATCGCTCGTCGTAAAGCATCCAAATATTCGTCGGATGCGTCACTAGGTTCGACAGCGATCTGCTCCATTGCGGACGGTGCCAACGTCATGATCCGCGATTCGCGCCGTCGACGACTTCGGCACCATTCCCGGTGCTTGTTGAATGCTATGCCTCGCAACCAGCGTCCGAGTAGTTCGGGATCGTTCAAGTCACTAAGACAAGCCTCACGGCGTAGCCAAGATTCCGAAAAGCTGTCCTGAGCGATTTCCGCAGCATCCGCCCACGGAGTACCCCACGAAGCAATCAGCCCGATAAGCGGCCCACGGTAGGCGTTGATGAATGTGGTTAAGTCCAAAGGTATCTCCTCAACACTGAAGTGTCCGGCGATCAACTCGATCCCACAAGATTCCGATGGACAATCGGCTTTAAAAAGGTGAATGTCCCCGACTGAGTTCTCGGCTGGAGGCAATTCTCTATAAGATTGCTGACTATCAGCAGGAGGATGGTCGATTTGCATCGTCTTTTTTTCTCAGACTGCGCTTTTGGTTCTTGGTTTACGCTGAGTACGTCGGAGGAATCTTTTGATGAACGAACTCGACTTATTTGCTGCTGCTATTGCCGTTGCCGATCCCACCGAGAGGGCAGCACTGTTGGAGCGAGAATGCACTGGGCACCCTGAGATGCGGCAACGGATCGATCGGCTGCTCATAGCGCACTTTCAAGACGAATCCGTTCTGGATCCATCAGGACTAGAACCACTTCGCGTAGTTGAACGTCGAGACTCGATGGCCTCCGCGAATGGTACCGCTAACTACGACAATCACGGTGAACATCCCGGCGGAGTCATCGACGGCAAGTACACCCTCGTCGAGATCGTCGGCCAAGGAGGTATGGGCTCCGTCTGGCGGGCCAAGCAAACCGAACCGGTCAAAAGATTCGTGGCGGTCAAGTTAATCAAAGCGGGTATGGATTCGAAGCAGGTGCTGGCTCGATTCAATGCCGAGCGGCAAGCCCTGGCCCTGATGGACCACCCGAATATCGCGAAGGTCCTTGATGGCGGACTCCATCAGCACCGCCCGTACTTCGTCATGGAACTTGTCAAAGGCATGCTGATCACCGAGTACTGCGATAAATGCAAGCTGGCGCCCAAGGAACGACTCGAACTTTTTGTGCCCGTATGCCAGGCGATCCAGCACGCCCATCAAAAAGGAATTATTCACCGCGACATCAAGCCGAGTAACGTGCTCGTCGCCATGTATGACGACAAGCCGGTGGTGAAGGTGATCGACTTCGGAGTGGCGAAAGCAACCGGCGGCGAGTTGACCGAAGCCACCCTCGACACAGGCTTCGGCGCAGTCGTCGGCACGCCACAATACATGTCGCCGGAGCAAGCGACGTTCAATAACCTCGACATCGACACTCGAACCGACGTATACGCCCTCGGTGTTTTGCTCTACGAACTGCTCACCGGCTCGACCCCATTCAGCCGAAAGGAACTCGAGAAAAAAGGCCTGCTAGAAATGCTGCGGGTGGTCCGAGAAGAAGAGCCGCAGCGGCCAAGCACAAAACTCAGCAGCGCGGATGCCTTGCCAACACTTTCCGCCAATCGCAGCACCGAGCCAAAGAAACTGACGGGACTGCTCAAGAACGAACTCGACTGGATCGTGATGAAGGCGCTGGAAAAGGACAGAACCCGGCGATATGAGACGGCCAACGGTTTCGCGGCCGATGTGCAGCGCTACTTGGGCGGCGAAGCGGTGCAGGCCCACCCTCCCAGCGCAGCCTACCGGTTCAAGAAATTCATTCGCCGGAACAAAAGCACTGTCTTCGCAGCAAGTTTAGTTTTGCTGACCCTGATCGGTGGAATGGTTGGGACATCCTGGGCAATGATGCGAGCCGAAGCATCGCGTCACGATGCGGAGATCGCTCGAGATGCTGAACGTCTTCGAGCTGAAGGTGAGCGACACGCCACGCAAAGCGCGCTGCTTCAAAAAGCACGCGCGGAAAAGGCCGAAGCCGATACGTTAGCGGACTATCGCGCTGCAACAGACAACGCCATTGAGCAATTGATCGGCTCAAAAACGGAGCTGGGACCCCGAGAAAAGGCTTACTTGGAAAATACGCTTCAACGATGGCAAGCCTACGCGAATCGCCAAGGCGATGACGAACATTCGCGGGCAATCCAAGCCGAAGGACGTTATCGCGTGGGATTTTTATGGACAAAACTTGGCCAAAACGAACAAGCTGCCGCCGAGTTCGAGCAAGCCGAAATGAACTATCAGCGACTGGCCAATGATTTCCCAAGCGTCGTACTTTATCGCAAACGTTTAGCTGGGTGTCACGGCAATCGCGCATTCGTCTTAGACGAACTGGGGAAGAACGCAGAGGCACAAGCGTTGGTGCAGAGCGCCATCGCCATTCTTGAGAAACTGACGCAACTTCAACCCAACGATCCCAACCCGGAAGACCGTGAACAACTTGCGAACATGCACAACAATTTGGCAAGTCTTTTCGAATCGCGAGGGAATCGAACGGACGCGGAAAGGCATTATCTGAAAACGGTTGAGGTACTGGAACGGTTGGCAGAAGCCTTCCCCAATCAACCGGAGCATCGAAAATTGACAGCGGCCTGCCAGAACAACCTAGGACGGCTAATGATGGTTAAGGGAAAGCTTGCCGAGGCAGAAGGATACTACCAGCGGGCTTTGGCGACGAAAAAAGAACTGGTCGCTGAATTCCCAATGTCCGTTACGTACCGGCGAGCGCTGGGAACTGGCCATCACAGTCTGGCGAACTGCCTCGAGCATCTTGGTCGATCCGTTGACTCGGAGGAACAGTATCGCGAAGCCATCACCATCCAACAGAAGCTCTCGCAAGATTTTCCGGCGGTATCGTTCTATCATCGCGATCTTGCTGCAACGTTTAACCGACTGGGAGAGCTTTTTGCAGCCAAGGGCAATCCTATATTGGCGGAGCAACAGCTCCAACTAGCGATTTCGATCTTGGAGAACATCGAACCTGCTTCGCGAGCGTTACCTGATTGCCGTAAGGAATTATCGGATATCGATTTCAGCGTAGGCGTTTTGATGCACGAGCAGCAACGTTGGGATGAGGCCGACAAGTACTATGGGAAATCGATCTTAATTCTGGAGGGATTGGTTGCCGAATTCCCATTGGTTCCGAGTTATCAGGTATCTCTCGGAGCTGATTATTGCAATTGCGGCTTGGCTGCAACAAATAGCGGCAAGCCAAAAGAGGGTTTGATTTGGCTCGATAAAGCAATTAAGACGCTCTCGACTGTGTACCAGAGGGATCCAGCACAGGTCGACGCACAAACCTTTTTACGAGATAGCCATCTGAACCGTGCTCAGACGCTCGAACTCTTGATGAAGTATTCCGACGCCATCAAAGATTGGGATCTGGCGATCGAATTGGGTACGCCGCCGCAAAAACAAAAGTCACGGATTTCAAGAACCTTAACACTTTATCTCGATGGTCAGTATGCGAATGCGGTCGTCGAAATTGAGGCGTTGACGGCACTCGATCGCACAAATCCAGCCCAATCCCAACTCGGTGCGGGAGACTGGTACAACTTCGCGTGCATCTATTCGATCGCTAGCATCAAAGTCGCTGACAAGCAAAAGGAATACGGGGATCAGGCGATTGCTATGCTACGGCAATCCGTGAAGGCCGGATTCCAAAGCATCCCGCAAATCGCCAAAGACACCGATCTCAACCCGCTCCGCGACCGCGAGGATTTTAAAGCGCTTCTGGCGGAATTGGATAGAGAAGTGGAGAAGAAATGATGCATGCTAACAGCATTGTTTGATGCTTGGTGCAAATGACCACTATGGAAAACCGAAGCCTGTCGATGACTGGGTTAGATTGCTGGAGGCGAAACGCGATACAATGTCGAGCGATCGCGAGGGAATGCTTCGCTAGATTACAAATGCATTCTGCTCACTCGGGCTGCGCCTCTTGACTGCGGATTACGCTGAATGAGTCGGAGGAACCTTCCATGAACGAACTCGACCTTTTTGCCGCCGCCATCGCTATCACTGACGCAGGTGAACGGACGGCCTTCCTGAGTCTTCAGTGCGCAAGCCAGCCCGATTTGTGGCAACGTCTGGCGCAACTGCTGGATGCCCATTTCCAATCCAATCTGCTGTTGGATCCGTCAAATTTGAATTCACTCCGGGAACATGGTGAGGCCTGGAACATGACCAGCGACATGCCAACGAAAGACAAACAAGCCGGGACCGTCATCGATGGCAAATACACGCTGGTCGAGCAAATCGGCGAGGGCGGCATGGGCTCGGTCTGGCGGGCCAAGCAATCCGAACCGGTAAAGCGGTTCGTGGCCGTAAAACTGATCAAAGCGGGTATGGACTCGAAGCAGGTACTAGCCCGATTCAATGCCGAGCGGCAGGCGCTGGCCCTGATGGACCATCCGAACATTTCGAAGGTACTGGACGGCGGACTACATGAACAGCGACCGTTCTTCGTAATGGAACTGGTCAAGGGCGCGCCGATCACCGAATACTGTGACAAGTGCAAATTGACACTGAAGCAACGGCTGGAGCTGTTCATACCCGTCTGTCAGGCTATTCAGCACGCGCACCAGAAAGGGATCATCCACCGCGACATCAAACCATCAAATGTGCTGATCGCGCTGTACGACGACAGGCCGGTGGTGAAGGTGATCGACTTCGGTGTGGCCAAGGCGACGGGCGGGGCACTAACCGAGGCGACCATCAACACCGGGATTGGAGCGGTGGTGGGGACGCCACAGTATATGTCTCCAGAGCAAGCGACGCTTAATAATATCGACATCGATACGCGCAGCGATATCTATGCCCTGGGCGTGCTGCTCTATGAACTACTCACCGGCTCGCCGCCGTTCGCGAAGACGGATCTGGAGAAGCGCGGCCTACTGGAGATGCTGCGAGTAGTGCGGGAAGAGGAGCCGCCACGTCCGAGCACCAAGCTAAGCACGGCCGACGCATTACCGACACTTTCGGCCAACCGCGGCACGGAGCCGAGAAGGCTGACTGGCATCTTGAGGAATGAACTCGACTGGATCGTGATGAAGGCCCTGGATAAGGACCGTACCCGGCGGTACGAGACTGCCAACGGCTTTGCGGCCGACGTGCTGCGATACTTGAGCGGGGAGGCAGTGAAGGCTCACCCGCCGAGCCCGGCCTACCGGCTAAAAAAGTTCGTGCGGCGGAACAAGGCGCAAGTGATCGCCGCGAGTCTGGTGCTCATTGCATTGGTGGGAGGGATCACTAGCTCAACTGCCGCACTATTCCAGACGAGTCAGGCCCGCATAGCCGAGGTGGCGGCGCGAAAACTGGCAGAGGCAGAGGTCGCAACCACCCACGCCATCAATCATTTTTTTCTGGACGAGCTTCTCGCCCAAGTCGATCCGGATTTGAACGCCGTCGGCGAGAAGTTGACTGTCCGACAGCTACTCGATCGAGCGGCCGCTAAAATTGAAAATCCCGTAATGTTCAGAGAGTATCCCGCAGTAGAGGCTGCGATCCAACTCACTCTCGGTGCTGCATACGCCAGTCTTGGTCTCCCGGCTTCGGCCGAAGGCCATTTCCGTCGAGCCCGATTTTTGGCGATCGCATCGGACGGCCCCACGTCCGCCGATGCCCTCGACGCCGGGAACGGGGTCTCCGAGTCCCTCTTGGGCCAGGACAAATTGAAAGAGGCCGCAGCCTCGGCTACAGAATTGATTTCTTTATCCGAAGCTACTTTGGGGCCGGATCATCTACGAACTCTGCGGGCGGTAAACACGCTCGCCCTGAGCCTCGCATATCAAGGCGATCATGATCGAGGGGAAGAACTCCTACGCCGCAATCTGGATGCCCGCCGTCGGACTCAGGGTGGGGACGCTCGGGAGACGCTCGAAGCGGAAATGAACCTGGCCGAGGTATTACGAGACCAGGGCCGCCTAGAGGAGGCGGAGAGTCGTTTCCGAAGCCTGCGCGAAGCATATCGGAAATTGTACGGTTCACGCGGCGTCGCCACGCTCCAAGCTTCTCAATACCTTGGCTCGGTACTCCACATGCGGTTCAAGACAAAGGAGGCGTCCGAAGTTTTGGAAGAAACCCTTGCCGGGCGGCGACACGTGCTCGGACCCGATCATACGGATACTATTCAGACCGCTGTAAATCTAGGATTTGTATACATCGACCTGGACCGCATCGACGAGGCCGAAACACTCGTCAGATCGGCGCTGAAGGCTTTTCTCATCGACCACTCAGAGGATCATTACGATATCTTGCTAACCAAGGATGTGCTTGCCCAAGTGTTGCTCGCCAAAGGGGACGCGGTGGGCGCCTTGGCTCTCTACCGAGAGGTCGTGGACTCCCGCACCAGACTGCTTCCGCCAGACCACCCAGAAACTCTTCTTGCTTTGAACGGACTAGCGTGCGCTCAAGAATGGCTGGGGCATTTGCCCGAAGCGGAACGCCTCTTTCGAAGGGCCTTGGAAGCACGGCAGCGGATCCCTGGTGCAACGCATCCCGAAACCCTTACGCTCCTTGGAAACCTCGGTCGCCTCCTTGTTTCGTCCGGTCAAGCGGAGGCTGCACTCCCGTACCTACGCGAGGCTATCGCCGGGCGGCGCGCATCAACCGACAGCAGTCCGGACGTCCTGGCAAACGTGCTCGCTCAACAAGGCCGAGCCTTGTTACTCCTCGCCCGGCCGGCCGATGCGGAGCCCATTCTGCGCGAAGCGCTGACGATACTTGCGCGGGATCGCCCCGACGACTGGACGACGTTCAACACGCAATCGATGCTTGGCGGGGCGCTCGTCGGCTTGAAGACGTACGCCGACGCCGAACCACTACTGCTCCACGGCTACGAGGGACTGAAGCAACGGGAGAAGTCGATCCCGCCGCAGGCGACGAACCGCCTTCACGAAGCCCTCGAACGGTTGATTGAACTCTACACCGCCGCGAACAAACCAGACGATGCGAAGAAGTGGCAAGCCGAATGGGCAAGGTACCTGGAAACCAATCCGGCGGCGAAGAAATGAATCCCGCAGAACTACTGCCACAGGTCTACGACGAACTTCGCAAGCTCGCAGCGGCGAAGCTGGCATCGGAACAGCCAGGTCATTCGCTTGACGCCACGGCCCTGGTTCATGAAGTATTCCTAAAGCTAGGTGGCGAACGTTCGTTTGCCTCGCGCAGTGACTATCTGCAAGCGGCCGCACAGGCGATGCGCCGAATCCTAGTGGATCGTGCTCGCGCGCGCAACGCTGCGAAACGCGGGGGCGGACGTCGCATCGATCTCGAATCGGATTACCTGGCTGTGCTGCCGCTCGATGATCGCCTTGTGGCACTCGACGACGCACTTTCGCGTTTGGCACTGCAACACCCAAAACTCGCAGAGCTGGTGCAGTTACGCTACTTCGGCGGTAGGACGCTGGCGGAGTCTGCAGACGTTCTCGGCGTCTCACCCCGCACCGCCGACACGTGGTGGGCCTTCGCCCGCGCATGGCTCGCAGTCGAACTCAAGTAATCCTATCGAATGAGGTGCCACATGCCATTCTTCGAACTCAGCAATCAACTCCTCCAAGCTTGGCTGCTCGGTGATGTCCTACCCCTTAACACCGTTCAGAGTCAGGGCCAGATCCAGTACGGCTATGGACTTGTGAGGAACTAGTTCCCTGGTGGTTATTTTTGCCTAAGTCCTTTTTTGTTCATTCCCCTAGGACATAAGGGTTCGCAGGGGATTGCCCGACTCTTGGTTCAATCCGTGTAGCAACCCGCATGAGGTGACTCCAGAAATGCAACAACCAGCGTTCTACGAAAGCGATTGGGCAGCAACGAATGTGACGGGCATCGCACTTTCTTGGGCAAGCATCTTGCCTGCACAAAATGTCAAATGAAGTTCCATTCACGTCCACCACTTCTGCTTGAACATCTTCAATCCCTCAAACCAAATCACGCTCAAGAATCCTCCCGCCAAGCAGAGCGCCAGGTCATTGAGATGCAGCGTCGAAAAGTGAAATAAGTCACGCAGGAACGGTACGTAGAGTGCGAGACCAAGGAAAAAGATTGTGCCTCCGATGACCCACCAGAGGGCAGCATTGGGGGTGCGCATCGTAGCCCAGATCGTGCGGGTCCAAGAGCGGTTGGCAAAGATCAAGCCCAGGTTGGCGACGACCAGCGTGGTGAAACTCAATGCAGTGGCGTCCGAGGCATTGAGCCACCCCCACAATGCGGAAAGGTAAATCGCCAGGACGATCAGCAAGCCGCTCGCGCCTTGCAACAGCCCCAGGCCAAGCAGCCGCCCGCCAAACAAAGGTAGCGTGGGGTTTCGTGGCGGTCGGCTCATCACATCGGCGTCTTCCGGTTCCGCTTCAAACACGACCGAACATGCTGGATCAATCACCAGTTCGAGAAACAAAATATGCACGGGCATGAGGACAATCGATCCACCGAGCAACACAGGGACAATCGACATCCCGGCAATCGGCACATGGACCGCCACGATGTAGGTCATGGCTTTTTGCAAGTGATCGTAAATCCGTCTCCCCATACGAACGGAATGGACGATGGATGCAAAATCATCATCCAGCAATACGAGAGAAGCAGCTTCACGAGCCACATCGGTCCCTCGACCACCCATCGCGATACCGATATGCGCCGCTTTGAGGGCCGGTGCGTCGTTCACGCCGTCTCCCGTCATGGCGACAACTTCGCCATTGGACTTGAGTGCATTGACCAGTCGCAACTTTTGTTCGGGGACCATGCGGGCAAAGACGTTGACGGTGCGCACTCGGAGTTGCAGTTCCGCTTCGTCCAGCTTCTCCAATTCGGGACCAGTGATGATCTCATCCACAGGTTTGATACCTGCCTGCCGAGCAATGCTCTTTGCTGTGGTCGGGTGATCGCCGGTAATCATCACGACCCGGATGCCCGCTGCATAGCACTCTTCCACGGCAGCGGGGACGGTCGGTCGCACCGGGTCTGCCAGACCGACAAGGCCCAGGAACTCGAAGGTGAAATCGTGTTGCTCGCCGGGCAAGGGTTTCTGTCCAAACATGCCTTTAGCGACCCCCAGCACTCGGAGACCTTCTTGCGCCATCGCTGCAACCTGTTCGCCGATAGCGCTCGTGCGGTCAGCACTCAAATGGCACAAATCAGCAATTGCTTCCGGCGCACCTTTCGTCGCCAGGATGTAATCTTTGCCAGTGGGCGACTTCCAAACGTGCGACATGGCCAATAGGCTCGGCGACAACGAGTATCCAACGCTCCAGCGTCCAATCGGCGTGAAGATGTTCGGTTTGAGCGAGTCGGGCGTTGCCGAGATCGTGGAACGCCTTCTCCATCGGGTCGAATGGATCACGCTGACTCGCCAGAATGCCGAACTCCACGATCTCGTGGAATTCTTCCGGCAAATCCTGAGCTGCCTGCTGCTCGACATCTTGCACCATTCCATTCACCGCCAACTTGCGGATCGACATGCGGTTGACGGTGAGCGTGCCGGTCTTGTCGACACAGAGGACCGTGGCTGAACCGAGAGTTTCTATCACCGGCACTCGACGAGCCAGAACATTAATCTTCGATAGTCGCCATGCACCCAAGGCAAGGAAGATGGTCAGGACAACCGGAAACTCTTCCGGCAACATTGCCATCGCCAGAGTGATCCCCGCCAGAATTCCCTGGAGCCAGTCGCCACGAGTGATGCCGTAAATGACGACCACAAACACGCACAACGCCAATCCCAGGATTGCCACGCGCCGAACAAGTAACCCGACTTCGGTTTGAAGCCGGGTTCCTTCTGCTTGCACCGTTTGCAAAGCCTTGCCGATGTTGCCCATCTCAGTTTGGATGCCGGTGGATCGCACTTGGGCGATTCCCTGGCCCTGCACGATCAACGTGCCGGAGAAAACGAAGGGCAAGTCTTCGCCTCCGGGTCGAGTCATTTCACGAACACCATCCCAGGCAACCTTTCTCACCGGCTCAGATTCGCCGGTAAGTAATGACTCGTCGGTTGTCAGGTTGTTGCTCGACACGACCACGGAATCTGCCGGAACTCGGTCACCCTCGGCCAGCACAACAAGGTCTTCAGGAACTACCTCCCGACCTGCAATACGCTTCCGTTCGCCGCCACGGATCACCAGCGCACGAGGACTGGAGAGGTCTCTCAAGGCCTCGAGCGCCCGCTCTGTCTTGCGCTCTTGGTAAAGCGTGATGCCCAGCACCACGAAAACAAAACCGAGAAGCATCAGGGCTTCTTGCACATCGCCTAGGACAAAGTAGATCGTGCCGCACGCCAGCAGCAGCAGAAACATTGGCTCTCGAACGACTTCCCAGGCAGTCGCAAGGATGCTGCGGCTCTTTGAGGAAGGAAGCTCGTTAAAGCCGTGCTGCTGCAGTCGGACGGCGACTTCGGCTTCCGAAAGGCCGGTCAATGTGTTTTCACTCGACTGTCTCTCCGTCATTCAATCCATACTTTCTGATCGTTCCGTACAACTTAATTCTACAGACTTAGACGCATTACCCAAGATAGCGTCGGACGAAAGAAGGACTTATCTGGTAACCGTTCACACCCCGATATTCATTGTGCATTTTTGCAGCTAAATCAGCCGGTACGCGTTAGCGTCCGGTTTCTTCGAATTGTTACGGAAACCGGACGCTAACGCGTTCCGGCTAATCGGAGTGTGAACGGATACCTTATCTGCACCACGAATGACTCAGAGATCCGCCACTGTGACACAGAATGACTATGACACAGAATGCAGGAATCCGTTTCGTGAGTTCAATTCCCATCGCCACCTTCGGAGCGACGGGCCGGTGGTGAAGCGGATGTTGACCCGTTGCGTCCCAACGCCCCTCGTAAACCGCACTTCGCACCGCGAGCCAAGTCGGTGATCTTCCTATTCATGGTTGGAGGGCCATCGCAGGTCGATACGTTTGACTACAAGCCAGCCCTCAATATGCTCGAGGAGCAGCCAAGTCCGCAGCCGAGCAAGAACTGCTTGAAGTTCGAAACGGCTGGGGCAAACCATCCTTGATAGCGTCAAACCGAAGAAAAGAGCGATTCCAACTATTGAGAGGTGGATGGCGGAGGCTTCGAACCTCGCTTATAAGAACAGAACCATTGCCGAACCACCTCGAACAAAGTCGATCGATGCCATCCATTCAAATTATCCGAGCCAATCTTCAACTGAAAACGCACCAGGACGCCGTACTTGCAATGACCGATGCGTATTCGTCGGATTCCAAAGGGGATGCGAAACCCTTATCGGACAGCACACGAAAGGATCTCATTCGCGGATTGCAAGAGCATCCGACGACACTCATTTTTTTGGCGATGGATCAAGAGCAACCTTGCGGGATCGCGACGTGCTTTCGCGGCTTCTCCACATTTGCTGCAAAGTCTCTGATCAATATTCACGATCTCTTTGTGCTGCCATCGAACCGAGGCCAAGGAATCGCACGATTGCTTCTCGATGCCATCGAAAACGAAGCCAAGGCGAGCCATTGTTGCAAATTGACTTTGGAAGTCCTCCAGAGCAACACGCCAGCACGCGCGATCTACGATCGCTTTGGTTTTGGTGGTGCTGTTTACGGCGGAAATCTAGCGGGGGAGCCTTGCTATTTCCTTTCCAAAAAAGTGATGTGAGACGCCGAGGGCTCGTTTCGAGATTCGAAAAGTCACATACTCCTGGGATGCGTTTGCGATCCGCTTTGCGCATCCTCGTCTGGGCTGGCCACCTACGCGTTCGATGCCCGTGCAAGATGTGGTACGATGAAGTTAGAACTGCTCTGTTCCCTGGCCATTTTGCATCTGTAGGCCTTCCCGCATGTCGAAAAGCACGAATGTCAGCCACTGGATTCATCTAGTGAAGGCCGGTGATTCGGCTGCCGCGACTCGCATTTGGCATCACTACTTCGACCGTCTCGTGCGTTCCGTTCGCGCTCGGTTGTATGGTCAAAACCGAGCCATCTCGGACGAGGAAGATATCGTGCTGAGTGTCTTCGACAGCTTCTACAATGCGGCCGAAAATGGACGGTTTCCGGACCTATCGGATCGAGACGATCTGTGGCGGCTCTTGCTGAGAATGGCGGCAAGGAAAGTGGTCGACAAACGCCGACGCGATCTGCGACAGCGACGCGGCGGTACCGTCAAACTCCATTCTTTGGACCAGACTGGTAACGATGGCGATGTGGAAGGCGGTAGGGTCATTGAAGCCATCGGCGATGAACCATCCCCTGAAATGGTGCTGATGATGCAGGAATCGGTCGAACAGTTTTTTTCTCATTTGGGCGTCGGGCAGCTCCGCGATTTAGCGGGTGCCAAGTTAGAGGGGTATTCCAACGCGGAACTCGCGCAGCGTTTTGGCTGCTCGGAGCGGACCATCGAAAGACGTCTGCACCTGATTCGAGAAAAATGTCAGCAGGAATTGGTCGAACTCAATGAACATCCGACAGAAAAAATTACCGATCGCAACCCTGGAACGGATTGATGATCTCTGCGCTGATTTTGAACGCAAGTGGCAATCCGACGAACCACAGGCCATCGAATCGTGGCTTTCCGGGGACACCTCTCCAATCGAACGAGACGTCTTGCTGGCTGAACTCATCGTCCTAGACATCGATTACCGGCGGCGGCGAGGTGAAACGCCGACCAAGAAGGAATACCTCGACCGATTTCCGGAGGGTTCAATCGCAATCAACGACGCCCTTAACGAAGGCAACAAACAGTCAGGCGAATTTGAACCGCCGCCTGTAGGCCGACTGGCTGAACTTTTCCCTTCATTGGAAATCATCGAGCTCATTGGCGCAGGGGGCATGGGCGCCGTATACAAGGCTCGCCAATCAGGGCTCGACCGTCTTGTCGCGCTGAAGATTCTACCGGAGGAATTTGGTCACGATGTCAAATTTGCACTACGCTTCACCCGGGAAGCTCGGACGTTAGCGAAACTGAACCACCCCAATATCGTGTCCGTTTATGAATTCGGGAATGTCGGAGACACCTATTATTTCCTCATGGAATTCGTTGATGGCTCAACGCTCCGAGATGTCGTTAAAGCAGGACAACTGGCACCCGAACACTCGCTTGCCATTGTGCCGCATCTCTGCGATGCGCTGCAGTACGCACACGACAAGGGCATTATCCACCGCGACATCAAGCCCGAAAACATCCTGATTGCCAAGGACGGCTCAGTGAAGATTGCGGATTTCGGCCTCTCGCGGATACTTGGAAACGAAAGCTATCAGGAGGCTCTCACGGGAACGCATCAAGTCATGGGTACGCCTCGGTACATGGCGCCGGAACAGCTGGAAGGATCTCGCAACGTCGATCACCGCGCGGACATCTATTCGCTGGGCGTTGTCTTCTACGAAATGCTCACCGGCGAACTCCCGATTGGACGTTTCGCAGCACCGTCGAAGAAAGTCGAAATTGACGTACGCCTTGATGAAGTCGTATTGCGTACGCTGGAGAAAGAACCGCAGCGCCGCTATCAACATGCGAATCAAATTAAGTCGGACGTGCAATCGATTACTTCGACCCGCAATCCTGCACTAGCGCGTACCATGGCTTGCGATGCGAAACCTCAGGACGATCAAGAAGCTGAAACCGCGAGTCTGGCACAGCAGGAGCTCGCCGGGCGGATGTTGTTGACGCGACACCAACTCATGGAACGCGTTGAGAAATCACTGCGGCCGCTCTTCCGTGGCCAGCTACTGCAAGTGCTGTTCGGCGTTGCTCTGATTCTGCTCGGAGTGCAATGCTGGACCCAAAATATGGTGATTCCGCATCGCGTTATCAGTGGAGTCATTGTCCACGTGTACGGCGTAATCGTGATTTCTCAAGCGGCACTTGTCTGCACCAGGATTCGACGAATGGACTACTCAAAATCAGTACTCGATATCCGTAGCAAACTCGACAGTGTGCGATCCGGCTACCTCAGAGCCGGTGTCCTCATTGGATTCGTCTGGTGGCTAATGTGGATCCCAGTCTTCGTTGCTTTTGGCTTCGATGCCGTTCTGCATCCGCGCTCGTTGATTGTACCGCTAATCGTTGGTATTGTCGGATTCGTTGTCTCGGTCTGGCTGTACTGGCTAGCTCTACGTTCCGCCAACCCGTCTTCGGAATGGTGGAGAACCAAACTGGCGAGGGAGAGCATCGATAACGCGTATCTCGCTCTCGACGAAATCGAAAAAGCCCAAATCCGCTGACTATCGATCGGACAATGAGTGTCGCCTTTCGCTCCGCGAAAGGAACGCCTGTTCGATTCTTTCGCGGAGCGAAAGACGACAATGAGAACCACAGGCCGCTAAACGGACATTGAAGCCAATCCTTACGACTCGCACAATTGCGTCGATGTTGGCTACTGAGGTTTGTCGATTTCTTCAAAGGTGAGATTCCCGATACGATACTTTCTCCAGTCCTTGAAATCAAAGTGCCACCATTCAAATTCGTAAACCGTGAATCCTTCCACCTCCATCGTTTGACGAAGTAATTCACGATACCAGCGTTGCCGCGAAGTACCGCCAGGATACATGGGGAACGAGCGTGCCGAAAATTCGTCGTAGCCAGCAACCATTTGAATCGGCTTTCCTGTCGCTAGGTCGTAGAGCGTCAAGTCAACTGCACAGCCGCGATTGTGCCGCGATCCGCTGGCGGGGTTCGCAACAAAGTTTTTCAAATCGATGGGCGTGGCGTCCCAGAACATTTTCGTTACATGCCATGGTCGGTAGGCATCGTGGATGAGCAGTCCCAGTCCTCGTTCGCTGAGCCGAGCATGAGCGCGAGCGACTGCCTCCGCTGCTGGTCGTTGCATAAAGGCTCGCGGCTGTTGGTAGAAGACGGCTCCCATGAAGTTATTTGTCGTCGCGTATCGAATATCCAGTTCCATGGTAGGATCGAGTTGAACCAACTCCGTCAGATCCGTAGCGCGAAAGTCACCCGTCTCGGTTGGTGGATCCGCATCGAAAGCGGCGGCGCGCAAGTCATCGATAGGTCTCACCGGCGTGATTTTAAAAGTTTCGAGCTCCTTCGTTCCTACTTCACGCCGTTTGAAGACAACCTCGGCCGCGTTGACTTCCGTTGCGAAACCATCTCGTTCTCGAGTAAAAGTAAGGCCCTCGCCAAGATAAAGTCCGTAGTCCGGAAAAGCGAAAACGTCTTCGCTAACTTCCTTGAGTGGGTAGTAATAGAACCACTCGATCAACGCATACAGTTGGCCGTTGTCTTCCAAAATGTATAGAGTGTCGTGGTCCCAACCGTATTCGCCAATCAGCCCACGCCAGCGTTCAGGAATATCTGCCGGCGGATCGTTCGGCTGTCGCTCAAAAAGCATGTCACCTACTCGCAGGCCATTTTCGCCTTCGCGTTTCACTTGTGTGCCGAAGCGAATCACGTCGTCAGTGACGAGCGACCCATCAACCGCCGATGCCCTCAAATCGTGGCGGAACGAACCCCGATGCATCATGACTCGGCCATTGAGTTCCGAAATCTGGGTGAACTGATCCCCATCGACTTGGCGATAGGAACCAAGCAAATCCGGAATGCGCGACGGAGGAATCTTGGTCGTTTGGCCGTACGTCGGTAGCGGCTTTCCGTCCTGCGTCGCGATCATCAACCGCAATGCATAGTCGGCCAGTCGAGACACAACGCCGTTGGATGCATCGAGCGAGCAGGCCGCCGCAACGCCTAATTTGCGTTCCGGCAGCGCTTCCAACTGGGCTGAAAATCCGTAGACCGCACCTCCGTGTCCGACCTTTGCGTAGCCATCCAAATCTTGGATGCGAAACCCCAGCCCGTATCCAATCGAATTCCCTTCGGTGTCGTTCTGAGGTGAGATCATTTCAGCCAAGGTCTTTGGTTCGAGAATCCGGCCATCTTGCGTCCGGCCATCGTTGAATATGCAGTTCAGGAATTTGGACAAGTCGATCACACTGGAATATAAATTCCCAGCCGGTCCGGTTCCAAGCAGGAAGGTCGGAGCCTCAAATCGCCGATCGTCGTATGTCCACATCCAGCCTGTCGCAAGGTTTGGTGTGACGCCGTCCGTAGCTTCAAAACTGCTGTTGTTCATCCCAATAGGATCGAAAATCGATTGCTGGATACGTCGTGGGTGGGAAACGTTCAATTGGCTTTCTAGAACTGCACCGACCACAGCGATGGCTGCGTTGGAGTACTTGGTCTTAGTTTCTGGTTGGTAGATCAATTCGGTTTGATTGAGGCTAGCGACGGTTTCAGCCAACGATGGTTCGGTCGGGTCGAAGTAGTTGCCGACCGGTGACTCGCGAACGAGCCCGCTGCGATGCGTCATCATTTGTCGCAGTGTTTGCTCGACGCCAAAAGGGTTCTTCGGTCGAAGGTCGGGAAGGTAATCTTGAATCGGGGCGTCGAGATCCAGCTTGCCTTTTTCCGCGAGCTGGACTACCGCGATATCTGTGAACAATTTCGAAATCGAGCCGACTCGATAGACCGTTTCTGCCGTCGCCGGAATCTCTTTCTTCGCATCCCGAAAACCAAAACCGTCAGCCCATACCATTTGATCGCCGTCTACGATCGCCATCGAAATGGCTGGCAAGTCTTTATCGGCAACTTCAAAGCGAACGGCCTCCCGCAGCTTTTCGATGGCGGGCGCGTAATCGTAATTTGGTGGCGCAACGAAATCGGCTATGGCAACCGACCTTGTCATCCAGCATAGTGCCGCAGGAGGCATCGCAACGAGCAACAGGACGACAACTAAACATCGGAATTTTCGCATTGCCAATTCACCTCGTTGAGCTAGTTTCATTAACGACGCTGCTGACGGGCAAACATCCTACCATGGTCCCAGCTTTTTCCTCTATTCGATGCAGAACAAATGCTTCTCACCGCGGATGAGAATCTTCCCTTGGCTGATCGCGGGAGTCGAAAGCACCGCTTCTCCCAATTCATTTTGAGCAACGATCGTCCCCTTGCCATCCATCGCCACCACGAACGTCCATCCTTCTTCACTGGTGCAGTACATGTGTTCACCGCTGGCAACGGGTGACGCGGTGTACGCATTGGCTTTTTCCGCGCGAAGTCTCTGTCGAAACAAACGTTTTCCAGAGGATAAATCGAGGCCCGTCAGGATGCCCGCATTGTCGAGGATCGTGATCATCTGATTCGTTACGATCGGGGTGGGCATGTACGGGCCGCCGCGCATCTGTGCCCACATGAAAGGGGACTCGGGAGTCGGGCTGTCCGGAATCGTAAGTGATCCACGCGCAGTATGCCGGAGGACCAGTACGGGTTGCACGGGTGCATAACCGCTGGTCAACACCGCCATCTCGGGAAGAATCTGCGGTGTCGGCACCACGATCTCGGAGAACCCACCCATCGTCCATAGGCATTCGCCCGTCCGTGCATGATAACCTGCGCTACATTTGGTACCGGTCGCAATGACGGTGGGAGTACCGTCCTTGGCGATGAAGGCTACGGGGCTGCTCCACGTTGGTATCTCTTCACGAGCTGTTTGCCAGCGCGTTTCGCCCGTCTTTAGATCCAGTGCGGTAATGAATGCTCCGTCTTGAGCATCGCATTGAACGATCACCGAATCTTCAAAGATGCACGGCGAACTACCGAATCCCCACTGGTAGGAGCGATCGTAGAACCAGCCGCTATCAAGCATCCCTAGGTCGCGAGACCATTGCAACGTTCCTTGCATGTCGTAGCAGTAGAGACCAGCTTCGCCAAACAAGGCAATGACATGCTGACCATCGGTTGCAGGAGTGGGATTGGCGTGACTGCTCTTCGCATGCCGTTTGACTTGTGGGACTTTGTGAGCAGCTTCGCGATCCCAAAGGAGCATCCCGGTATTCCGATCGATGCACAATGTACGGTACGAACATTCGCCTGCCGATTCGACTGATTCGACGTCGCCGTAAGGCCCCGTCCGGAAGCCGCTCGCGTCGGATTCTTGAACAGCGGTCGTGACGAAGACGCGATCACCCCAGACTATGGGCGAAGAGGTACCCAGACCTGGAATGGGTGTCTTCCACGCGATGTGCGTACCATCGGTCCCATTCCAAGTGGTTGGAAGGGGCGAGCCGTTGGCGATCCCCCGCGCGAGCGGACCTCGAAACTGCGGCCAATGAATCGATTCAAGAGGGAAGTCCTCGAAAGTATTCGATGGAGTTGCGGTGGATTCAACGTCCGAAGCTGCGCTGGATTCGGCCACGCGTTGGAATTGTCTTTCGCTCTCTCCCGCCTTCCACGTTAGGGACTGAATCACGTCCGACACACGGACAAATTGAATGTCCATTCCGCGCGCAGTAAACGTGTCCTGCTCGGACGTTGCCAAAGGAATCGAGCGTTCGGAATCCCCTTCATTGGCCGTCAACTGACCATCGACAGCTTTGATGGTGACGCTGCTGGTGTCATTCTTGTACGTCCCCTCATATTCTTTCCATCGTTTCGCTAGTTCTTGATCTGCTTCGGACTTATCAAACGTAGTCCGAGCTTCCTCGGTCATCCGCTCTCGAAGGAGCATGAGGATTTTGTCGATGGTGGCCATGGCTTCCGGTTTCGTCGCGTCCATCCTCGACTTGATGGTCTTTCCTGAACGGAGTGCGGTCGCAAGGGCTGATTCCTTTGGCTTGCCCACAGCCAAAATCGATTCGACGATCGCGAGATCCTGCGTGGCAACCGCGTTGGAGAGAACCGTATCGAGATCGTTCGCGCCGGCATCGATGAGCAATCGGACGATCTCTGGATTCTTGCGCATGGCCGCCCAGGCCACCGGAGAGAACTTGTAAAAGGAATCCTTGGTATTGACGTCGGCACCCGCCGCCAGCAGTGCGCGAACCACCTCAGCGTGCCCGTGATCACACGCCATGGCCATTGGCGTCACGCCGTAGCTGGATGCCGCATTGACATCCACTCCACTGGCCAGGAGTGCTTGGACTTCAGAAACATCGCCCCGCCTAGCAGCATTGCGGAGCGCTTCACCATCATCGCCCTGGCTCGGGGTCGAGAATAACCAGGTGCAACACGAAGCTACGAGGAACGCTTTTGGAATCATAAATGGATCTCAAAAAACTCTAAGGATCGGCCAACAATTGACAACGTAAAGATGTCGCTCAATCGAAATGAACGCCTGGAAAAATCGCGTTGTAGAGTATAGCATCTCGAGAATCGTAGACACCCCGCAGAGGTAGCCTGCGTCAGACCTCACCCGATCAGATACAGCCAGACAACTCCCACAGCGAGAGTCAGAAGTGTGACCGGAATACCCGCCCGGCAGTATTCCCAAAAGGAGATTGCCACTCCCTCTCGTCTCGCACTTTCCACGACGATCAAATTCGCTACCGATCCCAAGACGGTTAGATTCCCTGCCAGCGTACTCGACATCGCCAGCGCCAACCAAGCCCGTTCTTGATATTCCGAAATCATTGCGGGGATGATCGGCTTAAACAGCAAAACCGCAGGCACATTGCTCACCAGATTTGAAAGCACGGCAGAGACGAGGCTTAATACCGTCAGCGGGTTGTCCAGAAGCAGACTCCTGCGTTCAATCTGCCATTGATGCACCACCTTGATCTCAAAGGCATGGACGACAACGAACAGGCCGCAGAACATCATCAGCAAATCCCAGTCAATTTGCCGGTAGATTTTTTCAGGCCGAACCCTGCCCAGGAGAAGTACGGCGGCAGCACCGAGTGCGACAAGGGCAATCGGAAGTCCAACGAAAAAGAGGATAACGGCAACCAGCGTCGTGGCCACACTCTTCCGAAGCAGCCAAAGATGAGGTTGACGCAGACGATGCTGCGCCGTTTTCTCTGGAGGCAATATTACAGATGCATAAGTCGAAGAAGGTGCCGCGGACAGCACCCTTCGATAGACCAGCGCAATAACTAAGAAATCAATTACCAGCCCGATGAAGGCCACAGGAGCAAGGCAGGCGGTAAAACGAAAGTACGCAATGTGCGACAGGCTGCCAATAATCATATTCTGGGGATTGCCGGTCAAAGTCGCCGTTGAGCCGATATTGGCTGCGGTTGCAAGGCCGATCAGATGCGGTAGCGGAGCGAACTGTAGGCGACGTGCCAAGTGAATCACCAGCGGGGCTAATGCAAGGCACACGATGTCATTCACAAGAAAAGCCGACAGTACGCCGGATAAAGTGATGATGACGGCGAGCAAGCTGTAGGGAGTTCGGATGCGATCCAGCGTCGAGTGAGCAAGCCGGTCGAAAAAACCCGACAGACGAAGGAAGGCTACAATGATCATCATACCGAAAAGCAAAATGATCGTCTTGAAATCAACGGATCGAACTGCATCGGGGAGCGGCAGGATACCACTGACCATCATCAGAGTGGCGCCGATCAGGGCGATGCCAGCCCGGTCAAGCCGCAACCCTGGAAATTTCCCCAGCCCTAGTCCAATGTAGGTCGTCAAGAAAATGACAACTGTGAACCAATATGTCATGGATTCGTTCATGCAAATCTTCTCGCTTAGCCCCTTTCATCCCGTGCATATGCAAACGATCATGTCACGATTTGATCGACCACATCGAGCAGTGCTTTCTGAAGTCTGCCGAAATCCCAGCATGGTTGCCTGGAATAAAAGCTCTCGAAACAGGTGCGGTCGCGTACGGGCATCGTGGAGATTCGTTTTGGATGTGAGTCAACTCGTCGATTCGGTAGGATGGGATTTTGCGAGTATTGTAGCCACAGCATGAGGCATTCCGCATACCATGAAATTGCCCACAGGAAGAAGTGAATCAAAATGACCTGGATCGAATGGTACAATTCGCTTGTCAAACCAAGCTGGACGCCTGCGCCGGCAACCATCGGATTTATCTGGCAAATCCTCTATCCAGTGATTTTCGTAACCTTTGGGTTCGTATTCATCCAAGCCGCTCGAGGCAAAGTAAGTTGGGTGATTGCGCTTCCCTTCGCCATCAATCTTGTGGCCAATCTGATCTTTACGCCAATCCAGTTTGGAATGCGAAACCTTCCCCTTGCTGCCGTTGACATCGTGATCATTTGGGCAACGATCATCTGGTGTGTTATCGCTATTTGGCCACACTTTAAGTGGGTTTCTTTCGCCCAAGTGCCTTACTTTATTTGGGTGTCGCTTGCTACCGTGTTGCAACTGAGTATCACTGCGATGAATTGGGGTAAATCGTGAGGGAGTTTCGGCACGAACGCTTCCTGTGTGCCCCAAATGGCATGGCGAACAGAAACGGAGCAACGAGCACTTCGTAGGGTTTATGGGAAACGGAATATTACACACGACGACAAGCCCCTCACCCCGGCCCAAACCCGGCAGAAACTCCAGAAGGGACTGGACGACTACGTGGCGGGCAATGGCTCAGAACAAAAGGACTGAAATGGAAAACGGCGATTCAAGGTGGTCTCAAAAGGGAGCCACGATGAGCGACAAATCTGCGCGGATGGAGTTCGGACTAACTCAAGAGCAGATCATCGAAGCGATCCGGGCTGGCAAACTACAATTTCGTGAGAGCAGCATGCACGGCAGTCCATGGTATCGGTTGCTTCGACACGAAGTCGAATTGCTCGTACAGAAAAATGACGGACGCGAACAGCTTCAGAAGAAGAAACTCCAGAAAGAGTTGTCCGATCTCAACAAGGAAGCCAAAAGAATCACCACTCGATTGAAATCCATTGAACGGCGCAAGGCTCAATTGATTAAGGAACTTGACGATTAAATGGATCAAACAAGTCTTCATCGTGCTCGGATCGGCACAGACAATTCCGAAGAGTTGGCGACAATTCTGCGACAGCGGATTGAATCATGACCAGCAACCTATCCAATGATTTCCAATCGAATCTGCCTGAACGCGCTTTGTTCGACATTGCTTGCAGCAGACAACGTGCGCATCATCCGATCATTTCGCTCGGTCACGCCAGTCCGGAACGTCGCTTAGTTCAGACCAAATCATCAGCAAATGGGGCTAATCAGTGAAACTAGGACTCATCACCGACATACACGAGCATGTCGAATTGCTACGTCTTGCACTCGACCGTTTCGCTACCAACCAAGTGGACCAGGTCGTGGTCATTGGCGATCTGTGCGTAGTGGGTAAGCGACTTGAAGAAACCTGTCGATTGCTTTCCGATGTGAATGCTATCGGGGTTTGGGGCAATCACGACTTCGGATTGTGTTTTGATCCTGACGATGATGCTCGTGCAAAATATTCTGTTGCGGTAATCGACTACATGACATCACTGCGGCCACGCTTGGAAGTCTGCGGTTGTTATTTTTCCCACATTGAACCGTGGTTGAATCCTGAAGATATTGCCGACCTTTGGTACTCTGATGGTCCGCCAGACGAACACCAAAAGCTGGATCGGATTTTCGATGCAGTTCCGAATCGGGTGATGTTTGCCGGGCATTACCACAAGTGGCTTCTCGTCACTCAGCATGGCATCGCCGATTGGCGAGGCGATACTCCCGTTCGATTATCCGACGATCATCGCTATTTCGTCGTCATCGGTGCAATGTGTGAGGGATGGTCTGCCACCTACGATTCGGATACGACTGAGCTAATTCCCTACTACGATGGCGGCTGAGCTTTCTTGCTAATGAGAAAAATGGATTTATTGTCGACGTGGTGGCAACCGCGACGAAAAGTATCCGAATCGTGAAGTCTGAAAGTTTGAGACAGAGACTGGGCTTGAGGATATCGAGTAAAATCGAATCCGTCTAATGTCGGCAAGATTTAGGGATCGTTCAATGTCAGCAGAAGTATACTTTCGTGCAGCGTTAGGAATCGTCCTTCTATTGACGATCTCCGTCACGGGGTTCCATCGTTTCAAAGCTGCCCAATCTGGAGAGCAGATTTCTAGAAAGGACGAAGGAATACTGTTCGCCATTGTCCTGCGGTTGGCCGGCCTGATTCTGTTTGCCGTCACTATCGCCTATTTAGTCGTTCCTGCATCCGTTCAATGGGCAATGATTACCATTCCACGCCCACTTCGTTGGATCGGGGCAGTAACGGGGCTATTCAGTTCGATCTTGATGTTTTGGACCCTCAATAGTCTGGGCAAGAATTTAACGGATACCGTTGTGACTCGTGCAAATGCAACCCTTGTTACCGATGGTCCCTATCGCTGGGTGAGACATCCATTTTATTTCACGACGGCTCTGGTCATGGTTTCGGTGACACTGCTTACGGCGAATTGGCTAATCGGACTTGGGTGTATCGTTGTACTTGCGATGCTCGCCATTCGAACTCCGAAAGAAGAACAAGCACTCATTGATCGGTTTGGACGACCCTACCTCGACTACATGGCTCGCACGGGGCGGTTCCTTCCATGGACACAAAACAAATGAAAAAGAAACCAAAGTCCGACATCACGCTTCCGATACAAGTCATTTTGATTGCCCCACCGCCTGGAGTAGATTTCGGCGTTCAAGAAGGTAAGGGTAACGACTACAAAACAATTGCGGTTCAAAGATCAAAAGCTGGCGATCTTCAACTTGGCTGCACCATCACTGTCAAAGGCGACCGAGCCGATGGCCCGCCAAACTTTGCCGGCCCAATATCACAGGGTCCACCAACCGGACGTTTTATTTACATCGACATCGGAAAATCTGCTGGTCAGTTCGATAGTTGTTGGCAACGTCGAATCAAGATTCCATTGGAGGGGATCACTTGGGAAATGATCGACTCAGTGTTGGATACGTCCAATCGATGCTTGCAAGCCACGATTCCCGGGACTGGCAAAGACGGTGGCCCTAGCTGTGCTACGGTTCGGCCGATTGATGGCTGGAAAGTAGTCAATTAGGCGGGGAGGGAGACAACGAGTCGCCAATCAACCGGGAGCGAACGGTCGAACGAAAATCGCCACATACAACATCCTGCAAGTTGGTTCGCATTGGGTTCAAAGAACCGACATGCAAGAAAAAGCGGATGGGGAGGGATTCGAACCCACGGACGCCTTACGACGTCTCCGGTTTTCAAGACCGGTGCATTAAACCGCTCTGCCACCCATCCAGGGGAACATAACGCGCTCGGCCGTTACCAATGGCAACCCGCGTCAGCAGAATTTTAGTCGACAGGCTCGCGATTGGCGAGCCCGGTGCAAGTCGGTAGTAGGACTGTCGGTAGCAGGGCTGGCTGGAAAGGAAGCATGTTTGACGATCGCTCCATCGCTGCATTCGACCGAATTCTTAATTCCGGGTATCATTCCGGCATTGTTTGCAGACTCCATGCTCGGTGGTTGCAGTGCCCAAAGGTAGAGCCATGGCCTTGGTTTGGTCGGATGAAAATGCGGCGGTGGAAACCGTCAATGCCTGGATTCATGGGATCGGGTTCGTGGTCAGTATCCCCGCAGGATTGGCTCTTGCCCAACTGGCTAGAAATCAGAACCAAACCATGCTCGTGCCATGTCTAGTCTATGGCCTGACCCTATCTGCCATGTACTTGTTCTCGACTCTTTCGCATGCGGTTCGTGATCCTGTCCTTCGACACCGGATGCGCTCCATCGATCAAGGAGTTATTTACACGCTCATCGCAGGAACGTTCACACCGTTCCTGTGGAGCAGTACTCAAGGCTGGCTAAGGGCGGCTCTGTTGGTGTTTGTG
>JBGSHV010000080.1:0-1844 GCA_041752005.1 Pirellula sp. | reverse complement strand
TGGCCGCGCGGGTGTTCGTATGGAAGCAGTCGCAGAGCGCGCGGGTGTCAACAAGACACTGGTTTACCGTCACTTTGGTGACCGGGACGGTCTGTTTAAGAAGGCGCTAGAAGCAGTATTTGCAGATCGGTTTTCATTGCTAGATCGCCTCCCGACGGATGTCTCCAAGCTATTTGATCTTTGGACGAAGAGGTTTGCCAGCGATACGACATTCTTGCGAATGCTGATGCGTGAAGCACTTGAACACGAGAGCGAGCCTGTTCATAAGGAGATTCGGGGCCAGTACTACAAACAGCAGGTTAAACAGATTGAACAGCTTCAGGAAGATGGTGAGTTGCCTGAAAAAATAGAAGCCTCGCATCTTTTTTTGATGCTGTCCGCGATCTTGGCTTTTCCATTCTTGCTGCCGCAAATCACAGAGCTTTTGACGGGAGTCCAACCGAGTTCGAAGGCGTTCCAGCGAGACTGGAAGGAAAGCTATAAGGAATTAATCAAGTGTTTAAAGGAATAATCAATGCGAGAGACGTCGGTTTTTCTTTTGTTCGTTACGCTTACTCTTTTTGGATCGGGGTGTGCGACGATGGAACGAATTAGTCCTCGCCAACACTCGAGCTTTCCCGGCGATGAGAGCCTACCGAATCTCGTATTCATTCATGGTGTGTATCACGATTCATGGGCCTTTGAGGATTTCAAGAAATCGTTTCTTCATCACGGCTATCCGTGTTCCTTGATTGACCTTCGTGGCCACAAAACTGAGCCACGAGTCAAGCCAAACAGCCAAGTGGGCTACAAAGAATACCTAGCAGACGTCGCAAACACATTGGACGAAATCCACGGAGGCAAGGTGCTTGTCGGCCACTCTCTTGGAGGACTGCTGGCGCTATCACTTTCCGAGCGAAAAGATGTGTTAGGAAATGTGTTGATCTCGACGCCACTGCCTGCTGCCGTTCGTAACAAGCAACTGCGACTCATTGCAGAGCATCCCATCCGTTCGACTCGATTTTTATTGACTGGAAACGCGGCTAGTCTATATCACGATACTCGATTTACCGACCGTTACTTTTTCTCAAAATACACATCAGCCCAGGCGAAGGCCGCGGCGTACGAGCAAATCCACAGACAGCACGAACCAGCTCAGCTTTTTCGCGATGTCATGACGCTGAAATTTGAGAGTTCTGGCCGGGCGGTGCCAACGTTGATTGTTCTTGGCAGTGAGGATCCAACTGTAACTTCCTCAGTTGGAGTTCAACTGAAGAGATTGACGAATGGAACCATTGTCACAGTTCCTCAAGCGGGTCACGACATCATGCTTGAGGACACTTCCGAAATTGCTACCAACGCAATTTTGGAATGGTTATCAATGCAGAAATGGTGACGCAGATTATTTAGCTTGGCTTTTGGGCATCTCCGCGATAGAGCCTTGCGATCGACTGGTCAGAGAATCCGAGGCGATAAGCGATCACGCAAATCTGATTGATGATCGTCGTTCTTAAAATGCCTCGCTTTATCCATCGACGAGCGGATGTTTTCACGGGCTGGCTCGCTAGGCCAATTCTGCCGGTCTTGCGCATTCTGGCGACTAGCTCGTAGTCTTCCATGATCGACATCTGCTTGAAGCCGTTCTGTGCATAGAAGTCAGCTGATCGAAAGAACAATGCTTGGTCTCCGTAAGGCATCTGCAGTAGCCGCGATCGGAATGCAACGCCTGATTCGACCATTCTGAGGGCGAGACCTTGGGCATCGATATGCAACGGGAAGGCTCCACAGGCGACGGGTGTTGCGAGAACGCGCTCAACCTCGATTCGGTAGTCAGCCGGAAGTCGCGTGTCGGCATGGAGAAACAG
>JBGSHV010000079.1:0-12853 GCA_041752005.1 Pirellula sp. | reverse complement strand
AGGATACGATCTCTGGTTCGGGGATACCGAGCGATGTTGGGGCAGGTGAATATCCTCCTGGGCTCGTTGGAGTGACGGATATTGATGAGGTTACGAAATCGAGAATTCAAGCGTTGAAAGATAGTGTCCAGGCACTCGAGGGCCGCTTTCTAGGTGGGCGCGATAGTATCAGAGGCTTATTGGACGCAAAACTTGAGCTGACCCTCGCGCAACTGGATTCGACCGATTTCGGCCAGGAACGGCTGGACATCATTGAACAAGGGCTGGCCGCGGCAATTATGACTTGGCAGGGCGCCCATGCCAAATTTACATTAGGAATTGGCGGGAAGGATGAGGAGGCACAAGCAACTTCTCTGGTGTTTACGTTCCGCCAGATGTGGCTCGAAGAGAAAGCCATGCAGGATGCCGCGACCGCCGGACAGAAATAGATTGCTGCAGCTGCGAGATAGATAACCACTCTTGGTCCCAGGTCTTGGCTCACTTCTTGCGCCACGTGAACGGTCGAACGACAAAACACGTGGCGCCGCGAGGTTTCGAAGTGGAACGTTTCCGCTGCCCAAGTAAAAAGCACCGATGACATGCCCATCAAATGCATCCGTACCAAGCTCTGTGAGCGATGCCAAAAATCCAATGCAGCATCTCTATCTTCCAAAATCACCCGGTTGCCATCAAGAGACTTTGATTCCAGGAAACCGCCCGATCGGAAACTAGCGTTAAATTTTTTTGTTCGTCAGATTTTCGAGTTTTGGTTCGGTTCGTACTCGTACTCAGCTCCGCGGTACTCGTACTCGATTCGTTTTTCGGATCCCGACTGTGCCCGCTGGATCAGCCGAGTGAGCATCGACACGACTCGTTTCAAGGTTGATTTCCCAATGGTTGTTCGTATCGTCGTCAATCGCATCGTGACTTGACGGTATTCGAGAGCGGACCCTAATGCAATCTCAATAAACCGACTCTTGTCGTTGAGACTTTGCTTGCGGTTGACTTCAGCGATGTTCATCCGAATCGATTGGACTGCTCGAAGCCTTTAGTCGCGAGTGTGACGACTTGTGCCAGCCAACCATTTTGCAAGGCCGTAAGGGAATGCAACGTAGTCGATTGAAAGTCGATAAACGTCACATCGTTCGTGGTCGAAGATTGTTTCTTTCATCAGCAATTTTTTCGAGTACGAGTACGCGTACCGTTGCACTGAGTACGAGTACGACGGGCCTGACGAACATTTACCGCATCGCTTCGCGCATGCGATCGATGTCGGTTTTTAGCGACTGCATGTACGCATGCCATTGACCTTCGAGAATACGTAGATCACCGAAGGATTTTTGGAACTGATCCACCAACACACGGCGCTCGAGGTTGCCATCGGCATCGCCGCTGAGCTCGGATACCTTGCGATAGTACTCGATCAACGCAGGGCCGCGCGTCTCCATCAGAAAATGGGTCAGCGCCCAGGCCTGACCATACGCGTCCGAGGCTTCACGGGCATCGCGAGCGCCATCGAATAGAGCGTCGCTGATCAGGACTTCTAGCGACGCTCGGCGCGGATCACTCGATACCCGACGGTAGCCTTTAAGTCGGCCGTCATTGACCGCTCCGATCCCACCCCAACCGGCATTGCTAGATGTCTCGAAGTACGTCGCCAGTCCCTCATGCGCCCATCGCAATGCGATCTTGCCTCTGGGCATCAAGCCGGTGTTGCCCGCCAACTGGTGCGTGGCTTCGTGCGACACGACTTCGATGTCATCTTCGTCCCGAATAACCTTGACCAACAGCTGCAGCGTATTGGCCATATGGGCCATGTCCTTGGAGACGGCAGTGCCGCGGGCTCGCATCTTCTCGCGCTGCAACTGGGCGCTCCATTGCTGCAGACCCTTCATGCGCTGCGTGGTCCCTTGGTCGAAGAAAACGGCAATGTTGTTGCTAGGTGACCAATAGCCAAGGGCTGAACCGAGCGACGCATCAAGTTGTTTCGAGAACCGCTGGTAGTCGCGCTCCTCGCCGAACAGTACGACCTTCATGCGCTCTTTGGGGGGCTCGAGCAAGATGCCGTCGAGCGCGAACTTCATGAAATAGGACTCGTAGACCTTCTCGAGCAAATCGAGTCGGGACTGCGCCCGCGTCTTCCGTCCTCTGCCTACTTTCGATTTGCCGGTATCGTGCATCATCATGTAGTGCGCACTCGATTCGATCTCCATCGGCGACGCACCAACAAAATCCGAAAGCTCTCGCGTCGTGCCAGCATCGTCGATTATGGTTCGGTCGATTCGACGGCGGGCTTCGAGCAAACGCTCCACCGCTGGATGATTCGGATCAATTTTGTAGGCTGCGTTGCAGCACTCACGGAACTCTTTGAGCAGCCCACGACGGATAGCTTGTGCCGCTGCGTCCAAATACCCTTCGACAGTTCCGGATCTTTTGGCCGCCAAGAAGAGACGCTGGAATTCTTCCTCGCGCGTCGGGCACTTGATAATGCTGCTATTGCTTTGGCTGAAAGCTAGCATCCCTTTGGGATGATCGAATTCGACGAGGCCAAGGCCGAGCGCCTTCGCTTTGCCTTCGAGCACGATGGTGGTACCGGTACCGGGCAGTTGGTACAGAACGAAATCGGCGGAGGCAGAATTGGCCCAGGCCAGAGCCAACGCCAGAGCCAACCAAAATACGGATCCGAAGATCGAAAGTTTGAGAATCATAAGGCCCACCACATGCAGGTTCCAAGTACCTCATTCATGGTACACCATGCGTGTCGTGGATCGTGGATCCGTGCAGCTGAATCCTTGAAAAAACCGGGTGTCCGGCTTAGGAATCGATGCTGAGCGATGAAGTCGATTTGACGATGGCGTAGTCGTCGGGGAACGTATGGAAGGCTTGGACGACGAGTTGTCGTTCACGCTGTTCCAAGTGCACGTAACTGATGGCACCAAAGGGAATGCGGCCACTGGAGTCGAAGGCATGCACCATGCCTTCTGGGGAGGTGCAGCTTTGGAGCTGGTTCTTGAGCATCCAAAACATATCTGCTGAGATATGGTCGAGTTCGAACTGTGAGTGGTAGCGTAACCCACGTTTTCCGCAGAACTCTTCAACGTACTTACCTCGAAGATTTCGCTCGAGGAGTTTGCGTTGTTGGGGAAGTGATTGCTGCACAGAGCCCACGACTTCGGTGATGGTCGCGCCGCGACTACCGGTGAAGGTCAGCACGTGGCCGTCACTCGTGATATCGATTCGGGCTCGGTAGTTGGTGCGCTCGATGAGTCGGGTGCGATGGGTGGAAAATAGTTCGGGGTGAATCGAACGACCAAACACGCTGAAAACATGCTTGGTTACGGACGGTCGGATCGAGAGCACGATTCGTCTCTTCCAGTGAGTGACGTGGGGACAAGCAAAGCACCGAGGGCGGATTATAGCGAAGTGTTTTGCTTGGTACCAAGGTCAAGTTGAGGAAGTCTGAAACTCTTTTGGATTTGCCGATTTTCCCTCGTATAGGTGTTGACATTGTTGCGTGACGACTCACGCTCTAAAGCGTGTCAAGAGCGATTCCTTCCTTTGCAAGAGAGACCTCCCTATCATGCATATCGCTATGGCTGCATCCGAAGCGGTACCATTCGCCAAGACCGGTGGCTTGGCCGATGTCTGCGGTACACTGCCGATACAGTTATCCCGCGCAGGGCATACATGCTCGCTCTTCATCCCTGCATATCGAAGCGCGAAACGGAGCGCTGCCAACGTCGAGGATACGCACATCTCGTTCGTCGTGGACTTGGATGGCAGAGCGATGACGGCGCATGTTCTCAAGACGACGTTGCCGGATTCGAATGTCGACGTCTACATGATCGATCAACCGTTGTACTTCGATCGTGAAGGTCTCTATGGCGATGCCAACGGAGACTATCGCGACAACTGCGAACGCTTTTCGTTCTTCGCGAAATCGGTGGTCGAAGCCATCGAGCGTTTGCACATGCCCATCGACATCATCCATTGTCACGATTGGCAGACCGGGCTCATCCCCGCCTTTCATCGCACCGGGTATCGCGGCTTCGCGTGGTACAAGCAAGCCGCATCGGTAACGACCATCCATAACCTCGCCTATCAAGGTCGATTCTGGGGCGCAGACATGCCTTTGACAGGCATGGATTGGCAGTACTTCAATTGGCAGCAAATGGAGTTCTACGGCGACCTCAACTTGCTCAAAACGAGCATCGCGTTCTCCGACATGATCACCACGGTCAGTCCATCGTACGCACGCGAAATTCAGCAGCCGGCCAATGGCTGCGGACTCGATGGCGCTCTGCGTGCTCGCGCCAACCGATTGGTCGGGATCGTCAATGGAGTCGATTACTCCGTGTGGGATCCGAAGACCGATCCCTTCATCGCTCGCGGATATACCGGTGATCAGTGGCGCGAGGGCAAGCTGGTCTGCAAACGGGACCTGCAACAAAAAATGAATTTGCCGGTTCGCGACGATGTCCCGGTGATTGGGTTGATCGGCCGATTGGCGGAACAGAAAGGTTGGGATCTGGTTGTTCCCCTGATGGAACGCTGGATCGATACACGCGAGGTGCATTGGGTCGTACTGGGAAACGGCGAGGCCCGTTTTGCCCGCGCGCTCACGGAGTTGGCCGCTCGGCGTCCGGATCGCGTGGCGGTCCGATTGGAGTTTTCCGAGCCACTAGCGCATGCCATCGAGGCTGGATGCGATATCTTTCTGATGCCCAGCCGCTACGAACCTTGTGGGTTGAATCAGTTGTACAGTTTGCGTTACGGATCCGTTCCAGTCGTGCATGCGACGGGCGGGTTGATCGATACCGTTTGCGATGCGACTGACGCCCAGGTGGACCGTGGGGTTGCCACCGGTTTCTCCTTTTACAGCTATGACGAGGATGGTATCGAGAAATGTCTTGCCAAAGCCGTCGATACTTATTCGCGGCACCCCGAGCTTTGGGGTAAACTTGTAGCGACAGGAATGCACCAAGACTGGTCTTGGTCCAAAAGCGCAGCGAGTTACGTCGAGGCCTATGGCCGTGCACGCGAACTAGCAGCGATTGATGGGCGACTGTAAAGCGGGCTAGATTGAAGAACGAAGCTAGCTAGATTGAAGACCTAAATGAATGAGATGCGCTATGATTGGTTGAGCGATCGTTGGGTGATCTACGCCCCGCATCGCCATGCGCGACCGGACGATTTCGATCGAACTCCGGCCAGCGAACCGCAATCGCATGCCGATTGCCCATTCTGCCGTGGCTTCGAGCACGAGACTCCCGAACCCACCCTCATTCTGCCCCAACCCGATCGTGAGTCGACACGCAGCACGCGTCAGAGCGAGAAGGTTCGCTACCCTCGAAACGATTGGCTAGTCCGAGTCGTCCCCAACAAATTTCCGGCGGTCACCTATGGGCCGACTCCGATCCAATGGTCGTTGGCCGATATGGCGGTTTCGCATACCGCACCCGGGTCGGACGACCATGCGGACGCGGGCTCGACGGGCTGTTCATCACTGTTCATCAAACGGCAAACCGCCGGGGCGCACGAAGTCATCATTGAATGCCCTCAGCACGTCGACAGCATCACTCAACTCCCGCTGGACCATGCGGCCTTGGTGTTTGAGGCGTACCGCAGACGGTTGATTCACTGGCGGGCGCGCTCCGACATGAAGTACGCCTCAGTCTTCAAGAATTTTGGGGTCGACGCGGGGGCAAGCTTGGTTCACTCCCATAGCCAGTTGATCTGCACCAATTTCGTCCCGAGCGATGTGAAGCGTATCCAGCAGCGACTGGAGTTCTTTCAACAGTCCAACCATCGGTGCTACACCTGCAATATGCTCGAACAAGAGCTCGAAAGTGGCAGCCGCATCGTGGCCGATTCAGGAGCGTTCGTGGCCATTTGCCCGTTCGCGTCGCGATTCCCCTTCTCGGTTTCGATCCTGCCGCGTCGCCACTGCCCTCGTTTCGAGGACTGCACCGCCGAGGAACTCCGCGATCTGGCAGGCATCGTTCAACAGGTCCTCACGGCCATCCAAGCCGAGCATCCGCGCTGCGCCTACAACTACGTACTGCAAACATCGCCATTCGATTGCAACGTTCAAGATGCCTTCCACTGGCGTTTAAAAATCATTCCGCGATTGAGCAAGGTCGCGGGGTTCGAATGGAGCTCGGACTGCTTCATCAATACGGTCTTGCCCGAAGACGCCGCCCAAGCTTTGAGAATGCGACTACCTGGATCGCTTCGCCCCAAACTCCAGGCTTGCTCGAGCCACAGCATCGCCACGCGGGCTAGCTGCTAAAGCTGGATTTTCAAACTACACACCGACGGGGGTGCGATGGCGACGCGATGCCGCCAGAACCATCCACGCCAGCAGCACAACCAATCCCACGTAACGGATCGGGCCCGCAGCAAAAACAATCGATGCAAAAATCGCCATGGCGATGAGGAATCCGTCGATCGCAGCTTGGCACCAGAACGGTATTCGCTCCCAGCCACTCCAACGCACCGCTGCATCCCACCACCACACCAAAGCGAATACGTAGTTGGCGTAAATCCCCGCGCCGACGCGTAGGCCCAGCAAGTCTTCGGTCCGCTGTGCGGTCGAGGCGACGGCATTGGCATGGCTGCCATCGTGGAAGGCCCACAGGGCCAATCCGATGTGGAGCGTGGTCAAACTTGCCCCCAAAACCCACAACCCCGCCAACACGCGTGAATTGCGAGGCATCCCCCGGAACTGCAATCCATAACCCACCGCCAGACACGCCATCGCGAGTCGGATCAACCACAAGGCAGCGAGCTGGAGGGTGGAAAGTTCGAACAATGGCTGTCGAGGAAGGAATGCGGGAGGCCGATCGCCATTGCGACTCGTCGATTGCTAGTTCTTGGCGAACCAAGGCTCGGCGTGTATAAACTTGACCTAATGCTGGAACCCAAATGCTGGAACCCATGCTTGATTCTACCGGGGAAAGGCCGCGAAATGGCGGATTCGAATAAAAAAGCGGACGATGTGTTCGACATCGAACGCATCCGAAAATTGATCGAATTGATGAAAGAGCATGAGCTCGGCGAAATCGATCTGCGACAAGAAAACCAACGTATCCGACTTTGTGGAGCCGGTCATGGCAGCCCCATCCTCGCGCAATCGATGATGCCCGCCGCTGCCATGGCACCTGCGGCCATGAGCCCGACAGCCGCCGCCGCACCTCCAAGCGGTGGTGATGCGATGGACGGACCCCACATCGCGATCATCAAATCGCCCATGGTCGGGACGTTTTACTCCAAGGCCAATCCGAACGCGAAGGACTTTGTCGAAGTCGGTTCGCCCATTCAAAGCGATTCGGTCGTGTGCATCATCGAAGCCATGAAAGTCTTCAATGAGATCACGGCTGAGATTCGAGGTAAGGTCGTGCAGATCCTCGTTCGCAACGAAGAAGCTGTCGACTTCGGAAAACCTCTCTTCAAAGTCGACACGCGAGGCTAGGCACATTCCATGTTCAGTCGGGTCCTCATCGCCAACCGCGGCGAGATTGCATTGCGGGTCATTCGAGCTTGCAAAGAGCTAGGTATCGAAACGGTGGCCATCTTCAGTGAGGCCGATCGTGGCGCGCAGTACCTTGAATTGGCCGATCAAGCCATCTGTGTTGGGCCCGCCAAATCGATGGATAGCTACCTGCGGATCGATCGTGTCATCGCCGCTGCTGAGCTGGGCAAGGCCGATGCGATCCACCCCGGATATGGCTTCCTCGCCGAGAACGCGCACTTCAATGAAGTCTGCCGTAGCTGCAACTTTGAGTTCATCGGCCCATCCCCCGAGGCCATGGAAAAACTCGGCGACAAGAACACCGCTCGCGAGATGGCTATCGCAGCCGGTGTACCCGTCGTTCCCGGTAGCGATGGCTTGATCACCAGCGAAGCCGATGCGACCGCCGCGGCCCGCAAGATTGGATTCCCGGTGTTGATCAAAGCCACTGCCGGTGGCGGCGGTAAAGGCATGCGCGTGGCAGCCGACGAAGCCTCCTTGCAATCCGCCGTCGGAGCGGCGCAGACCGAAGCCAAAGCCGCATTCGGAAATGCCGGTGTGTATCTCGAACGCTACATCGATCGTCCGCGCCACGTCGAAGTTCAAATCATCGCTGACCAACACGGTCACGTGGTTCATTTGCATGAGCGCGATTGCTCGGTCCAACGCCGCCATCAAAAGCTGATCGAAGAAAGCCCGTCGCCGCGTCTACCCGATGCCACGCGCAAGGCGATGTGCGAAGCTGCTGTCCGCATGGTCAAACAAGCCAATTACTACAACGCTGCTACCGTCGAATTCATCGTCGATCGCAACGATGATTTTTATTTTATCGAGGTCAACGCGCGCATCCAAGTCGAACACCCGGTCAGTGAAATGATCTCCGGGGTCGATCTGATCAAAACCCAAATTCTCGTAGCCGCCGGCGAAAAACTACCCTTCACCCAAAAAGATATCAAACCGCGCGGGGCCGCTATCGAATGCCGCATCAACGCGGAAGATCCCGACCGCAACTTCCAACCCTGCCCAGGTCGGATCGACTCGATGTTTGTACCCGGTGGACTCGGCGTCCGCGTCGACTCCCATGCCTTCAGTGGCTACGTCGTCCCACCGTATTACGATTCCATGATCGCTAAAATCATTGTGCATCAACCGACGCGCGATCAAGCCATCGAGACGATGCTCAGAGCTTTGGGCGAATTACGGATCAAAGGCATCAAGACGACCGCCGGTTTCCATGCCACCGTTCTGAAACAACCGGAATTTGTAGAGGGAAGCGTCGACACCAAGTGGGTCGAGAGAGAATTGCTGCCAAGGTTAAAGGCCTAGCCAGCGCGGAGAATGAGGTAAATGACCACGAGGCTCGATGCGAGTTACCGATTCTGCCCCGCCTGCGGTGCGCAACGCCTAGCATTCGAACCTGCGCGTCCGTTTCGCTGCCATGCTTGTGGACACACCTCGTTCTTCGGACCCGTCGCCGCCGTCGGTGCCATCGTGACCGATAGCGAACGAAATGTACTGCTGGTACGACGCGCGCACGATCCCGCTCAAGGCAAGTTGGGACTGCCAGGCGGATTCATCGAACCCGGCGAATCGTCCGAAGAAGCACTCCGGCGCGAGGTCCTCGAAGAAGTCGGCCTCAGCATCCGCAGCATGCGTTACCTTACCTCTGGACCGAATGTCTATGTCTATCGAGGCATCGATCTGCCCGTCCTGGATATGTTCTATGTCGTCGATGTCGAACATCGCGAGATCAAGACCCACGACGGAGAAGTCTCCGATTGGATATGGACCCGATTGACGGATGCTATCCTCGATCAATTGGCATTCCCATCCAATCGCAGGGCACTCGAACTCTACCGCGGACTCTGCGACGACGATTCGCGCCGACCAAGCGATCGCTGACGGAAGGCGATGACACTGATGTCATCGGGCTTGCACGGCGCATCGGCCACGCCATGCATCCGCTGGCAGGCAAGGTCGACGACTTGCGTCAAGGAACGGTCGAGTGGCCCCTTGCGAAGTACTTCAATGCCTTCGCGGATGCCAACATTGTCGAACATGCCATCGCTGGCAATCGCTAGCGTGTCGCGCGAACCGAGTGTTAAGCTGGGTCCGATCTCTATCCGCATCCGCTCGCATCCAACCACGTTGGAAACCAAGTGCCGGTCCTCGTGATGCATCGCGTCGTCGGCTCGTAGCCATCCGGACTCGACCGCAAATCCAACCGGTGAGTGGCAGATGGATTGGTAGCGCATGCGGCCCATGCCCCCCATAACGATGATCTTGGCATCGCCAACATGATACGGTCGAATCACACCCGCCCGATATTCCACCACCGCCAACGTACACGCAGCACCGATTTTTAAATTGCGGATGACCTCGTTGGCTTGTTCGATCCCATCCAGAATGGCTGGCCGCAATGATCCATCGCTGCTCCGCGCGATCGACTCACCCAGCATCTGGATCGCGATCCGAGACGCTTGCTCGCCCCCGCGCATCCCTCCGCAGCCGTCGGCAACTGCGAACACGACCGACTCTTCGTCGATCTGAAACCATCCCAAGGCGTCTTCGTTGAGCCCCTCTTTGAAGGGATTCCTACGGCTGACAAACGCCGCTTGCCATGTCCGACCGGCGCACGTGGCCACATCGCCGTGAACGACTTCGGTCAAAATCTGCGATGCGGTCAAAACCTGCGATGGTAGTTCAGTGATCATGGCAGTTGCGGATAGGTGTCCTCGCCCTTTGCTTTTCGTGTGTCCCTAACGAGACAGTGCCTCAGGAGTATGGGATACCCCAGATTCCAATCGCAGACCATTTCGTTGGATCCCAGGCGGTTTCCGCGTCTCATGAGCCTGATTGTAACCATTCCCCGTTCTCTATCGAACGGATTTGTCCTGTCCTGACGATCCTGACCCAACCACCCCGAGTGTCCGACTTTAGCGATTGTCCCGATTCTATTCACCGATCCATGCTCAGTTTTCCGATGCAAAACACATCCCACAGGACGCGCCAACTTATTACCAGGGAATTGCTAGCATGAATTTTGAACCCTTCGTTGCACCGATTTGGGCGACCAACGCGAACCTCGTCCACGCATGGAATCGGCGCCGTTGGCTGGCATCGGTCATCGGCCTGGGATGCATGGCCGCTTATCGGATAGGACCGACCCGAGTCCATGCCGGACCTGTCGACCGAACCGCTGCCGACAACGAAGTGGAATCGTTCCGAGTCCGCAGCATCATGGAACTCAACGGCGAAGTCCGATTGAAGAACCAAGCCGTGGCCATCGAACGGCGAGACGGCAAACAACTTGTAGCCCGCACCGCCACGGTCCGATCGACTTCGACATTGGATTACGAAGAGCAATACCGGCTCGGCGCTGACACGACCAACGATCGATGCCTGCAATCCTTTCAAGAAGCGTCTTCGGAAATCACTGTCGATCAGCATGTCACCAAGACCACACTCCGAGACACCAGTCGCGAGATTGTCAAACTGGCCACTCCGACAGGGATGCTGAGCGTCGCCCCTGCCAATCCGATGTTCGCCGCCGAACGGGACTTGGTCGAAGGCTCGCTGACCTCGATGTACTTGGATCAAATACTGACCGACAAGGATGTCGAGATTTCCGATCAATGGGACATGGATCGCTCGATCGCTTGTCGTTTGTTGAATCTAGACGCCATCCAAGAAGGCAAATTGACCTTGCGCTTGGTCGACGTGGATGCCAAGCAAGCGCATCTAACGATCCAGGGCCGGCTGACCGCTTCGGTTCGCAGCGTTGCGACCGAGTTGGTACTCGAGGGGAAAGCCGTGATGGATCGCGAAGGTGGTTTCGTTTCGTGGTTGGCCTTGCGTATCGACGAGACGCGCGAGATCGGAGAAGCGGAACCCGGCTTTAAAATCACGGCCACGTTGCGAGTACTACGGGCCCCAATCGATAGCCTTACGTCATCGCGGACCCTGGACGAAGCCTTGGGGGAAATCCCGAGCATGGAATCCGCCAACATGCTTCAATTTCAATCGGATCTTGGGTTCTATCGATTCTTAGCCGATCGCCGTTGGTCGACGTACCGCGACAACGGCGAGGAAGCCACATTGCGGTTCATTGTCGGCAACCGCCGAGTGGCTCAATGCAACATCGCCAACTTGGTGGATTACGAACCCGGACGGCAACTCAGTCTGGAAGGTTACCAATCCGACGTACAGCGCCTGATCAGCAAGTCGGGTCATGACATCCTGGAAACCTCCGAGCGTTTATCGGGAACTTCGCATCGCGTGCTTAGGATCGTGACTACCGGACAAGTCGAAGGGATTCCGATCCGTTGGATCTACTACCACATTTCCAACGATACCGGTCGACGATTGTCCATGACCTACACGCTCGACGAAGCTTCGGTGGAGTTGTTTGCCGATCAAGATCAGCAACTGGCCGGTTCGATTGAATTGCTCGCGTGGCCAAAGAAATTGGACGCTACTGCCCTAGAGTCCCAGGATACGGCCAGCGTGCCGGACACCCAAGGTGAGGCAGGCGAAGGCGCAAAGAAAACGGCGGCGGCCAAAACATCCTCCGCGCCTCGGGCGGATACAGCCGGGTCATCGTCACGGAAACGGTAAAAGGCAACCGCGCTAGATGCGATTGTTCGTGCTGCGGAGAAACAGGAATCCGAGCACGACCGACATGGAGCCCAGAATGCACCAATGGGTCACGTTCATGTGCTCGACGCTGTACTGCACACCGGTCAGGAATTTTCCAATGTAGTATTCGACTTTGGACATGGTATGGCTCGGGTTAAGGATGCGCGTGCTACGACCCACAAACTCTCGTGAGTAGACTCCGAATCTTGGAAAGCGTAGGTTGCGTTCAGGCTCCCGGTCCACGTCCAGAGCCAACCGGACCGAGAATCCCGCGAGGGTTCGCCCCGGGGCACTGCAATCGGTACAACCCGTACGTTCGGAACACCTCGATCGGGTCCGCGGATTTACCAACGCCACCGCTTGCCTGTCGGATACCGCCGAACCGTGAAAATTCCCTGGGTTTTCCTGGCTTTCGGTTCGATGCCGAGCCTTGGAAAAATGACGCCCCGATGGACCTTGCGAACCGGGATTGGCCAGCTATACTTGGACGTCCTCAGAGCGAGGGGTCGTAGCTCAATTGGTTAGAGCACCGGACTGTCGATCCGGAGGTTGCGGGTTCGACCCCCGTCGACCTCGCTTTTTCGGGTGATTCGCGATGGCGGATCACCCGATACGAAAATGTGTAGCTGGGCATACGCTAGTTACGCACGGAGGTGGTTGCAAGTAATTGCCGCAACGGGCGGCAAAGATTTTGAAAAAAGTCACAACGATCGATGTGGAGGC